>JAKSDK010000846.1 GCA_022360095.1 Phycisphaerales bacterium
CAGTCAAGGACTTCTTCCTTACCTTGTTTCAAGCCTAAAAACTGATCTTTATCCAACAACTGTTGCTATTCCAGCTGGTGAGGTTTTCTGCATATTTACTAAAAAGTCTAAGTAGTTTTGTACATCTTTTATGATCATTTAGTAACTATACTGTCAATTTTAATAAATTATTAGAATTAATTTTATCAACAGAATTTAGATTTTCTGAATACATTAAAAATGTAGATTCTTAAAAAATAAGATGATTTATTATTGTAAGTTATTTCTAGCATATTGCCGACCACAATTATTTCTTTTTTGGAGTTTACATTTTTTTTTTACGGGATTTAAACTTTTTTTTTGTTTTTAAACTTTAGAAAACATTTTCTGGATGATTTTCTGCATGGTCTTCATCATGAAACCCTGTAACACAATGGAAAGATAAGAGAATTCCTGACTTTTAACCAACTTTGCCAAAATCAAAGAGTTTTCCCTAGGTTTTCCCAAAGTGACGTGACTTTTCTCTGGCCTTGTTTAGGGTGTTATAATGCAGACCCTTCATTACCATCAAGAAATTACATAGTTCCATACAACCAAAAGATTTTTGCCTAATTTTTCACAAAGTGACCTTACTTTTCTCTGGCCTTGATTAGGGTGTTATAATGCGGACCCCCCATTACCATGAAGAGATTACTTAGTTCCATACAACCAAACTTCATACATTCTGTACCTCAGTCAACAATAAGCACCTGTGGCTTATAAGGCTTCCACAAAATGCTTGATCCACTTTACTTGGTTTGCTGCTATGGCCCTCTCACAATGACTGCCATCCTGCTTTGTTTTTTTCTTTTTCCACTGTGCAATCCCAGGCACTCTTTAAATTGCTCTTCCTCTTTGTTTTTCCTTCTGGTGCCCAGGTCACTGCTTTGTTCTTACCTTAGTATACCGACGTATGATCATCTTCCATCTGTGATGCTTCCATAAACTCTACTCATCGCAGACTGTCCAACCATCCCAATGTCTTTGGGATTCTCCCCATTTTGCTTGAAAATCCTGAATCTCGACCAACATGCAATCATGATTGCAAAATCCTGATTTTGACACCTGTTGTGATAAATTAAATGCACAAAAACACCAAACAGAGTGTACTCAACTGAAACTGATTCCCAAAAAACTTAAATATAGTACAAACAGGCAAATAGAATTAGGCATAAAAATAAAAATCAAGTTAGCAAACATTTTAGAAAGTAATTGCCCTCTCAGAACACAAGAATAGTGTTTCAAAACATCAAAATTTCAAAATTTTCTGGGGTAACATCCTTCCAGACTCCCCTAGCAGCTTGCACCCTTGGTGCTCGCGTGACTCGTTGTTTATTGAAAAATATCCCAATTTTACATTCCCAAAAGATTGGACTGTCAGTGTGTCATCGTTTTTTTGTCTGCTCTTTCAGCTACACTGTAGTGGCTCCCTTCAGTTTCATCTGTATTAACAATGTTTTTTAACATTTGATATGATATAAGGTAAATCACTGCTGAATGACCAAGCATGTTTCAACTGCAATCAGGGACAAAATTGTTGAGACGTTGTCTTCAAATGGCGTAACTTTGGATAACAAAACATTCCACACCCCTCCTCCCTCCCCTTCACTGAAAGTTGAAGTGTTTTCTACAGGCAGCTCGAACAGTGGTTACAACATCACATGGAGGGGATAGGGGAGGGAAAAATTTATTCTCTCTTTTTTAAGTTAGCAAAACTTTAGTGTCTCAGTCAATTTTGTTGCTGATTGTGGTTAGTTAATATTTTGAGCTGGTGATCAAAATGATGTTTTTATTTGTCCCTTGTAGCCCAGTGTCTTCATACTGTCACTGAAGATAATGTGTCAGCTGCTCAGCTTATTTGTGGCTCAAGCGATATGATGAAGACTCTTGAGAAGTCATTGATGGCCGA
>JAKSDK010000418.1 GCA_022360095.1 Phycisphaerales bacterium
CGACGGCGGCAGCAACGACGACAACGGTCCGACCTGTGAGATTCTGACGGAAGCCGACTGTGCGACGGCCGGCGGCGTCTATCAGGGTGACAACACGGACTGTGGCGCGTGCACCTCGGTGCAGGCGGTCACGGCCTGGTCCAATGGCCTTTCGCACGCTCAGTTGCCGGGTAGTAATCGAGTCCTGATTCTGACGGTTGGTGGCGAGAACAGCGGAACTGTTATTAACGCCACCTACGGCGGTCAGGCGCTCACGCAGGTCATCACGAACGTCACGGGCGGTTCCTACACGGCCCGTGCCAGCATCTTCTACCTGAACGAAGCCGGTCTCCAGGCGGCCACGAGCAATACGTTCTCGGTCTCCCTGTCCGGCAATTCTTCGCAGGCCAGGTTCGCAGCCCGAATCTATGAGAATGTCGATCAGGCCAATCCGTTCGGCACCATGGATTCGGCAGGCAACAGCTCTTCGTCGCCCGCGACGATCAGCACGGACGAACTGGTTGCCCAGCACGGCGACATGGTCGTGGCCGCTGCCGAGAACGGCAACTCCGGTTCATACAACTGGGGCGCAGGCTTCATCCGCGGTACAAACCAGTCCGCGAGTTCCAGCCAGCATTCCTCGGCGGACATGGCGGTGTTCGGCCACGGCGTCAACGCCAACGCGGCTGCCACACACTCGAATTCGAGACGGCAGGTGGTCGTGGGCGTTGTGTTGAAGAAGGCCTCATAAGGAGGCATGACGGCCCGTCCGTCTGATTAGAGACGGCCGGCTCACATCTTGGTCGGTAAATTAAACGGGCGGTGGTGATTGACATGTCACCACCGCCCGTTACTTTTTGCAGAATGAAGCAGTTGGTTTTCGGAATGTGACGAATGGGACGTAAGAAATCTCAAGTCGACCATCAAGCCCTCGGGAGTCTGTCGCGCCGTTTCTTCGCCCCGATTGATATCGCCTCCCTCGTTTTCTTTCGCATCCTTTTTGGTGCGGTCATGTTCATTGAGGTGTGGCGCTACTTCAGCAACGATTGGATCGGCCGTTACTACATCGAACCGACCTTTCATTTCACGTACTACGGATTCGGCTGGATCCGACCGTGGGAAGGCCACGGGATGTATTGGCATTTCCTGGTCCTCGGCCTCCTCTCGTTCTTTATCCTCATCGGCTTTTGCTATCGCCTCAGCATGACCTTGTTTTTCCTTGGATTCACGTATGTTTTTCTGCTGGATCAGACGCAGTATCTCAATCATTTTTATCTGATCAGCCTGATCAGCCTGATCATGATTTTTGTCCCCGCGCATCACAGTGTATCGATCGACGCGTGGTGGCGTCCCCGACTAAGATCGGAAACCGTGCCGGCCTGGGCGCTCTGGGCATTGCTGGCGCAGATGGGAATCGCCTACTTCTACGCAGGCATCGCAAAGCTGAATGAAGATTGGCTGCGCGGCGAGCCGATGCGAATGTGGTTGGCGAATCGCGAGGACCTGACCCTGGCCGGTCCTTTCTTGGCCGTCGGAAAGCTCTTTACCAAAGAGTCCGTCGTTTACTTCTTTACCTACGGCGGCCTCTTGCTTGATCTATTCATCGTTCCGGCGCTGCTCTGGCGAAAGACCCGGCCCTACGCATTTGCCGCCGCGTTGATGTTTCATCTGATGAATTCAATTCTTTTCAATATCGGAATTTTTCCATGGTTCGCGATCGTTGCGACACTGATGTACTTCTCGCCGAGTTGGCCTCGTCGCATTCTGAACTGGCCGCGCAAAGAAGAAAAGGCGGAATCCAAATCGCCCGGTCTTTCAGCACAACTTCGTGGCCGGCGTCTCACCGCGGCCATCTTCGGTATCTACTTCTCGATACAAATCCTTCTTCCGCTGCGCCACTTTCTTTATCCGGGCCCGGTCAACTGGACCGAGGAAGGACACCGTTTCGCTTGGCACATGAAACTTCGCAACAAAACCTCGAAAGCGAATTTCGTCATCAGGGACCCCGCCAGCGGAAAAAGCTGGACGATCAACGGCAGAGAATACATAACGAGAAGACAACTTCGCAAGATGGGTCACCGCCCTGACATGATTCTTCAATTCTGTCATCATCTTGCAGATCAGTATCGACAGAAAGGTTATCCTGATGTCGAGGTTCGCGCGCGAATCCGGGCGTCGCTCAACGGCCGCAAGCGTCAATTGCTAGTTGACCCCAAAGTTGATCTGGCCGCTATGGAACGGACACTGAGACACGTTCCGTGGATCATGCCGTTGACCGAACCGTTGCCGATGCCATGACGATGCTCGTTGCACGAATGTGACTGAAGGTCAAAAAGCCCATAATTTCTCCTCACTGTCGGCCGCACTTCGTTTTTTCTTGCGTCTTTCGAGGCCCTTCTCCGTCTCTACAGACAGAGATCACGATAGTTTTCGCAAAGGAGAATATGGATGAATGGTCTATCCGCTGCTGAATTTCCGGGCAAGCGTCGAATCCACGTCGGTTTGGCCGTTTCGGACCTCGGTCGATCCAAATCGTTCTATGAGGCTCTATTCGGCATCCGGCCTGCGAAGGAGCGCCCCGGATACGTCAAGTTTGAGCCGCGAGATCCATCGGTCAACCTGACATTGAACGAAACCGGTACGGGTACGACAAGCCCGCCGCAGGAAGGTCATTTCGGCGTACAAGTCAAATCCACCGCCGCCGTCCAGGAAGCCATCTCACGGTTTCGAGAAGCTGGCTTGGACGTGACCGTCGAGGAGAAAACCACGTGCTGTTACGCCGTGCAGGACAAGGTTTGGGTCACGGACCCCGATGGAAACCGATGGGAGGTGTTCGTTGTGCTGGAGCCAGACGCGCAACAGCGCCGAGACACCGATTCCGACTGCTGCGACTCTGGTTCAACGCAAAGTGATCCGGTATCATGCTGTTAGAACGACTGCCAACCTACGCGTGTGACACAATGACGGAACCGGCATTTTCCACTGAAAGGATCTGGGAACTTCTCAGTGGAAGATTGCGAAACTTCATTCTCTCTCGCGTATCCGACGAGCAAATCGCCGACGACCTGCTCCAGGAAACATTTCTGCGTATTCACAAGAACCTCGATAACGTCGGTGACGAACAGCGCTTGGCATCCTGGGTGTTTCGTATCGCCAGAAACTTGATCATCGAATACTACCGTGCCAAAGGGCCCTTCACGACGGAAATCAACGAGGAATTACTGACGACGGACGAAGAATCGGACAACCTGAACAAGCAGGTCATGGGATGGACGGCCGCCATGGTTCGGCAATTGCCTGAAGGATACCGGGAAGCTGTTCAACTTTATGAAATCGAGAGTTTATCACAACAGGAAATCGCCAATCGGTTGGGCATTTCTCTTTCCGGCGCGAAGTCGCGGGTTCAACGCGGTCGCAAGAAACTTAAGCGACTTCTCCGCGATTGTTGTTCATTCGAGCAGGACTGCCGCGGCAATATCATCGACTACGACCCTCGGAAAACAAACTGCCGCTGTTCGGATGACTAAGCCCGTCAAGCCTTACGCAAGATAAACCCTGGCCCAGTGCTCGAGAAACAAGAGGGCCCAAAGATGACTGGCCAGATCGATCCAAGGCAGGCGTTGATGGCGAACCATCCACCTGAGGCCGCGCGGATTGAGGATATCCCGGCTTACGAGCATACCGTCCATCAAAAGGTCGGCTGTCCGTCCCAGGAGTTCGCGCTTGAACCAACGGCGTATCGGCACGCGAAACCCCATCTTCGGACGGTATAGCAGCTCACGCGGTACGTAGCGTTCAGCGAGTCGTTTGAGCAGATATTTGCGAATGCCGTGATGGATCTTTAGCTCTGTCGCAAGTGATGCACTGAATTCCGTAATCGAATGATCCAGCAACGGCACGCGACATTCGAGCGAACAGGCCATGCTCGTACGATCGACTTTGGTCAGAATGTCATCCGGTAGATACATTCGCAGATCGACGTACTGGGCGACTTCCACAGGCGCCCAATCTCGATCAACGGCAAACTGACGATGCTGATCAAAAATGTCGAGATCATGCAAATCATCCGGGTTGGATTCCGTCAACAGCTTATCAATCAGCCAGTGAGAACACATGACCTGATGTTCTTCATGCCGCTGCAACGGCGAATACGAAACGGCACGATGCCGTTTCAGGTATTTTGCCTCCGGAGAGAAAATCGCCTCGGAGGAGAGTACGATGGCCCGACTGAGCCTCTGCCGCCTGCGGCTGACAGGCAAGGCGGAATCAAGCACTTCCTCATAGCGACCGTAGCCTGCAAACGATTCGTCGCCGCCGTCGCCTGTCAGTGCGACCTTCACGTGATTGCTTGCAACCTGGCTGACCCGATAGCAGGCTAATGCGGACGAATCCGCAAACGGTTCGTCAAAGTGTCGGACCAACCTGGAAACCGTGCTCATCGGATCAAGCTCGACCAGTTCTTCGTAATGATCCGTGTCGTATTTCCTTGCCACCATTCGGGCAAAAGGCAACTGATCGAAGCCCGCCTCCTTGAATCCCACTGAGAAGGTTTTGATGCGCCGGTTAGACAACGTCGATGCCAACGCCACGACCAGAGAGGAATCAACGCCGCCGCTTAGCAGCGCCCCGACCTCGACGTCGGCCTCGAGATGGCTCTTGACCGAGGCGCGCAGTTTTTCATCTAACAGGTCCGTCGCTTCACGTTCATCGGCCAGCTTCTTTCCCGTATAGTCCAACTGCCAGTATGGTCGAATGTCGATCTCGATTCGACGGGTTTTCATATTCCGCTCCGCGCGCAGGACGTGGGCGGCGGGCAGTTTCTGGATCCCTTCAAAAATCGTCAACGGGGCAGGAACATACTTCCATCGCAGATATTGGCGAAGCGCTGCCTGAGAAACCACGGGCCTTTCCGGAAGAAACGCCAGAATCCCCTTGATTTCCGATGCGAAGATGAGTGATCGACCATCCCAAAAATAGAACAACGGTTTGATTCCGTTACGGTCCCGGACCAAGGTCAAACACCCGGCCTCCTCATCCTGGATGGCGATCGCGAACATCCCCTGAAGCGATTGGGCAAATCCGAGGGGGTCCTCCTCGTAAAGATGCAGCGCAACTTCACCGTCGGTTTGTGTCCGAAAGCTGTGACCGCGATTCAGCAGTGCCTTCCGCAATTCCCGGTAGTTGTAGATTTCGCCGTTGTAGCAAAGATGTCGGCATTCGGCTTCGTCTGAAATGGGCTGGTGCCCCCCCTCCAGATCGATGATGCTAAGCCGCCGGTGTCCCAAGAAAGAACGCCGATTGCCGGAAATAAACTCCCCTCGATCATCCGGACCACGATGGGACATGGAATCGATCCCATGCCTCAAACGCTCGGCACCATCCAACCAGGAAAACGGGGCTACTGAGATACCACCCAAAATGCCGCACATGTGCAATCATCCTGAAATTCGAAACCTATTCTCTCGGCGCGAATCAAATTCTCGCGCTGCATCGAAGATCCTCACCGCCGGACGATGCGGCATAGATCTTAAAGCTATAATCTCCGAATTCTATCTTGTATGCTTCCGCAGGTTCGTTTTTGTTGAAAGGGATCAGGAAATGAAGCAGCGATTTCGGATGCAGCAGGGATTAATGGTGGCCGTCATTGCGGGAACGTGGCTGGCCACCATTGACAGAGACCTTCGGGCAGGCGACCTGGCGCGAGGAGTCGTTTTCGAGGATCGGAACCGTGACGGTATGCGCGGGCCGGACGAGAAGGGACTTTTCGGGGTCGGCGTTTCAAACGGGCGCGACGTCGTGTTGACCGATTCAGATGGACAATACGAACTGGCCGTTGATGACGACGATATCGTCTTTGTGTTAAAACCGCGCAACTATATGACGGCCGTCGATTCATTGCATCTGCCGCGATTCTATTATGTGCATAAGCCGAAAGGCTCTCCGAAACACCTGAAGTATCGTGGAGTCAAGCCGACCGGAGCCCTACCGAAGTCGGTGAATTTCCCGCTCGTTTGTCATCCGGAACCGGACAAGTTTGACGTCATCATCAGCGGCGACCCACAGCCGCGAAACCCGGCCGAGCTCGACCACTTCGCACATGATGTCGTGCCGGAATGGTTCGGGATTGAAGCGGCGTTCGGCGTAACGTTGGGAGACATCGTTTTCGACGACCTCAATCTGCTTGAACCGTACAACGCCATCATGAGCACGGTAGGCATTCCCTGGCACAATGTGCACGGCAACCATGACATGAACTACGACGTCAAGTCGGATGAGTTGGCCGACGAAACATGGGAACGGATATACGGCCCGCCGACGTACAGCTTCGATTGGGGGCCCGTGCACTTTATCGTGCTCGACAACGTCATGTACGACGGAGACACGGAGCAGGGAAAATACCACTCGGAAATCGGACGGCACCTCGCTTTTATCGAAAACGATTTGAAGCACGTTCCACGCGAGAAGCTCGTCGTCCTGATGATGCACGTCCCAATCGTATCGACCATTGACAAGGAGAAACTGTTTGCATTGCTAAAAGAACGGCCGCACACGTTTTCCCTGTCAGCACACTGGCACTTTCAACAACATTTTTTCCTGGACCAACGGTTCGGGTGGGAAGCGGAGAAACCGCATCATCATCTTGTGCACGCAACCGCGTGCGGCTCGTGGTGGCAGGGCGCTCCGGACGAATTCGGAATCCCCCATGCGATGATGCGTTGCGGAGCACCGAACGGTTACTCGATCGTTACCTTTAACAAACAGGACTATTCCATCCGCTTCAAGGCGGCGCGCCGGCCGGCCGAAGATCAGATGGCGATCTTCGCGCCGAGCCGAATCGACCGTGCACAAACGCACGGGATGGAAGTCGTGGTGAACGTGTTTGCAGGGTCCGAACGCTCCGTCGTCGAGATGCGCATCGACGACGCGCAGTCATGGATTCCGATGAAACAGGTCAAACGCCATGATCCCTATCTCACAAATATCATCAACTCTGAACGAAGTCGGCAGCCGCCGAATGGGAGAAAGATGGGCAATCCAATCGACTCACCACACCTCTGGGCGGCGAAACTGCCGGCAAAACTACCCCGAGGCGCTCATACGATCGAGATCCGTACGCGCGATATCTTCGGGCAAATCGCGCACGGGCACCGGGTGATCCGGGTTGAATAATTCCATGGCGGTCGAGACGGAGACGCGCCCCCTCCCGGCTACGGGCATACGTCGCCTAGAATGAGGGCTTCGATGAACATCGTCACATCGTTCGGATCGAGGCTCGCGTTGGCATCGAGATCTGCGCAGTCGCAGCCGTTGCCGCCCGCGAGCAAACAGTCTACAAATCCTCGGATGTCAGAGCCGTCTCTCGTTGCATTACCACTGAGATCGCCCGGGCACCCACACGTGGGATTGAGTGACAATACGTCCATCACGTTCAATGTTCCATTGCCGCTGCCATCGATCAAGAACAATCGCGTGATTGTTTCGCATCCCAGGACATCCTCAAGATTATCAAGATCCAGCAAGACGGCGACCGTCGCATGGATGCCCGGCACATCCACGGAATCAATGTCTTCGCCTTCCAAACTGCCGGTATAGCTAAGAAACACGAATTCACCCGGCTGAACCACGGCGCCATCACTCACCCGGCCGACTTCGACGATCAAGCCGAAATCATCGGCGTTTCCGCTCTCGATTCCGGTGTTGGTCGTATTCGTATCGATAAGAGCCAATTCGAATGTTCGAGCCGTCGTCGCGTTTGAGAGCCCGCTTCGGACGCTTGTGGAAATATCACCCGTTGAATCGATGAAGAAGAGAAACTCGCTCGGGGAAAATGTCCCCCCCTTGGTGCGCGTTTCAGGCAGAGCGATCTCGATGGCCCTCACGCCGGTTTCCGAGCCGTTGATGCTGGCCGCGTAGGTTGAACTCGCGGCGAATTTCGCCGAATTCTTAAGCGTGTTGACCAGGTCGTCGGTAGTACCCGCGGCGTTGATGAAACTCAGTTCATCGAGCGGAAAAGATAATCGCAACGGATCGACAACGACGATGTCTTCGAGATCTACGGCAGGATCGAGTAGGACGCTCATGTTCCCGACGGACTCACGAACTGAAAAACCCAGGTTTGCGGCGGCATGCGCGCCCAGATCCGATGGCAAAAACTCATTGGCGATGCCCCGGTCGGCACCAAAGCCCTGAATCGCTGCGAACACCGTCGTTTCAATCGGGGACCCACCAGAGTCCGTTGCGAATGTCGGATTCAAAACAGTGACTTGTGCCGTCGATCCCTGAATCGGATTCACGACGGCCGGGTTCCCTCCCACACTATTGATCGCCGAAAAGGTGACCGGAGCCGTGACAATTGTGCCGTCCGCCGCCGTCGGAACAACGGACACGGCAATTTGGGGGAAAGCCTCGGTTTGCCCCGGCACGCCTGTCGCACCGACGGCCGTCGCAAACGAGGCAACGGCCGGGTCGCTGGAGAGGCCGGGCATGGCGGTGATATCAATCGCAAAGCTGCCACCGATGTTTGCGCAAATCAGCCCCGCGTGCCCGGTCGTATTGGCGATGACTTCAAAATCATGGCGACTACTTAAAGCCACGCCCAACTCCGGCGGAGATGTCGCAAAAACGACGGCGCCCGGCGTCGGAAAAAAGGGCCCGGAACGAAAGACCGGGCGATAATGATTTTGAGCGTCGGTCGCCGGATTCTCATTACCCGGCGTGCCATCTTCGGTGGTCCGCAACTCGTCCACGAATCGGCGCGCATACCCACCCCCGGACCCCTCCGCGAGTTGAGCAACGAGATTGCTGAACGCGCCGCCGGCCGGCAAGATGTCTTCCAGGTCAATGTCGAATCCCGTCGGCGTAGCATAGGGCTGAGCCGTCTGGTCGAAAGCGGAATCGTCGTTCCCTGCAATGCCGTCGAGAAGCGCCGACGTCATCAAAATTAACCCGCTTGCAAGAGCGGCATCGGCCGGGCCGAGTTCCGGATGCAAACGATCTTCCAACTGGCTGTAGCCCGGATTGTCACGGTCTACCAATAGGTATACGTTAGATCCGTTACTAAAAACACCCGTCGCGTGCTCGTTCGGAACGTCGACAAGAGATTCTGCCGAGGGAACCGGAAAGTTCGTGGTACCGCTGAATTGGGCGCCGTTGAGCGCCACGAAGAGCGTTCCGGAAGGCGAAGTGAGAATGCCCCCGTTGACCAACCCCGTTCGCGTGCTCGGTGTGCCCGCGAGGTCCGTCGGCGGATCACCTGCGTAGTCCACCCATCCAAGTATGACGATGCCTGTCGCAGGTCTGGCTATCGCGCCGGGCGTAATTCCGTTGCCTGCGTCCAAGTCAAAAGTCGGCAAGTCGAATCGCTGATTCACCAAGCCGCGCTGCGAGTTTCCCGAGTCGCCTTCGATTTCGTAAAAAGCCAGTCTCAGTGCGTCCTTGTTCAGTGTCGAAGACAGCTCAGTCGTCGATGGAAGAAAAATCTCGATAAATTCCTGGTGAAGATTGCCCGGATTGCGGCCGGTCGGACCATCGGTGCCGGTCGGGTTGTTTAAGATCTCGGTAATGATGGGACGATCCGGAATCTGTGCGGGCACTGCCTGCACAACCAGGGCAACCATCAAAGTCATCAAAGCACAAGCCCGGGCGTACGTTCTCTCCATGGTTGATTTCCTCCTTTGTTCAAAAGACTGCGGGGACGACAATGACCGCAGCACGCCTTACGGGGGTGTTACATCTTTGCCGCTGCCTGAGAAAAAATGGTTGCGAGCACCCAGACCGCTGTCCACAACACGGCCGTCCGACGCAACGCCGTAACCCAACGTTTGCATCGTCAAGCGCGTCACGTGCCCGTCCGCAAAAACGGAGTTGACCCTTCCGGCGTGTCGTGGATCGGGACCGCTTCGTGACGAGCCTACGCCGCCGGCACGACTGTTCCCGGATCGCAGTCTCGGCGGATCGAGCAGCCAGCCGTAGTTGCCACGCTGCCTTTCGTCATGGCCGTTGTTTTGATAGTTCAGTCGCTGCGAAATTGGATAAGCGGCGGCGCTTCCGTTGCTGTCGGCCGCAACAACCGTATTCGCAGATTCGCGTATTCGATTGAGAGGTTTCGGAAGGTTACGCCAACGGCCATTGTTGAATCGTCGATGATTGCCAAGAAACTGGTAGTTGTAGCCATACGCCGCATTGCGCTCATCGGTCCGTGATCCGACCGTCGGACAAACGTAAACGTCGTATTCATAGTTTTCCCGATTGCGATTGGTGCGGGGCCGACTGAGCGCAGGCGCCCCCGCCTGGCCCTGGATCAGCGCAGGCCAGCGCGGGCGATATTTCAGCCCTGTCGAAATCATGTAGTAGTTCGCCGGATTGGAAAACGAACCGCCACTAAAGGCGGGCAACCGGCCCGGTACAGCGTCTCCCTTATTGTCGCCGGCGTACATGATCCAGCCCTGACCCAACGAGCGCAGATTGGAGGCGCACGCCGCAGACCTTGCCTCCTTCCTCGCGCCGCTCAATGCGGGCAGCAAAATGCTCATCAGAAGGCTGATAATGGCGATGACCACCAGCAATTCGATCAGTGTAAATGCTACGTCAGTCCGTGGTCGTAACAATGTCATCATCGCAGCCTCCTCACCATTGGCCCGGCAGGGCTTCGAGTGCCGTGATCGGAAATTCGTGCGCCGTTTTTGCGTCTTGAGGGTCGTCAAAATTTCGCCTGCACAGCGCCAGAGGCAGGTGAATGCGTTCAGCGCACGCGCTGACAACACGAGCGTCGTTTGTCGCGACAATGATCAGCCGTCGCTCGCTTGTATTGATTAGCCAGTTTACAAGTCTGTTGATACTTGACGGCCCCAAGTCTTGCCCGGGCTCGTCCAGCAAAAGGATCGGTGGATCGTAGATCAAACTGCAGGTCAGTGTGATACGCAGCTTTTCGTCCGGATGTGCCGTTTCGATCAGACCCCTGTGATCATTCGACGGATTGAGAATCCGCATGGCGCGATCTGAATCGACGTCCGGCGCAACATCCGTGGTAAGGCGCCACGCCTTTTCGAATTGGTCAGTCCGGGATACCGCGTGACAGCGTGACAGCATTCGAACGACTTCGATATTGTGCCGATCGCGGTCGACCCATCCCATTTGGCGACGAACGTCGGCGACGCGCAGCTTTCGAATAAGCAGGCCGTCGAGATAAATACGACCGGCATGAGGACGACGAATTCGCAGCAGAAGCTCCAGGAATGCGCTCTTTGCCCGTCCGGTCTCGTCTGTCACGGCGACAAGTCCCGGCCCATGAATCGTCGCCGTCACGTCGCGCATAACCCAAGCGCCGCCAGCGTTCTTATAACCCACGTGTCGAAATTTGATGGTTTGCCCGGGTCCCAGGTACGCGACGGCATCGGACTCCCACCCGCGTTCGCTTTTTCGATCAAGCAGCGCGGCAATCCGATCCATCGCAACTCGGGCGCGCTGATGCATGATGTTCGCGCGAGCCAGGCGAATCGCCGGCACTCGAACAAGGAGCGTAAGCCAGAGGGCGGCAATCAGATCACCATGATTGATTTGTCCCCAAGAGAGCAAATGCGCGCCCCAGAGGCCAAGCGTGCCCAGTGCCGCCGTTGTGGAAGCAATTGAAGCTGATCGGGCCCATGCATCGAGTCGTCCACGCCGGACGTTCGCGGATGCGACCGAATCGATCAGCGCCTGCACGTCAATCGCGTCCTGATCTTGAGCATTCGCGGCTTTCGTCGCACTTAAGGCGGTTATTCGCCGACTCAGGAGCCCGCAAAGACGAGACTGATGATTGCGCCCCTGGCGAGTGAAGAATCGCGTGTGCGGGTTCACAAAGATCAAAACGGGAACAATGAACGCCAGAGGAATCAGGATCGCTGCCAGTAGTTCGATATGAAAAAAGCCGACAACAATAAGCACGATGGCGATTGTCAGCACATCTCCCGGGATTGAGACAATCGTCCGCGCCAGCCACGTTCTGAGAGCGTTTGCGTCGCCGACAAATCGAACAATGATTTTGCCGGACGGCCTTCGATCAAAATAGCCCGCCGACAACTCCTGGACTTTCCGGTACATCTGGCTTCGTACGTCGGCAATCACCTCTTGCGCCCCACGTTCACCACAGGCAACTTGAAGCCACTGCAAAAAGGCTCGTGAAAGCACTAAGGCGATCGTCACCACGACAAACAACCAGACGGTCTGCGTTCCCGGACCACTCACAATGGGCGGCACGGCGGCCCGGTTGATCAACCAACGTGTCAGCAGCGGGAGCGCGAGACCGGTGACCTGGGCAACGAAAGCAGCTCCCAATGCGATCGACAAGTCTCGGCGGTGCGCCTTGATCGAGGGCCATAGAATTCCGAAAGGATGCCTGTTCATAGCACTTCAGGAGTTCACAAGAGTCATGGGACTCTTTCACACTGCGAGGCGTACACGATCGTCGACCCGTTCGTTCATCAGACTGCTGACAAAGTTTGGCTCAGACAATTGCTCGTGCGGCAGGACGGGAATATGGGTCAGCTCCTGGGCCTCGCGCGTTGCGAGCGGGCTGCATGCGACACAGCCTGAAACGGCCACCGTGTTAAGGTCATACTTCCGGAGAAGCCTGAGACCCATTCGGACGCCCAAACTGTCATTGCAGGCATAGATTGCAATGTCGGCAAAGTGATGAGCGAGGTGAAGCTCCAAAAGAAGCTCCGTCTCACGTTGTGTAATTCCGTCGGCAATTTCAAGAACGATGTAATCGGGCCCCGGCACCGCCAAGTGGGATGTGATCGTCAGAAAGATATTCCAGAGTTCTTCTTGGCTGCATTGGGCCGTGGAGCTGTGGCCGGCGTTCGTGAAATCGAGGACATGCACTGCACCGGAATCTTTCATCAGGAGCAAATCCTTGGACGCAGCCGTGCCCGTGAGTTTTCCGGCGCAGACCACGGAGCCTGATCGCGAGAGACCGTGGATGATTGAAGCCGCCACGGTTGTTTTTCCGGAGTCCATGGCGGACCCCACCACCAGGATGACCTTCGGCTTGACGGTCGGTTCCGGCAAAGGTCGCAAACCATGTTCCTGAAGATTGAGACGTTCCCCCTTGCCGTTGCGGAGGTAGCCCAAAGGCCGCAGGACCGTCGGCGTATTCATGTCACCGGCCATTCCAACCACCTCTCCGCAGACACCGCCGCCGCCGATCAAGTGGCACGGTCCGAAGGAGTCCGGGACCCTTCCTTCATACTGGCGAGTGGCATAGCGATTCCCATAGGCCACGCCCACCAAATCACCGGAAAGCAGATGGCACCGACGCAACGAGGCCGTTCCGATACGCTTATGGCGCCCGATCTCAACGACCTCCGCGACAATGACATCATTCGCGCACGGCGGATCACGATCGTCTTTCAGCCGTCCCTGCAATTCGTGTTCGTTCCTGGGGGCGTCCTCAAGCACATGAGTCGCGTAGGACCACTTGATTTCGCGGCCTTGCAGGCGATTCTTAACCATTGCTCGTCTCTCCAAACTGTACCTTTGTTCCCTCATTTTTTTGCCCGCAAGCGCGGAAAAAGAATGAACTTCGAGAAATTCTATTCAAATCACGTTATCCCTCACAATTAGAAATAGACGAGAGACCTGATTTCCTGACACACGGACGAAAATTTTTTCGCATTCCTTGACGTGACCAGGCCCGCCCCTTTCGGATCGAGGATGGGAGGGAACCGTTGCCGCGCGCTATGGATTGAAATGAAAACCGACCCTTGCAAGCCGATTACGGCATACAAGGGTCGGGACCAATTCCATCGTAAACCATCCGTCGTCGCCGACGGCATCCATCCAAGAATCAAGCGAAGATGTCAGTCATCTTCATCTTCATCGTTGTCATCGTCCTGCTCATCAGCGTCGTCATCATCTTCATTCGCGTCGTCGTCCTCAGCGTCGTCCCCATCATCGGCCTCATCGCCATCGTCGCCATCATCACCGTAGTCATCGGAATCATCGCTGTGGCCATCGTCCGCGTCGCCTCCATCATCGGCGTCATCGCCATCGTCGTCATCGTCGCCGTAGCCATTGGAATCATCGCCGTCCTGATCACCGCCGTCGCGATCGTCGTCATCGTCCTTGTCGCCGGCCAGACCGAATGGCGTGCCCGTGGCACCGTCGTCGTCCTGCAACACGCCTAGCCCAAACGCTCGGTCGGCCGCCGCTTCGTCCAGATCGCAACCCGAAATCAGCGACATCGCTCCGAAGACGCAAATCAACGTCGTAAATGTCCGGACACCACCACCTAAGCCAATTGCCTTGTCTAAGCGACTTTCCAACATAACTTGTTTCTCCAAAATGATTGATTTCTTCAAAAAGCGAGGACAAAACAGTTTGGTGAGAAGTCTCTTGCTGGGACTTCTTCTCATAAGGTGTATACACGTTCCGCTCACCTTTCTGACTCCGCCGTACATTTTTTGGGGGGTGAAAAAATAGATGAAGAAATTTCAATTTTTCTATGTCGAAAGTAAGACGATAGCCGGCATTCCGCCGGTCTTCCATTCGGTCCGATATGGTGGTTTTCTTGTAAGCGCATTCCGCGTTCGCTAAGATCATTGATATGGAACCTGTTGGAACAACACGCTTCTCGTTTGTTCAACGACTGGGAAATCTCACCGACCAGGAGAGTTGGGCCCAGTTTCACCATCGCTACGGTGAACTGCTATACCGCTATGCCCGGCAGCGAGGAGCGGACCACGCGGAGGCGGAAGATGTTGTTCAGGAAGTGGAACTCTGCGTGTTCAAAGCGATGAACAGTTTCCGCTACGACCCTCAAAAAGGTCGCTTCCGTTCCTACCTTCGGACCGCAGTTGTTAACGCGCTTGGGCGTCGAGCCAAAAAGAAGGGTCGGCGCGAAGCGTCTATGGATCCGTTGGCTTTGGACGAATTGTCCACGCGTGATGCCCCGATGGACGCCGTTTGGGAACAAGAATGGCAAGCACACCAACTACGTTGGGCCTTGCGCTCCGTCGCCGGCGATTTCGCGCCTGCGACGATTGAGGCCTTTCAGTTGCACGTGCTCGATGGATGTCCGGTGGAGGAAACGGCTGCCAAACTCGGTCTGAGTAAATTCAGCGTATATCAGGCCAAGTCGCGCGTGTTGCGACGGCTCCGAGATCGCATCCAATCCGTGGGATTGGACGACGAATTGCCTGAGGCCTCGACGGCCTAGCGACGCGAACGCTTTCCCACTTGCCCTGGCTACTTTTTTCTGCCCGTGCCTGTCAAATTTGTTGGGGCACGTGTCTATCACTCATTGCAGGTACCCAATAAGCCCCACGATTCCACGGTGGTGGAGGCGACCAGATTCGGACATGACCGATGATCCATCAGATTTGAGTCCGGTCAGCAGTTTCGTCGAGAATGCCTCGGACGACGAACTCACGGAAGCGGTGCGTGCCGCCTTCGGCTCATGCAAACATGACTTGCGAAATTCGTCGAACGGCAAAAACCCATCGTCCGACCCTTCGGGTTCAACCGTCAAAACCTCATTGCCTTTTGTAAGCATCGCACCTGAAACCCGGTTGGGGGACTTCGTCGTCCTGTCTGAAATCGGCCGAGGCGGAATGGGCGTCGTCTATCGAGCATGTCAGCGTTCCGTGAATCGCGAAGTCGCGCTGAAGGTATTGCCGCGGACCGTACATCGGGCGCGATCGTCCGTGGAAAGATTCCGGAATGAGGCGCAGGCGATCGCGCGACTGAATCACACCAACATCGTCCGGCTCTACGCCCACGGCGAAGATTCGGATCACATGTATCATGCGATGGAGCTGATCCACGGGAAAAGCTTTGACCATCTCATTCGCGAAAAACGTTCTACGACACGACGGACGCCCCAGGATTTCCAACAGATCGCGAGATGGATCGCCGAGGCAGCCGAAGGCTTGGCGCATGCTCACATGCAAGGCGTGATTCACCGCGACATCAAACCGCAAAACCTGCTGTTGGGAGAAGACGGCCGATTGAGAATCACGGATTTCGGCCTGGCTCACCTTATCGATGAACCGCACGTCACGCTCACGGGCGAGATCATGGGGACACCGGCTTACCTTTCGCCCGAGCAGATTCGCGGTGACTCCAAAACAATCGATCGTCGCACAGACGTCTATTCTCTGGGCATAACGCTTTATGAACTCATCACCCTGAGATCGCCGTTCGAAGGCAAATCACGGGACAGGATCATGCATAACATTTGCCTGGATGATCCCATCCCTCCCAGACGATTGGACGCACGAATTCCCAGGGACCTGGAAACGATCTGTCTGCGCGCCATCCAAAAGAATCCTTCCGAGCGATACGACTCCGCGGTCGAACTTGCTGAAGACTTAAGACGCTTTGCAGACGGCGTTCCGGTGCGCGCCAGAAGAATCGGACCGATTAGTCGTACCTTTCGCTGGACGAGACGCCATAAGGCAAAGTCCATCGCGATCGTCGCGATGGTCGGGGTCATCCTGCTCGGCGTCGGTCTGGCAGGGACCGTACGGGCCGCCCGGCGCGAGGAAGGCGACCGTTTGATTCAAGACGCCTACGAACAACTGATCCTCCGTAACTATCGCAAGCCCGAATTGGTCACCGAGAAAATCGAACGGGCAAAAAGATTGGGTTGTGATCCTCTCCAGCTTGCAACGGTCGAAGCGCTGGCTGAAATGGGAGCGGATCGAAAGAAGGGCCCGGTTCAGAAACTGGAAGGCGTCTTGGCCCAATCACCGGGTGACATTCGAGCTTTATACATGCTTGCCTGGGCCAAATGGCATCACTTCGACTACCAAGGCTCACGGGACGCATTCGACATGGCCGAGGAGCGGGGAGGAGCAAAAACACCCGACGAGTGGTTCCTCCGTGGTCTGGCGGCCCATTTTGACCGGCCCCAAAAGGCCATGGAGTCCTACCGTGAAGCGATTGCCATGGATGCCGAGTTTCACAGTTTTTACCCCCAGGCGATTCTTCATCTTGCCAGATCATACAACCAGGTCATGTATTCCAGCCGTTCGCTCGAATTCTTCGAGAGAGCGAAAGGAAATCTGAGTCAGCTCGTCGAGCACGGCTACTACGGCGCCTATCCACACTATCTCCTCTCGATCACCTACCGGCTGGCCGGTGAGATCGAAAGCGCCAGCGGCGAGCGCGATGCCGAGGATAAAGCCGTTTATCATTATGCAGAGGCGCTGAGTTGGGCACGTGAAGGCCAATCCGTCGCGCCGAATGACGAACGTCCGGTGACGGCCGAATCCGAATGTCTGGAAAAAATGCGCCAATTCGAAAGGGCGGCCGACGCTCGGACCCGTGCCATTGAATTGGCATCCCACGATCGCAAACGGTGGGAAGGCTATCACTATCGTTGGCGGTTAAACTACTGGATGAATCAATTCGACGTCGCGCTCGAAGACCTTGCGACCTGCGCCAAATTCGATCCCGACTCCATTTTCTATGCGAATTTCTATCCAGCGCTGGTTCGTGCGGAGATGGGGAAGTCTGAGATCGCCATCGCGAAAGGCGTGGAAATCGCCGAAAGCGACTCGGAAAATCCTCAACGAGCGATCTGGGCCGCCACGACCCTGCGGCTCCTCGGTGAGCCGGATTCCGCCGACGTGCTGCTCGCCGAGCGAATCAACCAGATAAACTTCACCGAAGGGCTCGTACCACCTCAGACGAAAACGTGGGTCGAAGCACTGTACGGTTATTGCGCGGATCAGCTTTCTCTCGAGCAGCTTCTTGATCTGGCCGAGAACGCGGAGCCCGCAAGAAAGTTAGCCGCCGAAGCCTATTTTCACGCCGGCGCCAAGGCCCTCTCTTCCGGGAACAAAGAGGGCGCAGTTCGCTATTTTAGAGATGCGTACCTTTCCTTCGATAGTGAAACGCGCTATACCTATCATGCAAGAATCATTCTCGAAAAGCTGAAGATGAATCCGAACTGGCCGACCTGGATCGAGGAATAGGCGTTTCTCAACCGTTACCATACTTGAAAGGGCAAGAGCCAAGGCTGCGAAAAGGAGCAGAGTGATGTCAAAAACCAAGAGCACTAATCAACCCGCTATTTTCGTTGGGGCGCGTGGGTTCGTAAGGACGCTCATCGTCTTCTCGGCGATCGGTCAAACCGTCTCCGCGGCCCCCCCGGTGGATCCTCTGCCGCCACCCTTGTATTCCTTCGATATTAACTCAATCAAGGTTGGCGATGGTCGAGTCAACGCAGATGCCATTCTCAACTTCGCCATGCCTGACCCGGGAGTGGATATGGCACCCGTGCAACTCGGATTGGGCACGCCCGGCGACGATCTCGATGCCCTTTCGGCCGCCAATGCGACCACGAACCCCGACGAACCGTTCGTACTGCTCTTCTCCGTGGATGCCAACACCACGGGTGGAATGGCGCCGGACCCGGACTTCGCGGAAGATGGATTGATTTTCAACGTAACCGACCAAGAGTCACGCGGCCATCTCGCCGGGGATCAATTCATGACGACCGCCCTCTTCGATCAGAACGGTGCCGTCCTGCTTGAGCTGCCTCCGCTCCCCAACAGTATCTTGGTTCGAAATAACTTTGACGAAGGAGGAACAAGCTTCGCAGCCCTGCCGGCCACGAGCGCGAGCAACATCGTGCCCGGCGCGCCCCAGGACAACGTGGACGCGACCGCCAACATCACGAATGGAATCTGCTACTTTTCCGTCAGCAGTGGATCGCCGTCAACATTAAGTCTTCCCAATGACGGCCAACCAAGCGGCGCCCATGTCTATTACAACGCACCGGGACTCGGGCAGTCCTCCTTGTATGCAGCCTTCCCAGAGCTTGGACTTGTGCAGTTGGACGATGTCGACGGTATCATCGTCTTCGACACCAACAATGACGGCGTCTTCAATCAAGCCGACTACGTGCTGTTTACCTTGGCTCCAGGTTCACCGTCACTGGTCACCATCCCGGATACGAGCGCGATCGGCCCTGCCGCAGACGTCTTCGTCGCGCGCCCCGGTGCACCCGCCGAAGTGTTTGCCAAGGCCGACAAACTCGGACTGTGTGGCCTTCAAGACAATGTCGATGCGCTCGATTTCATTCCATGCGAGGATGCGGACTACTGCGCTTCCCAGCACGGCATTCTCGGTACGCCGACCCATGCCGACGATGATGACGACGATAACGTCGATGACGATGATGACGACCCAGCGCCGCCGACGCCGCAAAACGCATTCGGATCTCAGCGGGGCACCCTCGGCGCTTACCATCACTCCAACACCAGCACGTGGCCGACGATGGATCTGCTGATGGAACCCCTCAACCTGCATTGGGTGGAATAAGCCGGAAGAAATCAGATCGCGGATAAGAATTCGATTTGCAAAACCCAAGCTGAATCGCTCACGCGCGTCGCCATTGCGAACACATTATGTGGCAGGTTTGACACACCAGAGGTTTGTTCCCCTCCTTTCATTTGGAGGATATTCCACCATCAGTTGTTCGAGGGTCACGGCCTCGACACACTGTTTCTTATCGTTGATGTCATGAAATGCGTAGCCGCGTTGCAGAAGCGGGTTTAATAGATGCATGGGCGAGAACCCTGCTTCTTCGAGCCAGGCAGGAACAAATTCGACAAGAAGCGCAACGTCGGGATTCGCATCGAGCAAGGATGACATACCCCGCAGCGCAAGCGGTTCTGCACCTTCAATGTCAAGTTTGATCAAACGAATTGGTCGATCCATCTCCTTGAAATAGCCGTCAAGATCGACCGTATCGACCGTAATCGCTCGATCACAAAGTTTCGAAGGGTGCGTTCGATGAAGCGCGGAACAGTTCGAGAGAAACAAAGACGTCTTGCCGGGTGCATCCGAAACGGCTTGCGGAACGATCGTGACATTTCGATAGCTGTTGACCTGGGTATTTTTTCGAAGAAGCGTCAGATTGAGGGGATCCGGCTCGAAGGCGAACACATGTCCTTCCGCTCCTACGGCCCGTGCAAGGGTGACGGTGTAAAGCCCGATATGAGCCCCCACATCGACGACCGCATCGCCTGGTTTGAGAACGGTCTTAAGAAACTGAAGCGTGAACGGCATCGCCTGAGAAAATGAGAGCCTCATCGCGTCCGTTGAATCAAGGAATAGCTTATGACCATCGAAGTCCACGGACTCCGGCGTCAGGTATGACATGATCCACCGGTGTAACGATTTGAATCCCGTAAGCCGCTCGAGCCGCGTGCCGTTGGCCAACCAGGCGAGTGGTCTGTAACATTGGAATAGACGTGTTCGAATCGTGCATTGTTCCATGACACTATCACTCTCTTCCGCGCCGGAGAAGTCCGGCATCAAGCAGGGTTTTGTAAGTCGCCTCCGCCTTTGCAAGATTACCCGTTGCCGTCATATGTCGATTTTCAACCCAGAACGACGGTTTCTGATCGAACCCCGCCCGCGCCAGGTCAATCAAGGGGACTGACAGCTCCGCTGCAATGGATCGAACAATCTCGTTTTGCTCTTTGACGGCTTGCCGGTATGACTTGCACGCCATGTAGTCATCGAAGAACGAGGCGTAAGCCCATGTTGCCAACACAGGCTCGATGCCCGAGGAGCGGCAAACGGCAACAAAAAGTCGAAGATTTCGCTCAAAATAGACAGGACGATTCAAATCGATCAACTTGGATCGATCAAACGCCTGCCCTCGAATCTCGTCGAACCTGAGATGGGAATACCGTTCCGGCTGCAAAGTGAAGCTTTCGAGACCCAGGAGTTTCGACGAATAGATGTAGCCGCCGCACCGAACTGCGACAAAGCGGAGAATCCCGGAGAAACGCAGGCCGAGGGAACCGGATGCCAGAGTGTCCTTCGAATCACGGTTCCAGACACGACGATATCCTGTTCCGTCGCTTCGATAATTCTCAGGATCCAGGAATCGCGTATGGGCATCGTTGCAACCGTGATAAAAAACGGCAATCTCCGGATCAAGGTTGATACCGCGAAGAATGAGGTTGATTAGAGATTCAGTCGAATAGTACCCCGGCACTCCCATATTCACGACCTGGGTCGGAACATCCGGATGCCGCTCATCAAGAATCGAATCGAGGAACTTGGACCAAGTCTCTGTATTATCTTGAACACCTTCACCATAGGTCGTCGATCCGCCCAGAAGCAGAATTCGCCGCACACCACGTGGTCGTTCCTCAGAGATTTCTTCGCCGCGGATTCCAACGCTGTTGTGCCGACATTTCCCGTCGTCGGAAAGCCAGCCTGGCGTCGGGACATACGCGAGATAGGGATGAGGGATCATTCGCCATGACTCCATGGCGATGTCAGGACCCGTACGCAGGTCAGCTTGAGTTGTCGCGTAAATGTGCGCAAAGGCCTCCCCTATCACTGCCGTCATCCAGAACGTGCCCAGCATTATCGCAAGCTTTTGCCAAGCGCGCCGGTTTGCCGCCAGCACGCATCCGCCGACGTGAACACCCAAGAGTATCCCGGCGGCCACAAGGACAACCCACACGTACATCCTTTGTGTGCGCAAGGTCGTCAGCATCTCGATCGCCAAAAACGCATACAGCAGTGTCGCGAGGCCCCCGAAGCATCCTATGATCCTCGTAATACGTGGCATCTCACGCCCCATTCATCAATTCATTGGGCTCATCGCCGACCTCCGCACTCTTCACACCGCGGATCGCCGAGAACAGGGCCCGCTCATAGCGTTTGGCCGTTTGCTCCCAGGACTGCTGCGACGCCCAATGGCGACCGCGAGCAGCGAGTCGCCCACT
Source organism: Phycisphaerales bacterium (assembly GCA_022360095.1). Lineage (GTDB taxonomy): Bacteria > Planctomycetota > Phycisphaerae > UBA1845 > UTPLA1 > JAKSDK01. The sequence continues at coordinate 21,726 of JAKSDK010000418.1, forward strand.
CAAGTCAGGGTTTTCTAAAAGACGGAGGATGCCGGCGGCGAACGCATGAGCGTCGCCGGTGGTTGTGTTGAGACCAATGCCCTCTCGCTTAAGATGGGCCAACTCCGGAATGTCGCTTCCAACAACCGGCTTGGCACAGGCGGCCGCCTCCAAGACGCAATTGGGATAGCCCTCTGCTCGAGTAGGCAGCAGAAGTGCCCGGCTATGCTTGATGGCCTCCTCCTTCTGCTGACCACAAACGAAGCCCATGAAACGAACTCGTCCGTTTCCTGCTTCATGGAGTGCTTTCTTTATCCTCGCCTCATCCTTGCCGTGCCCTGCGATGACCAGCTGGACGTCCGGATGCCGCGCCCAAACCACCTTCATGGCTTCCACCAGAACGTCGAATCCTTTCTCAAGCCAGGAGAGCCTGCCTAGGTACAGTAGATAACTCCCATCCGTCTCGGGCAGTTCCAGAAGATCATGCTGCACACCGTTCGGAACCCAATAACGCTGTTGATTCCAGCAAGGCCAACGAGATCCCAAATCGGGCGTCTGAAATATGGCGTAACGAAACAGAAGAGGGTAGGCCCTCTGGATTGCCAGAGCGACCCATCCCATCGTGCCATAATGCCGCAGAACCGAGCGCGGAAGATAACCCTGAAGCTGGATGATCGTCGTCGTGCCCGCCAGCGGGCGGGAAAAAACCGGATTGAAGGGTGAGAAGCATTCGACCACGACGTCGTATTCCCGTCCATGCCGTAATAAGAACCTTTGAACACCTGCCATGTATCGCAATGTCGAAGAACGAAATGAGTTGCCACCGGCCATGTGACGATACCGCACACCATGGCGGACTCCGTCAACAGCACCCGGATATCCCCCGGTCAGCACCGTGCAATCGTGACCGATTTCCATAAGATGCCGACAGATCTGCCAAACGCGATTGGCCCCGCCACCGCCACCCCAGGGATTCTCGAAGTGGTCGTAGATAAAATGAAGGATTCGCACGGGGGAGACTCCTAAACGCGAATCGTTGCTAACCGTTCAGACAGACAATCCGGGGATCGCCCTGCTTTGGCGAGCCTTAGCACAGCCTCGACGACATCATCCGTCCTCACCCACGACGTACAACTTCGATGCGAACAGGCGCTCTGCAAACATGGACCACAGACCGGTCGTCGATAAAACAGGGTGGATTGAGTAACGCCAGCCACGGGGGCAAAGCGAACGGGAGTGCCAGCGCCAAAAATCGCCACAAGAGGCGTGTCAACAGCCGCGGCAATGTGCATCAGACCCGTGTCGTTCGTCAAAAGAACGTCCAGATGTTTGATGACCGCCGGCAGTTCCTGCGTTTCAACTTCACCGGTCAGATCGAGGATCGCACCATCGATGTCGGATCTGAGTGTTCGAGCGATCTCAAGGTCACCCTTGTCGCCAAGAAGCACGTAACGCACGCGAGGCTGTTTCTGCAGTTGTTTCATACACTCGGAGAATCTGTGAACCGGCCAGCGATGCGTCTGTTTCGCCCCGCCTGCACAGATGCCGATGAGAGTATCGTGTCGCTTAAACTCTCGCAGCCGTATCGCGGCCTGACCGTCTGGTGCGATTGCCAGTTTCGGCACCGCTTCACTCGGTTTGGTGACAAACCCGTGCATGAGTCGAAACTTCATGTCGACTTCGTGGATCGCGTGTCGAAACCGAACACGTTCGCCATAGGGAAACAGACATTGACAATCCGAAAAGTTGCCGGCCACGACGCGGCGAGGTCGACAAGCGGCATTAAAAACCCGGCACTTCACATACGTGGCTGGCCCAAGGAGTGACGTCAGGTTTATGAGGACGTCATACTTTTTTCGGCGGATTCGTCGAGCTGCATTCCATAATGTCCGCATGCCGGACATCCGTCCCCCGTTCGCGGATAGATGGATCGGCATCAGTTCATCGATAAACTCTTCGTGGGAAAGAATATCCAGCAGTCCCGATCTACCCGCCACGCAAAGGTAGGCATCAGGGAAACGAGCACGGATTTGACGCAGCGCCGGAATCGCCAGCACAACATCACCCAAACCCTGGAAAAGAACGACGAGGATCTTCTCCGGATTTTCAATTCGACGGCGTAGCGACTGTATGCCTGCGTCGGATACCCGAGTCGCTTTCACTTCCGGGGCACCTCCCTCTGGTTCGATCGACTTTCGAACAGAACCGGATGTTGCCCGATCCGGAGTCAGCAAAAACGAGACCGCCATCAGTGCGCTCCAGATCAGACCCGTCCCACGCAGCAGTGCGCTGAGTGCGATCACGTTCGATGAGGAAATCTCGACCCACAAGTTCAGTAGAAACCAGAGTCCGCCTTCAACGATACCAATGCCGGCAATATGAATAGGACAAAACCTCACCAACGCGAGGATGGGAACGGCCACCATGTAACACCATACTGGCGTGCCCAGCCCTAAAGCGCGATCCACCACGACGTAAGACATGGACGCGAGCAAATGAACCGTGGCGGAAAACAGCAGCATGATGCCAAACGAACGGGGCGCGTTGAGAAGCCGAGTCAACGGCAACAGAGAATGGTTGATACGCCGCCTCCATGAACCCAAAGAATGACAATCGGCCGGACTTCGGGTGAATCGAGACGATATGACGGCAATCAACACGAGCCCGGTGCAGAACATGAAGGGCAGTGTGATATTGACCGCGAGTCCGCCGGAGACCGCAAGTCCGATCCCCATGATGGAGAGAAGGGCAAGTAATCCCACAATCCGTTCCGTGGCAACGACGCCAAAAGCCGTGGCCGCGTCGATTAGACGACCGCGTGATCTTTCAACTCGATACGCATCGCCGCCGAGCTGTCCGAACGGCAACAGGTTGATGACTTGGCTCCGTGCCCAAATCACGCCGCACCAGCGGATGGAGGGCGGATTATCGGAATCGGCCATCAGAAACCGCCACCTGACAACAAGAAGGAGGCTCGTGCATACGGCACAGATTGCACCGGCCAGCAGCCATATTGGCCGGACTTGCGTCAGAAGTGTGAGGACACCGGATTCGATACCCCGAACGTCACTTCGGGCAAAACGGATTGGCGTATCGCCCGTCTGAAGCAATAAGGTGTCGCCGTCGTTTGCCAGGATCGATGCAGTTGTTCCGTCCGGGAGTGCGGCCTGATCCCGCCAGGGAATCGCGTTGGCGAGCACAAACAGCGCCAACGCCGTCACGGCGATCTTTATCAGCCACACGGCCGATTGAAGCGGCTTACGTTTGGTAGGAGTCTGGTTGGGTTCGGCCGCTTTGTTTTTGCGCAGTCCCTTCACGCCCTCTCCTTCCGTCAACGAAAGAATCGTCGACGTGAGATCAATAAGCACAGGCGCGAACATATCATTCACGGCCCGTAGCTGAGGACGTCACTGCATAACGCAACCTGCACGCCAACCCACGAACAAGCCGTTGCTCGCGAAAGATTGTGCTCGAATGAACTTTTGGTGTAGTGGTTACGAACAATCAAAATATATCACATGATTCCGACGGAAGCAAATGACTTTTATCTTTTTAGAGGAGTGATCACTCGGCAATTTTCAAAAAAAAAAACCGAAAGCTCGATTTGAACTTGGAGCGGTATAAAATAACAGGCGCATGATCGATAAAGTCAAGTGCCGGGGTAGTCGCTTAAATACCCTGTTCGTATTGGCCAGATAGCATGTAACAGTCAAATGCGTGAGAACTGCCGAAAAGTTTCCTGCGCTGATCTAATTCGCGAGGCGAATGCATGAGATCGCATATTTTTGAATACTAAAACGAACACAGCATGAGCGGGCTCCACATACGAGTATCCAGGAGATTCGAATACGTCGATCCAGGGAAAATTTCGATTTCCCTAACCTGATTGGCAGTCATTCTCGCCTAATCTTTCGGAAACTCAGACCGATCGAAGCTCAGCAACACGCTGACAACGGAATTAGCTTGGGTTGACGTACGGGCGAACACAAAAAAAGAGGCTTAATCATAAGCCGAATAAATAGTGAGGGGCGTAGGACAGAGTATATACGATCAAAATATGAGGGCGGCAGTGACCGTGGCCGACAAGCAGTAACCGAATGAACGAGTAGTGGTTACGTCCATTCGATGTCCTCCGGCTCGGAACTGCCGCCCTTCTTTTTTAGGACGACCTGACAAAATATGATATCACCACCATCTCTGGAATAAAGAGAAGTTCATTTTTTTCTTCGATGTAATTGGTCGCTTGTCCGGACAACGTGTTTGTTTTGCTGAACCAAATGTATTCGATGCAAAAAAACCCGTGACGACCTGGAGATTCTATTTGCCTTTCGGCCAAAGCGCGTTTATGTTGTATTCGTCCGTAACCACTACCTGATCTCATTCGGTTCCATAAGTGCGGCGGACCGTATCAAAAGATGCGGTCAGTGGGCGCATCATGACGCCGATGCCTCCGTATTGTCCGCTGCCCATGGAGTCGCTGGTGATGGCTGGCGGACGAATGCAGACGAAATCTCCCGTTCGATCTTCTCACAACGCAGGTCATCCCGCACGGCTTGCCTGGCGCCTGTGCCAAAACACGTGGCCCGGCCTATTTGTACTCAGCGTATACATCCTCACGCTAGCTCCGACCGTGACCGGCGAGGACAGCGGAGAACTCATCACGGCGGCCTATTACTTCGGTGTCCCGCACCCGCCCGGGTATCCACTTTGGACGATCCTCTGCGGCGCCTTCACGCACATCGTGCCAATCGGATCGGTGGCATGGCGGGCCAATCTGTTTAGCGCCGTCTGCTCTGCCGCGGCCGTACATTTCATGTACCTTGCTCTGAAACGAATGCAGTTCAAGAAATTTTGCGCAGGCATTGCGGCCGCCACTTGTGGACTCACAACGGTGGTCTGGTCACAGAGTGTCATCGCCGAAGTCTATGCCCTCAATTTATTGATCATGGCGATCCTGATTTGGCTGACCGTTTATTGGCACGATAGCCAAAATCGAAAATGGTTACTTTGGGGGGCGCTCTGCTTCGGACTGGGTATGAGCAATCATCATCTCCTCGGTTTTGCCGCGTTGGGTCTGGCCATCTGGGGAGTCGCAATTCAAGTCCGATTGCTTCTCGATTGGCGCCTAGCCGTCATGTGCGTACTTCTGTTTCTGATCGGCCTTCTACCCTATTTCTACTTGGTGTGGGCCGCACAACGAGACGTCCCCGTAAAATGGGGGGAGACCACGAACCTGGCCGGTGTCTGGGAACACGCCTCACGGGGACAATACAAGAGCGACACGCCTGTACGCGCACGGATACCGATGACCGGCGGCCTCATGGCAGCGCGTCTGTTCTACGGTCTTCGGTGGGAAGTGCACCAGTTCACACCTCTGTTAGCACCATTGCTCCTGGCCGGTTTGATCTGGCTCTGGCGGCGAAAGAACCGGCGGATCTGGTTCTGGTGGACCCTGACACTCGGCTTCTGTTGCGGACCGTTGTTCTTATACATCAGTGGTCCGCAGATGGACCGGCAGGGTCAGTTCGTGCAAAAGGTTTTTCTGACGCCGCTGGCCTTGGCGTCGGCGGTACCCTTGGCGGCGGGGATACGGTGGACGATGGCCGCATGGCGAAGATTTCGTCGGCGAACCGGTACGCGAGTGTATCGGGTGGCGGTCTATGCGACGCCCATGGCCGTCTTAGCCATTCCGCTCATCGCTCATTGGAACAACAACAACATGCGCCATTATTGGTATGCGCACGACCACGCCCAAAACATGCTGGCTTGTATGTTACCACGAGGCATTCTCTTTCCTTCGGGTGACCATAACACCTTCCCGCTCATCTATCTCATCCATGTCGAAAACCGACGGCCCGACGTGACGATCGCAGACAAGTACGGTTACATCGACCTGGACCTGTATCGTGACATGCCCAACAATCCCGGCAAGCCGCGAACCCGGGAAGAACGGGAAGCGATCGAGGAATGGATCATCCGAACCGCCCGGCGACCGGTGTACTTCACGGTCAAGAAACCGTCCGCGGTCGAAAATGCAGAAACGGTGCCGGTGGGCCTGGTTTATCATCTCCTGCCTGAAGGCAAGGAGTTCGACACGAGTTCCTGTTGGAAAGATATCCACTATCAGAACCTCGACGGGGAATCAGCGCCGATGGACCATGCGGCGTCGAACATCTTGTCAGACTATTACTACGCGCTGGGCGCCAAGGCCATCGCGGACAACAAGCATGATAAAGCTCATCAACACTTTAAGACCTCGTTGCGATACGCTTGGGGGATCAAGGAGATCTACAACAACGTGGCCAGTGCATTGGCGGAAGCCGGCAGGGTCGACGAAGCCATCGCGTTTTACGAAGAGGCGGCACGTCTGGACTGGCGCTACGGCCCGGCCCGATGGAACCTGGCGAAGATCTTCAGGTCATTGGGACAAATCGAATGGTCAGCCAAGGTCTTTGAAGATCTGACTCAGGCCACTCCCGGTGACTTTCGTCCGTATGGCGAGTTGGGCTTCCTATACGCAAACTATTTCAACGATCCTTGGAAAGCCCGACACTGGTGGTATGAATCACTGCGGATCAACCCGCGGCAGGCGCAAATCATCCAAGCCCTCGCAGAAAACGAACAACCACCAACCAAAGCGCCTTCAACTTCCACAGCCAAGCCCGATTCTTCATCGGGGCATTTGCAGCTGTCGCATGAAACCATCGACTTGGGGCCGGTTGTCGAAGGCAGCGCCCCCACGGCCACATTGACGCTCCGCAACATCGGCATGGAGCCCCTTACAGGATTATCCGTCGACGCGACATGCACCTGCGTTGTCAGTGATCTGAAAACCGACACCCTGGACCCATCCGATTTCGTTGACGTGCTCGTAGGACTGAGAACCGAAGGCAAACGTGGTAAGGTCAAAGAAGCGCTTCGCATCAAGAGTGACAATGACCATGGCGAGCACGTGCTGTATCTGCGAGCAACCGTCCTGCCGGAGTTCACCACCGACCCTGACAAAGTCCGTTGGGAGATTCTGCCCAAACAACCCATCGAATCGACGGTTGTCACGATCAGCAATCACGCCGACCGCCCATTCTCGATTCAAAAAGTGACTTCGACGGAACCGGAGTTTCAATTCGACTGGCCGCAGCAAACAGAAAACGTCAAACACGTGATCCAAGTACACACGCCATCATTATTCTCCAAGCCGATAGAAGGCCATTTTGAAGTCCATACGACTCTCGCAGACCGCCCTGTGATACAAATTCCGTTCAGTGTCGAGTTTAAGAACCCTGCCAAAGTCATTCCGAAAGTATTGTATCTGGGGTACATCCGCCGAGATCAGAACGTCCACCGCATGGTTCACATCGATACGATTCAGGAGGATCTCGAACTCAGCCTCCGGAACACCGGCGCGATCTCAGGATTGACGACGAATCTTCATCAAGTGGGTGCGCGAGGTTCGGCTTGGTTGCTTGATGTGAACATGGAAGGCAGCCAGGCCGAAACAGGCCTGTTCGAACACGTATTATCGATAGAAGTTGCTGGCTATGACCAGCCTATTGAGGTGACACTCCATGGCCACGTCGCCGAGTAGTTACGTAAATGCGCCCTCTGCCGTGTGCGAGCCTTCCAAGCTGGCAGGCATGCCGACATATTGGCGCGATCGATTGACGTCGTACTTGAAGTGCGCAGGCGCACTGGAAGTGATTCTTGTGGGAGCGGCGTCAGCAATTGGCCTTCTGTCGTTATATTATGCCACGGGTGAAGCCGTCGGCTTCTTACGCATTGGCATGATCACAGGGGCCGTCGTCGGCGCGTATGTCTACTTCCGCCATGCCATGCAACTGGCTACTTGGATTGCGCTCACAGCAGTATTACTCTTTCTCTGCCACCCGTTGAGTGTGACGAGATCAGATCCGTCGGTAGCATTATCTGAAACGACACCGCTGCTGATCGCGCCTTGGATGATGTTGTTGTCCCGGAGTTGCATGCGATCCCCGAGGTCTATGATGATCTTGGGACAGTCCGCAATTATGGGCCTCCTGCTGGCGACCTGCGTCCCATCATGGCAAGTTTTTGTGACGTTGTTGATCGCATGCCTGACGCTGGAACTCGTGCTCCTTGAAAAAAACACCTTCCACATCAACGCCCTTAAGCGATTGGGGGCCTCCATAATCATCGCAGCCGGAACAGGTATGGCGATGTCCGCAGCCAACTCCGTGTTTCCTGTCGCTGTGAACCAGCCTGAAACGATGGCCGAGCCAACGGGCATCACAGCGCCTCTTGCCTGGGTGGATCGGAACGGTGTGCTTTCCTCTCAACTTGGAAAGTGGTCAGAGGACTCAATTTCCGACGGTGGTCGTCATTATCTGGGCTGTTGCACGATTCTACTGTGTCTGATCGCCGTTTGGCCGTCGCAGCGTCATCATCAAACACTGCGAGCCGCCGGTCTGATCGCGATGGCCATGTTCTTCACTTGGCTTACGTTAGGCCAGAATCTCTATGAACAATTACAGCGAATGTTTGAATTCGCGACGGTAAGGCGTTACGTCGAGCCGTCGACCTTACACGTGCTCGGGCTGATGAGCCTGGCCTTGGTGACACTGGGCGTCGTCGTCTTCCTTTCCGTCGCCACGCTCGCCGGTCGATGTCGGCCCTGGTCTCTGGTCGGTATTCTCCTGGCTTCAACGGTTGTGATGTTCTGGTGCAGAACCTCCGTCACGGCGCTCACGTCATTATCCGGCTCAGCCGCTGCGATGCCTATTTTGAACACATTGACGGCATTTTTGCTGACTTGCGGGGCTGCCGTCGGAATTCGATGCGTCTGTCACAAGAATCTTTCGATGCGAGGCAAGCTCGTCTCGAGCGTAATAGTGCTGGCCTTGCTGGCAACGGATGTTTTTCCATACATGCAGAAGCATCGAGATCAAGCGGACGGCTTAATCGTCGTTCCGCAAGAAACTGAATCAGAGAGAGGGAGCGCGCCCGGGTTACACTGAGCAATCAGTGAGTTGTGATTGATCCCACCCCGGCGCGCGGCTCCCTTTTTTTTGTTCGAAGGCGACGACGTCGATGAGCAATGAGTATTTTGCCGTTTGGCAAATCCTCTCATCAATCGATTGTATTCGACTGCAGGTCCGTCTCGTCTTGAGATGCTGCTACCCCCACTCCTGACCACCCGTTGTTCAGTTGCTCTTGTAGGACCGACAGGTCGTCAAAACGAACACCAGAATAATGTTATTGTCGGCTCTCCGCCCTTCGCGTAGCAAACTTTCCACCAAAAAAATGCGGTCGATCACTACAAGTGAATCGATTTCCCAATTTCATGTCAACATTTCGAATTATTCTCCATCTTTCCTTGACTTTGGATGAAAATGTGTTATTTTGTATTTGGTCAATCACATTCCTATCTCACTGTATCAGTGTAACTCCGTGGTTCGCGGTCTTCTGTCCGCGAGCGTCGAGGCTTCCTGGTTTTGTTGTCGTTCGTTGAAGCAAGGCGGTGCTTCGCGCCCTGTTCGACGAATCCTGTTGTGTTTGGCGTGATGGCCGTGCCTTTGAAGGCGCG
>JAKSDK010001365.1 GCA_022360095.1 Phycisphaerales bacterium
GGCCCCACAAAAAAATTTTCCTTCACGCATTCTTCTTTAGCCCCCCCACTCGAAAACTTGCTGCGCGGTCCCTGGTATGATCTGATGCAAGTTCATACTCAATACACAGCACATCTGTTACGGACACGTCATCAAGGAGAGTACTATGAGTACATTCTGGACAACCTGCAGGCTGGTGAAGCTGTTGTAGTTGTCGACTACAAAATGAAATTGGAGTTAAGTGTTAGAACACGAGAAATCCAGAGAGACTGGTATGGGAAGCGTGGAATTTCCCTACACGGCTTCCTTGCCATTGCCCAAGTCAGTGAAACAGAGAGGAGAACAGGGGTGATCGATCTCTGGAGTGAGGACACCAAGCAGGATGCTTGGTTTGGCCAGGGTGCCATGGACGTGTTCTTTCGCTGGATGAAGAAGGAGTTCCCTGGCTTTCGAGTATATTTATTTTCTGGTGAGTATTCATCTTAGTAAGACTATTTACATTTGTATAGGTAATAGCATGATTTGTAGTGATATTTGGCATAAATACCACTAGTCATCAAAATTGTTGTACATAATTTTGAGACAATTTTGAAATATCACAAGTGATATTTATGCCAAACATCACATACAGATCATGCTATTATTTGTTTATACTACTACCTGCAAAAGGTTTGTAATTTTCACGTGTAGGCATTTCAAATTAAGCTGAAATACCACTGCTCTGAGCCAATTAAATTGCAGAAATTTGTCTTGTAGAAGTATAAAGAAAGGAAATACAATATTGTAGTATAGTAGTAATTTGTATCAGTTTGGAACAGTGAATGGAAAATACACTACAGTAATCAAACTGTAAAACATTCCTTGTGTCTTAATCAGCTATAACTTCCACCTGAGTTATTAAAAAATTCCCTATGGGATACATTGTATCTACGTCTAAAGGAACTGTCACTCCTTTACAACCAAGTGAATCTGCAGAATCTGCTTTTGAGTATCCATTGCATTCTTCTAGGTCTATTTGGGGCAGCACATTTCTTTGGACTAAGTGTTACTTGGACAAAAGGGATTGTGGACTCAAAACACAAGCTATAAAACTGAGTACCTAATATTGTGAAAATCTTTTTGTTATTTAGACAATGGCCCACACTACCA
>JAKSDK010001602.1 GCA_022360095.1 Phycisphaerales bacterium
GATTTCAGATGACGGAAAATTCCTAGGTGCAGGAGCACCTAACCATCTCTGACCCGGCACCGTCGCCCGAGGGGCGTGCTCACAGTTCAACCGAATGGGAGGCTCCCCAATTCATCGCTAATGCCGCAGTATCCGCATCGCGCCTCAAGGTCCATGTCGCATACGATGTAGAATACGATAGCGTGCCAGTGTCGCCAGAGGTGCGTTCGGCGAATGCAACCGAAAGGCAAAACTCCCTTCAAAGCATCGCAATCGTCATAGCGTCGGCAGCACTCTTCGTCAGTGGCGTTACATCGTTGGTGCAGATGAGTTCCCAGGCGTCGTCAGCACCGTGTTGTTGCCACCACGTCTCGTGCGACGAAAGACCATTACCTCCAGATGTACAGATTTCTGACTGACTGATTGCTGTTATACGTTTTGAGGTTTGATAACATAATGCCTCTTATGTCACCAAAAGGGACGGTTTCACCAATGATTTGAACAACGCAGTTCCAGTGCAAAACCGCCCATCCAGAAACGTGCTACCTTCCATCAGAACGACGGAATCTGGGAATCCCACCATTGCCCACCGTCAGTCGTGTGAACGATAATGCCTCCTCCGCCCACGGCACATCCGGTCGTTTCGTTGGCAAAGTGAACGGAACTCAGCCAGTAATTGGTTCCACTTCTTTGCTGGGTCCAGGTCTTTCCTGCATCGGTCGTGGATAGGATGGTACCTCGATTGCCGACAGCCCAGCCGGTGGTTTCGTTAACAAAGTCAACCGAGTGAAGGTCCACTACGGTTCCACTGACCTGTTGAGTCCAGGTCTTTCCTGCATCAGTCGTGGATAGGATGGTACCTTGGTTGCCGACAACCCAGCCGGTTTTCTCACTGACAAAGTGCACCGACGTGAGGTCCATATTATGATTTTGTTCGCTCCATGTTATCCCTGCATCGGTCGTGGATCGGATAGTACCTCTACCGTCCACGGCCCAGCCGGTGGTTTCATTGACAAAGTAAACCGAATTGAGTGACCGCCCTCCGCCGCCAAGCTGTAGCCGGGCCCATGTCTTTCCTGCATCGGTCGTGGATAGGATGGTACCTGAATTCCCAACAGCCCAGCCGGTGGTTTCGTTGACAAAGTGCACTGACAATGGCGTGTCGTCAACTCCTCGCTGTTGACGCTGCATGGCCCATGTCATCCCAGCATCTCTCGTGACCAGGATGAGACCGAACTCGCCCACGACCCATCCTGTGAGCTCGTCGACAAAGTGCACCGAGTGGAGCCATTCCCAGGTTCCGCTATCTTGTTTCGTCCAGGTTTTTCCAGCGTCTTTCGTGGCCAGGATAGTCCCGGCTTCACCCACCGCCCATCCCGAAGCATTCACCAAGAAAACCTCACGCAGGTCTGGAGAAATGGCGTGTTCGGCAATGCCGAGGGTGTCGAAGAGCTCATCAAGTTTGCCTTTTAGGTCTGAGGGAACACGGTCTCGGACCGCTAACAACACCTCCTTTGCATTAGCAATCGCCTCTCGGGCCTCTTTTCGTAGACGCTGGTAGGTTCTTGCCTCGCCTAGATATCTTTCCGCCTGCTGCTTGAATTCTTCAGCCGCTTTTTGTGCGGCTGTAGCTATCTTTGTTTCCTCTGCAGCTCTTGCCATAGCCAACTCAGCGGCCTCTTTCCGCACGCTCGACGCCGAATATTGCCAGAAGACGCCATAGAGGGCTGCCACCGCCGTTAGGAATCCAAGAAGAACACCCGGGCGAAGATAGACCGGACGTGAAAGCTCCCAACATTCGAGCCAGTGCTTCAGTTTCTCGACGTCGTTCTCGCTCGGCTTGCACTTTGTGAGCTCATGCCTAGCCAATCCTGTCCGGAGGGACCTTGCCAATCGAGCGGCAAGAGCTCGGACGACACGTCCCAAGTGCCTTGCAATTCTTGGAGGTCTGTTTTCAACCATAAAGGCAATAGTAATCGTGGCGAACTTCTGAGTTTCGACTTCAGACCCTTTATGATAGACGCACGCGTAATCCGGAGAAATAGGCGGCCGAGCGGCGTCTGCAGAAGCTCACTCTAGTCTAGCCAAACTAAGGGGATGCCCTTAGCTTCATCCAACGTCAATCGTTGACCGTCAGCCCGGTGTCACGTAAGACGGGAGGCAGGTCTTGGCTTATTCTTTTCGCTAGGTCTTGCGGTGTGGTGTAAAAGCTAACAGTAAAACGCTTCTTGAGTTCTTCTTTGAGCTTGCGGAGTTTCTCAGCTTTTTCTCCTGTTTCGACGAATTTTGGAAGCACGGGCTGCCTAGACTCGTCAACTAAGTAAATCAAAGAGGGGAGACCAAGTCTTTCTGCTTCTTCGAACTCAAGATGAGTCATCGATTTCCCAGTCTCATCGTCAATACTCCCGTAACGCATCGCGAAAATGCCAATATAGACTTTGCAAGTTCTAACCACACGGAGGCATTCTTCCTTTGGCGAGCCAGGCTTTGAGCCAAAGTATTCCATCCCCCTAACAATCGTCTCAAGTCTATGTAGTGCCTTTTGTACAGCGTCCCGGTATTCACGGAGGTCTTCGTATGTAGACCCCACGAAGACTGGAACATGTTGTGCGGGTGGATTCCCAATCACGATTGACACTGCGGGTTCGTCTTGCCCGAATTCCTCCGCGAGCATCCGGTATAGTCTAGTTCGCACGTCGTTGTCACTGCACATGGTAATCAAGACACCGTGCTTATCACCGTCTTTGATTTCAAATACGGTTGCGTTCTCTCTACTCCTAACGTACTCCAACAACTCTTCCAGACGCGATGGAGGCGGCTCGACGCTCTTCTTTACATTATGGAGCCCAACACCGATTTGTTTTTCCAACGCCAGGATGAGCTCTTCGAACGACGTTGGCCGAGAGAGGTCGACGCCGGCGTGAATCGGCTGGCACCACTCGGGAAGTGAAATTGGCTCAATGATGAACGGGATTATAAAACAGCTATTGGGGGGCCTCGTTTCCAAAGCCTTTATTGCCCAACGAAGTTCTGTTTGGCGGAACCCGGCTTCGTCAAACCCCTTACTGAGAAGAACAACGAAGACATCCGCATTAATCACTGCTTTTCTGATTTCTTCTTTCCAATTATCGCCAAGAAAGAGACTATGCCGGTCCATCCATACGGATACACCTGCTGCCCGCAGATGCTGGTATATTTCGTCAGCCTTTGCGGAGTCCCGCTTGGCATAACAGATAAATACGGTTGGTCCCTGGTGAGCCACGTGGACCTCCTGGTAGTCAAACGATAGAGAAGACTGAGACCTTGGTGGACATGGCGAAGATGATACTCGGGGGCCACGGGGAAGGCCCCCCTAAGGGATGTTGACCGCCTATAAGCCATTCCCACAAAAACCCTCAAGGAAATCCCACCGTTGTTCCAATCGTTTGCTTGATTCCGAGGAATTAAGGGGGTTGTGCGGGTCAAAATGGAGCGATATCCTCTACGTGATAAACGCGATTATCACGTAGAGGACGTGGAGCCCACTAATGAGCGAAAACGTCAGTCATCAGAACTTCGAAATCCTGTTCAAGCACCTTGTCGGTCGGAATCCGACCAAGGAAGAAGCCAAGGAGTACGCCCAGGAACTTGGTTGTGAACACCGCCATCCGGCGGAAGGCCTCGAATGGATGGCTCAAAAGGCATCCTTGAGACGGGCCGAGGTCCTACGACAGTTGGTATCCTATCTTCGGGTCGCGATGCCCAACAACGAAGGGGGCAGACGCTTTGAGAACCAAGTCCGCATGCTGCTCGAGGGCGTTAGGTGGGAATTCCCCAACTACGTCAACGTCAAATACCAACCGAGAATCGAGTTGCACAACGGCGAAATCGTCATACCGGACTTCGAATTCGCACACAAAACACAGCACGCGGTCTTTCGTTATCTTATCGAGTGCCAGGACCGCAAGCGAAGCTCCAACGACGTGGCGGACAAAATCCGCAAGGTGAAGTCCCTGTCGTCGTGGAACCTATTCCTGTTTATCCACAACAGACCTATTCCCAAGCCTCTCAAGAAGGCCCTAGATGCTGACGGGGTGAACGCGATGTCGTTTGAGGGGTTCGCGAACTTCATGTCGAACACAAAACTGACTCTATACCCGTTGGCTGGAAGCCAGCTTGATAAGCGTCGGCAAGACGAGCTACCGGAAATCCACCTGGCGAAGCCACAATGGTAGCCACAATTAAGGAGGAGCCGACAATGCCGGAACGGACGCCGGATTCAACGACTAAAGCTCTTGTCAAACGCACCGTAGGCGAGCTCGCCGCAACCACAATCGAGGTCATCTCCGCAATCCCCGAGGAGGAAATCTGGCTCGCTGGACTCAAGAGCGAACAAACCCGACGGGCTTACCGTCGGGATGTGACCCACTTCGTTGAGACCCTCGGCATCCGGTCGTTCGAGGAGCTTCGAAAAGTCTCCCACAAACACGTTATCGCTTGGCGGCGGCAGATGACCGAGGTCGAAGACCTCCAAAACTCGACCGTTCGCCGGCGACTCTCGGCTTTGTCGAGCTTATTTACACACCTGATTGAACGCGACCCGGCCGTGCATCAGAACCCGGCCCGCGACGTTAACCGACCGAATATCAACCGCATGGAAGGCTCGACGCCGGCGTTCTCGCCAGAACAAGCACGCGAGATGCTCGACTCACCGGACCCGGAGACCGTCGGAGGCCTCCGCGACCGTGCGATTCTTTCCGTGGGTTTTCAGGCCGGCCTACGACGTTCAGAGATTGCCCACCTCACAGTCCGGGACCTCCACATTAATGCCGGCTTCGACTCTCTTCGCGTCCGCCGAAAGGGGGGAAAGAAAGGCTCGCTCGCAATCAACCCGCAGGCAGCCCAACGAATCCGGGCGTACCTCGAGTCCGCCGGCCACACCGAAGACCTTGACGGCCCCCTCTTTCGGCCGCTTAGAAACAACGGCAAAGTGAACCGGAGCATGGGCCCAGAAGTAGACGCCCGGCACATGAACCCGGACGCTATCGACCGTGTTGTGAGGAAATACGCCCTGCGAATCGGTCTTACCCGCGACTACTCTGCCCATTCAATGCGTGCTACGTTTATCACCACAGCTCTAAAGAACGGAGCGAAATTCGAGGATGTGCAGGATGCAGCCGGCCACGCTAATCCATCGACGACCAGGTTGTACGACAAACGAGGATATGATCCGGAGAAGTCGGCGTCGTTCTTTGCAAACTACTGAATACAGCGGGCCGCCGCATCCAAGGCCGTCGAAGAAGGAGAACGACTAGGCCTGAGAAGGCCTCTTAATAAGAGAGCGAGGACGCCAAACGCGTGGCACAGAGACGCAATACTCCACCTCAGCCTGAACAAGCGCTTCTCCCTTTTGCTCCTGTTCGTAATAGTGAATTCCTCTCGAATCACTGGCTGGACAACCGACTCCCCCTTGAACCTGAATGGAGTGAAATCCGACAAGAAGCCCAGGATTCGCTCACAGAACTCCTTGAACTCTGGAACCGCCAGAAGGAACTCGTCGAGCAGTATGGCGACGAACAGGGCCTTGAAGAGGCGTTCATTCAGCCCGTCCTTCGCAGTCTAGGTTGGACTCTGAAGTATCAAACGTTTTTGCAAGGTCGTGAGCCAGACTATGCACTATTCCACGATGAGCAATCACACGCCTCGGCGATTCGGGCGGGGCGAACGAGTCCCGACTTTTGGAACTACCCCACTCTGGTCGCCGACGCAAAGGCATGGCACGTAACTCTTGATAGGCCTACAGGCCGCGGCTCGAGAAGGGAATATCCCCCTGAGCAAATCGAATGGTATCTCGACCGCAGCCGCTTGGCCTACGGCATCCTGACGAACGGCAAGCTTTGGCGACTTATCCCTCGTGAGCGAGAACCAGGAAAGCCACGGTTCCAAACCTATCTTGAGGCGGACCTGCCTAGAATCCTCGATGCCTGGCAGGGCCGTCAGATGACGATTAACGGGCATGAACTCGACGACTTTCTACGATTTTTTCTCTTCTTTAGCCCTCATGGATTTCGACCGGCCGAGAATCGCACTGCTCTCATTGACCGTGCAATCACAGGAAGCTCTGAGTACCGAATCGCGGTTGGAGAGGACCTGAAGGAACGGGTATTCGAGGCACTTCGTCTATGCATACAGGGTTTCTTGTCGCACCGCAGCAACCGTCTTCGACCAGAGCACCTCGAAGCCTGCCGGCAGCACAGCTTTATCCTCCTCTACCGCCTACTCTTTGTGATGTATGCGGAGGACCGAGCTCTTCTTCCATATCGCGTCAACCGAACCTATACGAACAATCGCTCATTAGCCCGGCATCGCGACGAGATTGCGGCACGACTTGACCGCATTCGCGGTGGACGTGAAGACGACTATTCCACGACCTCCACCAATATCTGGCAAGACCTTTCAGACCTCTTTGACTTAATAGACCGCGGTCACCGTCGCTACGGAGTACCAGCCTACAACGGCGGTCTCTTCGACACAGAGGAAAATGCTTTTCTTACGACGAAGGCGATTCCTGATTGGTATCTCGCTCGTGTAATCGACCAATTGGGTCGAGCACCCGAGAATGGAGGAGACCCGCCCGAGCTTTTCCGTGTTGATTATCGCGACTTGTCAATTCAGCATCTTGGGAGCGTTTATGAAGGCCTGCTCGAACTTCATCCCCGTTTTGCCGCCGAAAACATGGTCGTTGTTCGAAAGCGGGGCCACGACAAACGGGCTGAGCTTGTTCAGCCAGAAACGCGGGCCGTCCCGAGTGGCTTCGAGCTGACGGATATCCGATACGAAGCCGAGTCTGTGTATCTTGAGACAGATAAAGGAGAAAGGCGAAGTTTTGGTAGCTACTACACACCGGACCATATCGTTGAGTGCATTATAGAGAACACGCTAGGCCCCCTCTGTCGCGAAGTCGATTCGAGACTAAACGCAGAGCTTGCAGAAGTTCAAACAGAAATCGAAACAGCTGATACCGCCAATCGCAGACAACTTGAAGCTCGCCTCGACCAACTCCATGCGGCTTTCGATGACAGGATTCTTCAGCTACGCGTCCTTGACCCAGCGATGGGGTCCGGGCACTTTCTCGTTCGGGCGTGCCAGTTCCTTGCAGAGGAAATCGCGACCAATCCGCATACTGGCGACCCCGAAGCCGACCAGCTGCATGATGATGAGTCGACGCTGAATTATTGGAAACGCCGCGTTGTCGAATCATGTCTTTATGGAGTGGACATTAACCCGTTAGCGGTGGAGCTTTCTAAACTCGCTCTATGGCTTGAAACCGTTTCGTCAAATCTGCCGCTCAGCTTTCTCGACCATCATCTCCGTCCAGGAAATTCGCTCGTCGGTGGGTGGATTCAAGAGCTTGGTGTTCTGCCCAACACACCACCGCTCCTACGCAACGCATTTCGCCTTCAAGTTGAAACTGCTCTCCCCCGACTGCTTCAACCTTTGGCTGAGATTCGTCAACTGCCCTCTCATGATGCTCGAGACATTAAGAAAAAGCAGTCTCTATATCGGCGCCGATTTCGCCCAATTTGCACTGTGTTCGAGTCAGTGGCCGACCTCTGGTGTGCAAGCTTCTTTGGCGATGATGGTTCCATTGATGCAACCAAATATGATGAAGCTCTTCAGGCGTTAGCGAGACCCAGGTCACACCGGGAACTCATGGAGAGAACGTGGTGCAAAACCGCCCTTAAATCCGTGCGAGACCCCGAAGTCTCGGCATTTCATTGGGAATTGGAGTTTCCTGATGCGTTCTTTGACGTGACCGGTCGTCGCCGGCATGAGAACCCCGGCTTCGACGCTGTCATCGGCAATCCTCCCTATGATGTTCTTGCGGAGAGGGAACTTGGTCGCGACCTATCAGCACTGAAGGCGTTCATCGCCCACGAGGACGTATATCAACCCTCCAGAAAAGGCAAGAACAACCTCTATAAGCTTTTCATTTGTAAGTCCCTTGCACTGCTAAAGCTCGGGGGCCGCTTCGGGTTCATCGTTCCCATGCCGCTGCTTGGGGATGAACAGGCGGTTGGCGTGAGGAAGGCCGTCATCGAGCACGGAGCATTCACGGTTATTCACGCCTTTCCCCAGAAGGACAACTACAAGAAGCGAGTGTTTCGAGACGCCAAGCTTTCAACGGTCGTGTTCGCGATGCTGCGAACTGACGACGAAGGACTCAAGAACCGTCCCTTTATCTCACACCTACATCCCGCACAGTTTATTGAAGAGGACTCCCCCAGACTCCAGCTCGACACCGCTTCAATACCCCTCTATGACCCGGCAAACTTCACGATTGTCAGTTGCTCGCAGGAAGACTGGGACCTAGCAATCAGGATTGTTCAGACGCGGCGTATGCAGCGACTCTCCGCTGTTTGTGAATCGTTTCAAGGAGAGGTCAACGAAACGAATGAGCGGAAACGAGGAGCACTTTCGGATAACGCACGTCACGGACCGCTAGTCCTCCGCGGTTCAAACGTCAGCCTTTATATCGTTCGCGAGGCATCCCAGGGAACCGCACTCCATCTAAGAAGGAGGGTGTTCCTTGAAGGCAAGTCGCGGACATCAAAAGCCTATGACACTGCTCATCGGCGAGTAGGATTTCAACGTAGCTCTCCGCAGAACAACTTCAGGAGAATAATCGCGACACTAATCGAACCCGACAACTATTGTTTTGACACGGTCAGCTATGTGCCGGAGCCGAAATCAGCGATTCCGCTTCCGGCCCTCGTTGCCCTCCTTAATTCAAAACTGCTGGACTGGTACTTTCGCCTTGGCAGCACCAACTCGAAGGTCAACGAATATCAGTTCAACATTCTGCCCTGCCCTGTCTTCAAGGATGGCTACGACACTGATGATGAGGCAGCACGCAACCAAGCCCTAACCTTACTAGAGCGACAAGACTATGAGGGAGTATTGGATGTGTTGCGACCAGGCCTCGAACGTTCACCATTTACGCCCGCGGCGTGCGATGTCTTGGTTGAGCTCTCAAATCGAATAGCAGCAGCCGAGGAAAACCGCGGCGACATTGCTCGTGCAGACCGCTCGAAACTTGGGGACGAAGCTCAGCCGTATCAAGACTTGATTGACAGAATCCTCTATTCGATGGCTGGCTTGGGCGACCATGAGTCGCGTGGGTTAGAGGAACGTCTGCAGGCAATGCTATAAATATGGCACGTTGCTACCTGCAATCTGGCTCGAGGACCGACGAAGCTCATCACTTGGAGAGGATTGCGAACTCCCAATCGGATGGGATAGAGATATCCATCAAACAAAATATGAAATGACGAATGCGATGCCGCCGCCGATTCCTGCCCCAACATAGAATCCCATACCGGCCATCTCGTTATAATTAAGCGGATTTCGCATATCCTGTCCCCCCCATCTTCTGGCAGATCTCAGCAACCAAATATGCGAGACTAATCCACAAATGAATGACGCTAGCCCGCATGCGATTCCTTTCGTCAAACTGTTATAAAAAACGCCTGTTGCCACGGCTATCGACCCGCTGCCTAACATCATTAGAACGAGCATTTGCGTCTTCGTTAATTTGGTAACTGGCAAAGTCTTAACCTCCGAAGATAGCATTGAATACAGTCTATTATTATTGCTCCATAAGAAAAGCCTTCAAGTTTGAAACAACGCCCTGCCCGGTGCATACCTGCCTGCATACCTATACGTCTGAACCGCGATACGACCGAGCCGCGGTGAACACGCAGGAGCGAGTTCGCCTTTCCATGCGGAAGGCGAACTCGGACCACAAGTCAGGAACTCGCAATATCTGAAGATAAATTCCAGCACTCAGACGCCGATTTTGAGGAGCGTAAGGACGCTCTCGACATCTGACGGCCTTTTTTGACTAGATTCGCCACTACATGGCAGAATAGAATTAGGTATCCTGGCCGCTTGTACGCTCAGCCGGGGAATGCGATAATTGCCGTAGAACTATGACACAGGAAGACGCCCAACAACTCGAACGCCTTATCGACGCGATGGACGAGCGTGAGAAACAAGAGCTCGTCGAAAAACTCGTGCGTTCGATGGGCGGTGGCAATGGTCATGCGGCAGAACCC
This sequence comes from Phycisphaerales bacterium, assembly GCA_022360095.1. Classification (GTDB taxonomy): domain Bacteria; phylum Planctomycetota; class Phycisphaerae; order UBA1845; family UTPLA1; genus JAKSDK01. The sequence goes on from JAKSDK010001602.1 coordinate 10,077, forward strand.
GAGACCCTCTCGAACGACGAATGGCAAAGGAAACTTGACGCCTGGGCGTCAGGGCATCCCCAAAACCCAAACGTCGATGACAGCCGCGACAGCATCTACGCTGGCCGCGGCTAATGAGAATACTTACCGACAGCAACATCCTCATTCGCTTGACCCAAGAGTCGCACCCCTCTAATGCTGCTGCACGCAAATCCGTTGATGCGATACGCGGCCGCGGTGACACGCCTTGCATTGTGCCCCAGGTAATCTACGAATATTGGGCTGTCTGCACGCGTCCAATTGAAAATAACGGACTCGGTATGACCATTGAGCAGACACGTTCAAAAGCCGAGGAACTCCAGCAGGTGTTTCGACTACTTCGCGATGAGCGAGGCATTTTCGACCGCTGGGAGGAGCTCGTTACTCGTCACGACGTGAAAGGCAAGAACACGCATGACGCGAGACTTGCCGCAGCAATGCTGCGACACGGCATTACGCACGTGCTCACGTTTGACGCCACCGACTTCAAACGGTTCAGCGAGATATCAGTGCTTGTTCCCGAAGATTTCTGACGCTCACGCAGCATCCTTATCTCCAAGTTGCTCGTAATCGATAAACGGCGAGGCACTCCCAATCTTCCAGCGGATATCCTTGTAGGTCAGCCGATCCTTAAACCCGCGTTCTTTGCGTGCCCGGTTCATCGCCCGCACGATGTTTTTCATTTGCTTGTAAACCGGGTCGTATGGCTCAAACTGAACGCGGTGAAGCTCGGCCTTAAGGGCCGACACGGTTTGGTGCTGAGCGAGTTCAACCAGGTAAGCCTTAAGCGTCTGGTATTCCTCGTCGTCAATCCGGACGTGTGAATGCCAAGAGCTTCCATCTGCCGACGGCCGTTTGCTGATGCGATAGCCATCAAATCGAATACACGATTCACCGTTCTCGAGGTCTCGGATACGGACCTCGACGGGATACTCCGTGAGGCCTCCATCCCGGTTTACAGTTCGCCACTCTATGACGCTCTCCCCTGGACGAATCGGGTCATCCTTTGAGTTGAAGAAGCGATGACGCTCGCCTTTGGTGGCGATGATGATGTAGAAGCGTTCATATCGAACATACGCGACGCCGGCGATGCCCTTCGCCTTGTTTCTCGACCGAGCTTTCCTACGTGCATATTCCGATTCCCTGCCGAGATGCAGGTAGTATTTCTCGATGAGTTTTGCGTCGAGTGCTCGGGGGTCTTTTCCTTTCGGCACCACACCGGTCACGTAGAATCGGTAGCCCTTCGTGATGAGCCTTACAAGTTGATTGACGAACCCCGCTGGGCTCACTGCTTCACAACGATACTGCACATTGCCCCTTTTTGTTGTCAGGTTCAAGAGATGAGGATTGATTGTGGCTCAATCCTCGAAAGCCGGAAATTCGTGCTCGCTGGCGGAACGACTTTGGTCGCAACCACGCCCCCACCGGGCGAGGTCAGGAGCAACAACCGTGTGCGACTTGCGGGTATCAATCATCTATCTCGCGTGATGCTAATTTGCACCATGCCCCGCTATCGCCTCACACGTTTTTTTGTTGCTCAACTTGCCACCGGCCCAAGGAGCGTGCGGTCGCGAGAAACGCCGAAGCCTCGTGCTTCAACCTTTCCAACAAGCGACCTTCGCCCTGTCACGCTTTCGCGTGCCGCTGTATTCAGAATAACAGCGGCCCCAACTACGTACGCGTGACAGGGGTCAACCTCCATGCACACGTCAAGTGTGCACCGTCATTCCGTCGCCACAGGTGCGGTCTCCCTCAAGGAGACTTCACGTGTGGCCACGTCCAGCAAGCTACACAATCCAACAAGGACCAGGGTTTCTCCCGACCACGTTCTTGATAAACAGACTTCGCCAAAAGGCATCGTCTGTCACCGCTTTCGTCGTCCCCCTGGGTAACCAGCCCAGAGTTGAATGGAACGAGCCACGACCGCTTGAGCCGCAGAGCGGGCACCATCCCGCCGTTCGCACCTTCGCACGAACCATCGCCGAGCGTCGTTTCCGACGCCGCTTCTACTGGAGGCCTCGAATCAGGCCCCTTACTCGCGGTACACTCCCAGTCTTGAGCATTTCAATCACCTGGAAACCACTACAGGCACCGACGGTGTTCTCCGCCGGCCGCTCAAGACCTTCCCGGATTAGTGACTGTCGTCAGTCATAGAGTCACGTCGTCTAGGTCCTACCGTTCCGACCTGCTGCATGCCATACGTGCGGGGCATCATCCCCGCCGTAGTTTCCGCCACTGTTCGGTGGCGATTTCAGGCTACGAACACAGAAGCTCGCCTTACCCAAGACATGCAGTTTTCGACAGTTCAGCACCGTCTCTCTATGACGCTGACCGGTAAGGGCATTCTTGCCCCTTTCACCGTTGAGCTATTCACGGCCCCGCTTTTCACGGGGACCCCGAGGCAGGTTCAAGCCCCGGCAACGTGCATTACTGCACGCCGACTCCCGGCACCGGCACACGTTGAACGACCCTATCGAGACTTTCACCCGAATTGCTCGCGTAGCGAGCTTTGGACCGGACCCCGTAGGGGGATTTGCAAGCCACTCATAACTTAGCTCGCTCACCCACTTCGACAGCCACGGCCTCAGCCGTGGTCCGCATCGTGCGAACACGATGCTTTCTCACGACGGAGGTTTTTCTCCGTCGCCCCAAGTCTTTATTTTCCTATGGAGTCGAATGTCGGGATTGGACCTCGAGAAAACGAGGGTTTGGACCGACAAGCCCTCCTCGAACCGGACAAGCACCTCTCGATGCATCCGGCTCTACAGACAAGCAACGTGATGGGCGTTTAACCCCATCCCCTTTCATCGGTTGGTTAGACCGAATTCGTGGGTGTCGCCGTCTGTTTATCAAGAACGTCAGGAACGTTGTTCGTTACTGACGGCGGTGAGACTTGCGGAGAGCGAAGAGGTCGCACACGGCGACAATCATCTATATTCGTTGGCCCCAAAGCCAACGCCGCTAACGCCCCACATTCCGTAGGACATTAGCGTACAAACGAGCCCCTACGATACGACGTGCGTTCAAAATACGGGTTACGCCCGACTTTTAGGCTGCCATCCCTCGAACCCCCCGCCGATTCTGTTACACTATGTCACAGACAACTAAAGATTGGCGTAGAACGAACCGCCCGAGACCTTCGAACTGTGACATTCTTCTTCTCGCTCTGGGCGTTCGCTGGGGCTCTGTCTGCCGCGACAGAGCAAAATCCGGCGGATGTAACCGAGCGAGAGGGCTGTCACAGGCCCGAAGGTTTGGGGAGTCCGCCGGATTTTTTATGTCGGATACCCTCACACCCGAGCAACAGCGATGCGTTGATGAAGCACTCGCGTTATTCCGCTACGGAGTCCGCGGCCACGAACTAGACACCACACTCACTGCAGACATTCTGCACGTCGTGCTAACACACGAGGACGAGGCCGTGGACCAGGCTATCAAACAAGAAGCCCAATTCTGGTGGTTATTTCAATTACTACGAATCGGCAAAGCCGAAGACCCCCCCTATTCACTCGACAGCCGCGACATTGCCGACGACACACACGACTGAGCTTGACGCTTGAGTCTTGCGTTTTCGATTTCAACCAGTGCCCGGTCCCAACGCTCGCGAGTCCAATCGCAAGTGCGTTCATGGTGCCGGCAAAGATAAAACGGGTCACCACGATGATTGAGCCGCCCCGCCGCTGTGCGTATTGCCTGGACGAGCTTTGCATCGTCAGATAGTTCGGCGGGCTTCGGCTGAGCCGGCTGTGAACCGTGCGATGAACGCGGCATCAGTTCAAAGGCATCGCCGGCACGTGGGTCTCCGAAGCGGTGATATTTGAGCCGAACGTGTGCGGCATCCTCATCACCTTGCGTGATGTGATGCCAGAGTTTGTCTCGAACGAGCTTGACGAACAGGCCACATGGGTTTGATGAGCCACGGATAAGAGCCCGTTCGGCCGCGGCCACGAATAGCAACCGCCCATGCTCTGAGGCATCGGTAATGCCCCGCCCTACCGCATCATCAAACAGCCGAAGCGTTCGAGATGTATCCTTCAAGTCCACGAGTTCGACATGCTTCATCGTGGGTGTTTTGGTCTTTCTTCCTTCTTCTCCTCTCCAAAAATCAGACCGGCCGGTTGTAACGGGTTTTTGGTTTTTACGTCCCGAAGGGAGTTTCACTTTTGATTCAGGACCGGGTAATCCGTGTGCATTTTTGCTCACTGGACCGGGTAATCCAGCGTCGTTGCGACTCCATGACCTGTTGATAACCGCCCTACCGCCGAAACGTTGACGATGCCAATGGTCAGACGCTTCGACCCGAAGCCAACCGATTGCTTCAAGGTGTCGCCTCGCACGGCGAACCCCCCTTTCGTCTGCGCCAAACGTCTCCGCCACAAAAGTCGCGGAGCACGTTCCGTCAAAACGCCAACCGTCTCGCTTCGTGGAACGCACGCAACGAATCAGGTGAGCGAGCATCGTGGCTACAACGACCGCCTTTAGCCCTCCCGCTATTTCTCGAGTTGTTCGACGAGACACCGGCACTCGGTTTCGTTTCGGCATTCGTTCGTGCATCGCCCACAGAGACGCCAGGTCATCGACAGGGATTCTGTCGGGCGAAGTTGCAAACGTGATAGAAGACTCTGACCAGGTGAGAAGCCCAGCCGCTTCGAGTCTGCGAAGGGAACTGCGGTGCAGCCTGTCCCCCCCCCTACCGCCGATGAGTCTGTCAAATTCGGCGAGCTCGTAGCGTCTTAGTTCATCGTCTGAAAGCGTGCAACGCCTTGAGATAAGCTCGTGACACGCGAACCATGTTCGCAAATCACGCCAGCGAATGAGCCCTTGTTTGTAGCACCACCAGACCATCGAGATTTGAATGGTCGAGATGAGACTATACCCCCCTACCGGACGTGCATTATCATCCGACGACTGCGGGTCGGTCGGCGGTTCCACCGCCATATGTGTCTGTTGCATCCTGCAACCTCGCTTTGTGCGGACAAACCACGGGTGTCCGCTATCCCGCGAGGAGAGAGGAGCCGGAAATTTCGCGTAGAAATTCCCCGTCAAGCTCACATTTTTCGTTTGACAAGTCAGGAAATAGTGGTAGATTTTAGGTGTTGAGTCTAAATCTACAGGCAGATGATGATTTCCTGATTGTCAGTGAGCCTGCAAAAAAGAGCGACCTTGTGTCGCTTTTTTTGTGCCCTTAGCTTTCCTCGATAGCCTGTCCTCCATGACTAAGAAACTCCCCTGCTAGCGTTGTGAATCACAGAGCCGCTGGGGAATTTAATCCACTTAAAGCACCATAGGACATCATCCACTACACGCAAGAGAGAAAATCACATGGGTTGTAGCGTTGTAGCCACATGGCCTGGTGGCTACATAGCTTCATAGCTATAACGTGATAGCTACAAAGCTATGTAGCCATAAAGAACACAGAGCATTATTCATCTTGATGAGCGGCAATTGCCGATTTAATATTGATGCAAAATGGTAACGTAGCTTTGTAGGAACAATGCTATCTAGCCCCAAGGCTACAAAGCTACGTAGCCATCAAGGATGGAAAATTTTTTCACGGATGGGTTGTCGTGATGGAGCACGAGCGTTCAAACCGCACGCATATTTCAAACCTGCACGTCATTCGGCGACTGTTTGGAAAGAGCATCCACGTCACTCATCTTTTCGTCAGCCTAATCGATATGGGAACATGCCTACATGGCATTGTAGCTACAAAGCTATGTAGCTATAGAAACCAGGAAGAATGATTTCACGGAGGAGGTAATCGTGATGGACCACGAGAGACCGGCTACACGCGTACTTGCAATCGGAAATCAAAAGGGGGGTGTTGGAAAGAGCACCAACGCCGTCCATCTCGCCGCTGCCTTGGGTGAGCGGGGACGCAAGGTTCTCATCTGGGACCTAGATGTCAATTGCGGTTCAACCCGACATCTTGGAATTCCCGATGGTATGAACGTATTCGGCACGTTCGAGATTCTCACCGGTGCCGAATCGCCGACCGATGTCATCGTGCGAAGTGGGGACATCGACGACGTCGAATTCCCAAAGAACGTTGACCTTCTCGCGTCGCACATCCGACTCGAACAACTCGAAAACGCACTCCGCGAGCAGCAATCGCAAAACGGAAACCCGTTTGCACAAGCACCCAGGCCGGAAGACCTTTTGCTGGAACCAATTGACTCGCTTCGCGGTGAATATGACTACGTTTTGCTTGATACTGCACCGAACCTTTTCACTGCCACGAAGGCGGCATACAGAGCCGCTGATTATTTTGTCCTATCCACTGTGCTTGAGCCGCTTGCAATCAAAGGCCTCCAAACGGCGATGCAATACATCGTTTATGCACGCGAAGCCGGAAACGAATCGCTTCGACTCATGGGTTGCATTATGAGCAGCGTGCCGGGGCGTATCACGCGGCTCGCACGTGAACTGATGACAAGTGTTCATCAGACCTTCGAGCAGGGCGATGAATTCATGAAACCGTTTGAGACTTACGTCAATGCCTCAACGATTCTTCCGACCTTGACAAAGCAGGGCGGCACACTGTTTCAAGAGCATCCCGACCACAAGATTACGGACCAGTATCGAGCTCTCGCAAAAGAGCTTGAAGAACGACTCAGTCGCCTAGCCGCCACAACCAGGGAGATGGAGGCCGTTGCTAATGGCTAAATTTGGTCCAAGCGAAACGGACACGTGGAACCCTATTTCCGGTGACACAATTGCCGCATTGGCGAATCCGCCGGCAAAGGCAGAGGCGAAGCCGCCACGCCAGCCGGCCGCGAAGAAGCCAGACATTCGTGTCATTCCCAAAGAACCGGCTGCGGAACCGGAGAGTAGGGGGGGGCAAACCAAGGAGCCGGCAACCGTTGTCGAAACGGCACCAGCCCAAGAAGTTGTCAGCCGGCAACCTGCGAAGCAGAGTCAAACGAGGCTCACGCAACCCATTCGTTTTAAGGTCACAGGCGAGCAGAAAGCCGAAATCAAGAAAGCTATCGCTCGCCTCGGTGCAACGCTTGGCACTGACGTGAATTTCAGCCAGGTCACCCGTTGCTTGTGGGAGCTCTATCTCAATCACGAGGACGATGTCCTCGACCGTTTTGGGAGAGCCGGCTCATCACTTCGCCGGCCGAGTAACAGCGATGCTCAAGGTATAGCCCAGTTCGAAGATGCCATGACGAGCATCATTGATGCTGCCGTCGCCGGCGGCCGTCGTCGGCAGCTGAAGTAGGGAGGGAGCGTTGTGGCATCGTAGCTACAACGCCACAACGAACTAGGGTTCGCAAACAGAGCAGCCCAGCGGTGTTGCTGCCAGGCAACATGTTGTTGCCGCGTGACTGTGCGTGAACACCACACGTCCCGAATCGGTAGGGGGGTTCAGATTCCCGTTTGAGGGGGCAGACGGTTTTTTCCGAAATCCACCGACGACAAGAGTGCCGCCGGCGACTGCGTCGCCTAGCGGCCACGCAAACGATTCCTACGGCAATCTACAAAGAGTAGGGGGGTGTCTTTGTTTCTGCCGTCTGCGGCCGTCACTCTCGGGTTCCCACCCGACGCTGGGACCCGAGACGTAAGGACGCAAGGCAACTAGCCTGCCGGCGTGGTCCCGAGCTTGAGGGTTCTCTCGCTCTGCAGTGTCGCCGGCGCTGCCGGCTCCCGTTCCTGTCTAGGTCGCTTCGAGAGCACGCCATTCCCGCCTTCAGCGGGAGATGTCCTCTCTTGCTCCCCGCGGCCTTCGCGTCCTCCGCTCGCTAAGACTCCCTACAGCCGCTCAGGTCGCTACCCCGCCACAACCACCAGCCCCCACTCCACCAACCCGCAGCCAGCCGTTTCAACGGAGCTCGAAGACTCGCCAGTGACAACCGCTCACCCGGCTCGGATTCCCTAAGCCTTCGGCTGGGGGACATCCTCGACCGGGTCCCGCAACGAGCTCGATCGATTCCCGACCTTGCGGTCAGGAAATCTTCACGACTCGTCCACCCCACCGAGGCATCGCGAATCCCGCCGAGGGGCGGGAGTTCGCTCTCGCCTCTTTGCTGGCAGTGGGTCGGCTTCGGCAACCGTTGCCAGTCGAAGACGACTGTCACCGCTTGCTCTCTCCGCCGACCCACCATTCTTGTTTTCTCCGGGGCTGACCTGGCTGGGGCCAGGGTGCAGCCCCGAATGCGAGCCCTGAACGGGCTCGCCCGAGCGACCCCACGGATAACACTTTGCCCTGTCTCCTGAAGTGTCGCGTCAAGGGTCGGCGACCCTCAAGCAACTCGTTCTTGCAACGTCCTTTATGGTGGCTTCGCAACGAGCGTGACACCCTACGTTTACGCCTGGAGGGTTACCGGCGGGGGGGCGGTGCTTGTCCCACCGTGGGCCGGCTCTTATCATGCCGCCGCGTGGAACAGCGTGACCGTGAGATTCTTCGCGTGTTGACGCATCGAGTTCGCTTGCTCAGCCTCAACCAGGTGGCTCGCACGTGGTGGGCCGAGACGATTCATTCGGAGACGAACGCTAGCCGCCGGCTCAGAGTGCTTGTCGGTAGGGGGCTCGTCTCGCGGCTTCGAATGAATCTGCGACCGGAGCTTGAGCTTCATGAACCGGTCGCACGATGGCAGGTCGGAGATAAGCCGCCAGCGTTCGGCGAAGTGGCGTATCGACTCCAGCAACGCTGGGTCGATGCCCTTCAGCCCACGACAGTCTATGTGGCAACTCCGAGAGCTCGCCGAGAGTTCGGCGGGCCGAAGCGACGCTTCCGCTCGCACCAGGCGTCACATGACCTGCACGTCTCAAGTGTCTATTTGCTTGCTTGCCTGGAGCGGCCGGAGCTTGCTGAGCATTGGGTCGGGGAGGACGCATTCGCTCCACTCGTGCGTCATACGAAGGTTCCGGACGCCGTTATCAGAGATGGCAACGGTCGCACGAATCTTGTCATCGAATTCGGAGCCGGCTACGACAAGAAGCGGGTCACGTTGTTTCACCAGGATTGCAGCGAGCGAAAGCTCGCCTACGAAATCTGGTGACCTGGAGGCCGGAGAGTTTGCTTACAACCCGCGACCAACGGATTCTCGAGCACGTCGCCCACTACCGGCTCACGACCGGCGAAGTGGTGCGGAAGGTTTTCGACCTGACGGCCGACCAGGCAAAGGGCGTGCTTCGGAGGCTCGCACTGCCGCACAAACCCGGGCTGAGCAAGCAGGAAGCAGGGGAGCTTGCACGCTCTTACTACCTGCGAGCACGGCCGCTCGTGAACCGTCGCGTCTATTACCACCTGACCAAGCGGGCTACCGAGGAGCTTGGCGTTAGCAACCGCTTATCGAAGGCACTCGGCGACCAGGTCCTCCCCGAGCTGTATGCCGTGCTTTGCCACTGTGCGTTGAACGAATCGAAGCACCGCTTGCTCTCGCCGGCAGAACTCACGGACCAACCGAGGTTTGCTGGTGTTTCATTCACCAACGCTCGCTACTGTGCCGAGCGAGTGAACGGAAAGACCTTGCTAAGTCGTATTCTCTTAGCGAATCACAACGAGCCGGCCGACGTGCTCTCACGTTGTCGCACGTCGATTCGCACGCTTCGTAAACACAAAGCGTTTGCCCAGATGATGGGGCAGGGGGTCTTCAAAATCACCGTGCTGGCTCTGCAGGAAGAGCAAAAGCGAGCCATTGAGCGGGCGAATCGAAAGCCACCGGAGAGACTCTCCGTTCCGCTTTCGGTTCACGCTGTGCCGCTCCTCTCTGAACTACTTACGAAGGTGAACCGATGAGGATTGGCGAACTCCAAGAAGTGCGTCCTACGTTCACCAACATGCTGCCCACAGGGCCGCATTGGTTCGACATCCTCAACTATGAGCGGCTTCCAATCACGGAACCGCTCGAGCTTGACTACCGTCCCACGACAAGGCTCGAAGAAAGCTGGGTTCGATACCTATTGCATCACGCGACTTATGCTTTTGCCATCACGTTCTCGGTTAATTTCCTGCTCTGGTTTTTCAGCCCCGGGACCATTTTTGCTATCGTCACCGCCGTTGGCCTCCTTACGTTTGTTGGGATTATCTACAGCAGCCGGGGCCGAGATTTGCTTCGCGGCCTCTATTGGTTGGTCATCGTCCCTGCTGCACCGGTTGTGGCTGCGTCTTTCGCAATACTGCTCCACTACCCGCCGGTGGAGGCGGTGCTGATAATCGCCGCTTTCTATTTCATCTACCGCTTTTCAGACCGCGTGGTTGACCACTACATGCAATGGCTGCTTGCCAATCCCCGGCTCAAAAACCCGGCACGCTCCCTCCGATTGCAGGCGTGGATGAATCGCTTCACGTTGCCTCCGGATGACACAGCATCGGTCGACGGGGAGGACCCAGCCGTCTCAGAACGACGCAAACAGGAGTTTGCGATTCACTCACGATACGTCTTGCGTCTTCGTCTCTTTACAGCGGTTTGGACGTTGCTGGTGATGCTCGGAGCCTTTGGTCACTATCTGTCGTGGCGTCCCGGATTTCTCGACCAGTTCGTTCCGTATGTGGCTTTGCCGGTGGTGCTTGTTCCGCTTCTCATCGGGGGATTTTTACTTGGCAGAGCCACGCTTCGCGGTGGTTACCGTCATGCGGTGCAAGCCTTCGACATCTTCGTTCATGTCGCCTCACCATCGCTCGCACCCGGATTGTTTGAATCCACATGCGGTGAGCTCAAGCACCGACGCGTTTTCTGGGCGGCACCCGCAATCTTCTTGCTTTCGCTGGCAACGATTCCCGCTCTTCACTACTTCCACGTCGAAGTCGGCCATCCGGCCACGTTCTGGAAAAAGCCGTTTGAGGCGATGCTCGCAGAGAGAGGACACGACGAGCCGATGGCGGCCACAACACCATTCTTCGAGGGCTTCAAACCAGACCCGCCTCCGACGTTCAAAGTTGAGGATAAGTCGATTCCGCATCGGCTGCGTTCCCCGATGACCCAAGAAGACGCCGACGAACTTGCTCGCGTGAAAAAACACAAAATGGATGCTTGGAAGGACAAGCAATACCGACGCTACATGAAAGAAGTCCCGGCCGGCTGGGCTTTTCTCGCCGTCCGCCAGATGGAGCTTGGAAACGCACCGTATTACGTTTCACTCGGACTCTCGTTGTTGTTGTCCGCGTTCTTTCCCTTGCTCGTGCCGTTTGCACTTGTGATGTTCGCAGCCGGCGAGCTACTTGTTGAAACCGATTACGCAGTGGACGCTCCCGATGCATGGGAATACAAGAACGAGAAACCGCGGACAGACTGGGAGCTACGAGTCGACCGGCTACTTGGCTCTAAGAACCCACTCGAAGCTCAGCATCTTTGGCTCGGCACACATGCAACCGACGACTATCCCGTGCTCTTGCATCGAGCCATTCTCTCTGAGCACGCCTACGTCGTTGGTGACACTGGAAGCGGTAAAACGGCACTCGGTGTGACACCGATTGCAACACAGCTTCTTCGACAAGCCCCCACACCGATGGTTGTCATCGACCTAAAGGGTGATATGGCCTTGTTTGAAGCGATGCGTCGCGAGGCCCGCAACGGGTTTAAATGGTTCACAAATGAGATTGGGAAATCGACCTATACCTTCAACCCATTCATGCAGGGCACTGAAGAAACACTCTCGCTTGGGCAGTGGGCCGAGAATTTTCTCGAAGCCCTTGGGCTCTCGCATGGTGAGGGTTACGGACGGAGCTACTACAGTCGTGTCGCACGTTTTTGGTTGAGGAGTTTCTTACGTGCCAATCCTAACGTGCGTTCTTTCAAAGAGCTCTACGAAGCAACCAGTCACCTCGATACGTTTCGTTCGCCAAAGGACCGACAAGACGCCTTCGAGCTCATCAGCGTGCTCGAAGCTTTATCACTCGTTGAACCACTCAACGTGCGGCCGCAGTCTCGTGGGCAGGGGGCAGGTGCTTCATACTCAAAAACCATGCTCGATGAAGCGATTCATATGCCCACGGTGCTTGAGCAGAACCAAGTAGTGTATTTCTGGTTGCCGGCCGTGGTGGAATCCGCAACGGCTCGAGAGATTGCCAAGCTCGCTCTCTATGCAACGCTTCAAGCCTGCCGGCACTACACGAGCGAGCACGGACAACCAAAGCAGTGCTATGTCGTCATCGATGAGTTCCAACGCATCGCAAGCTCGAACTTCAAGATTGTGCTCGAGCAGGCCCGGGCCTTCGGACTCTCGGCGATTCTTGCGAATCAGACCTTCGCGGACCTCCAGACCGAGGACGCCGACCTCCGCTCCACGGTGGAAACGAACACGCGGCTGAAGCTTTGCTTTTCCGCCACCGACATCGACCAACAAGACCGCATCATGAAGGGCTCCGGCGAGACCTATGACTATCTCTATGGCGAGTCCCGTTCCATTACGGATTCTGCTGGGACCGGAGCGAGTTCCTCTTTAAGCCTGGGGGCTCAGGAAATAGTGACTCCCCGCATTCCACGGAACGAGTTGATTCGGGTGAGCGATGACCCGTTTCGCTGCATCGTGCATGTAGCCCGTGGAAGCGGCTACACACAGTTCTCAGGCTTCTCATTCCCGATGCGAGTCGGCTTCCACATCACCCCGGCTGAATACCGCAACCGACAAGACACGCCGTGGCCGGCCACGACCGACGCCACGTTACTTGTCTCTCGCGAAGCTCCGGAACCCAACGAATCCGGCAACGTTGAGCAGCGACTTGATGAAGAGAAGGTGGTCCGCGAGACCGTGCAACCAAGTGAAGCGGAGCCCGATTGGGGTGCGTGGGCCGAAGCTTGGTTCAGCCGGCCCATCGTAAAGACACCCGAGGAGTAACAACCATGAGCACACGAGACCGAGTTTCCGGTGAGAACCGCAACGTCTTGGCCATCCGCATCGCGTCCGTCGTCGGTGTTGTGCTGCTTGTTGTTGCCGGCATCTACTTCCTTTCCGGCCGGGAGGCACCGACCACGTCGAGCGATGAGAAGCCCCCCGAGGAGCGGAGCGTTGCAGAGAAGAAAGGCTTCTATCGACCCGATGGTCATGAGCTTCGTGTTCGGGAGTGGAAGTCACTTGGAGACCGGCTTGCAGCTCTCAAGGCCGAGCCGGACAAAGCGGTAGGGCACTTCAAGAAGGTCGTCACGGAGGATGCTCGCGTGCACCGTGCATGTGCCCACGACTCTCTGTGGGACCGATGGCTTGCTGCGAAGGAAGAGTTGAAACCGCTTGACGCTGACCGGTTGCGTGCATCTGAGGACCTTGTCTCGTTACTGAAGAAGGAGCTCAAGGTTGATGTCACGGACGCAGACGTCTTCTATGACAACGTCGATCGTATGGAACGCCGGCTGCAAAGCTTACGTGACAACCTCGCCAAGCTCGAGAGTTTACTTACCGACAAAATCGGGTTCATCGACCGGCTTGTAGTCGATGCTCGGGCTCTTCCCGAAACGGAGTTGCCGAACGAAACGGCCGTCGAGCGGCGGTTTCGGGAAATCGACGAAGAGCGAGGCAGAGAGGCACGTCACCGATTCGATACCGTCGAGCGATTGGCTGAGGCCCAGTCGCTCTTTTCCTGGCACACTTATCTTGCTCCGTCGCCTGACAAAAAGGGCGAGAAAACTTGGCGAGAAGATATTGCTGCCGGATGCTACTACGGTGGCATCGACGTATGGTGGTTGACTCTCAAATGGTGGTCTGATGACAAGCCACCCGTCCAGTTTAATACTCCCGAATGCGGACGCAGGTATCGTGAGTTTCTCCTACTGGTCGATACACACGGTTTGAACAACCTGTGTGTCCCATTTCATGGCTGGGAAAAACATATCTCTAAAGAAAGCATTGGCAACTATTGGGGTGATGGAAAAGGGCCGTATTACTCGGACGGTCGTTCTCGATATGCACGCTCGCTTTGGTGGAGGATGAAACGCCACCCGCTAACACGCCGTGGTAAAAAACACCCTTCTCATCCAGACTACAAAACGCTCTATCGTGAAGAAGAATAAGAGCACAGAAAGCCGGCATCATGGCATAACGAGCTTATGAATAGATTGATTGTGATTCTATTGGCAGTTCTGCTGCTCACCTTGCCAGCAACACCCGTCGTTGCTCACGAATGCACGACCGTCATCATCGTCGTTATTAGCGACGATGATGACTGGGACGGGCGGCCTGACGGTACCGATGAGCCGCCACCAGCACCAGAAGACGAACCGCCACCACCAGGAGAAGATGTTGCGGAAGACATCGAGGGGGAGGATGACCCTCCGCCGCCCAGTAGCTCTAGTCACGCAACTAGTAATCTACGGTGGCAGGGTGCAGCGAAGAATGGCCACAAGGTGAAAGGCATCTACGAAATGGAGATGCCGGCTAGTTGGGGCGAAAGCGATTTGAGCAGCGTGATGAGAGTCATCGACGGCGAGAAGCAGTAGGGCGGTTGAACTGTTCACGGATGTCGTGATATCAACGACGTTGATGCACAACGTTCAGCCCGACGATGAAGAAGCTCAATTTTGATACGGAACGCACGCTTCGCCTCGGAGAAGAGGGCGTTCACGAGCACTATTGGGAACTCGTCTACGCTTTGCAGGGAATGGCTCGATGCGTGCATCCGTCAGCACTAGAACTCCGGGTGTTTCTGTTGGCGGTACAAGATTTGGTCGACAAAGTCGTCTATCACGATAAGCCACCAACACAACCTCGAAATGTCAGGAACCGACCAACAGAACCTGAATTAAAGGCCTTCCGCGAGTCGGAAGAGGAACTCGATAGATGCCGATGGATGGCCCAGACCGAACCAACGGCCGAGGAGCTCGAGTCGGGTCGGCGACTTATCAAGGAACCCAGGAGCCGAACAGATGACAAGGCCGCCGAGGATGACGACGGCGACCCCGACATCACCTTCACTTGACTTACAAGCCACCTTTCGGCACTCTCGAAGAAGAGGCACAAAAAAAGGCCCACGACAACGTCGTGAGCCTGGGCTTTTAGTTTTTCATGATGGCCTCGAATTGCCTTAGCCTGGCGTAAATGCTGGGCAAGGCTTCTTCGTAGAGCGTCCTGATGTCCTCATGCGTCAACGTACGCACCCATTTGATGTTACCGTTCGACAGTTTGACCCGTCGATTGATGGTAACGCCGAACTCGGATACGCCGCGTTTGCGGTAAACCCAGTAGGTCACCTTCAGGCGACCATACCGTTCCTCGTCGATGCCGTCGGACCCACCTCCGGACGCCGTCCGTTCGATGCCAACATACTTCATCCACTTTCGTTGCATTCGTCTTCTTCTATTAAAGAACATGGTCTAATCTCCATGTTTGAGGTTTCACACGGAGTCAGACGCCGCCCCTGCGGCTATCTGCTCCACTGACGACCCCGTAAGGGACCACCAATGCAGCAGCCATGAATGACGAAGAAAGTAAGGAAGGAAAAACCAAGACCGTGTCGGGTTTGGTTTTACGGCCCCACCCGACAACTGGGCCGGCGAGAACACTCGTCCGAAGACGTAGGCCCTCGCAAAGAGTTCGGTATGCTCGTCAGGGGAGACGTAGATACCGAAGTAAAATACTGAGCCTTGGTTAATTGTGCCGCGTCTTCACTTGCAAAAGAGCAGTGGGGCGGATCAAACGCCCGAAACGTATTCTAACGGCTGCCGGCCTCTCTGTGTACCCCGGCCAGGGCCTTGGCATCGGTGAACTTGGCCGAATCGCGCTTGTTCATCGTCACGAACACGCTTCTTTCGGGTCACTACACGAGGTCCGCAGTCGTTTTCAGCCCTTCATTGCAGCGATTCAGACGCAATAGCGGCTTGCGACTCGTACCTTCTTCGTTATTCGCCATTTCCGACAACGTCACTTGCCGGCCGTCTCCGCGTGCAGGCTCAACCACTCGTGCCAGGCTTACGCCTGTCACTCGGCTTGATGCTTCGCACCTGCACGGCGTCGCCCTGTGGCCGGCTGCGTCGTTGGGCGTCCTCCATGAAGAGTTTCGTTGTTCACCGGGTTCGGGTGAATGAACAACGTCAACTCTTCAATAAGGAGGACTTAACATCATGGCGAATAACGAAAAGAAACCACCCGTTCACACTATCCGCTACGGTCGAATCAAGGCTGCAATCTGGAGGAACGAAACCGAAAATGGCATCATGTTTAACGTCACTGTCACTCGGACGTATCGTGACGACGGAGAGGAACTCCAGGATTCGCACTCGTTCGGCCGAGACGACTTGCTCACCGCGGCCAAGGCCCTAAACGAGGCCCATACCTGGATATTCCAGCAGCCGAAGGACTAAACGTCGGCCCGTGAATCCGCCCGTTCTTGAGCTCTTCGCTTGAGAACGGGTTTTTCCTTGCACAGTTTCGAGACCGCTTTGCACAACCGAGGCAAGACCGCGTTGAAAAGGGCACCGCCGGAACTTCGCCCCTAATTCGCTTATGTCGCAGCGGTCCTCCGTCGGCGGTTTTTGTTTCCCACGGGCCTAACGGCCTCCACGGGTGTGGAAACAAAAACCCCAACCTGGAGGACCTCACTATGAAGACATGCGAATCGGAACAGCTCCCCGGAACCGAACTTCTACAAACACTCTTCTCAACCGACGAGCTCAGCGTCATCCGTTCGACATTTCGACGGATGGAGATTGCAGAAGACGAAATCGCCCGTGCGAAAGAGGCTTTTCCACTTAAGGCCGAGGCAATCCACAACGCCTTTCGTTATCTGTGTCCCACCAAGCCCCTTGAGTGTCTCTCCGACGACGTGTATCGCCAGCACTGCCGCGAGCTCCTCAAACGCATCGTCGACGGTGCAGACCTTCGCCTCGGCACCGCGGCCGAGGTCCTCGCCTTGCTCTCCGCAGCCTCGCTAGAAGCTCCACCCACACGAACCGCAGCCGTGCTCTACTGGCAACTCTTCAAGCGAGTGCTTCCCGAACAATCTTCCACTATCGCCGACGACATCGGCCCGCTCTTGGAAGATTCCTATCACGAGCAGCAGGCCTGCGAGCTTGAGGCCAAACTCCGACGAAAACTTACGTGCGACCGCAAACCGTCGTGAGCCGCAGTGCTGCCTCAGCATATAACCAGATGCTTACACCGGTCTTCTTCGCTTGCAGCGTGCCGCGAACGCTCCGAGCACCAGCAGCGAGATGGTCAAGGGCTCTGGAATAGAGGCATAGGCCCAGTCGCTGATGGTCGAAACATCGTGATGAATCGTATCATTTAGATACCTGGTCAAGTCACCACTTCCGAACACACTGTCGATATGCGAGACCAATTGCCACCGACCATCTACCACAGCAAATCCGCCTCCACCGGAGTCGCCGGGTGCCGCGTGAAGTTCGTTCGGAAGAGCCCTGCTAAACAGGCCCGGAGGGTCAAAGTTCGACCGATAGAATTGCGGGTCGATGAGGCCGACTCCGGTTCCGTCGATGAGGTTCGCACCCGCTCGCCGTAAGAAGTCAGCCCCGACGGCACCAGAAAGCCCGTCTCCATACATTCCGTATCCTGCAATTTCGACTTGCGTGTCGGCCGGCAGCGTCGGCCCGGAGTAAAGCTCTGCGACAACAATATCGAGAATTGGCTCCGCAAGCTTCACCAAGGCCACGTCCCAGCCTTGATTTGGATGAGTGCCCGGCTCCCAGAGCGGGTGAAAAATCACGTCGTCGATATCAGCTTCGATGCGGTGGCTGTAGTTCGCGATGTCAGCACCGGTGAAAAAGAGCATGCTCTCAATGCCGCCACCGAAGCCGTTATTGCCCACGACCTGATGAGCTCGGACGAGAGCCCAATCGGGGTCGAAAAGAACGCCCGAACCCCGCGAGTAGACTCCCGGTGATTCTTCCACATAGAGAGCTCCAACCGAATCAAAAATCGGGTTTGCTCCATAGGCAATTGGGACGGAATCCGGGACCGTGTGCAGCCGAATCCCAGCCACGACTGTTGACGCCTGCACGCTTGCTACCACCATTAACCAATATGTCTTTCTCACCGGTCTTCCCTCCTAACTTCGGGTGTTCGGAACGGTTTGACCCATTTTGGGTCAAGACATCCCGATAGATTACTGTCCCAACATGGGTCAGACAAGGCGAACAGGCCCCTTACATTCAAAGGCGTATGGCGAGCTCCGGTCCACCCTGCGGACCATTCGCCGTGAGGCTGGCCTCACTATGGAGGCCCTGGCGGCAACCTTCGGACGGCCGCACACATTTGTCAGCAAGGTCGAGGCAGGCGAACGCCGCATCGACCCCATCGAGTTCTGTCGCTGGTGCGACGCATGCAACCGAAAACCCCAAGAAGTGATTAAAGACGTCGCCAAAGCGGCTAAACGGCTACGCTACCTGTGAGGAACCCTCAGGCTCGGAACCGTCGGCAGGGCGGGGGGACCAGGCCCGCCGGGGGGAGACGTTACCCAACCGTAGCGTGCTCTACCACTCGCTCTTACGCTTCGGGTCCCAAGGGCCTAACGGCCTCTGCGGGGCGAGGACCCGAAGGCGACGACCGAGCGGCAGAGCACTTCAGCACCTCGTCTTTCACTTCGTGAACCGCAGATGGAAACAAAGTGCTCCATCCGTGGGACGGTGAGCGAAATTCGTTGTTAGGTTGATGTTCAGATTAGAATACCAGCACGACCAGCGGAGCGAATTTCGAAGAAGCGTATCGGCGGGTTCGCGAGCATGGGCAGGTGGTCCTTGCAACGAGTATCTCGACCTGGCTGAACGAGAACTTGGTCGTGGCAAGGAAGGAATTCTGCATTGACTTCTGGCTCGCCAAGACCTTTAATTTTAGACCAAAACATGGACGAAGAACTTCTGAAAGACTTATTCCTCGTGCTCGTTGGCGTCTATGCTGCCCACAAACTGGCGTCCGCAGCCACATCTCCTCAGACCCCATCCCTAATAAAAAAAAACCTCAACTAAAGTATTTTTCACGGAAATCTGGCTACTACAGAGGGTTAAAAAAAAGTTCAAAACCTAACTTCACCCTAATTCCCCTGATTTATGGTTGAGTTGAGCTGTCTGAAGATGAGAAGCGACTTCTTGAGATTGGCACCATTAAGGTTGACTCGCTCGAGACTTGGAGCTTTTTGTATTCGTGATTTCAGTCGCATTGATTCCACTCGAGCTCCTCTAATCCGTCCTTTATTAGTGCTTACTTTCTCTGGTCATGGCGAGAATCGTAATCGCCGCCGATTCCCGACTGTCCGCCTTGAATCTCGCTGCCCAGGTGTGGCAGGCTGGGTGGATGGCACTCTCGGATGAAGACCTACATGCAATCAAGCTACTTATCGTAGAAGCCACAAGTCGGCTCGCCACGAGCACGGAACTGGCTGAATTCAAAGAGGAGATGGGCGAGTTTCGCAACGAAACCGCAGCAAACTTCGACGAGTTGTTCAAACGCGACCAGGACCGGCAACAAGAATACCTGATGATGAAGGAGCGGATTGAGCGGCTTGAGAAGAAGTGTGCGTGAATGGGCTGGACAATCCGAGAATCTCATGGTCGTTGGACGTTGAAGCACACGGCACCACCTGAATACGAGGTTGAGCTCGTAGCCGGTCCTCCAGACCAAAATGGTTGCCGCAGGCTCCGACGAACTAAAGACCGATGGGCCGAGGAACTCGGCCTGGAGTTCGATACAACGAAGCTCTACCACGAGGCGGTCGTCGCTCTGATTGAGCACGTTCGGCAAACGGACCCATCTAATGGTCTGATTCCGCCGCGAGATGCCGTCGAGTCGCGCGATGTTGTCCACTGATTCCCGACTAGCCTGAGTGAATTTCACGCGTGAAACAGGTCCAGATGTGGTCGCTGGCGTCACAGAATTTTCAAAAAAACCGGCCTGAATGGCCAGAAACCGCTTTTTTTTCTGTTTTCCTGGCATCTTGATTTCAGATGACGGAAAATTCCTAGGTGCAGGAGCACCTAACCATCTCTGACCCGGCACCGTCGCCCGAGGGGCGTGCTCACAGTTCAACCGAATGGGAGGCTCCCCAATTCATCGCTAATGCCGCAGTATCCGCATCGC
>JAKSDK010001567.1 GCA_022360095.1 Phycisphaerales bacterium
CTTTTACCTGACATACTTGTTTAAAAAATGACATCCAAGCAGCTTGGATAAAACTAGAAATCTGAACCTCCCAAGAGCAACCGTGATTTTAAGTAATTCTTAGTTGTCATAGTAACGGACTTACTGTTTTTCTCAGAAATGGAGCATTTTTTGGTGACACGGGGTTGCCATAACAAACATGTAAGCCAACCGTTTCTATTACTGGAGAGCCGTTGAAGTACTCTCTTAAAAGCGTCGAAATTTACATGTGCAGATGCTTTATGGCCGAAAAAGAGAGTTAATTTATATGTCTAGAGCCTATTTATTCCCTCGCCTCGTGGAATAAATTAGGTTCCACAGCTGTGTTATTTGGGTAGACCCTGCTGTTACATTCTACTGGGATATCCAATAGAGTGTTTTCACATGACGTCATGGCGGCCATATTAGTGTTCCAAACCAATCCTGTTGGAGTTGAAGTCTTTTCTTATGTAACCGCTTTCTTTTGTTCCAAGATGCTGGCCACTTAGTTCATAGATGCTGGCCACTTAGTGTAGACGCTCTAAAGAACAGCACAAGTTTGGACTGTGAACAGGTCCTCAAGCTCAAGAGAAAATGAGATCATTTTCTCTTGCAGGTCCTCTATTGTTTGCGCTAAAATCGTTCGATCATCCGCGTCAGGGGGTCCATCTCAATGGATCGGAGCATACGATGGGCGATTATAAAGATAAGATTGTAGGTGTAATGTGTTTTTCTACCAAGAACGTGTGTCGGTCGAGGCGTGGTGGACACTACTCAAGGAGTTTAAAACATATGAATGATTGATAAAATCTCTCGCTAGGAGACATGACAAAAAAAATTCCCCAAAAGCAAATTGTGAGGTTTTCCTGTGCCTTAACCTTTAATTATGGTCACGTGACCAAAAATTGAAAACGAAGGAAAATTGTCGACTTCAAGTTCAAGTTCATTTATTCACACTTATTCAGTTACAATACAACAACAATAAGGAAAAAAAAGAAGAAGTAAAAAACAGAGCTACCTATAAAATGAATTAAACATAACAAAGGAAAAACTGTGTAGCAGCCAAATGAGCCAAGCTTTCGAATTGGCTACTACCAAAAAGCGGTTACAAGTGGGTGGAGGTTATACAGTACTTATAAAAGC
>JAKSDK010000317.1 GCA_022360095.1 Phycisphaerales bacterium
ATCCTGCGGGGGGTGCCTACTTATATTATGTCAGACAACAGTTCTGAGTTCGTTGCTCAAGCCGTCAGGGACTGGATCAAGGCCGTTGGAGCCAAGACCGCCTACATCGAACCTGGCTCGCCCTGGGAGAACGGATACTACGAGAGCTTCAATGCGCGCTTGCGCGATGAATTGCTGAATGGAAAGATTTTCACCTCCCTGCGAGAGGTTCAAATAATCATCGAAAGTTGGAGGAAACACTACAACACTAAACGATCTCATAGTGCATTGGGCTACCGCCCGCCGGCTCCTGAAACCATCGTCCCGATGGACCAGACGCCAAGCATGCACAAACAATCAGAATGGACAAATCGAGTGCGGCCGATCACGCCCCGGCGAGTCAGTTGATGTAATAGCGCATTCGCGTCCGGTCTTCGTCGGCGCGCGTCAGGTCGATCTTGATGCTGAACGGCCCTCCCGCAGCGAGCGCTCGGTATCGGTGCCGTTCAGCACCTGTTCGAACTTTCAAGATCCTCGTCGCGCACCTGTTCGGAAGCAAGCTCCTGCTCCTTGGTCGCCAGGAAATCGTCGAACGCCTGCGCGCCGGTGCCGCGCAGGCTTGAAAAAGGGGCACCGTCCCCGTCCGAGAAGCCGAAGTCTTCGTCGATCCGTTCGGCGGCGTCGTGAAAGTGGCGGCCCGCGCGGTCGGAGTCGCGAGGAATGTATTTGGAAATGCGGCGGATCGCGGTCTTGCGCCACCACTCGGCAAAGTTCTTGCCCTTTTGCGGATCATACTGATAGGCGTTCTGGCCCTGACCGGCGATGCTCATGACCTCGCGCACGACGGTTCCGTCCTTCAGCTTGACAATGGCATAGATCGCAACCGGCGGGCCGCGGTTGTCCGTCACCCCTGCCGGCGCGTGCTCGATCCGCTCACCGTCGCCAGGCACATAGGTGTGACCTTCCCCCCCAGATATCCGGGCCACAGCCAATCCCAGCCGACAACACGCAAAATGGGCGCGTCGAAAAACCTTCATCCGAACAGCAATTCACGGCACTTAGCTCGAATGTCTTCAATTGTCCTACCGTAGGCTGTAGCAGGGGGTGAAACGGGGGCGGCACGCCCCCTCCTCGCTCTGCGCAGCAGACGGGCAAGGAGCGGTGGTATGACCAGCGCACACCTTGCGCGCAGTGATCAGCCCCACCTGAGTGGTCCGTTTTGATTTTTAGTGCATGACTGAGCTGTGGTC
>JAKSDK010000091.1 GCA_022360095.1 Phycisphaerales bacterium
GTTGTTGCCACATGTTGACATCATCAAGAAAGAAAAACAAGAGACACAAACTTTGCAACAAAATGGAATCTATTTCGTTAATAATGGATGTCTGCGTTGGTTGCGTGCAGCCATGTAATATCCTCTATCTCGACACAAGTGCTTGATTTATAGACAGTACTATTGTCTATTTACCTCTAGCCTCTTGGAAATATTATGAATGCTAGCTCGCTCATTTGGTGGTTTTAGACAGTCGATAGCAATTGCAGCGAATTCTTTGGTGACATTGCTGTCATCAGCCTCTCCAGGCCAAACATTCTGCAGAGAAAATGATAGGATACCTTAAAATTCATAATTCTTGTAAAGTACATGAATATATCTGTACCTACTCCATGGAGAGTTATTCAAAATTCTGAGGAGCAGAAGGTCTTAAACGCCAAAATTTAAAGGGAGGTATGACGAAGGGGGGTTTAAAACACCCTGTGGGAAGGGTACAATCATTTTTTAGAGTAACATAATACCCTTCCTTGTTCCAAAGGTGTTATGAGAGTAGATACTCCAGTTCTAAATGACATAATGATCATTTGTTGTGTGTGCGGGTGAAGTGTTCTTATTAGCTGCTTTTTTTTCATTAATATCGTAAACTTCAAAGAATCAACTCACCTTTTTTGCCTTTGTCATCAACCTTTCTGAATGTGACAAAACTCCTTCTCTCTTTAAAACACGATGCAAGGGTACAGTCTTTTCAACTGCCTTCCTCTGTGTAAGAAGTTCCAGCATGACTGAAAACAAATGAAATGCGTTCACTTTGTAAAAGTTGAGCTCTCATCCATTACAATTCAGTGCACAAGTTCTTGCACCATTAAGTATGAGATCAAGCGCACATAAAATGTTTCACACATATGCACACAAGGATAAAGTTTTGTGTTCTGTGGATTGTTCACACCAAGGGGGGAAGGTGTCGGATGTTAACTAAGGTCACCTTTTTGTTCCCACAACAATAGTCTAGTCAATCCTGTATTAAGTGGTTGCCTACACGAAATTCTAGAGCTCATCATTACCACTTAAGACTGGTTTTCACGATTGAATGACTTAATGTCATAGTTGTAAGTGGAGTGCTTATGACCTAGACCTGAGGGAAAATTGCAAAGAGAAGCCAAAAGCAGAGTCACAAGCTCCCCGCAATCAATTCAGAGATGCCAAACTCTGGAGATCTAAAATCTAGAGACTCTCTTTTTTTCACTACCCCCACCCCAACAAATTGACCCAGCCCCCAATGGGAATGACTTAGGACATTAAATGACGTCTTACAATAATAATCATCATTTTGATGCCAGAAAGAATCTTTGTCAGTGACTAAATACGTGCAAAAATGCCCCAGAAACCGTACTGCGAATAAGAAAAATTCAAGTTTTTAGCTAAAATGGGCTATATCTTAAACTGAGGCACAGAAAAGCTCAAAAGATGATTTTATCCGGGAGATATGGTGACCTGTACGGGAGAGCGGAAAATCGGTGCCGTATTCGGGACATTCCCTGATAATCCGGGAGAGTTGGCATGTATGTGTTTCTTCGAGGTCACATGACATCTAGCAATGAAACTGTTTCCCGCAAAAATCTCTCAGCGGGCAACATTGCAAAATAAGGCTTTGAGCGGTGTCAGAACGTTAACCGGAGTTAACACTCAGATAATAGTCAAAAGAATATAGACTGAAGCAAATAATCCAATAAACCAATCAAAACTTGAAAAATTACATA
>JAKSDK010000308.1 GCA_022360095.1 Phycisphaerales bacterium
CCAAGTAGATGGTGTCATGCACCTAAAAGGTAACTAATCTAATGCGCACGCTATTGACTATCGCCATTGTATTGACTGCGGCTTGCTCCGTAGAAAACCTAAGCCCAAAGTATCATCACGTTGTGTGTGATCGCTCGGAGGTGGGTTTCACGGTTTTGGGTTCTTACTTTTCTCGAACGTAGAGCGGAACCCAGCGTTCGTTTGATCATGCTGTTGACGGTCTCCACTTGCCAACGTTGACCGTATTTTTTCTTGTCGAAGTGAGTCGCCATCCGCCTTCGCCATTTCGACTTGGGCAACTTCTCGGTCGGACGACCCCGTGTGGGTGGGATGATCGTCTTTATGCCGTACTCTCCGCGAGCGTGAACGTGCGACAGTTCGCCGTCGTAGCCCGCGTCGGCTAACAATGTGTCGATCTTGGCCTGACTCGTCGATCGCTTCAAGGCAGGCCGATAATGTTTGTCGTCGGGCATCGGACCACGGCCCGGCACCACCGCCAGAATGAAGTGGCTCAGGCAGTCGCAGACCAATCCTGCCTTGGGGAAGCGACGACGCTTGCGGCCTTTGCCAGTAGTGGTTTTCGCCTTCCGCTTGGCGTAGTAGGTGCTGACATGGCGGCTCTCGAAACCGGTTCCATCGATGGCCGCCAGTTTCACTTTGCGTTGGATTAACTTGGAGCGAATCGCTCCTCTGACGGTTTCGTCCAAGAGTCGCTTGGAACGACGCGAGCCGAGCAGCCGCTCGTGAGCTTTCTGAAACGTAGTGAAGTGCGGAACCTTCTCCAAGCCAATCGAGGCACAGAGCGTGGGCGCATCTTCCAGCAATGCCGAGAGTTTGCGGTAATCGAACCGCAAAAACTCCTTGAGCACTAGGCAAGCGAATAACTGCGGTTGCGTGAACTTCTTCGGACTGAACAGGTGCGAGTACGCACGCAGACTCTCTTGCCCAACGCGATGCGCGGTCAATAGCACGGCTTTCGGAGATTTGCTGGTCTTGTACACACATGGCTATTACGTTCAAAATCTAGCTAGCAGCACCGTGCTGGCAGTGGGTTTTCTACGGAGCATGTCGAACTCCTTTTCTTGGTCGAGGAACTGAAACCGCGCCATGTCCCAAGCCACGTGCCCCGCATCGGCGTCGATCTTGAGCTGCTTCATCGGTGCGATGAAGCCCTTCTTCTGCTCCTCTAGGTCGCGAGTGTCGTCAAATGGCAGAGTCGCCTTGGACTTCTCAAGGACCTCTCGCGTGAATTTCGACGGCGCTTTACCCTTGGGATGGAAATGCCCTTCGGCAGGCGCGGCCGTTTGCGCAACAGCGGGATTCTCATCCAACA
>JAKSDK010001268.1 GCA_022360095.1 Phycisphaerales bacterium
TTCCTGATCGGCGATTTCACGGGCATGATCGGCGACCCGAGCGGCAAGAACTCGACTCGACCTCCGTTGAGCGCCGAGGAAATCGCCGACAACGCAAAGACCTACGAGGAGCAGGTCTTCAAAATCCTGGACCCCGACCTGACGCGCATCGAGTTCAATTCGACCTGGATGTCGGACGTCGGCGCCGAGGGCATGATCAAGTTGGCCGCCCGTTACACGGTAGCCCGCATGCTGGAGCGGGACGACTTCAGCAAACGGTTCGCCGGCGGTCAGTCGATCTCGATCCACGAGTTCCTCTACCCGTTGGTCCAGGGGTACGATTCCGTGGCCCTGAAGGCCGACGTCGAACTGGGCGGCACCGACCAGAAGTTCAACCTGCTGGTGGGCCGGCATCTGCAGCAGCAGTACGGGCAGGATCCGCAGATTGTCATTACGACCCCCCTGCTCGAAGGTCTCGACGGCGTCCAGAAGATGTCGAAATCGCTGGACAACTACATCGGCATCACGGACGTTCCGGATGAAATGTTCGGCAAGCTCATGAAGATATCCGACGAACTCATGTGGCGGTACTACGAGGTGCTGAGTTTCCGCCCGCTCAAAGAGATCGACGGGCTGAAGAAATCGGTGGACGAGGGCGCCAATCCGCGTGACGTCAAGTTCGACCTGGCCAGCGAGATTGTCGCGAGGTTTCACGATCAGGCGGCGGCCGAGCGGGCAAAATCGGAGTTTATTGCCCGCTTTCAACAGGGGGCGATGCCCGAAGAGATCGCCGAGGTGTCCCTGGCGAGTGTCGACGGTGAGCTCGGTGTCGCGCATTTGCTCAAAGCCGTTGGCCTGGTCAGCAGCACGTCGGAGGCGTTTCGGATGATCAAGCAGGGCGCGGTCAAGATCGACGGCGAACGGGTCGGAGACCGCGGCCGATCGATTCCGGCCGGCAGCACGCATGTCTACCAGGTGGGTAAGCGCAAATTCGCCAAAGTTAGCCTGACCTGACCCCGGCCGGCGGATGCGCTCGAGAGCGTCCGGTGGGCCGCCAAAGTGACCCGGCAGCGCCTGTCTATCGGTTTTTCCCGGGAAAAATGCAGATTATCGCGCCGTCGGCGCCATGGTCGGCCGGGCCCGCGCAGGCCAGGTCCGGTCCGGCCGAAAAATAGTTAACATTGTGGTTGACCGGCGGCCATTCGCCGCTATAATGCCCCGCTCGCTGAGGGAACGGTGTCCTTCAGCCAGACCCCCAAAAGGACAACGACAGGCTCAAGAAAACTGGCCAACAGTGGCCTTTGGCCTGTATAATTGTGGGTCTGCCCCGGATTTTTCGGGGAGACGAAATCAGGGGGTTGGCCCCCTTTTTTCACGCTCTTTAACAATACAATCAGATAATTTGTGTGGGTGCTCGCGTTGGAGTTCGCCAAAGGCAACATCAACGTGAGAACCAAGTTTAATTCTAGTAATTAAGTTGGGGATCACGTCTTTAGATAAAGCTCAA
>JAKSDK010001719.1 GCA_022360095.1 Phycisphaerales bacterium
AGTCAGACAACTTAGCGGTAACTGAGAGAATGATTGAGCGTTTAAATGATGCCAAGCTAGTCTTATGCAGCTGATTTAGTGTGTGTTCTGTAAAGGAGCCTGTTTCATGATAAATTATTGTTGTGGCTCTTAAAATACAATTTTTTCCTTGTGGCTTTGTTTTTCAGTGTGGCATTAGCAATATATTATCATATAAAAAACAGGTGAGCAATATTATAAAAACACCAAAGGGGTGTGTGGATTAGGGCCCTAACTACCGGTAACTAATTCTCCTTTTGTTGTGCAAGCAAACACAAGGCAGTTTGGAAGGAGAATCTAGCGGTTGGTCAGAAGTCACTGTAGGTTTGTTTGGTGCACCCCATTATTTTGAAGCTGAAGATCTGCATAGTGCTTCAAGAAATAAATTTAAAGTCAGATTATATGTATGACTGACAACTTTTCTGGTTTGTCCAACTGTCCTAATTACGGTGACTTGGTCAAACATAAGCAGATGTCCTTTCTGAAAAGATAGTATAACCCATGGAGACAAACTAAACATTCCCAAGTTCATATGTGACTGATACCCTGTCTCCTACTCTATTTTGATTGTGACTTAAAAATTAGTAAAAAAAAATTAGTAGCAACTTTGTCAAAAGTGAACAATGAGAGTCAGTTTGATTTTATTGATACTAATTTTGTTTTCTTTTGTTATTGCAGAGACCGAGATGTAAGATCTCTTGACATATTTGATGAAAAGGCACATCCTCTCACGGTATGGAAAGTGCCTTAACAACAGTGTATCTGAAATAATTTGGATACTTGACTTGTTCAAGATACTTTGCCTTCAAGGAAATTTCTCACATTTTACCAACACTATCTAATATTCAAAAGTGGAAAATGAAACTTTCCCTCATCCAAACCCTCTAAACAATGCTTTGCTACTGTTAAAGCTACCTGTTGGAAGCAATAAATAGCCCAACTTGGAATGAAGATTTTGGGGAGGAACTTAGTGTGATTGTTTTGTTCTCCTAACAAGATTCCCAACAATAATCAGCCACTAAAGGTAAATTGGTGGCCAATAACTGTTTCGGTACTGTCACCAAGATTTCTGCCAATTATTAGGTGGGGAATCGAACATCTAGGAAATTCTTTTTGTTATATTTTCCTTTCGTTTGCTACGAAAGTATCCAGGGACATGCTCATAGTAGCCGCGGGAAATCTCTCGACCCTGGCACTTAATGACAGCCGTGGCTGATTAGAAAGAATTAAAAGGCCAATGGTCTTATGTCAGGTCAATTTCCAAGTGAATCCAAGTACCTCTGACAAAGAGCGAATGCTTCAATCATCAGCTGTTAAATACAACTAATTAGAATACCTCTCAGTTCAGGCAGTTGATAAGTCTGTAGGCAAATAAAAAGTAGGTAGTTTCCCACAAGAACCAGGTAAATGAAAGTTCTGTTAGATGGGGCCTATGGTTTTTCATCCTCATCCAAGAAGACTAGAAAGTTTAACCATTTACAGATGTCATTACAAAAGCAGCACTTTATACAGTTACTTTACATTTTCCTCTGCCCGCCTGGATTAGCCAAGCTATTTTCAAGTAGAAGATGTTTGTTTGTGCAGTATATGTTTTAATTTAATTTAATTTAATTTAATTTGTAACTTAGGAAGATCAATAAACTTCAACTTCAACTTCAACTTCAACTTCTTCTCACTTAGTTAAAGCCCATTAGTGATGGTCTGGCCGGAGTTTGAGCCCATGACCTCCTGCTCAACAGACCAGTGCTCTCCCAACTAAGCAAACCAGGTGGTGGTTGACAAGCACTTGTTTTCTTATTCTTTTCAGCATGATCCTGTTCCAGATTATTATGACAGAGTTGATCCAGAACACAGACACATATATAAGTTTATAAAGACTCTCTTTCATGCTGCACAACTAACAGCAGAATGTGCAATAATTACACTGGTAAGACAATTTTAAAAAATTTATTTCGTTTAGATATATTTTTATTAAACTGCGGTGCTAATATACCATAAACAGCTGCTTCTAATCCCCCCCAGTTATAAGCACCCCCCCCCCCCACAAACACACACACACAC
>JAKSDK010001887.1 GCA_022360095.1 Phycisphaerales bacterium
ACAGTACTGCAAACTTCACCCAGTCTAGGTATCCTGTTAGTGTGAGTAACGTCTGTTCTGCTAGACGCAGATGAACTGAAGCCTGTAATGCAGACAAAAAGTAACAGTGAACAATAAGTATTATGAACATATCACCTGCAGGTAAAACTCCGTTTTTGATCTGTCTGTAAGGAATAGGCAGCTGCACAAAAAGCTTTGGATCAGTGTAAGGGTGACGTTACACTGGAAGATTTGCACCAAAAATTTTTAGTCCAACAGAGATTTACTGGAGAGATCCCTTGGAAACAGATGTGTGACACTGGACAATTTTTAGGGCAACAAAGGAAGGGAAAAGGGTTCTCGCAAGGCATTGCATAGAAAATTGACAACATGTATATTACATGAAACAACTTGAGTGAAATTCATGATTTGATCACCGTAAGATTCTAGGATACTGTCCACTAACCCACCCCTCCCCCAACCCAACATTGTGCCCCTTAGTGAGAAGTTAGTATTAACATTGGACTAGGGGAGGAGTGGGGTGCTGTTTACAAGTCATTTTTGTTTTCCTCAGCCAGGCACTTAGGCTCAATTTCTGTTCGCACTCATTTCCCAAACAGTGGCTGGTAATTGAGCCTACCAGGTACTTTTCCCCGATGAAACATTGCTCACTTTGCTGAATTAATTCTTGGCTTATCAAGCCACACACATTGGAGTTCACGATGTACAATGTAAGTTTAGGCGGTTGAAAACTTCAGATGTGAACAGTGCTCAGAGATCATCAACTTACAATGTATGAACGTTTTCACATAATTTCATTGAAGATTTCAGTATCTCTGGCAAAGATGATAACCTCTTTACTTGAACATGATGACAGATAATTAAACTGCCAGACATAGGAGTATAGTTGTTTAGGGGTTCAGTATGGTTACAGCAATTTTGTACCTTAAACTTTTCTTTACTGATTACACAACTACAAGCCTAAAAATAGTTTGTAAAATTCACAATGTGTTGTTGCCTGTAGTGTGTTTTAATAAAATTCCACATCTCTTAGCAGTGCAACCTATACTTCTGTAAGTTAACTTATTAATTCTTACAAGTACATGTAATGACGGCTGAAGAAAAAAAGAATTGCAGGAAATAAATACTACTAATGCAAATGTTCTGCCAAAAGTTTCATTTAAATAGTAACACTGAGGGGGCAGCATGGCCCAGTGGTCAGTGAGTGCATCTGACTCGCAAATACAATAGTCTTTGGTTTGAGTCCTGCTTTGGCCACTTGCTGGATATGTTCTCAGTTATCCCGCGTTCAAACCCTCAGCCATCCTTTTTAAAAGCAAACAGCATGGTTGTCACCTGCCAGTTGGGTTTTTTAATCCTTTTGTATTATATTTGAATATTTTGTCTCCAATTCTTTAAGTGGAGTGCACTTTCCACTATAAACAATTCTTTAACCTTTTTTAAACAAATTATTTTCATCCACAGATGAATCTTGCCATAACTTGGACTAGGAATGGAACGTTACAGACATATAATAAAAACAAATAACAGGTTTATTACTATTAATATTGCTAAAGTACTCTATACCTTTAAAGTTCTATATTTAGTTGTATTAATCTGCAGTGTTTCAATGAAAAAGTTAAACAGTCCTTGTGCCTGTGTGTTTAACTCCTGGGTAATCTGTTTCTTTCTGTTGGACTGTAGGTGGCTGTCCATTGAAATCACATCTTCAGCAAGCCGCAAAAGGATCATAAGCA
>JAKSDK010000918.1 GCA_022360095.1 Phycisphaerales bacterium
ATGGATATTGAAGCGGCGATTGAACGCTACTCCAAGGCTAACAATTCTCTCGGATTGCGAGGGGGCTTAGGCGGAACCAACGCAGAAGCAGCGTTTCAGCTTGCGTTTGATTATCTCAAAGATGCGGTCAAGCAAGAGAAATTTCGAGATTCTTTTCCAGCGATGTTATTCCACCTTACGGACGGCATGAGCCACACCGACGCGACGGCACTTGCAGAACGAATCAAGCAACTTCAAACGCAAGATGGAAATGTGTTGATTGCCAACGCTTACATCGGCACAAAAACAAATCTGAGTTATCAAGGCCCGGAAGATTTCCCCGGTTACTTGGATGCGAGCGAAGCCGGGCCGAGCGACGACAACATCAGGTTATTCAATATGTCAAGTGAAGTTCCTGCGTCGATTCGTGCAGACTTGAAAGAGCGGCAAATCTTTCCGCAGCTTCGAGAAGGCTCACGGTTGTTCTTTGATGTGAGGACGAAGCAACAGCTAAAGCACGCGATTCAAGTTGTGGGAAGCATTGCCCCTGGTGACAGGACGGAAAGGTAATCCATGCCTGAAGCGGCTAGAAAAATATTTGATGCCTTGTGCGTTGTTTCTCCCTATTGCCTTGGCAATGAAGAGAAGAATCAGGATAGGGTTGGCTGGTATCCTGCTGTTGGTGTTGCCTCTCTTGGCGACGGGGTGACGACTTCTGCTCGCAGCGGTGAAGCTGCTGAGACTGCGGTTAATCTGAGTCCGATTCTTCGGCGGAATGCAAGAGAAGGGATAAAGGCGATAAGTGATTTGCTTTTCACTCGTCGTCTGGAAGCACAACACGCACCGATACAACTTCCTGAACATGCCTCATCGACGATGAGACCGATGTTGGAGCACGCAGCCAGGGAGCAACTTTCAAAATCATTTCAGACAACGCTTGTTTCGTTATGCCTCACGCCTGGGGATGAGAATGTTGTTGTTGATGGCGTGGTGTGCGGCGACTCCGCGTTTTTTGTTTTTGATGCTGACGGGACATTACTCGCTTCCTCGCTGGCGTGTGATATTCCTGTGGGTGATTCAGATGACGCGGATACGATGAGGGTTTGCCTTGGTGATGAGCTTCTTATCAAGATTGTTTCGCATCTCTCAGAGCATCCCGGCCTTGCGGATAAAGCTGAGATTCGTTCGCAGCATATTGATAGGTGGTTTGTGTGCAAAGTCCTCGACAAATGCAACAACAACGGTTCAAAAAAGCGGCAGGGAGCAGGGAGCATCGTGTTAAAGAAGGATGAACCGATCCTCGTGCCTGGTTATCTTGTCGGTCAATATCTTTCGCCGAACTCCGGGCACTATCCGAAAATCTGGTTTTCAGAAACGATTCGCCTACTCTCAACGCCGCCTCCGACAACATCTTTCAATAGTCCTGGTTCTGCAACTGCCGTTCTTCCCGACCAAGTTGATAGCAAACTGTGGAGAGAATACCGAGAGCAATTTCCGTTGGATTCACATTTTGTCCTCGGTAGTGATGGTTTCTACGGGAGTTTTGATTCTCCATCTGAATTGTGGGCGTGGTTGCAGAGGCATGAAACGCAACTCAGAAATCAGCAACAGGCAAGTGTGATGAAAGCGTTACATACTCAGCTTCACGCCAAGCGGAACGACGATGATATTTCGTTTGTGTGGGTGTATCCGATGAATCGTGAGGCACGCTAAATGTTCAAGTGGCTACGAAGATCAATACAATTTCTTCATGCTGACGAAACACAGGTTTTTGACGCTGACGATGTTGTCAAAAATTGGCTTAAATCACAAAAGCCTGCTCTGATTGGCAACAAATTGCTCAGACCGATAGAGCATCGTTTTGTGAACGGCACGCCGCTTTCAACAGAAGGTGGTCAAGCCAAAGTTTTTTATCTCGAATCAGAGCAAGACAACACGCGATGGATTCTCAAGAAATTCAAACAAGGTCAAGGTCTCGATGATAGCTACCTTAAAACAGTTGGCCAGGTGCTTCCGAATCATCCGAGTTTTCAATCAGGGACAGACCGTTCTATCTTGTCATCGAACAGCATTGATACGACGAACGGTTACTATCACAACGATGCTCTCAAACGGTGGCTAGATGGTTCTGTGCTCACACCTTGCGTCGTCGGTAGCGATTGGTCGTTTGTAGCTGACGAACTCCGTGAGGGTGATTGTGTGCTTGACAAACAGCAACGGCTGACGCTTTGCCGCAAACTGTCAGAAATAGTACGAGAGCTAGAAAAAAATAATTGTGCTCATCGTGATTTGTCATGCGGCAATGTGTTTATTTGCCTTGATACGTTGGACGTAGTGCTGATTGATTTTGATGGCGTCTTTCATCCAAACCTTGTCGTGCCTTTCCGGACAACATGCGGAAGCGAGGGATACATTGCTCCGTTTGTGTATGAGCATGGAAGCGCGAATGTGCGGACAACGTGGTGTACTCACGCTGACCGATTTGCTCTCGCGTTGCTGAACGTTGAGTTTCTTTTGTTGGGTAAAGGTTCGCCGTTGACGTTTGATGGCGGGATGTTCGACCAGGATGAACTGTGTTCTCGGCATGGGAAGCAGCTCGGCGAGATCGGTCATAAACTCGCGTCAGAATATCCGAAAGCGTTCTCCTTATTCGATGCTGCTCTTAACAGCAACGACTTCTCCTGCTGTCCCTCGCCTGATGCGTGGATAGCGTTTTGCGATTCCGCTCTCAACGAAAAAGTACCCTCGTTGAGCGAGTTGGAAGCTGTTGACACAGGTTTCTTTGATGCGGTGTTGCAGAAAATCAGGGCGGCGAAATTACCTCGCGTGGCAAGTGTTTCACTTCCCGACGATCCATGGGCCTGTGAAAATGGACGTTTGTCTGAAACAACTAAATGATCCGTGTACATCCGCAGAATTGGCGAAAGTGCTGCGAAAATCGCCGAAAACCGTAGTTGATTGGTGCCAAGAGAGGGCATACACTCAGATCCCATGTTTTCGACTCGGCAACCGATGGTATCACCGTGTTCCCGAGTTGATACGTTGGCTCAATGGGATCAAGAGTGGTCGAATCAAGTTTCGCCGTAAACCTCGCGTCTCCGGAGAAAGGAGATGAGGTATGGCGAGAAAGGAGAAGCAATCAGGTAAATGGATAAAATCCGAACGAGTGGGCAACGTGACGCTGTTTCTCACGAAGCGAAGCCCGTTTTGGTGGATGTATTGGACGGAAGGTGATTATCCTTCTGTTCGCGATTCATCACGCAAGACAGGGCGTCGTCCACGGGAGCGTTTCAAGAGCACGAGGGAAACGGACTTGGCGTTGGCTCGGTTAATGGCGACGCGGAAAAACGACGAGTTGTTCAAGCAACGGGCGTTTCCTGAAACCGTTGAAAGGAAATGCCGCCACGACCCGATCGAATCGGTCATCGTTGATTTCGTCGCATATTTGCAAAACCTTGACCGGAGCCATGATTACATCAGGAACATCAAGTCTCGCCTTTTGTATCTTGCTCAGTGGATGTCGCACCGTGAGTTGTCGAATGTTCAGGACGTAACCCCACGGGTGTTGAGCCAGTTTGCCAAGGACTTGCGGGATACGCGGAAAGTGAAGGCCGCGACGATCAATGATTATCTTGATGCGGTTCATTGCTTTTTCGGGTATGTGATTTTCAAGCGACGGCTTGTTACTGGTCCTAATCCAGCCGCGACTGGACGGCAGGCAGAACTGGATCGCTTCCCGGAGCATACGGCCCGGCCTCCGACGATCTACCCGGATCAAATAAACGCGATAATCGAAGTCGCCAATAAGCATTTTGATCGGCAGATCGCCAACTTGGTTGTGTTCGTGTGCGAGGGTGGTTTTCGGTTTCAAGAGTTGCAGTTTCTCCAGGTCGGCGACATCAACCTTGCCGGGCGAGAGATTGTCCTGGACGTGAAGCGGCCTAATCTGACGCGGGTCCGTCCTGAATTACAACGGCGTTGTCTTTCTGCTGATGGCTTGTGGATTCCGAAAAGCCGAGCTGGTCGTCGGCCGGTGCATGTCACGGATCGGTTGGCGACGGTGATTCAGCGGATGGGGCTTGGCGAGCCGTCGGATTGGGTGTTCGTCAATCAGGCAGGGAATCAGATCGCTGAGAACAAGACCCTGCAACGGTTGAAAAAATATGCCCTTGAAGGCGACGTCTTGGTCGAGACCCATCCAAGCACTGGGAAACCCTGGTCACGGATCAAGTGGCATTGGCTTCGGCACTTCCACCGCACTCGTGCTCACGCCTG
The DNA here is from genome assembly GCA_022360095.1 of Phycisphaerales bacterium. Taxonomy (GTDB): domain Bacteria; phylum Planctomycetota; class Phycisphaerae; order UBA1845; family UTPLA1; genus JAKSDK01. The sequence continues at coordinate 4,255 of JAKSDK010000918.1, forward strand.
TAAGATCAGGCGGGACGTGTCCAAGGTTGCGATGGGCCATGCTGGCGATTCAATCCATGACCACTATCGAGGTCTGGATAGTTTTGTATTCCACGAGGAATATGAGAAATTCGACAGCGGGATTGACGATGCGTTGCTCAGGACGAAATGACCGTCGTTCGGATGTTCTATCGTGTACTGGTCGAGTACTCGTTTTTGAGCGTTGTAAGATTTGCTCAAAAAACAAGTTAGAATTGGAGGCGGCGGGAATCGAACCCGCGTCCCGAAGCACTTCAAGAAAGGCCTCTACGTGCGTAGTCGATTGATTAAGTCTCGACCCTCGCGACGCCAATCGACAGGCTCCGCCGGGGTCCAACTCGACGATTGTCTCGTCCTCACGCGGCCGAGTAGCGCGATCGGACCAGCCTGCTGCGTACCGTCGCCCCGCCTAGCAGGCGTTGGCGGTTTGACGGGCGGCAACTTTAGGCCGCCATGCGCAACTGAGAGTTGGCATGTAAAGTTTTTTGCCAGGTGTTTTACGAGGCCTCCTGACAACCTCGGCACGCCACCTTTCCATCAACTTGCCCGGTCGAATCCAATTCGCCCCCGGTGGTTGACATTTCATGAATTGTAGTCGCCTGATTGGAGTTCGCAAAGCTCTTGGATCGTGCGAGAGATGTTCCAATCAGAGCCGCACCCGTGATAACATTTTGCCAAAATTCTCAATGAAGGGTGGCATGGCCAAGCGAAGCACGGCCATGTCAGTGACCATCGCGCTAGAAAAACCAGATCCCCGACCGTCAAGGGAAGGGTAGGCGCACGCTGCAAAGCCCGCGCCAGACCGTCGGGTGACCGTGGCCGCTCCGACCGTTTTCCCGCTTCAATTCGGTGGCCCCTTTCCTTGGGACGCCCACCGCTTCCTCACGGGCGCGGTTTCGAAAGCCGTGTGTTTATCGTGGTTTTTTTCGCAGAAAACGACGGCCGCCGAGGACGACAAGGTAGACCAGGCCGGCCAGCGCGATCGTGGTTGCGCCGGTTGGCAGGTCGGAATCGAAGCTGAGGGCCAAACCGCCCGTGGTCAATGCCATGCTGAGGGCAGATGCCATGAGCATCATCTGCCAGAGGGTGCGGGAAAAATGGCCTGCAATGGCAACGGGCAAGGTCAGCAGGGCGATCACCATCACGATGCCGACCACAGAGATGAGCAACACGACGGTGAGCGCGGTCAGGCCGAGCAACGCCAGGTAATAGAGCTCGACCGGGAGTCCACGGAGTCTGGCGAATTCGTCGTCGAAACAGACGGCGAGAAACTGATTGTAAAAAACCAGGCCGGCGAGCACGACGACGATGTCAAGAATGACAAGCACCTGAAGGTCAAAGTCTCGAACCATGAGAAAGTTGCCGAACAGATAACTCATGAGATCGGAGTTGTATCCTGGGGTTTTGAACAGGAACAGAATGCCGATCGCCATGCCGATCGCCCAGAGGGCGCCGATCACGGTGTCCTCTCGCTCCCTGGCTCTCAGGCTGACGAGACCGATGATCATGGCGGCGATGATGGCCGCGACGAGAGCGCCGAGGATCGGCTCGGCCCACGTCCATCCGTAAACTTCCTGAAAATAGAGGGCTGCTCCCATCCCGCCGAGGACGCAATGTGCAATGCCGCCGGCGATGTAGGTGATACGCCGCGTGACGACATAGGTGCCGACCACACCACAGGCAATGCTGGCAAGAATGGCGGAGAGGAGCGCGTTCCTCAGGAACGAGTGCTCGGTCAACGCATTGAAGAAATCAGACATCGGCATCTCTACTCAGGCGAAATCAAACGGCATCCTAAGCGGTCATTTCAGTTGCCTAGCACCCGCTGTTGTGGGCGTGTTCGTGCATGATCATTCGCATATCTCGTCCATACATTTCACTGATGAAATCACCGGCGATTTCTTTGACCGGGTGCATGTCAACGCTTCGATTGACACAGACCACCGTTTTTACAAATTTGGAGACGAAGGCGACGTCGTGAGAGACGAGCACCACCGTCATTTCACGATTCAAGTTGTTCAGCAGTTCATACAGATCGTTTTGTGAGCCGAGGTCCAGATTTGAGGTCGGTTCGTCCAGGAGCAGCAAATCCGGCTCGCAGGCAAGGGCCCGGGCGATCAAAACCCGCTGCCGTTGACCGCCGGAGAGGGACGAGAATGGCCGAGACCGCAAATCGCGCAGGCCGACGGTTTCAAGGGCCTCCCGGGCCTTGGCCCGATTGGCGCGGCCGTAGGGGCCGAGCGTCGTATGGCCCAATCGTCCCATTAGCACGACGTCGAGTACGCTGACGGGAAACTGAAGATCAAGTTGAGCGTGCTGCGGCATGTAGCCGATTCTGTTTCGGGCCTGTTTTGTCGGCATGCCGAAGATTCGGATGTTGCCCTCGGTGGGTTCCAGCAGCCCGAGCATGAGTTTCAAGAGCGTGGTTTTTCCGCCGCCGTTGGGGCCGATGATGCAAGCGAAATCATTTTGCGTGATTTTGACCGATGCTCGGCTTAGGACCAGACTCGGTCCGTATGCAAACGAAACATTTTCGACCTGAATGACATCGGATTCCATCGACCCACTCGGTTTCTGTGCCGCACTTAAGGCCGCGGCTCTGATTTGAGCTTGCGTTTATCCCGATTAGCGACCTGAGACAAGGAAGGTTGTCGCTCAAGTGACCTCGCGATTTCGGCGGCCAGGTCTTCGAGATTGCGAAGATAGTGTCTTTCCAATGGGTCGATGGGAACAACACTTCCGCCGATGGCCTCCGCCACGGCCTTGGCGCTATTCGATGCAAACTGCTTCTGGACGAAGATGAGCCTGACGCCGGTTTTTTGGGCATGATCGATCAATCTAACCAGTTGTCTCGGCCCGGCTTCCTTGCCCGCGGTTTCGATCGCCACCTGTGTAAGTCCGTATGCATCGGCGAAGTAACCGAAGGCCGGGTGAAAGACGAAGAACTCTTTGCCTGTCAGAGGTGCCAGAAGTTCGGAGATCCTTCTGTGGACGTTGTCCAGATCGGCGTGAAAGGCTGAGAGATTTCGATCATAGTCGTCGGCGTGGTTCGGGTCCGCCCTTTTCAAGGCCTCGCAGATCGTTTGAGTCTGAACCTTGACGAGCATCGGATCCAGCCAGATGTGAGGATCGTGTGTGCCGGTGCAACCGTGATCGTCATGAGCATGGGTTTCGCCGGCCATGTGACGCAGCTTGATGCCCTCGCGGGTATCGACAATTTCAAGCTTTGGATGCGTTTCGGCCAGCTTTTTCAGGAGGCGATCTTCGATGGCCACGCCGATTCGAAAGAACAGGCTGCATCGGCTGAGTTCGATTAATTGTCCAGGTGTCGGATCGTACGTACCGTGCGACTGGCCGGGGCCGACGAGAACATGGGGTTCGACGTGTGGTCCGCCGATGCGCTCTACAAAATAGGCCTGAGGCAAAATGCTGACGGCAACCTTCAGCGTTGCCTTGGAAGTCTCCGAAGGCGAGGGTTCGCAGCCTGTGCCGGTCCCGATAACAACGCCCAGCAGAACGCATGCAAAGTGACTGAGTTGCTTTGGCATTCGGAGCGATCGAAAGGGCACAACGCCAACCTCCCTTCAAGATAGTATTACATTGTATTACGCCGATGTCAAGAAGAGGTTCGCGTCAGATTAAAGGTTTCCGGGCCGATGACGACGTAAGATGAGATTAAGGCGCGGCGAGAAAACAATCGAGGAACGACTGGATGTCATCACCGTCCGCGAGACCACTACCGTCCATGTCTGCAGCGGAAACGTGATTGGGATCAGAGTCGATTCCGATAAGAACGTTCGCGAACACGTCTAGATCATCGAGGTCCAAGTCGGTGTCGCCATCCACGTCCGCATCCCCGGTCACCTGCAGAAGCCAGGTTTCAGTGCCGTTGCCCACGGCATTGGTGGCGCGAACGGTCACCATATGAGGGGTGGGGGAGGCGACCGGGTTGGGCCAGGTCACAACACCGGTGCCGAAATTGATGGTCATGCCGGGCGGGCCGGTGTCGAGCGACCAGTTAATGATGGGCTCCATGCAGCCCGGGTCCGTAATCTGGGGTGTCGGGCCAATGTAGGGCGTCCCTGATGAAACGCATCCTATGGTCTCATCCGAAATGGGAACGATCGCTGGCGCGCCGGAGGTGACGCCCAGGAAGAAATTTTGGGTGACAGACCCGGCGTCGTTGGTTGCTCGGATGATGATCTGATACAGAAACGGTGACTGGATCGGATTGGGCCAGGAAATGACGCCGCTGCCGGGATCGATGGTCATGCCTGACGGTGGGCTGTCGAGGCTCCAGGTGAGCGGGGCCATGTTCAAAGGCCGCGAGACCGTCGGCGTCGGACCTGCGTAGGGTTGGCCGCAGGGAACGATCTCCTGACTGATGGCATCGATTTCCGGGGCGTGTTGAAGGACGGTCAACGTCTCGCAATAGACGACGGCGTTGTTGTCCTCGAAATCCTCGGCGATTTCATCGAGGTCGTCCAGAATCGTTCCGACGAAATAGGTTCCCGTCGCGAGATCTTCGGGCATGTCGATGATGACTTCAAATTCGAGCGCGTCTTCGAAAGCGATGTCCCATTGCAGATCGCCGAGCAGCAGGTCCGTGGTTTCGATGGTTTCGTCGGTCGACAGGTAGTATCCCTGCCGGACGAAGACCTCGCTGGTCGTGCCGAAGTTTTCGATCACGGAGCGGACCGTCAATTGTTCGCCGGGGAGGATTTCCGGCAGGATGTTCGACGTGTCAAACCAGACCGGGACCGGCTTACCGATGGTGTCGCTCGACGTGTAGCTGGCGTTGGCCAGATCAACCACGGCCGGGCCGGACGGGCCGGTGGGAGGATAGAGAAATCGGAGGCCGTTTCGATCGTCGGTATGGAGTTCGATGATGTTTTCCTGGCCGACGGGGCCGCCGTTCGGGTATCGAGGATTCATGGTCTGAATGAACCAGGACGAGCCGGGAGATTCATCCCCGATGGGGTCGTGCCCCAAGCCGAGAGCATGGCCCAACTCATGGGCCGCGATGAGCAGGAATGAAAAACCGTTGTCGGGCGTTGGCTCAGTAATAATCTCGCAGCCCGGGTTGGCATCGAAGGTGTAGCCGACACCCTCCGGAAGGTCGCTGAACTCGATGTCCATATCCACCCATTCCGGACCAATGTTGACCAGGGTGGTTATGCCTAAAACTCCCGGATCAAGCAGGGCGGCTGGGACGGCCAGAGTGTCGTTGAAACCATCGAAGTGGTCGAGAGGGAATTCCTGAGCAGGGCGGTTAAAGAAATACTCGAAATTCGCCGCGGGGACGAGGTTCCACAGACCCATGGCCGCCAGAATATGCGTGTCAGGATCAGTTCCCTCGGGAAAAGTCACGGGCGACAATTCTCTGATGCTTTGCCCGGTCGGCCAGGTGACGTTCACGCCCGCGAACTGAAAAAACGAAAAGGCGCTGACTTTGTTTCCGTTGCCGGCAAGCCAGGCCACGGCGATCACCAAAAGAACAAGGCCGGACTTTCGGGCGAGCGATTTCGTCAACGATCCGTTCCTCCATCAGCATCGGAGTCGGACTTGGTTGTTTGAGACCGCTGCCGGATCTGTTGCTTGGCGGACGGTTTAACGGCGCGAAGTCTTGGCCCAGGTTTTTTGGTGCTTGCGGATGCCGCTTCGGCATTCGCCCTGGCTCGCCAGGCGGCTGACGCCTTCAGCGAGACGCCGGTCTTCGAAACCAGAATACGCTTGCCGGCAGGAGCGGCAAGGTTGTGTTTTCGGCTTTTCCCCAGGATTGGGCGTATTTGAGCGACGAAGTCATCACAGCTCATCGCCTTGCTCGCCCCTTCAATGGCCGGTGGCTTTATCTTGATGCGATTGGATTCAACCACGTGGCGGACTGTATGGTGGTTGTTGCCGCCGCTGAGTTTGACGAAGCCCTTTTCATCAATACCGATCACCGGGATCTTGCCGTGCTGGTAGATCCGGTCGATGCCCGCTTCATCTTTGGCGATGCGGAAGGCGCCCTGAGCCACGCCGACGGTGGGGAAGGTCTTGTAGGTCGGCAACAGAAACAAGAGTCGCCGCTCACCGACTTTGAATTTCGGTGCACAGCAAATCGCCATTCGCGTTTGTCCGACGGTTCCGCCGGGGACGATTAACGTGAAGTCCGAAGCTTCGCCTTCAAGCTCGCCTTTGAGATAATGGACGTTTCGGAAGACGACTTCCGTTTCGATTCTGCGAGGATTGTCGGCCCAATAGGAACGTGTTGAGACAACGTCGCCGATGAAGACCTGACCCGCATGGTCGGCCAGGGTTTGTACGGTCATGGGGGCGACGCTTGTGGCGTCTGCGATTGCGGGAAATGCGGCGATGGCCGCGAGCGCGAGGAATCCATACGACATGGAACAGGTTGGATAATGTTTTCTTAACATGATTGGGCAATCCAAGAATCCACATGATACTCGAATTGCCGGGAGAGGGTCAACGATTCTGCGATTCCGGCCTTAGAAGGGGCGGATTATCAGGCCGGTTGCCCGTAAAAAAGCCAAAACGGGCCGGCCGGGGCCACAACCCGTTTTGGTAAGCAAATATGCAACGGAAACATCGTTGCAATGCTTCGTAGGCCGAAGGATCAGCGCGGCGAAAATTCGTCTAACAGACGTTCCGTCGCGATTTCCAGTTTTTCGTCCGATTCATAACTGCCGTTTTGTAAGGCATTACGGATGTCGACGATCTTTCGGGCACGATCCTCGGGCAGTTCCGCCAATCGGCTTAGGAACGAAGCCAGTTCCGAGATTTCGACCCGGTCAGCCAAGTTGGATACCGAATTTTGGGGAGAAGCTTTGGACGATTGCTTGGCAAACTCCCTCAGGGTGGTCGCCGTTGCCGGGCTTCCGATTGAATTGATGTCACTCATAATCAGCCTTCCTAGCCATGTTGTTGCTTATTCATTTAGAGCATTACGTAGCAACAAGCCACGTGGTTCTCTCTTCATGGCATTCGCGAATAACGGGGTGCTGAATCGGCAACTGTTGCGCGTTCAAGCGTGGCAGCACTGTTATTCGACTCCATGAAAACCTATCGGCGGTCCGTGCTGGAAAGCTTCAGCGCTTTTGATGAGAGAACCACTATATGTTGATGAACAGGGATTTACGTGCTTTTTTTCACAATGTGGACAAGAAGCGCTGTTATCGGCTAAATGCCTAATAATTCCGAGGATATCAGCCTTGACCATTTACGAAGCAGGCTGTGATTTGTTATTTTTGGTGATTTTACGTCCGCAATGGTTATTACTAGATATTGTGGTCCTTCGTCGCCACCGTGTGCACGGAGGGGGTTTGTGTCACCCTGCATTGACCCAGTCGACCTTTGCAATGAACCAAGCCGAAATGCAGGAATTGCCGCCAAATTAGAGATTTTCGCCGTAAACAAATGCACGCGCCACCTTCTGCGCCATCTGTTCATTTGAGAATACGAGAGGTAGTAGAAATCGGAGATCAACGTTCGGCAGGCGGAGGTATTCCACCATGTCGCGCCGCCAACGATGATCGAATTCAGACAGGGCATCTTGTGGATGAGGTGAGTCGAGTGCACTGACACAAGTCTCCACCGCAAGCTCGGCCGACCAGATGGCGGGATACAGCCCGTCATGACTGAGAGCGGGGATAAAGCCTCCGGCATCTCCGATGACCAGGCTGCGCTTTGCTCCGTGTGTTTCCATGTCGAGAGCGAGCCCGCGCGGGATGGTTCGATGTACGAGGTTGCCGGGGTCAATCACCAAGTCCGAGGGGAGCACGCCATCGTCTTTGCCCCAGTCCACGGTGAATTGAAATTTGCTTTCAACCCGATCGGGAGGCGCCTCGGTAATGAGCCCAACCAGCGTGATGTCGCCGGCATGATAGACATAGCTGAAATCGGCGAGGCTGTCGGACGTAAACAAAAGCGATAATTCGGCGGAAGGTTTTTGACCGGTCTTTTTTGGCAAGTCCGCCCCTAGGGATGCCCATTGGCAACTCATTGAATGTCGAGATTGTGTCTTAGGGTAAATGCCCAGCTTTTTCGCCGCCCAGGACTCGGTCCCGTCAGCGGCGACAAGAAGCCTGCCCGTGAATTCCTGATCGGTTGCTGAGACGAGATGAACCTTCTCTTCTCGTGGGTCGATAGAGACGATTCGGGTCCCGGCACTGACGACGGCTCCACGCTCGCCGGCCATGGACCGTAGTTGTTCAAGCAGGCGGTGAGTGAGAACAAGATCGACCGGCGGCTTGAGCTTTGTTTTCGCCGTTCGGGAGTTTTTGGCGTCGATGAAGCGGACGGTGTCGACGGCCCCGACGACGTGTTCGTCACGGTTGACTTTTAGTTTCTCAAGTAGGTGATCCGCTCCGGCGGGCAGCCATTCGATGAGCGGGAGCGTGGCCGGAGCCTGATTCTGATCCAGGAGTTCGACGTTTAGACTTTTTCCGGCTGCGAAGGCGGCCGCGGCGGTCCCCGCCGGGCCTGCGCCAAGGATGACTAAGTCAGGAATATTTTCCGTCGACATCATGCGGTTCCACCACTCGCTTTATCCCTCGTCGGACGTCTGTATAATGGGTTGGTATGAGCACATCAAGGTCTACTGCAAAAACATTAGCGGCCAACTTCGCGGAGCTCGAACCGTGCTACACGCAGGATGAAGCGGTCGCCGAGGCCTCGCGCTGTCTGTTTTGCTACGATGCGCCCTGCACACGGGCCTGTCCGACACATATCGACGTTCCGAAGTTTATCCGGCAGATCCTACATAAGAATCCGGTCGGTTCGGCGGAGACGATCTTAGAGGCCAATATCTTTGGCGGCTCATGTGCCAGGGCTTGTCCGACGGAAGTGTTATGCGAAGGCGCCTGTGTGGACAACACGCTGCTCAAGGCCCCGGTCAAGATTGGCCGGCTGCAGCGTTACGCATGTGATGTGGCGCGAGACCAAGGGATCACGTTTTTCGAACCGGGACAGGATACCGGAAAGAAAGTGGCGGTCGTCGGGGCGGGTCCCGCGGGTTTGACCTGTGCGCACGAGCTACGAAAGCACGGGCATGCCGTGACGGTGTTCGAAGCCAGGGACATGCCCGGTGGAATCAACACCTATGGAATCGCCTATTACAAATATGACACGAAGTTTGCCCTTTCCGAAGTGGAACAGATCAAGTCGATCGGGGGGATCGATCTGCGACTGAACTCACCGCTTTCCGGCCAAGACATTGCTCAACTGTTAGAGGATTACGACTCGGTTTTTCTTGGGGTCGGCCTTGGAAAGACGGCTTCGTTGGGAATCGAAGGAGAAGACCTCGGGTCGGTTTGGGAAGCCCTTGATTTCATTTTCCAGACGCACACCATGCCTTTGGAGGATTGTCAGTGTGGTGAGGACGTGCTCGTGATTGGCGGTGGAAATACGGCCGTCGATGTTGCAACGGCTGCAGTGCGGCTCGGTGCCAAAAGGGTAAAGATCGCCTATCGTCGCACGAATGCCGAAATGCCGGCGTTTCAATATGAATACGAGTTGTCAAAGGCGGACGGGATCACTTGGGAGTTCTCGGCGGCGCCGGTGCGAATCGTCGGTGAAAACGGGTCGGCAACGGGTGCCGAGTTCGTCCGGACTCGGGCCAACGGAGAAGGTCGTTCGGCAAAGCTTGAATCGGTTCCGGGCTCCAACTTCACCATCCAGGCCGACATGGTCGTCAAAGCGCTGGGACAGGAAGCGCTGTTGGATCTGCTGGGCTCTGTTTCGGGTTTGAACGTGGAGCGAGGGCGCGTGGTCGTAGACCGTGCAACGGGGGCGACCTCTGTTCCGAAGCTTTTCTCCGGCGGTGATTGCGTCAGCAAAGGTGCGGAGGTCGTCGACGCGGTGCAGGAAGGGAAGATCGCGGCGGCCGGTATTCATGCGATGTTGTCGGCCACTTCAGACGCCGTGTAATTCATCAATTCGGGCATCGTGGGCGTTCGGCTAGCCTTTTTTTGGCCGATAGTCGTCAAGATTAATCTCAGCAGTATCGGGTTCGACCTTCGGGAAACTCGTGTTTCCGTCTTGTGTCTGCTTGGTTTCGGCCCGGCGGAGACATTCAAGAAGTCGGAGGCCGATCATGATCGTCAACAACTGCCCCACAACATACACGATGTCATGTCGGACCGATGCGTAGACAAGCAACATGGCACTCGCGATCAGGCCCATGTAAACGGCGGACACCGGTATGAAGACCCGTCCATGCTTCCTGGACGCGTACCAATGAACGATCAGACAAACGAGAATAATGAGCTGAGCGACAAGCCCGAAGAAAACCCATTCGATATCGATTCTGCCGTTGGTCAGGGTTTCCTCCAGACTATCAAAATCGAAGATCATTGCGGGCGCTCGACTGCTCGCTCGGGTGATGTGGGAGACGGTTCGTGACGTCTTAACTGTTGTAACACCGGTCGTTCCGGGTCCATGTCCGGCTCGAACGAAAGCATTTCCTGGACCGCCTTTTCGACGGTCCAACCCTGCCGCTCAATGCGATAGCGGCCGCAGAGATAACCTGTTCGGTGACGCCCGGCGGAGCAATGGACGAGGACCGGCTGATTCGCGGGGTTGTCCACGAATTCAAAGAAGGCTTCGACCTGATGTTCAGGAATCGGCTTTCTGCTCTCGACCGGAATGTGCAGTACGTTGAGCCCATGACTTTGTGCATGTTCGGATTCGTTGGGCACGCGTTTGCTTGTTCCTTCTCGAACGATGAGGATGCTGCGCAGACCGGCTACTTTAATGAGATGATCAATCTGATGCGTCGTGGGCTGGGCCGAACGGTAGAGCGTGTTTTCTTGAACGACGGCGAAACGTCTTGGCTTGCCGTAGTAGCGGCCGTAGATCGAAAGGCCGGTCACGATTGCGACGATCGCCAGGGCGAAGCCGCCGACGAGAATAATCCGCCGTCTGTGTTTTGAAGGCTGGTCGGTCATGTCGAATCAGAGATCGTCGTCGGCTCGCGTCGGCAAGGCAGCGTTTCGGTTCATTCCTGATTTCGAATCAACGATAGGAATCCACTCCAGGAAATGAATGCGGGAGTGTAGCGTAATGGGATGGGAAGTCAATGCCGGTCAGCGGTATCGGCTGGGCGTGTGGGTCGGAGAAGTCGAGGCTGCGCTGCGGACGCTATTGCGACCTTCGGTAGAGCAACGAGAGAAAGATCGGCACACCGACAATGGCGGTGACGACGCCGGTCGGCAATTGTGTGCTGCCGAGCGGCTGGTCGATCAGCGCGCCCGCCCACCCGAGGACAAGTTGGGAAATCCAGTCGCAAAGTGCGAGAAAAACACCGCCGATCAATGCGGAGGCTGGTAAAAGGATTCGGCAGTCGTGACCGACGATCAGCGCGGCAAGCTGCGGCACGACCAGTCCTACGAAGCCGATGGGCCCGCACGCGGCCACCACGGCAGCGGTGGCCAGGGAGGCGAAGAGTATACAAACGACCTGGAGGCGTGCGACGTGAACGCCTCTGGATCGTGCAATCTCCTCTCCAATTGCATATTGGTTGAGCGACTTTGCGGACAGAATGAGAACAAGCCACGATGGCAGGAAAAGCGGCAGGTTCGAGATGGATTCCTTCATGCCGATCGAGACGACGGACCCCATCATCCATCTTACCATGGCAAAGGTCTGACGTTCGGTGGAAAGATATTGGATGAACATCATCATGGCGGAGCAGAAGAGGCCCATTGTCACGCCGGCGAGAAGCAACTCCGTCGTTGTGAACCGTCGGGCGCCGCGTGTGAACAGAAAGACCAGTCCGATCACCAGGAGCGCGCCGGCGAACGCCGCCAGCGAAATGCCCGAGACACCGAACAGAGAAACCTGTAATCCGATTTTGATGGCGACGACCGCGCCGAGTGAACCGCCGCTGGCCACTCCTAGCGTATAGGGTGTGGCCAAAGGGTTTCTGAAAAGCGTCTGGAAGACGGCGCCACAGAGGCCGAGCGTGATGCCTGCCTGCAGGGCGAGGAGAGTGCGGGGCATTCGCAAAACAAAGCCGATCCGATACGCAAGTGCATCGGTGTCACGCTGGAAGTATGAGCGCCATGCGTCGAAGAGGCCGAAGTGATGCGACTCCGTCCCAATCCCCGGGCTGATCAGGATGACGGCCAGCAACAAAAAGGTGCACAGGCCGAGGAAGCCGAAATAACGAGCCGGGCTCAGCCGTGTCATGTGTCGTCCTCTTGAGCTTCGTCGGGCATCGATTTTGGCTTCAAAGGGACCAGCCATGGATGTGTATCGTGGTCCGCCCGAGCGCTCGCCAGCTCCACGTTGTACACGGACTCAAGGACCTCCGGCGTCATCACGGAGGCGGGGGGGCCGGCGGCGATTTCGAATCCGTCGTTGAGAAGCAGGACGTGCGTGCAAAATCGGGCGGCGAGATTAATGTCATGCGTGACGACCACGACAAGGAGATGACGCTCGATCGCCAAGCGTTGGAGAAGTTCGAAAATACTGAGTTGATAGTGAAGATCCAGAGAGGCTGTCGGTTCATCAAGCAGAAAAGTGGATGGCTGCTGTGCAAGGGCGGCAGCGATATGCACGCGCTGAGCTTCTCCGCCCGACAGCGTGCGAAGGGGACGATCGGAAAATGCGATGGTTTGGGTGCTTTTCATCGCCTGTGCCGCAATCTTTCGATCGGCGGCGTTGTCGAACAAACCGAGACGGCGATAAGGGTGACGTCCCATCAATACGATGTCTCCGGCAGACGTTGTCAGATCGTGTGCAAGCTGCTGGGGGAGGAAGGCCGTTCGTTTCGCTCGTTGGTGCCAGGGAATGTTGCCGAGGGGGCGGTCCTCCAGCAAGATTTGACCCGACGTTGGTGTCCACAAGCCTGCTAAGAGCCTGAGCACCGTGCTCTTGCCGGCGCCGTTCGGCCCGATGATTCCCCAACACTGACCTGCAAACATATCCAATGACAGCGGTTTGAGAAAATCCGGACGATTCGGGAAACCGAAGGTCACGTTCGCGGCGCGCAGAACCGGCGTCGTTTCGTCAGTCAATCTGCACCTCCGGATGCAGAAGCCGTGCCATGCGGGCAATCGACTCGACGATGCGCGGAGAGGGGATGATCAAATCGTTGTCCGTGATGATATGGATACGATTGTTTTTGGCTGCGGGCATGTTTCCCAGATTCCGCCATTGTTCAATGATTTTTCCGCGCCGAGTTTCCGTGATGTCTTTTATCTCCGGAAGGACTTCGATAATCACATCGGGCTGGGCCGCGAGGATGGATTCCAGGCTGACCTCGGGATACAGCACCTTCCGGTCGCCGAAGATGTTCTCTCCGCCCGCCCTGGAGATGATCACATCGACAAAAGTATTTTTTCCCATCGTGATGACGCGGGACAACGAATCAGGATTGCGTTCGGTCGTGAAGAGGACGCGAGGTCGTGGTCTTTCAGAAACGGCGTCGGCGATTTTGTCGATTTGCGTTCGCATGTCGCGGATCAGTTTTTTTGCCGACGTCTTCTTTTCGAGGATCGCACCGAGTTGAGAAATCGCGATGAAGATATCGTCGAACGCTTGTGTGGGGTCGCGATAGAGACGAATTTGATTCGCTTCGCACAGTCTTTCGACTTCCGGAATGCGGCCTCGGATCACAACCAGATCCGGTTTCAGCCGGAGGATCTTTTCCAGGTCGGGGTCGATCAGTCCGCCGACCCGCTCCTTAAGCGAAAGTTCGGGGGGGTACTTGCAGTACCGGCTTACGCCGACGAGGCGGTCGGCCTCTCCCAGGGCGGCGATAATCTCAGCGGCATTCGGCGCGATGGTGACGATACGCTTGGGGAGTGTTGCCGGCGATGGAGCGGATTCCGCGTGCTTCGAATCACATCGAACCCAAAGCACGGCGATCAGCACGACGACGAGCGATGCGGCGATTCTGTTTTGGGATGCTCTGTTCATTGATGACCAGCCGGACGATGGTGAACATTATCCAGGCGTCATTGTCGAGTTTGGCAGAGTCGGCGTCAAAGCATCGATCACGGCGCCTGATATTTGCAGCCGACGGATGATTTTCGCGGAGAAGCGCGATACAATGCGACGATGGCTACCGTTCGAGTTCTTGTACTTCGCGCGCCGGGAATCAACTGTGATGAGGAGACGGCCTACGCCTGGGAAATGGCCGGTGCTCAGGCGGATCGATTGCACATCAAGCGGCTGATCGAAAATCCGAGGCAGCTCGACGACTATCAAGTGTTGACCGTGCCGGGCGGGTTCAGCTACGGCGATGACATCGCCAGCGGCAGGATTCTGGCGAACCAGCTTAAGCATTATCTGAAGGGCGCGATCCACGCATTTCTTGATCGTGGTGGTTTGGTTCTGGGCATCTGCAACGGGTTCCAGGTTCTGGTGCGGATGGGATTGTTGCCCGGGCCGCCGGAAGACGTTGCAGTTTCGTTGACGCTGAATGATTCGGGGCGCTATGAGGATCGATGGGTTCGCGTCCGGGCCGAGGTGGCGAACTGCCCGTTTCTGGTTCAGGGAGAGACCTATCATTTGCCCGTGGCTCACGCCGAGGGGAAGGTCGTCGTAGGGGGGGACGCCGAGAAGTTGGCGGAGTCCGGACGGGTCGCCCTGCGGTACGTCGATCAGGATGGTCAACCGCCGAGTTATCCCGAAAACCCCAATGGCAGCATTGAAAACGCGGCTGGGCTGACCGATAGCACTGGGAGGGTGTTCGGGCTGATGCCTCATCCTGAGCGAAATATTCTGGCGACACACTGCCCTCACGGCACCCGTGATATCAGTCTTGATAATGACGCCGAGCCGGCGTGTGACGGAGCACGTATCTTTCACAGCGCTTTTGAATTCCTCTCGTAGCGCAACTCCTTAAACACATCCTGAGATTCGAGCACGCCTCCCATCAAGCACCGTCGACAGTCGCGTCGATATTCGGACTGTCCTCCGACGAGTTGATGCCACCCGATTGTGGAAAGGATGCCGACATGTGGTCATGTTCACGGGTAATGGGGTTTCTTCTTATTAGTTCCGGATTTGTCGCGGCCGCATGCAATGATCGTCCGGCCCCGTTTGAGGCTGACGCGCGACCTTCACACGCAGATCGGGCGGCGCCCTTCGATCCGCCTCGAGCCTATCCGGCATGGGCTTATGATCAACCGGAATACGTGTATCCCGCTGAAAGATTGGAACCGGAAGTTCGTCTCGCGTCGGGTGATCCGTTGCATTACTACACGGCAGACAACGTCGTGATGGTCAGTCATCCCAATGGCGATGCATCTGAAGAAACTCCTCGCGTTGCGATCTGGTGGACCGGGGACAACGGTTTGAACTGGCACAAATCCGGATATTTTGGTCTCGGTCAATCTTACTTCCCTTTCGAAGCGGTGACGGACGGCGACTTTGGTATTCGCTTCATCGGACCAGGGCAGTCGCCGGCGGAGCATGCCCCTGCGTATCCTGAGCGTGTCTATCATGTGGACACGACGGAACCCGAAGTCGAGGTGACGATTGATCCGGTACAGGGATGGTACAATGTCGGCCAATTGATCAGTCTCTCCTGGCGTGCGTCGGACTACCACCTTTCCGAATATCCGGTGCGTATCAGCCTGCTCAAGGATTATGCGATCAGCGAGCAGGAGTCGATCGAGCTTCAGCGCGATCTGGCTCCGACGGGTTCGATAAACTATGAAATACCATTGGAGGCGTTGGACCATGAGATCGTCTTCAGGGTTGAGGCGATCGATCGCGCTTGTAATCTCGGAATGGCTTTTTCACATCCTCTTCAGATCGTTGCAGCGCCGACGGATAGGGTCGGTCATGATGACGACGCCAGCATTGTGGGGCTCACGACTCACGAAGACGAACTTCTCGATGACGATTCGACCATGGAAGAAATCAAGGAGATGATCGCTGTTGACATAGCGGCGCTCACGGAAGATTCCAAACCGGAGATTGCCAAGGATGCATCACCGCGGTTTAGGCGATGGACAACAATCCTGGCTGATACGTCGGCTGATCTGAAAGAGGCGATTTGGGAATTCGCGGCCCTGATCGAAGCCGGGGTCGAAGAGGATGCGGAGCATTTCGTCGACGATCAAGACAACTCTTTCGTCACCGATGCGGGGGGGGACGAGCCGCCGGTCTATGGAATGGATGAACCGTTGGATGAAAGTCCTGGACAATTCGCGGAGGCCAGGATGGACACCATCTTTGTGAGCGAGCGGTCTGAATCCGAGTTTGCATTTGAGGAAGAAGGCGAATCGGGCTTCGTTCCGGCCCTTGACTCAACGACATCCGGATCAACGTTGATTGTCGGCTCGTCTCGACCGGTGCCGTTTGCAACAGCCGTCGCCCGGCTGCCCAACGCCGATTCAGATCTGCTTTGGGCCGGCTCCGAGTCCGGGGCTTCGGAATTCACGGAAAGTGAACTGGCATCGAATCAGGGCGAGGGCGAGGAATGGTCGGACGTCGATGTGAACCCAATGACGCCGGTCGAACCGGTGACACCCGAGGTCGTGGCATCGCGAACGGTGGAACTGCCGGTCCAGGTCGAAACGACGGATGTCCGTGATGTATCCGATGTCTCCACGGTTGAGGTCGAGACCGTCGAGTCCGCTCCAATCATGGTCGCCGTGTCAGAGCCCGGGCCCGAACCCGAACCAGAACCCGAACCCAAGCTTGATTCCCGGTCATCGGTGATCGATCGAGTGCCTGGCGATCTCAGTTCGATCGATTTGACTTACGGCAATGGCATGTTGATTCCGTTGCCGGCGACCGTTGGGGCGACTCAGCCACGGACAGTGTTTGCGACGGCTCATCCCTGGCGCGCACTGGGTCGGACGCAGGGTTCGCTCGTACGGACCGTGTGGAGTTTGCCCGAGCAGCGGCAGAGATTCGGAAGGCGATCGACATTCAAGGGTCGATTTCTGGCGGACCATCCCACCCTTCGCACCGTGGCCGAGCCGGCGGAATCGACACGCGTCTTTGCCGGTACAGTCGGCGAGGCGGTGGGTGGCGATGCGCCCTGATCCGAGATGATCCACACCGATCGATGCATGGGCTTTTCACGTTTTCACGGCGTGACGACGATTTTGCCGAATGAGTCGCCGTCTTCCATTTTCTTTTGCGCTTGCGCGAGATCGGCAAGCGGCCATACGCTGTCGATCAACGGTCGGACGAGACCGCGGTGAGCCATGTTCCACGCGCCCTCGATCTGCTTCTCGTCGGCATAGAACTCGATGATGCCCTTGAGCGTGATTTCCTGAAACATCAACTTCGAGACGTCCAACGAGGCGTGGAGTCCGCCGACCATACCGAGAACGATCCATCGGCCTCCGCGGGCCATGACTTCGAGTGTCTTTGGCGCCGTATCGCCCCAGACAGGGTCGAATGCGACGTGAACGCCTTGCCCCCCGGTCAGCTCCTTGACCACTTGTCGGAAGTCCTGCTCTCGATAATTGACAGCATGATCCGCTCCGAGCAGTTCTTTTGCCTTCGTGCACTTTTCATTGGAGCCTGCCGTGGTGATGACGGTGGCGCCGACAGCTTTGGCCACCTGAATCGCGGACATGCCTGCTCCGCTGCCGGCGGCGTGAATCAGAACGAACTCACCGGGCTTCACTGCGGCATGGAGAATGAGTCCGTAGTACGCCGTCAGATAGACGCATCCGAAGGCGGCGGCCTCTTCGAAGGAGTACCCCAGCGGTTTCGGAGCGAGGCAATGAGCGGGCACGACGACCTGTTCCGCGAAACCGCCCGGCCTTGCCGTCCCGATGATGTCGAGAATTCCACGGGCTTTGGGACCGGTCACTCGGGCGTTCACAACGACGTCTTCTCCGATTCTCTCTTTCTTAACGCCGGGGCCGACGGCGGCCACCTCGCCCGCGATATCGAATCCGCCGATGTGCGGCATTTTGAAGCCGGGCATCGGCGCGGCGCCGGAGCGTAAGAATACGTCCAGGCGATTCAGCGCCGCGGCTTTGACGCGCACGACGGCGTCGCCTTCGCCAGGCTGCGGATCGGGAACGTCTTCATACTCGAGGACTTCGACGGGACCGGTTTCATGAAATCGAACGGCCTTCATGTTTCGTTTCTCCTGTTGATTAGATGACCGAAGATGCAGTCGATACGCTGTCGAACCGACGGAGCGGAGCTGCGTCACCGTGCATCATCTTCGCGACAGAGGTGATTGGATCGTATCAGGAGGCCAGATTGGCAAGGTACTTCTGGTTCGAATCGAATTTTCCGAGTTCGCCGAGGATGGTTTCCATCTGCTGTGGCGGCGACATCGAGAGCAGCCGGCGACGGACCCTTGCCATCTTATCACACGCTTCCTCCCCGAGGAGCATTTCTTCCTTGCGCGTCCCCGATTCCGCGAGATTCTTGGCAGGCCAGATGCGGAGGTTGGCCAGCTCGCGCGAGAGCACGAGTTCCATGTTGCCGGTGCCTTTGAATTCTTGAAAGATGAAGTCGTCCATTCGGCTGCCGGTTTCGATGAGAACCGAGGCGATGATGGTCAGGCTGCCGCCGTTTTCAATTTTACGAGCGGCACCGAAGATATGCTTCGGTGTGACGAGCGCGCGAATGTCAAGTCCCCCGGTCATCGTTCGCCCGCTTGAACCGACCAGATTGTTGTAGGCTCGTCCAAGGCGAGTGAGCGAATCGAACAGAATCACGACGTCTCGTCCGGTTTCAACGAATCGTTTTGCCTTCGCGATCATGAGTTCGGCGATTCGGGCGTGATTCTTGGGTTCGTGGTCATTGCTGGAGTAGACAACCTCGGGATCGCCGTTTTGCCAGCCGGAGCCGTCTTTGCAGACGGTACGCCGCATCTCGGTGACTTCCTCGGGCCTTTCGTCGACGAGCAACATCATCAACAGCACATCAGGATGGTTGGTGCGAATCCCGTGAGCCATCTGCTGGAGCAGGATGGTTTTGCCGGTTCGAGGCGGGGCGACAATCAGGCCGCGCTGGCCCTTGCCGATCGGCGTAAAGAGATCGACGATTCGCATCGACATGGAGCCGTCGCCCGTCTCGAACTTGAGTTGCTCAGTCGGGTGCACGACGGGCAAATCATCAAACGAGCCCACTTCTCCGTAAACGTCCGGCTTTTTTTCGCCGATGGTTTCGATTTCGCGTACGAACGGTCGCCCTCGACCCTTCTTACCGATTCCCACGAGACTCGTGATGGGCTCTCCACCCCGAAGACGAAATTTCTCAACCATATCGCGCGTGACTTGCGGGTCCTGTGGATGTACCGAATAGTTTCGCTTCGGATCTCTCAGGTATCCGGATCTCTTGTCATTGAGTTCCAGGATGCCGGTGAAGTGTTTGTTCCCTGCTTGCTTTGCCATCGATCTAGATTCCTGTTTCGTGATACTGGCAGGTAGGTTCCTGCTGGACAAACTTATTCAACTTGGATCCATTCGCGCCCGGGCGAGTGTGGAGGTGTTCGAGCCACGTTTGCGAGGAGGCGGGCCCACTTGAAACGATTTGTCCGGTCCCGACCGTCGTGCCGGAGTCTCGTTTTCTGGAGATTCGTGGTTAAACCCGAGCCGCGCCATCAAAGATCTCTCGGGAGACATCATGAATCCCTGAGTGGCTGGCTGTTGCGAACCAACTCATTATACTCTATTTGCGACCAAGGTCGAGTCGGGCGTGGTCCGGTCCACGAGGTCCGGAAACCGGGCGGTTTTGCTAGCCGGTCTTGGAGAACCGTTCGAAACTGACTTCCAAACGATCCTTGATGAGCTGCATGTTCTTCGGGCGATCCTCCCGCTCCGATTGACAGCAATCCTCGATCAATTTGAGCAGAGCGGGATCGAGTTGATCAGCCTGTTCGCGCATCTCTTTTCGCCAACGGTCGAGACTCGCCCCGGCATTGCTGACGCTCTTGGCGTTCAATTCCGTTTCGGCCGATTTTCCAAGAAAGATGCGATGCATGGTCGCGCCAAGACCAAAAATGTCCGTTCGTTGATCCAGGGCTTTCCGTTCGACCTGCTCCTTGGCGATGAAATCCTGAGTCCCCTGAATGCGCTTCTTTCGCGTAAATAATTCACAGGCTTGGCCGAAATCGATAATGGTGGGCCGTCCGTTCTTGGCGCAAAGGATGTTGGTCGGTTTCAAATCAGCGTGGACAAAGCCCCTGTTATGGAGATCCTGGAGCCCGTCGGCCACATGCCAAAAAATCTTGGTCAGCAGAGACGGCGAGCAGTTTTCCGCGTACTTGTCGAGGGAAAGCCCCTCCACATAGGTGAGGAGATTGTACGCCTCGATGGCTCGAAGCTTGCGTTTCACGATCCCGTATTCAAGGCTCTTTCGCAGGACCGGGTGGCTGTTCCCGATGCCCACGTCAAATTCGTTTTTCAATTGCCGAATCTGAGATTGCCAGTTCTCCGCACTGGCGCTGACATACTTCTTACAATAAAGCTTGGAGTCCTTGACATCGCGCATCAAGGAAACCTTGGTCCCGGCACCGGTCCCAAGCTCTCGCACAAACATTAATGATTCAAGCCGCTTAGCCATCCCGTCATCGCGCCGAGAACGGTCCCTAAAACGCTGAGTCATGGGGCCGGGCCATTTTTACACTCAAAACAAAGATCGAGCGGCTCCGGTCTACATCCCCAAATTGATCTTCCGTGGAAAATTATTTCCTTCTCAGCTGATCAATCCCTCGGTTTTCTCGTCTCGGTCAGTCTCCTTGCTGCAAAACACCCGGTTGTTCCAGGCCTAATTGAAGTGAGGGCAGCAGGTACTTGGTAGAACGATGACAGATGGGGGGGTATAACAAAAAAAATGGCTGAGGAATATATATGTAGAGAAACTACCTCCTAACCACTGCGCTCTCTTAACCATAGTATAACCGTCCCCCAGGTGTCTTTCCACTGGTAACTGCGGGTCGCTTCGCGGGTGGCTTGATCGCCCATCTCCTGAATTCTGTTTTGGGAGAAATTGTGCAACCACACTACATTCAGGGTGGGTAGAGTTACCCATGCGGTTGGCAATAGGCCCGTTTTCCTCCCCATCGGCGGGTTGGCACACCACGTGCCGCGATCGCCGAGTAGTCCTCGCTGGATTGCCGGCCAGAGGCCGGATGGGGAACGTGTGATGAAAAAAAACGCCGTCAAGCCCAGTCCCACGAGTGCAAGACGACCCTTTATCCGTTTCTTGGCTCGCATACGCCGAGTTTTTAGTTCATTCGGAGGGTCTTCCAACCGGACAGCGCAATCCAACCCAGCGATGCCCCCGACGATGTGCTACTATCTGGAGTGAGGTCTTGGGAAGCGATGACGGAGGAATCGCCGCCGCGGTCACTTCTTTCTCTTGCTGACCGGGGTCGTCGTCGCCTCGCTCTTGTGGTCAAACTCATCACCTTTAAAGGTCGTGCCTAAATAGGCGTCTCGGACCGTGGGGTCGTTGATCAGCTCACGCGGCGGTCCTTCCTTGATGACCCGGCCTTCGTGGATAATGTAACTTCGATCTGTAACCTCAAGAGTTTGTCGAACGTTATGATCGGTCAGGAGGATCGACAATCCCAGGTTGCCTCTCAAATGTAAGATCTCTTTTTGCAAATCCTGGACGGCGATCGGGTCCACTCCGCTGAAAGGCTCATCCAGAAGAATGATGGCGGGTTGCGTGATGAGCGCTCGAGCGATTTCCAGTTTCCTTCGCTCTCCGCCCGAGAGCGTTCGAGCCTCTTGCTTGGCGTTTTTGAGCAGGTCGAACTGCTCCATAAGTTCCTTCGCTCGACGTCTCCGGTCAGCCGCATTCAGGCCTGGGATCAATTCCAGGATCGCCAACAGATTCTTCTCGACCGTCAATCTCACGAAGACGCTGTTTTCCTGGGATAAGTAGCCAAGCCCTTTTTGAGCCCTTTTGTACATGGGGAGATGAGTGATCTCCTCACCGTTGAATAGAACCGATCCCCCGTCCGGCTTGACCATGCCCATGGTCATTCGGAAGCTGGTCGTTTTGCCGGCGCCGTTGCGGCCCAGAAGCCCGACGATTTCGCCGCGACCGACATGGAAGCCGACGTGGTCTACGACGGTTCGGCCTCCGTAAATTTTGATTAGATTTTTGGATTCGAGCAGGAGTCCGTTCTTAGCCACGTTGTGTTCCCGATTTCATAGGTCCGAACTTGTTGACAACTTGTTTACGGCCCCACCAGATCAAGGCTCCCAGGCAAGCCGCTGTTCGCCGACCGGGTAGTATAGGGTCTAACGACCAAGACAGGTATCATTGCGCGGACCGAAGGAAACGGCAATTCTGTTCCGTTTTCCGCCCTCCGAAAATCCTGTTTTTATCGGTAATTACCTGATCTGGTGATGAAATAGCGAGTGAAGAGGAGATTTATTGTCATGTAATTCGGCATCGGGTTCGGCCGTATCAATACCGCGGTATTTCAGATTGTGGATAAAGTGTGATGAACGATGGTCCTCATGCCTGAATTTCACAGCGTATGAAAAAGGCGCATCATCCGTCATCAACGAATCATACGCATGCGACCGACATTGGGAATGACAGCCGGAGTCTCCTTGGAGAATCTCAGACCACTCGGCCAATAGACAAAAAACGCCTTGCCGATTAGCTGATCCCCCGGGACGGTGCCGAATTGATAATGATTAGGACGCTGCCGAGCCTGCAACATGGGACAGACTTCGACCCACAGGCGAGAGTCCTGACTCTGTGGACTGTTATCTCCGCAACAGTAGTAATCCGGAGGGTCGTTCCGCAACAGAATTGGGTTCGTCGCAGTTCCCCAACCGGGGCAACGGTTAAAGTCTATGCTGCCGCCCGTGCCTAAACGTACCGACCGATAGAACACATCGCGGTGAATCTGAAGATGGCGAATCTCAATCGGGGCGCCTTTGGCGCCAATCTTGATGCCCGCGTTGCTATTGCGTCCGTCTTCATAGGGCTGTTTGAGTAGTTTTAGAATGTCCGGGGCATAGTGGATGTCATCGGTCCAGATGATTTCTTCGTGATTGATCCGGAGTGCCAACCGATAGTCGAGGTTCTCGAATTCGAGATCAAGCGCATCGCCCTGTTGCCAGGGTGTGACTTTGCGGTTTTTCAGCTCGACCCAGACACCGTTCTTGGCGGAGCGGTCGAGCTTTTCGAGAGCGACTTTGCCATCGGACGCGAGTCGAACACGGAACTCATCCGTGCCCTTTGACAACGCCAGGATCACTTCACCTTCTCCGTGTCCGGGAAAGAGGGTGAATTTTAATCGCACATCGCCGACGTAGCACTCAGTCTGTCGGTTGCCTTGAATGGATGACACGTTGTTGTAACCGTAGTCGTCTTGAATGGGCCGGCCTTTCAGGCTGAGCCAACGCAACCGATCGTCTTCCTCAGGCTTGAATCGCACCACGGGGGTTGAGGCATCCCAGGCCTTTTTGTCGGGACCGGTTCTGCCTTCCCAATAGGGCGGATTGAATGCTTTGTGTGACCGTCCCCGACGCTCCCTGGGGACATAGTCATGATCGTAATGCAACATCCACAAGGACGATTGTGCCACCGATGTTTTTCTTTGTATTTTGAGAAGGCCGGCAAGTTTCCGTTCTTGTTCCTGTGTCAGTCGTGGTTCGTTGGGATTCGTCGGCGGCGGACGGCTTAATGCCTCTTGAATATCTTCGGGGACGGATTCAATGGGAGCGGTGTAAAGGTCGCCGTTGATCAATTCCAAAACTTCGCCTGGCAGCCCCAGGAGACGTTTTATAAAGTTCTGCTCGCCGTCCTTTGGGTCCTTGAAGACCACGACATCCCATCGTTTTGGCCCAAGCCAGTCTCCACCGATGTCGTAGGGCCATTTGAGAACAAGAATTCGATCTCCGGAATTGGGAACGACCCGGTTATCGCGATCTCGGTTGATGTTCGCATTGCCGCCGCTTTGCCAAGAGCAGTTTGGGCAACAAACGTCGAACGTTCTCAAACGGCCGTCCCGTTCTCTTAACGTACCGGCGACCGTTCCGATCGGCTCGCGAATTCCGTAGCTGATCGGGTAACGACAGTTGTCACATCGGTGTTGACCGTGTTGCCCATAAAGCGAAGGGGCCATCGAACCGGTCGGGATCACGAAAGCCTCGACAATGAAGGCTCGAAAGACGAAAGCCAGAATGAACGCCACGATCACGGACTCGATGGTGTCACGAATACCGTCCGTCGAGGTCGGTTCGGAGGTGACAATCGCTTCCACAGACTTATCATCCTGGGAATCGGGTGTGCTGCTGCGAGATTTGATCTCCGTTTTCATGAGGTCAGGAATCCATAAGATCACAGGGCATATTAAAGAGGACGATACAGAACGTCGGATGTTCGGTCAAACTGTATAATCGGCCGTGAGGACCGGTCAGTCCCTTGCGTTGGAGTTTGCCTCATTGGCGGAAAAGCGTCGAATTCAAGTCATCGTCAATCCGATTTCCGGACGTCCCGGCGGCAGGACCGTGCTCGAGGGCTTATGCGGTCGCATGCAGTCTGCCGGTCATGACGTTCACGTTTACCACACCCAAGCACCCGGTGACGCGCGGAATGCCGCCGAGCGAAGCGTGAGCGAGGGTGCCGATTTGATCGTCATATCCGGTGGGGATGGAACGATTAGTCAGGTCGTGGACGGCATCGAGCAGGCCGACATCCCGATCCTGGTTGTTCCAAGTGGGACGGCGAATATTCTGGGCAAGTATCTGGGGACGCGGCTCGATGAAGAGTGGCTATGGCAGGTGTTCGAAGCGGGGCGCGACGTTGAGTTTGATGTGCTGCAACAGAACGGGACCCGGTTTCTGATGGTGGCCGGCGCCGGTTTTGATGCAGAAGCAGTTCGAAGGCTCACTCAGCGACGACGCGGGCACATCTCTTATCTAAGCTATGTGTCTCCGATCTGGGAGACGTTTTGGCATTACCGTCATCCGAACCTCACGGTCGAGGCGGACGGTGACCTCGTTTACGAGGGGCCGGGGCTGGCTTTGGTTGGGAACCTGCCGCGCTATGCGACGAGCCTTCACGTCTTTGACCGCGCGCTTCCCAATGACGGCTTGCTGGACCTCTGTGTTTTTCGATGTCAGAGAAAGAGTTCATTGTTGTATCATGCGCTGAACGTGCTGCTGAAACGGCACGAGGGAACTTCGGGCGTGACCTATCAGCAGGCACGGCATATTCATATACGATCGGACGGGCGAGTTCCCGTCCAGCTTGACGGTGACGTCGCGGGTTGGCTCCCGGCGGAGTTCAAACTCGCTCCTGAGAAGGTCCGTTTCTTGGTTTCCGAGACCTGGAAGATGGCCGGTGGCGTGGATTAGCGGGTGTCATGGTGCCGGTTGAGGTCTATGATTCTTGTAGGTCATCTAAAGAATAGGCAAATCCTTGGTATGAAATACTTCACGATCCTATTGACTGTCGTATGGGCCATGCAGCCCGAGAACACGCTGGCGGATGGGCCCGTTTCAGCGTCGTCGGGACGGAGTCGCACGGGAGTGCTTGGTCCATCATCGAACTCACCTGTCCCGCCCGTGTCGTATGAGGATCTGGTCCTTCTGGTGAAAAGCGCTCGTCGTTCCTTTCAGGGCAAGGTCATGGGGTCGCCCGAGAAGGCCGCAATCTACTATCCTCCTGAGCTGGCCGGCATGAAAGGGATTGTTCATTTAACCCTGCGTTCACACGGGGCCGTCGTTGCCGAGGCTGAATCGCCTGAAATGAACATCGTGGATGCGTCGGTTGCGGCAGGGGTGTTGCTCGGGCAGGCGATTTTGGATCAAGATCGGCCTATCGATCGATGGGGTGAGGGCCTTGGGCTGGAGTTCGAATGGCTCGGTGGGCGCGAGTATCTGAATTGCGAATACTATCGCAAGGGGGTGTGGGCGGAGGCGTTGTTGCATGCTTTTGAACCCGCCGCCGAGGGAATCGGGATCGAGTTCCGCGGGCAGCGCGGATGGACTCGCCCCGCCGAGATTGTTTCCCGCAACTATTCGCCCGATCTGGCGCTCCAAGCCGCCGAATCCGCCGTGAAGCTCAAGCACGCGCAGAAGCTTCGGTTTATCAAAGACATAAAGTACTTTCGTTTCTGGGCCTATCACCTTTGGCAACCCTCCGCGCAAGAATTGCCTTTGGTCTTGCTTCGCGGAGAGACGCTGGTGACGCCTGAGGCGGTCACCCGGAAGGGCCTTGATGCGGCCATCAGGCGTATGGGCGCTTATTTGAGCTATCGGCAGAACAGCAACGGCGCGTTTTCGCACGAGTATCTGCCCAACGCCGACCGCTACACCGACGGCAACTCTGCGCGGGTGCAGCTGCGCGCGCTTGATGGGCTGGCGACCTATGCGGCATGGTCTGGCGCGGCCGAGGATGCAGCCGGCGTGATCAAAGGCATCGATAACTTCAGTAAGTACCTTGAGCCGCTGCTCTTGTTGGTGCCCAACGACCAGGGGGACCCCGTCCAAAGGCCCGCAGGTCTTGCGTTGATGCCGCCGGGCCATCAGGGACACCTGGAAATCACCGGGCGGATGCTGTCGGCGATGACGGCTGCATCGGGGCTTCAAGTCCTGAGCGGGAAAGGCATCGAGGCTCGCTACGCGACGCAATGTGACGGTTTGATCGACGGCCTGCTTGCTTCTCAAGATGAGGAGGGGCGCATGGTCATGGCGTTCAAACAGGCTCAGGGTGATGCCACTCCGGCCCCCGCGCCGAAGGACGTTGAGACCGGATGGGCCCTGCTGGCATTGGCACAAGCTTATGCGCAACAGGCAAAAACCAACTCAGGCGCGCGAAAATATGATCTCCGGCGTATCGACCAGGGACTGCGTCGCGGGTTGGCCTATGCTCAACGTCGAAAGCAAGAGAAGCTGAGTCCGCCGGCAGCCGCGGCGATGGCTCGCGCCTTTTCCTTACATTATGTTCAGACGAATGATGCGCGCCTAAGCGACCTGGTGTTTGAGGTCGCGGACTTCCTTGTGAACAGGCAACTCCACGCGGGGGTATGTCCGTATCCCGAGCTCTACGGCGCAATCAATGTTCGCAAACCCGGTCTCATCGGCGCCGACACGGCTCATTACTTGTCGGCATTGGCAGATGCGCTGATGTTGGCCAAACGCGTGGGTGATCCACAGCGCACCGAGCGTTATCGTCGGGCAACATCGGCGGCGGCCCGTTTCATTCTTCAGTTGGAGGTCAGCAAGGTCGGTTGCTACTACATCCGCAGTCCGCGGGATGCCACGGGGGGGGTGCGAAGAGCGCCGTGGGACGGGCGTATTCGCGTGGATCATTGTGCTGCCGCGGTCACTTCGCTAAGCCGTGCCCGACGAGCGTTGTACGGGCAGCGCTAGGGCACGTGACTTAGAGCAAACGTCTGCAAAAACTGCCGCACCGAAAACGTCCGAATAGACTGGCCACGGTCCGATCTTGCTATGCGAGCGCGGTTTCGGCCGGTTTTCCGTTCCCACAAACCAGGCATTTCAGGTCGGCAGCCATCCACGCCTTTGTCTCAGGGCTGACAACAGTTTCGAGCGGCTGAATCTGCAGGTTCGTCCGAAAAAAATGCCTTGGTTTACGAGCGCACTTCTCGCCGATAATTGAAGTGATTCACAAGCTGGATGATGACCAAGCGCTGATGCCGCAAGGTCGACGGACAGTTGGCTTGTGTGGCTTGTCCAGTGCGACTTGCCATGAAACAAATTGGACCGGCAAGGAAGTCCGGTCTGCGGGTTCGAGGAAGAAACGGAAAAACCCGCCGCTTGGAGGCTCAGGATGAGCGAACCGCGCATGCTCCCTATTCGCGCCACCTTCGCCGGGCGTTGGCAGATTCCGCTGCTGATGCTGGGGTTGTGTTCGCTGGGCGGAGGCCTGTATCGCATCGCGGCTGCGTCGGAGACGGTCACGTTCGAGGAGCGAGTCGAACGTGTCCGCCAACTCCTTGATTCCGATTCCCTCGTCCGGGCGAACGCCTATCTAACCTTCGTATTGAAGGAAGTCGAACTCACCCTGGAACAGCGGGGTCAATTACATTTCCTGATGGCCGCCACCTTTTTTCAGGCTGAGGCCAAGCTTGCCACGCACGTGCAGGAAAACGTGCGATCGGTGATCACGAATTTCCACACCGCGGTTCGATTCGGCGCGGAACCAAGTGCTCAGGACTGGATCTTTTTGGGCGAAGCTTATGGTTGGTCGGGTCAGCGCCAGGACTCGGTGACGGCTTTTCATCAGGCGCTTCGACTCGATCCGGCCCGATCCGACCGCATTCACCGCAGGATCTTCGAACTGCAACGCCGGTCGGGGCAGTCGATTGGTTCCGAGTTGTTGACGAATCTCGACGCGATTCTGACAAATGAAGACGCGACGCCTGAGAACTATCGCTGGGCGCTGGATCAAAAGGCCCAATGGCTGCTCGCACGTGGTGAAGCCGCTGAGGCGCTGGACCTTGTTGAAGGCGGAAAAAAGCGGTTGGAGGGCACGGCCGAGAGGCTGGCATTGACCTACACCGAGGCACTTTGTCTTCAAGAGTCCGGCCGGAAGGCTGAAGCGGAAACGCGTTTGAGATCACTTCGTAATCATTGGACGAAGCGGGACCTGTTGTGGGGCCGAACCGGATGGTTGCTCGGAAGGCTTCAGCAGGAAGAGGATCGTCCGCAAGCGGCGCTTTCCTTCTACGAAGAAGTGTTGGTCGTTTTTCAGTCGGGTGATCTTCATGATGCGTGCGAACTGGGCCGAGCCGAATGTCTGGTGATGCTCGGCCGTCACGAGCGCTCTTTGGAGGTCTTCGAGAGACTGAAGTGGCGTGCACTCGAAAGGCAGGAACATCAATATCTGGATCGTGACGTTTTGCGAACGGCGATCACAACGGCCGGCGAATCCCGGTTCCGCGACAATGACCAGAGCCTTGGCCTTCGTTTCCTGGAACTCGCTCTCGAACTGCTCGATGAGCAGGACGCCTTGCTGCGTTCCCAGTATTTGGCCCGAATCGCCGGTGGACTCGCTGAATTGGCGAAGGAGGCCCGGGGTGATTCGTCGCGGCCGGAAGGCGAGGATGAAGCCAAGGTGCTCTTCGCTCGGGCCGCTCAGCAGTACCGGGCGCAGGCGGAGATCATGCCGCTGGATGAGGAGGCTGCCGCTCGCGCGTTGCTTTTGTCCGGCGATCACTTTGACGCGGCCGGTGAGACGGACGAGGTGATCGAAGTGCTGTCAGAATTCGTTCGAGGTCATCCGGCCCATCTTGCCAGACCGGACGCTCTGTATCGACTCGGTCGTGCGCAACAGGCGATTCAGGATTTTACAGGCGCGATCAACAGCTACGAAAAAGTCATCAAGGAATATCCGCGCGTTCCGGCGGCGCTTCGTTCTATGGTGCCGTTGGCGGAGTCGCTGTTGAGCGCAGGTGCTGAAACGGTCGGACGCGGCGTCGCGATTCTGGTCGACATCGTTGATGACCGCGGTGCGGACCCGTTGTTCGGTCCACAGGCGAAGGAGTATCGCCAGGCTCTTTTTCGATTGGCGGAGTATTACAGCCATGCGGACAAAGAGCAGATCGAAGACCATTTTGAGAAGGCCATTGTTCGTCTCGAGGATGCGGTGGCTTTGTATCCTGATGATCCCGCGATTCCGAGATTAAAGTTTCTGTTGGCCGAGTCCTATCGAAAAAGCGCACAGCGCGTTCGCGAAGACAAGCGGTCGGCCGACGACACGGACGCGATGAAAGAAATCAATCGCCGACTGGCCTTGGCGCTCAAGAATTACGGTGAGGTCAGAGACGCGCTGGCCCGACACGATTCCGAAATCCTCACGGATTTGGAAAAAACCTACCTTCGTGCGAGCTATCTCTATATTGGCGATTGTCTATTTGATTTGGAGCGACTGGAGCCGGCGATCGAGGCCTATCGCGAGGCCGCTTGGCGCTACGAAAATCAACCTGCGGCGGTGTCCGCGACGATGCAGGTCGTGCATTGCTATCAGCGGCTGGGCCGGCTGGAAGAAGCGAGGGCTGCGCTCGCGCGGTTGCAATGGTTGTTAAAAAAGATCCCGGCCGAAATGTTTGACGCCGAATTTGGAATGTCGTCCAAACCGTATTGGAATGCGTTTGCAAAGCGAGTTGAACGAACGGGCATATATTGATCAGAAGGTGTTATGAACAATCAGTCTGAAAAACTAGATGAAGATCGTTTGGTCCATTTGTTGCAAGACCAGCAGGCACTTTATCGGCAATTGCGATTGCTGACGGATCGCCAAAAGTCGTTGGTTGAGGAGGGCGATACCGGGACGTTGCTGACGCTTCTTACCGAGCGCCAACGTCATGTCGACGAACTCATGGGACTCAACGCCCGGCTTGCGCCGTACCGAGAGAACTGGACGGTTTTTTATGCCGGCCTCAATGAAATCCGCCGCAAGCAAGTGGCAGGTCTGCTGGAGGACGTGAACGGTTCGTTGAATGCGATTTTGCAAAGTGATGGGAAGGACACGGCCATCCTGACTGCAAAACGGGAGAGCATGGCAGGGCAGCTTGCTGCGTTTGACGCGGGCAGTCGGGCCAGTGCCGCGTATGCCAAGGCTGCCGGTGCCGCGAGGTCGAGCTTGACGGATGCGGAGGCTTGAGATGCTTGTTACGGACGAACAACCCTGCCTTAGTCAGCGAGAGCGCGAGTTAGGTGCGATCATCAACGCCTATAGCGAGGTGACCGAACGCCTCAAGGTGGCCCATGATCAGTTGAACGGTGAAGTCTCTCGTCTTCGGGATGAGGTGAAGCGCAAGAACATCGAGCTGCGGCGACGGGACCGGTTGGCGGCGCTCGGTGAAATGGCGGCCGGCCTGGCGCACGAAATTCGAAACCCTCTTGGGGGCATTGCTCTTTATTCCTCCATGCTGGAACGCGAGTTGGTTGAGCCATCGGCGCCGCATACCGCGGCGACCAGGATCTCCCAAGGCGTGCGCAGCCTGGAGCGGCTCGTCTCGGAAATTCTGGACTTCGCCCAGGAAGATCGGCTGGAAAGGCAGGTCTGCAAACTGGGTGCGATCTTGAACGAGGTTGAGGAAAGTGTCCGTCCCTGGGCTGACGAGTCCCAGGCCACGGTGACGGTCGAACCGACGGCGTATGAATTGGAGATCGATTGTGATCCACTTCGGATCCAACAGGTTCTTCTGAATCTCCTGATGAACGGAGTTCAGGCGTCGGGCTCCAACGGCCATGTTCGTCTGACTGCGAAACAGGTTCAGGGAAGTGCGGGTTCGGTTCAGATCGAGGTTTGCGACGACGGGCCCGGGATTCCGAAGGGCCAGTTTGATCGAATTTTTAATCCGTTCTACACGACGAAAAACACCGGAACGGGGCTTGGCCTCGCCATTGCTCATCGCATTGCTGAAGCGCATGGAGGCGCGATACGTGCTGCGAATCGGGCGGAAGGCGGTGCGAAGTTCGTTCTGAACATACCGTCGGAGGCTGGACGTTGACGGACGAAACATCGTCCGGCCCTAGGCGGATTCAGGCGGAGGCGGTTGGAAGGATTGGGATATCGAGAAGGTTTTGGTTGGCTACCAGCAAACATTGCTTATGAAGGAGCAAGAGTATGGCGCGTGTGTGTATTATCGATGACAAGGATGTCATGCGAGATTCTTTGACGGATATCCTCAGTGGGCAGGACCATGAGGTGACGACTTATTCTGACCCTCAACGCGCGCTGGCGGAGCTGGTTCCATCCAGGGTCGATGTCATTATCTCGGATCTGAAAATGCCGGAGATGGATGGCATCGAGCTGTTGCGGTCGCTACGGTCTCGCGGCGTGGATACGCCGTTTGTTCTGATGACGGCTTATGCGAGCGTGTCGACGGCCGTGGAAGCGATGAAGCTCGGTGCTTTTGATTATATCCAGAAGCCCTTCGAAGCGGACACGATTGCGCTCGTCA
This sequence comes from Phycisphaerales bacterium, assembly GCA_022360095.1. Lineage (GTDB taxonomy): Bacteria > Planctomycetota > Phycisphaerae > UBA1845 > UTPLA1 > JAKSDK01. The sequence goes on from JAKSDK010000918.1 coordinate 36,131, forward strand.
TCGAACGTGCGGTCACGCTTGGACGACTGCGTGGAGAGAACGAGGCGCTCAGGGCGTCGCTTCGTGATTGGGCGGACAACTATGAACTTGTCGGGATGAGTCGAGCGATGCGGCAGGTCAGGAATCAGATCGATCGCGTGGCCAAGAGTCAGGCCACGGTCCTGATTCAGGGCGAAAGCGGAACCGGCAAGGAGCTCGTGGCTCGGGCGATTCACGCGGCGTCTACAAGGTCCACCGGACCCATGCTATGCGTGAATTGCGCGGCATTGTCGTCGAATCTGTTGGAGAGCGAGTTGTTCGGTCACGAACGAGGCGCCTTTACGGGCGCCGACAAAATGCGCAAGGGGAGATTCGAACTCGCGTCAGGCGGCACGTTGTTGCTGGACGAAATCAGTGAAGTGTCGTTACCCGTCCAGGCGAAGTTGCTTCGCGTGCTGCAGGAACGCGAGTTCGAACGCGTCGGCAGCAGCGCCACCATCAAGACAGATGTTCGAGTCATCGCCACGACAAATCGTGATTTGTCAGACTGGGTGGCTCGGCGGCGTTTCCGAGAGGATCTGTTTTTCCGCATCAGTGTCTTGCCCGTGGCCCTTCCGTCATTGCGAGATCGCCGCGAGGATATTCCGGAACTGGCGGATTATTTCCTCCGCAAGATTGCTCAGCGAGAAGGCCGGGAGCCGAAACAGTTTACCGCCCGCGCGATGTCGCTTACGGAAAACTATCACTGGCCAGGAAACGTCCGCGAATTGGAAAATGTCTGCGAACGCGCCGCCGTTCTCTGCCAGGACGAAAAGATCGACGGGTCGTTGATCGAACCTTGGTTGTCCTCACCGGACGTTCAGGCCGAGACGCTTGTTCGCCCGGCGCGGCCCGGACATTTGATGGAAGATATGGAGCGAGCCCTGATTGAGCAGACGTTGGTCAAGTTCAACGGTCACCGTGAAAAAACCGCCAAGGCGCTGGGCATCGGCGTGCGAACGCTTGGGATGAAGCTCAAGCGATGGCGAGAAGAAGCCGCGGCGATGCAGCAACAAAGTCAGCGCTTGGCCGGCTGATTCGAGAGCAGTGCCGGTGTGGCTGTGCGTCCTTTTTTCCCGGTTCCTTTGAGACAAGGGAGTCAGGATGCTCGGTCCGAGGAAAAAGATTTAGCGCACACTTTGCGCCGTGCGGCAGAAATTGCCGGGCTTATTTGTTGAGGTGCTGATAACGAAACGCTTGGCGATGCTGAAATTCATCGCCGGGCTTGGCACGGCCCTTGCATAATCGCGGAGTTGCGTTGCGGTCCTCGTGTTGAGAGACGTGGAGAAGAACGAATGTTTTTGTCGGATGTGACCAGCGGCGGCGCTTTTCCCATGTTGGAGAAAACGCTTGCCTTCACTGAAGCCCGGAACCGGATGTTGGCAGAGAACATCGCCAACATCACAACCCCGGGCTATCGCGCCAAGCAACTCGACGTGGCGTCGTTTCAATCGGCTTTACGGGCCGCCTCCGACAAACGGTCAGAGCGGGGTGGCAGCTTTGAGTTGGGCGCCACCCGGGAATTCGACACAAACGAGTTAGGTCATTTGGAGGTGACGCCGAGCGAAAGGCCTGTCGAAAATCTTTTGTTTCATGACGGCACGAATGCTCGAATCGAACTGCAAATGTCCGACCTTGCGGAGAATACGATGATGCATCAGGCGGCCACGGAACTGCTGAAGGGGTATTACGACGGGGTCGGCAAGGCGATCCGCGGCCGGTTGTAATTGTGGTGGATGTCTTGAATACGGCGATTGGATTTCATTTGTCATGTACGGTGCCTTAAACATCAGCACGTCGGGGTTAGTCGCGCAGCGTGTTCAGATCGACACGATTGCGGGCAACATCTCCAACGCACAGACGACTCGGCGAGCGGACGGCCAGCCGGGCCCCTATCTCCGGCGCGTCGCGCTGTTATCCGCGGGCGATGGTCGGGGAGGTCCGGGTGTTCGTGTGCACAGTGTCGTGGAGGATACTCGAAGTCAGCCGCGACAAGTGAAAGACCCAAGTCATCCCGACGCGGATGAAAAGGGCATCGTGTATTACCCGAACGTGGATATGGCGACGGAGATGATCAATGCCATGGTGGCCGTCCGCGCCTATGAGGCGAACATCACCGCGATCGAGGCAACGAAGTCGATCATCGCGGGTTCATTGAGACTGCTGGCTTAAGGTCTGTCCTGGCCTGTGTGGGATATGAGGGATAGTTATGACTGATCCGATTGGTAGTGGTTTTGACCCGCTTCAGGGTCTTCGTCAGACGACGACTTCTGCGCCGACGTCCGCGCCGGCGAGTCAGCCGGCGCCGGAGAAGGGCTTTCGCGAATATCTGCTGAACAGCCTGGAAAAAGTGAACCAGTTGCAGACCGAAGCGGATGCGGGTGTGCAGAAGCTGCTGACCGGTGAGACGGACAACGTGGCGGAAGTCTTCAGCACGAGCCGCAAGGCGGGCGTTGCGTTCGATCTGTTGATGGAGATTCGCAATAAGTTGATGGACGCCTATACGGAAATAAGGCAAATGCGCGTCTAACCGATATGCATCCGGCTCGGTCCGGCGACAAGACGCTTGTATTTCGTAACGGATTACGATGGAATTTCTCAGGGCACAATCCAAGTACATCTCCGAGCAGTTGCGAACCATGTCCGGGTCGCAGCGAATCGCCATCGGTCTTTTGGTGGTGGTGTTGATCGGTGGAATGTTCCAGATGATGCGCTGGGCCGGGCAGCCCGAGTGGACGCCGGTGATTGACCAGGCATTGAAGCCCGACGAGGTTCAGAGTATTCAAGGCGCGCTGACCCTGGTGAGTATTGAGACTCGGGTTGAGGGTGATCGTGTCATGATTCGCGGGGGTGACGATGATCGCCAGCGTGCTCAGGCCGTCTTGGCCCAAAGAGGGGCCATGCCGCGCGATACCAGTCTCAGTTACAAGAATCTGATGGAAGACAGCAGTCAATTCATCAGCAATCAGGAATCGGTGTGGCGTCACGATCGTGGGCTGGAAACCGAGCTTTCTGAGGTTCTGCGCCGTTTTCAAGGTATCCGGGATGCCAACGTATTTATCGAAAAGCCCAAGAAACGTCCGTTGGGACGCAAGTCAGAGGCCAGGGCAAGCGTTCATGTAACCTTGGATCGCGGTGATGCCTTGGACAAGAAGCAGATTACGGCCATTGCCGATCTCGTCGCGGGTGCAGTGGACGGGCTTGCCGTGACGGACGTCAAAATCACCGACGGCCTTCAGTCGTATCGAGCACCGGACCCCAACAACATGATGGCGACGGATCTGCTGGATCGACAGCGTGCTCTGGAGGACTGGTACACGAAGAAAATCTACGATCAGTTCAGCCATATTCGAGGACTGATCGTCAACGTCCACGCACGATTGCGCGACTCCGACCAACAGACGCAGGAGCTCAAGCTCGGTCCCCCCGTGGTGATGCAGGAGACGGAGAAAACCGAGGAGTCCACCGGCCGTGCGCAAGCGACCGGTCCCGGCGTGCTTCCCAATCGAGGCCAGGCCATCAATGACGCCGGCCCGGGTTCATCGCATGTCAAGGCCGAGAACCTGACCGACCTCAGCAACGAGCGTGATCGGACGAGGGTCGATACGGTCACGCCGGCGGGTTACCTCAGAAAAATGACAGCTTCCGTGAACGTGCCACACAGCTATCTGGAACAGATTTTTCGAAAACAGCAGGACATCGAACCGGACCAGAAGGTGGAGCACACTCAAATCGTGGATCTGGCCACGATCGAGTTGCCTAAGATACGTGATCAACTCAAGACACTGCTTCAGGCTGAAGACGACGATCAGGTCGCCGTGGCCTGGTATTACGACGCTCCCCAGGACGAAAACGTCGCGAGTGTTTTGGCGGGACCGCCCAACTATTTCGCGCTCGCCAAGGACTATGGGCCGCAGGCAGGGCTGGCGCTCCTGGCGCTTTTCAGCCTGTTTACCGTTTTCCGCATCGCCAAGAAGGCACAATCGAGCGTCGTCGCGACCAAGGCGAACATTCAAAAGTCTTCCAGTGATGTTGCTGCATTGGCGGATGAGTTGCCCAGTGTCGGAGGCGGCCCGGTGACGGTGGGCGAAGCAGAGGCGATGCACAGCGCGATCGTGGGGCACGAAGTGGATGAAAACCTGGTTCGAACACAGCAGATCGTCGAACAAATCGGCCAGTTGGTGAAGGAAGATCCGGACTCCGCGGCCAGTGTTGTCCAGACCTGGCTTCAGGATGAGCATTAGGAAAAGGTAGTTATGCCGGCCACAGCGACAGAGACACCAACGAAAAGCGACGTCGACATGCACGGTTCGCGCAAGACGGCGATCCTGCTTGTGAGTCTGGACAAAGTCTCGGCCGGTGAGATCTTAAAGAAGCTGGACGAGGCCATGGTCGGAACGGTGACGCGCGAAATCGCAAAACTGAAAAACGTTTCGCCGGAGGAACGCCAGGCCGTTGTGGAAGAGTATCATGCCCTGGCCCTGGCGAGATCCTACACGGAAGCCGGCGGGTTGCCGTATGCCAGGGCTTTGCTGAGTCAGACGTTGCCGGAAAAAGAAGCCAATCGGATTATTGAACAGATTGAGCGCCAATATTACGCCAAGCCGTTCAACTTTCTTCAAAAGGCGGAGACCGACAGCCTTCTGACGTTCATCATCGACGAGCATCCACAGACCATTGCTCTGATCCTGGCCCACCTTATTCCGGAGAAGGCCAGCGAGATTCTCGTCGGCCTGCCTGATGACAAAAAGGTAGAGGTCGTCAGCCGTATTTCGCGAATGGAACAGACGAGTCCGGAAGTGATCAAAGTCGTCGAGCTCAGTCTCGAGCAGCGTCTTAGCGGATTGATGGCGGACGGGTTGCAACGGGTCGGCGGTGTCGAAGCCGTGGCGTCCATCCTGAATCTGACCGATCGCTCCACGGAAAAAGGAATCCTCGAAACGCTTGAGCAGGAGGACCCGGAGCTTGTGGAGGAGATTCGGCGCCTGATGTTCGTCTTTGAGGACATCCTGCTCGTCAATGACCGAGGCGTGCAGTCGTTCCTGAAGGAGGTCGAGACACCCGATCTTGTCTTGGCCTTGCGCACGGCCACCGATGAGTTGAAGGAGAAGATCTTCGCCAACATGTCTGAACGGGCTGCCACGAACATCAAGGAGGAAATGGAGTACATGGGACCGGTGCGTTTGAACGACGTCGAAATGGCCCAGCAGCGCATTGTCGATGTCGTTCGGCGTCTTGAGGAATCCGGCGAAATCATCATTGCCGGTCGCGGCGGTGATGCGGAATTGATCGTATGAGTAACGTCATCAAGGCTCATGATTCGAGACGGTTGGGCGGACTGCAAGGTCTGGATCTCCGCGATATCGCGGAGCAGGCCGAGGCCTTGTTGGCATCGGCACGTGCCCGGGCGGAGCGGATCGTTCACGAGGCACAAGCGCAGGCCGAGACTGAGCGCGAGACCGTGCGTGAGGCG
>JAKSDK010000493.1 GCA_022360095.1 Phycisphaerales bacterium
GAGCGTGGAGGCGGCAGGCGTTCCCCTGATGATTGGTTTCAACCGACGCTTTGACCGGCACTTTGGTGCCGTTAAAGAGCGGATCGCATCCGGGGCCGTTGGCGAAGTCGAACTGGTGACCATCATGTCACGTGATCCGTCACCGCCGCCCATCGACTATGTCAAGCGGTCCGGCGGGCTTTTCAGGGACATGATGATCCATGATTTTGATATGGCCCGTTTTCTTCTTGGAGAAGAGCCGGTTGAAATTCATGCTATGGGGTCGTCTCTGGTCGATCCGGAAATCGGCCGGGAAGGGGATGTCGACACCGCCGTCGCCCATATGAAGACCGCAAGTGGCAAGATATGCCAGATATCCTGCTCCAGGCGCGCAACCTACGGCTATGATCAGCGTATCGAAGTTCATGGCTCCGGAGGACTGATCCGGGCAAACAACGTCCATGAAACAAATGTCGAACTGGCCAATGCAAACGGCTTCACTGCCGACCGCGCGCAGGAATTCTTTCTGGAGCGCTATATGGAAGCCTACGAAAGGGAACTGGCCGCCTTTGTCGATGTTCTGACAGATGGCGTTGCGCCGTCGCCGAGCGGCCATGACGGTTTGATGGCGCAGGTTCTGGCGGATGCGGCAACGGAGTCCGCTCAAAAAGGCCAAATGATCAGGCTTTGACCGTGCCCGCTGCCGGGCGGTGCCGCCATCAGACGGTTTCATCGTCCCGGCGCCGCCGGTCTGCGGCACCGACGGAAAGCGCCATGGCGACACACATCGTTCCTGACAGGGAACGGAATGCGCCAAGATCATCCTCGACAATTTCAAAGTAGGCAAAGGCCGGACCGGCAATCGGGCTGAAGGGTGAATCCGTGATTGCCAGAACCGGTACACCACGCCGTTCTGCATCATTGATCATGTCAACTGTTGCCGGAGAGTACGGCGTAAAGCTGATCGCAACAATCATATCTGCCGGACCGGCAGAGGAAAGCTGCTCGTTGCCCAGGCCGGCAACATTGTCGACCAGATTGGTGGCAATGCCGAGTTTCGCGAGGGCGTAGGCCATGTACGATGCAACGGGAAAGGCGCGTTTGTGCGCCACCAGATAAACCATTCTTGCATCGGCAAGCGCCCTGACACCCTTGTCAAACATCTCAGGATCGACACTGTCCCGCAGGCGAACCAGCGAATTGATCGACGTGTCAATAAACTCTTCCATAAGGCCAAACGGACCGGCCGCCTGTTTCGACCGCTGCCCCAGCGAGGAGAGCCTTTCCTCATAGTCGGGCCAACGTTCCTGAAGCCGCCGCCTGAA
>JAKSDK010000664.1 GCA_022360095.1 Phycisphaerales bacterium
CCAGTTTGTGCTTTGGTTTTTCCCATCCCTCCCTCCCTCTTGGTGTGGGTTAGGTAAGTATTGGGTCGGTAAGTATTCCACTGAATTGTTCAGTGTGAAGGTGCCTGGTGGGGCCCGCTTGCAGGGTTGCCATGGATACCTCCTCCTCATGCTAGAGCATTGCCTGGCTCCACCATCTTTGTAGGCACCAACGCCCAAGCTCATCTATTGGTGATGAGTTTAATTTTTCACATGCAAATTGACACATTTCACTATGCATTTTTTGACATCACAGTACATATAGGTTGCCCAAGAAGGTTTTAATTAACTGGGAAAGTAGTAGCTGAGCAAAAACATTTACCAAAAACCCACAGAAAATCAGTTCATGGTATCCTGGTCAAGAGAAGAGTAAAATAAGTAAAATAAAGCTTGTAGTTATTTTTAACACAGCTAAATTACTGCACCTGTTCTGTGACACTTTTAACATCTCCCAACAGTGCGATCTCAGCAGGAATATTATTCCCCATCTCCTCTGCATGGAGATCAATCTGCAAGGGAAAAAGTACCAATTGATAAATTATTTAACTTTGAATTGTTAGTGATAGTCAAGTCTTGACACATTTTTTTAAAGCTGGCTCAATAAAAACCTGTACAGCATGAAACTATCACAGAAGATGGGGAGTTGTGGGGAAGGAGGCGCTTTGACAAATTCCCACCAAATATCAGCATGACAATTTCCAACAAACTGTAGAGAAATATTAAAATTTGGAACATTTTTTATTTTAATGAATAATGTTCAAATTTTAAAATTCTTAGTACTTTTCCTAGCATGATGGAAACCGAATATTACAAATCCAACATGGTGGCCCTTTGGAAACATGACACCATGCCCATGTTACGTGTCATTGGGCAATTCCAGAAAATATCCATACCCAACCACGGACGGCTTCCGTGTTTTAACCCCCCCTTGCCTTCGGAAATTCCAAAATGTGTTACCCCCCCGTATGCCCTCAGAATTCCATAATCGTGAACCCCCCCTCCCCTTCGGAAATCCTAAAAGCCGTCCGTGGTATAGTATGGATATTTTCTGGAATCGCCCATTGAGACACCCAACTCAGATGTGAAATTTGGGACCAAGAATTAAAAAAGTCCATTCCTAGTGCGTAATCCCTGGTCCCTTACATGTACCTCCTCCCTGACTGCTTGTCCATGTTTGTGCACAGTGTACTTAATATACTTGATCAAAACTTTTTCAAAGATAAATTTTGAATATTGTACCACCATTATGCTCAAGTATCATTTAGATAATGTCTACATGCATGTATGCTATCATTGAGACCCTCTCAGGGAAAAAATTCCGACAAGCTATATGCTCTTGAAACAGTAACATAAGGCAGGTGAAATAGCAAGAAACAACATGAAGATGGTTGTTTGCAATGAGGAAAATTGCAAACACAATAGTAAAATATCAACAGCAACATGCGGCCTCCTTTTCAGCATATGAACCTAAAGGACCA
>JAKSDK010000691.1 GCA_022360095.1 Phycisphaerales bacterium
AACTGTGACAAGAAATTGCAACGCTGTCACTGCCAAAAAAAAGCTGCCATCGCTTCTTTCATCTGAACAACATTTCGCAGGCATTTTCGCCTCGGAGGCAATGACATTACCCGAAATCGATCCCGTGTCATTTTTAGTAGAGCATGCGCAGACATTTTTCGCCGGTGAAGCTCTCACATTGCTCTCTACGCCACGCATGTGTGTGCGGGCGCTAAGTCATGTGATATACGAGAGGCAACTTGTGGGCATTTTTCTCAGCTTGTCTTCACAGGTTTTTCTTTAAAAGCTTATTGGCTGCATATCTGCTCATGATAAAGTTGTTAAACATGCACATAAATGGCCATAGGTTAAAGCAGTTAGTTTGAATTACATGCTTTTGGTAATGACCTAAGCCTGACTTTGTTCCTTTCAAAAGGTAAGCTTTATTTCGACGGATACGTAAAATAGTCGTATCGTCAGCATAATTTTTCGATCAATGACACATTTGCAAATGGCTATTAATTTTGTTGCACTAGCCTCATCAATGTGAGTTAAGGAAACATAAGCAGGATGCATGAGTTTTTGCCAATATCCTTGCATTCTCATTGGGAAGCCGACGAACAGCTGACTGAAATGCTTTGGAATTTAAGAAGGGTTACATGGTCGGAATTACATGATTACCACATACACGTCGACGGAGTCGACAGGCTAGATCTGGCTGATGATGAAAAGCCTTATTGTGTCGCATCTTTATCTCTAGGATTGTTGCATTTTACTTAACTATTTTTAAACTTGTTTACTTTTTGAGTCTGGAACATTGGTTCGCGGATACAACTTTGTATGTCCCCTTTTTTTATCGGATGAGTAGGTACTATTCTTCGCATGCCTTTTATGTCTTCGTCGTGGGTAAATTGCATGTCTGTGCAGGTCAAAACCTTGCTTTTTATTATTGGCCAAGGGCAAAAGTAGTGCAGTTAAGAGTTTGCAATTTTTCTTGCCAAACAATGCCAAAATACACAAAAACACGCTACCATCATAAATATCGCCAAAGAAACTAATCCTATTATTTTGCAGGTAATTCCTTCAAAGGATCGACGTATTATGTTTTCCCCGCGGAAAAAGACGACTCGCGGAAAGGCTGAGAACAAAGAGCGAAAGCGGAAGGGACCTTTGCCTATGTTCATTCACAGGCAGAATGCTTTTTCAAGACGTTCTATTGAGGCCAAACCATATGCTGCAGTAGGAACGTGGTTTGTGGGACCTAAGGCCGAGAATTCTGACATATTTACCAGTCTGATGAATGAAACCATCGAGTCTCATTTTCAGTTTCGTCGAGGGTAATTTAACATCATTTATTCCAACATTTTCCTTTTTAGTCGAGCCTGCTTTAGCAGAGCG
>JAKSDK010001203.1 GCA_022360095.1 Phycisphaerales bacterium
AGAGCTCGTCTGAACACTAAGCCTGAAGGAGAACTGATGGGGGCATGGGTTCCACTTGAAAGTGACGACACCCAGTGGCTCCAGGTGAATCTTGGAAAGGTGACAAGAATATCAAAAATAGCTACTCAGGGAGAAGCTGGTGAAAGTTCTCGTCATGTAAAACAGTACACTGTCTCCTTTAGCCTAACTGAAGAGGGATTTGTATCTTACACAGAGGACGGAAGTGAAAAGGTACGTGACTCGCACTCGTATTGATCAGCGTTTGAATCTTGTTCAGAAACTAAGACGTCTTTAGACGTCACCTAAAAGAGAAAGTAAGTCATCTGTTATCCGCAAAAACTTTTTCCAGCAGTGTTTCTCAGGAAGCTCAAGAAGTAGTGGAGCTAGGGAAACACAACAATTTTCTCGGGCTTGGGTTATTCAACGATCTTCATGGGCTCTCTTAAAAGCTTCCCGTGTGTTGTTCAGATCCTGAGATTGCTTTAGTGTGTTGATCTGCTGTTGGTTAGGTCCTGGGGTCCCTCTCTTGTGACTACATTTTGAATACCATTAACAGCATAAGAACGACGATAAATCATGTTAAATTATTTGGAAAACGGTTGATGCACCAGCTGGTATAAGACCCCAAATAAAATATTGACTATTTTTGTCTGAGAAGCAAATAGTTTCTACTCTCCGCGTGTTCAAAATGAAGCAGCTTAACATCACACATTTGCGTTCCTAGGTTCTTGAGAGCAACAGTGACCAGGATACAGTCGTGTCAAATAGTCTTAAAAGTCCTGTTATTGCTCAGTTTGTAAGACTACATCCCAGGACCGGGAATGAGGCCATTGCAATGAGAACAGAGTTTTATGGATTCGATGCAGGTATGAACAGCTTGTAGTGTGACATTTCCAAGATGGATAAAATTCAGAAACGTTCAGCACTATAATCTGTAAAAAGAGAAATTCCATTGTCGCGCCCTACCTAAATGAATAATAATACTGTCGTAAACTTTCCCCATGGAATGAAAGTAGCAGTTGTTATTTTTTTTACCAAAAACGTCATATTTCCTTGGAAATGAAAAAGAGCTCAAATGGTGTACAGCTACAAAGGACTGGTATTATATTCTTGTGAAGGTACAGTGGCTAACTCCATTAATGGGTACCGACTTACATTGCGTGGTTTTAGATCTTAACACTTAATTGTTTGTTTGTTTGTACTTAGAGTCATACAGTGAACCACTGGGAATGGAGAATGGAAGCGTCCCGTCTGATGCTATCAAGGCATCATCTGAACTTGAGGACAAACACAATGCTTCAA
>JAKSDK010000904.1 GCA_022360095.1 Phycisphaerales bacterium
AACGAAAATAACCTCAAGGAAGAAAATTTACAACCTGTAATCAGTACTGAGAAACCCCCATAACAACCAAAACATTAAATCCAGACGCCCCCGAATGACAAAAAAAAAAAGAAGACACGCGATCTCTGATAAGCCGGGCAATGAAACGAACAGGAGCACGCCTCAGGCTCAGGGGATCTACAAGTTCTTCTTCTTTAACAACAGGAAGCTATCGCTGCGTTGACCTTACAGCACCCGCAGTATCCCAATCTTCGCTGGTGACTCTATTGAGTGCTGCAATTTTATTTGGGTCTTCAAAAATGTTGAAAATGTTATTGAAAGAGAGAGCGCAAGGCTTTACTATCTTTTACAGTGTATAAAGGAACAAGCGTTTCAAGCGTCCAGCAAATATATTGTAAGGTGCAAGGGTGGAGCAGGAAGGTAATAACTAAGGCATTCTTAGACTCTGGATCCAACACTTCGTTCTGCACAGACCACCTTCTCAGAACACTCGATGCAAGTGGCGTAAAAACAACCCTTACGCTTAATACCTTGCAAGGAACGAAAGAGCCTACTGGATGTTCCCTCAGTGCGACAAAATCATACCCAGCTACCTATGGTGTACTCTAGACCTAGTCTCTCCGAGTCGACCGACACTATTGCAGCCCAAGGAGATGTAAGCCGCTAGCCACACTTAAATGGTATCGAGGTACAAAGTATAGAAACACAAATTAGGGTCTTAATAGATAGCGACGCTTCTCAAGTGCTACAGCCGAGAGAAGTTAGAAAAAAATAAGGATGGCAGACCCTTTCCAACACGTACTATGTTTAGATGGGTTTTAAAAAACCAGGCAAAGCACGAGTTGTGCATGTTTGACTGTTCAGCGAAATTTCGAGATTCAAGTCTGAACTATCAGCTGCTCCAGGGGCCGGATCTGACAAACACTCTTGTATTTATACGTTTTCTTTGGTGGCCAGACGGCGATCTAGATATGTAACCTGAGAGCATAGAATGCTAGTCCACTTGTTTGATGGTACTTCGTCTTCAAGCTGTGCGAACTATGCTCTCAAGAAAACCGCAGAAGTTAATAAAAACGATTTCGACACGTTACCGTAGAAACTATAAACGTTTACGTAGATGATTGTCTTAAATCAGTCCCGACAAATCCAAAGGCTGTTCAACTGATGGGTGAACTCCGTTAATAAATTTCAAAAGGAGGCTTTCGCCTGACCGAATGGACCGGCCTCTAGCTCCAGGAAAGTAATCGACTTTGTCCTGAAACAAAGAAAGCATCATTTGTAAAAGACCTTGATCGTTCTCCGAGAATGCAACTATAACGGAAAGAGTGTGCTTGGTGTCCGGTGGAACGTTAGCACTAGATTTCAAGATCGTTGATAAGAAGAAACCCCCTACTAGAAGAGGAATCTTGTCTGTCATCTGCTCGGTCTATGACTCACTGGGCTTGACGTTTCCCCACGTATACTTCCTGCCAAAGCGTGTATGAAACAAAAGTGGATGGGTACCGAAACTCGAACAGTTTGAGATACCACGTTGTATCAAGTGTCAAAACTTCTCAGAAGTCCCACGAAGCGAGCTTCATCATTTCTCCTTCCCCTTTAGTGAAGACTACGGGGCAGTTTCCTGCATTGGAGAAACCGATGTACATGGTAATTTTCATTGTTCTCTGCTTGTAGCAAAGTCCAGATTAGCTCTACTTAAGGCAAAGACGATTCCAAGAATGGAACTATCGGCAGTAGCCTTAGCAACAAGATTAGGTCGCAAGATTAAGTAAGAATTGGACACGCACAGTTCCACTCTCTGGACTCACAGCACCTGCGTTCTTCGATAGGTAGAGAACAAGGGCAGGAGATTTCATGTCTTCGTTGCCAACCGTGTTTCAGTTATATT
>JAKSDK010000657.1 GCA_022360095.1 Phycisphaerales bacterium
AATTTCTGTGTTGCTTATGTTTAGAGAATTTTGCAGTTAAACTTTGTTTTTTGGATATTATTTAGCTGCTCGTATATCGAGTTTGTGTGAATGTACGCGGAAATTTTAGAGAATGAGTGGCCCCTCATTTGGACTGACTGTCTTGTTTGCATGTTTAAAGAGAGAAAACCTCCACCAGGTTAACTTTGTTTACACTACGGTTGCCGGAGTTGCGACGTATTTGGCGAATCGCTGTGGCGCGTTGCAAACGAGGAGCGAAGTTTGAAGTAGTACAAAGCCACTATATCCAAATATACCCAGCTAATTTTCAGTTTTGTTATGTAAAACGTATCCTCCTTCAACGTATGTAAGAATTAAGGTTGAGCAGTTTGGAGCTTTTGCAAAAAAAACATAGAAGGACGATCAGGTCATATTTAACGGCAAGAGGAGGCATTCAGCACTTTCAAATTGAACTCAAGTTTTGGCATTATACGACCAACAAGTTTGACTTATAGGTGTACAGACATAAAAATATGAAACTGTTTATCAAAATTGTTATGAAAAGAATTTACTTTTTTGAGACCGTTAGCTGAAATTACAAAAAGAAAATAAGATTTGCGGTTTTTGAATAAGAACATTTCGCAGGGCTTTAAGCGCACCGGAAGGGCGGAAAGAGCGCTCGTGCCAGTGCTACTCCGCATCACGTATCACTTGAAGAGCGGAGTGTTCGTTTCATCAATCAACCTTTTTCCGCCCTGGGCACGAGGGACTTTTTAGCTCGACCACGTAAGACAGAATGTATGGAAGCTGCTGTAAATCGGGCCTGATCCCAGGTAAGAATATAAACGGGTATATTGTTTTAAGTGTCCTGGCCATATGTATGTACTTGCTCTACTTTTCACGATAAAATATTCTGGGATGATATTTACATGTACCAAATTTGCAAAGAGAACTGACAGTCCCTGCGTGTACACTCGATAATAAGGTTACAAAACTACATCTATTCAATGCTTGTAACAGACTATCACTGCAATCTTACATTTGCGTATATAGTGCCACGAAAACTATATTCGAGTCAGTAATGTCTGGTACAACATAATCAATTAAGTACATCATCACTTTACAAAAATACTCTTACCATGGTAAATTTTCCACATTCTGTTGACAAGGGTTTCACATTGCTCCTTCCAACTGTACATCTCCCCATAAGATTCTCTCACTGATTTTATCTCTTGAAGCCGCATTCCATGCCTGATACGAACGGTTTCTATTGCCTCT
>JAKSDK010001008.1 GCA_022360095.1 Phycisphaerales bacterium
AAAATTTGATAAAATTGTAAAAAAACACAATATATTTGCGGTAGCTGTAGTTCAAGCAAATGAAAATAAACTTAGAAGTGGTCGTATTCTAAAAAAACCAGAAGAATTAAAAAGATATAGATTAGGATTAGAAGACATTTACGGCGGTACAACTTATGCCAAAAAATCAAGAGTTGTATTATCTATTCAGCGACCTCTCCATCAACTCAAACAACTATTTCCAGAACATGAGATGATGCCTGTATGGCGAGATTTACCTGATTTAATGAAAGTGAATATAATAAAACAGAATAATGGGGATTTAAATTCTTTGTCTTTTTTATTTGATACAGATAATTTTCGAATCTCTAGATTAGAAAATGCAGAAGAACTCGAAAAGGAAATATGGAGAAAAGGGGATATGGGGGTTAATAGTGAAGCTAATTGATTTATATGATAAAATTATTGAAAATTTTCAAATTGATTCATTTAAAATTAAAGTTAATGATTTAAATTTAGATTTGGATTTATGGTTTTATGTGAATGGAAATTTACGGTATATAGGAAATCGGATAAATAGAAAGCCACATGGTGAGTGGAAAAGATTTTATGAGAATGGAAATTTAAGTCTAATAGAAAATTATGAAAATGGAGAACTACATGGTGAGCCCAAACTTTTTTGGGATAATGGTGATTTACTAAATTATGAAAATTTAAAATGTGTACAAAAATATAAAAAAATGGAAAATTTATTGTGAAATTGATTGATATCTATAACAAACTATTTTATAAAAAAGATAAAATTATTAGAGTAGGAGATAAAGAGTTTCATTTCCATGAAAATGGAAATTTAAAGAGCATAGGAAATTATAAAAATGGAAAAGTGCATGGTGAGTGGGTATTCTTTCATGAGAATGGAAATTTAGAATGGGTGGGAAATTTTAAAAATGGGGAATTTATTTCAGAACAATGGTTTACTTCAATTAGATACTTATGACATTGATTAATATCTATAATAAACTATTTTATAAAAAAGATAAAATTAGAATAGGTAATATAGAGTTTCATTTTTATAAAAATGGAAATTTACAGCATATAGGGAAATATAACAGAAATAGAAGGCCTCATGGAGAGTGGAAGTCATTTTATGAGAATGGAAATTTAGAAGAGATAAGAAAATATGAAAATGGTTTACCAGATGGTGAATGGAAAGAGTTTCATGAAAATGGAAATTTAAAGTTAATAGGAAACTATGAAAACGGGGAAAGACATGGTGAGTGGAAATTATTTTGGGAGAATGGAAATTTAAGGGAAATAGGAAACTATGATGAAAACGGAAAATTCCATGGAGAATGGAGAGATATATGATGAATGGAAAGTTCTATGAAATTGATTGATATCTATAATAAACTATTAAATAAAAAAGATAAAATTAGAATAGGTGATATAGTTTTAGAATTTTGGGAGAATAGAAGTTTATTTTCAATAGGAAATTGTAAAAATGACAAAGAACATGGAGAATGGAAATGGTTCTATGTGAATGGAAATTTAGAATGGATAGGAAATTATGAAAAAGGGAGAGAGCATGGTGAGTGGAAAGAATTTCACGAGAATGGTGATTTATATCAAATAGAAAATTATAGAAATGGAAAAAGACACGGTGAGAAGAAGTGGTTTTGGAGGAATGGAAATTTAGAAAGTATCATAAACTACAAAGATGGAAAAAGACATGGTGAGAGTAGAGGATTTTGGGAAAATGGGAATTTAAGGGAAATAGGAAACTATAAAAATGGTGAGATAAACGGAGAATGGAAATGGTTCGACAAAAACGGAAATTTTAGAAAAATAAAAAACTATAAAAAATGGAAAAATTTTTAGTGATACAGTGGTTTTTTTAGTTGACGATTATGTCAACCTATTATATTATTGATTTTAGAGGTAACTAATAAAGTAGGCCCAAAAATTTTGAAAAGGGAAAGGATACAGATATGTATAAAAAAACCATAATTTTATGCAGTTTTTTGGGAGTTCTTGTATGTAGTACCACTACAGCAACAATTAAGCCTAAAATGACATATAAGGCTAAAGTTAAAAGTGTACTATTTAAACAATATACTTGGATGAATAAGTATTATTTTGATTTAATCTATACTAAATCAAAAAAATATCAACTAAACCCATTTTTAACTGCTGCTGTTATACAGGCAGAGTCTACGGGTAAACAATATGCTACAGGTAAGCGAGTTGTCGTTTGTGTTAAAGCTATTGGTAGAAAATGCCTAAAACGGAAGGCGACAAGGGCTCGTGGTCTTATGCAAGTATTACCTGTGTTTTACCATAAAAATAAACCTGTCAAAACTCTTTATTTACCTCATATAAATATTGAGAAAGGGACACGAATACTTTCTTTTTGTCAACGAAAAGCTAGAGGCAATCTAACAGTTACATTGAAAAATTACAATAGTGGCCATAATAGTTCGTACTATAATAGGCCTTATATTC
>JAKSDK010001915.1 GCA_022360095.1 Phycisphaerales bacterium
GGTGGCCTGGGCGACCTTCGCGACGAGGTTCTTCGCAGTGCTGCGCTCGGCAATGGCTTCGCCCAGCCAGCCGAACTCTTGCGCCCGTACTCGCGAGAGAAGAGCGACGTCGGCAAGCTGCTCTTCGAGAGCAAGGAACTCAGCCTCAACGGCGACATTGCCTGCCGCAACTGTCACCTCGACGAATTCTCCTCCGCCGACGGAATTCCGAACGCCGTCGGGGTAGGAGGGAGCGGCAAGGGGCTGGAACGCCTGCGGTCCGGTGGAGCGATAGTGCCCCGAAACGCCCTCCCACTGTGGGGCCGGGGCGCGAAGAGCTTTCCCTCGTTCTTCTGGGACGGCAAGGTCGAGGTAACAGACGCTGGTGTGATCAGCCAATTCGGCAGCGAAGCGCCATCTTCCGACGCCCTCACCGTTGCCGTCCACCTGCCATTCGTCGAGATAAGGGAGATGTTGGTCGATGACGCGCATGTCTCCCGTGAGTTTGAGAAGGAGGAGGTCTCGGCGGCGGAACGGATCTTTGCGCTACTTGTGCATCGGGTGAGGAAGGACGATGCCCTCAATGCGGGCATCACCAAAGCGTTCGGGATCCGAAGTGATGAGATCTCCTTCGGGCACATTGCCGAGAGTATCAACCACTTCATCCGTGACCGTTTCATGGTCCGAGCGACTAAGTTCCACCAGTTCGTCTTTGGCGGGGAGCCGTTGACTTCTCTAGAACGTGCCGGTGGGCTGGTCTTCTACGGCAAGGGACGGTGCTCGTCCTGCCACACTGGCCCCCACTTCAGCGACTTCAAGTTCCACAGCATTCCTTTCCCACAAGCCGGGTTCGGCAAGAATGGGTTCGGTATCGACTATGGCAGGTACAACGTCACCTTCGATGACCGTGACCTCTACAAGTTTCGAACGCCACCGTTGTTCAACGTCGCGAAGACGGCTCCCTATTCTCATTCAGGCGCGGTCGCGAAGCTAGGTGATGCTGTGCGCTACCACTTCGACCCCCTGCGCTTCTTCGATCCGGGCGAGTTTGACCTCACCGCCAGGGTCGAGTGGTACAAGCGAATTTCTGTGTGGACCGGTGACGGGATCCAGGTACCGATTCTCTCTGACGACGATGTCAAAGCGGTCGTCGCATTCCTAGAGACTTTGTCTTTCGAATCTAACGAAACACAATAGGTGTCCATGCTTGCCGAGGGAACGCTAATCCCATCGTTACGAGTCTGGGCTGGCAAACTTGTACATGAATCCGCTGCGTTGGGACATCGGATAGAAAGAAAAAGATCCAAATTCCCTTGATTTCAGGGCGCCACCCGGACCTTTCTTTCGGATCCACGAAGAACTTGAACTCTTGTGTAAGTTTTTCCTGGCTCATGGTCTTTCAATGGCTGCGGCGGTGTCCACCGATGATTTGAACGCAGTGCAAGCATTGACGCGATCGGCCGGGAATGATTCCACGATAAGCTTGCAGGGTAGTTCGGCGAGGAAGGTCCGTTTGAGA
>JAKSDK010001355.1 GCA_022360095.1 Phycisphaerales bacterium
ATAAAGCACCATGGAGTGATGATTACAACTCCAACCCCTCCCCCTCCCTCTCCTTTCTGGATTGGATGGTAGTCTACCCCCATGAACAAGAGAGGTAGTTAAAACAAGCCAAAGGGCCTGCAAAGCAAGAGCTAACCTTCACTGGAGAAGTGTGAAGCAACAAGAAATGAATATAACAACTCCACCCCCTCCCCATCCCAGGATTGGATGGTAGTGCACCATGGATGGGAGAGGTCCTTAAAACAAGCCAAAAGGCCTGCACAGTTGGGGATTATCTTGATTGGAGAAGCATGAAGCACCAAGGAGTATCAGAACTCCACATATCCGCCTCAAACCCCCATGAAATGGGATGCTTAAGTCCACCACTAAGCCTGGTTACGTACAACGTGCCAGCATAACTTTTGGTCATAATGCTATAGTTGGAGCATCAATAAATTAATACCCGCATAATGGCCACTTTTCAGCATAAAGAGGATGATAATAAAAAAATAATAATAATATTACCACAACTGCACTGAGACATTTTTACTTCCAAAGAGTGCTTTTAGAGAGAATTAACATACTCAAAGGCTTGATTGCTACTTTCAATGTGTTGTTGCACCGTTGCATCACTTTGTTAGCCTGCTAAGACTGGCTAATTGTCTATCCATCAGTTTGAAATTTGTATTTGATGCAATAAAAATGTTGTATTCACATCTGCGGGGATGGAAAACGGCTTCAAATACAGCCAAGATCAGTCAAGCATAATGCTACTTTTCAAGCATAATTTAATTTTAGGCATAATGCTGTTGTTTTAAGGGTAATGCTCAAATTTTCAAGCATAATGTATATAACCCTATCTACCACGTACAGCATTGCCTCCAGCAGTACAGCTGTATGTTGCCATTAAACAAAAAACAAATGATCTGGGTGAAGGTACATAAATAGAGAAATGTTTCCTTGTCTAAGAAAATCAAGTGGTGGAACAGATACATTGTAACCTGGGCTAAAATCAGAACTTCACTGATCCAGAGTCTGACATGATCTGATCCTTACCTCTTCACCAACAAATTCAGAACCACAATTCAACCTTCTCATTAACCTCAAA
>JAKSDK010000206.1 GCA_022360095.1 Phycisphaerales bacterium
ACCGACGCCGATGTCGACGGGGCGCATATCCGGACATTGCTTCTGACGTTCTTCTTCCGTCAGATGCCGGAATTGTTCGAAAACGGGCATCTTTATATTGCTCAACCGCCGCTTTACAAAGTAAAGCGCGGATCTTCAGAACAATATCTGAAAAACGAGACCGCGCTGGATGACTTCCTGATCGATGCGGGCCTTGAAGATATGACGTTGCGGCTTGCCAATGGCGAGATGCGGGCCGTTGCGGACCTTAATGACATTGTCGAAACCGCACGCAGGATCTCCGGCATTTTAGGCGGCCTTCATGCCCGGTATGATCAGGCGATCGTGGAGCAGGCGGCCATTGCAGGTGCCTTGAACGCTGAAATTCTGGCCGACCGGGAAAAAGCGGTCGAGGCTGCGGCTTATATAGCCCGGCGGCTCGACATCATGTCCGATGAGTTCGAGAGAGGCTGGGACGGCGAAGCCAAAGACGACGGCAGCCTCGTCTTCAGCCGCACGGTCCGCGGTGTGAAAGAGGTTTCGACCATCGACGCCGCCCTGCTTGGGTCATACGACGCCCGGCGGCTCGACAGCCACAGCGCCCACCTGAAGGAGATCTACGGCAAAGCGGCAACCTTGCTGCGCAAGGATAACGAGACGTTGATCCGCGGCCCGCAGGCTCTGATGGACGCCGTCCTTGCCGCCGGCCGCAGGGGATTCACACTCCAGCGTTACAAAGGCCTTGGCGAGATGAATCCGGAGCAGCTTTGGGAAACCACGCTCGATCCGGAGGCAAGAACGCTTCTGCAGGTAAAGGTCAGGGAAGCGGATGATGCCGACGACATTTTCACCAAACTGATGGGCGATGATGTCGATCCCCGGCGGGAATTCATTCAGGACAATGCCCTGAGTGTCGCGAACCTGGACGTCTGACTAAGACCCGGCAGCCGGCGCACCGACGTTAATGTCAGGTCACGCCTTCCCTTTTAGAGGGTATCGGCCAGCCGTGCCTTGTGCGCCCCGGCTATGTGCGCGCGTGCCACCGCATCGGCCGTATCGCAATCCCGGGCCGCAATCGCATCAACAATGGCTTCATGCTGTCCAACAGCCAGCTCCCTGCGTTCCGACGTGGCCAA
>JAKSDK010000057.1 GCA_022360095.1 Phycisphaerales bacterium
AAGACTTCACGATTCAACTCCAGCACAGGACAAAGTAAAATACCTCAAGAAGGTAATCTTACTTCGAAAACGTGAAATTTTATTTCCTATTTTGCCACGAATATAATGCTGGAGACTATTTACACTTTTGCATTAATTATGATGAACTTTTGATCAAACCCACTGATTTCCACGTGTTACGTATGATCTGAAATAGCTATGAAAATAAACTGAATTTAGTTATCCCTTTTTATTATAGCTATAACACAATGGCAGTATAAAAATATAGACTAAACTCTCGCCCTTTAAGCGTATAGATTCAAGCGAACTTTGAATTTAACCGTGATGTGTAATCTTCAGAAATATTTTTTGTACCCCGTGAGATTTACATAATATGCATTCGCTTACAGTAGGTACACCATGAAAGAAACCTGAGAATGCTTGACTGCAATGTACCTAGCATGCCGATTTCATTATGACTTAATTATTAATAACTTGTGACCTTATTTTACTTTACAATGATCATTTCAAATTGTGTTTTGATAAACTTATAAAATAAAACAGTTTAAAGTTCTTTCTTAGGTCATTGAAGGTCAAGTTACGAGGTTTAAAAATCCCGAAATGAAAACAAAAGTTGCAATACCTCTAGTTTTAGTTATTTCACTTAATTTGTTATTTATAAATTTAGTAGAAAGTTGTGGTCTGATAAATATTATTTGTAATTTTCTTATAATACTTATTCACCCTATAACATCAATTTTCACCTAATATTTGTTATGTCAATACATAGACAAGAGAAAAGATTATGGGAATTATATCAGATGATCACCTGATGTAATGTGCTTTTATCATTTATCAAATGCTCCCAGTCAATTTTAAGGAATTTATGGAGACCAGAATGTGTATGACTTGTACATGTACATATCTGGGCTTAACCCTTTAAGGCCCAATATCCAAAAACAAATTCTCCCAACTGATCTCTATATATTTCCTTAAGGAATGTGTTCAGAGAATTTGATGAAAGATCAAAGCATTTTCTTTTTGGTAATCGTTTTATTAATTCTCATAACCTAATCTCTTTACAATGTGTTGGTATCACTAGGAGAAAATTGATGTCGGTCACCCTTGGGACTTAAAGGGTTAAAGGGTCAATTGCTGTCCAACAGGGCTTGTACCTTTACAAGTGCTGCAGATCATCTAACCCTTCAGTTTCAATTTCGTTTCTAGTACTTGGAATTTTTTATGTTGGTCAGCTCCTTGCAATAAGAAAAACAGCATGAGTGTAGCATGATTATGAAGACTTAACTTAATGATTATGAAGATCACTCAACTGAGAGATGCTATTAGTTTTTATTATTATTATTATTATTATTATTATTGACAACAACAATGTAGTGCGTAAGAAAGAAAAATATCTGAACGTGATCAATGAAATGAGTAGAAATTACAGATGTGTGAAATTTGTAAATCTCTCCATGAGCTCTCTTGGCATTCTCTCTGATGACTGCTTCTTGTTTTTAGACATGA
>JAKSDK010000559.1 GCA_022360095.1 Phycisphaerales bacterium
ACAAAATGCGCAAGCGATGGAAATCTCTTGTTGAATAATGACGTAAGTATGTTTGGCTTAGTTATGAATTAGGAAAGTGAGGGTCATTATACATATTTTTTGTTCCTTATATAGTTTGGTGTTGCGCCAAACTGCTTTAAGTGACTGCTACTGGGACGAGTGTAGGCCACATTTCCCACACCTCTTTACCAAAACCATCCCATAGCTTTCCCATAGTGTAATTCGAGACAAAACCGTCCCAGTCTCTCACGCAACTCAAACAGCTAAACCCAAGTTTGGTTCAGCTGGGTAGGATTGCTGCTTTGGGGGAACTCCAAAGGGGTCGAAATAAACGACGGCACGACCCCGCTGTCGTCTCGCATGCTCAGTGGCCACACTTTTAAGATTACATCGACAGTGTCATCTACAGAGCATTTTTTCGCTGTGTGTCCCCCGTCCCACCTTGGCCTCGATTAGTTTTCTACTTGCGGGTGGACAAATTATTGTACTTATTACCTGGGTGCTTGAGTAAAGTTTTGTCGTTGTTGTTGTTATTCCTCGAAAATCAAGTTCACTTTGTACGATGTACATCAGGCGGCCTCGTTCCCAGGATCCTTCTCCTCCATAGCGAGAGAGACGGGTTTGAGAGGACCCTGGGAACCAGGTTGGTACATTAGGAAGGCACTTCTTAAAATCGTTTGTTCCGAGACCTTGGTTTGTCCGTTCTCGGAGTGAAAGAGTTAAGGAAGAGTGGCCTATTCTAATTTTTTGCCGCTGAAAACTCTGATTAAGGTTGCTATCGAGCTGATATTATTTTTTGTATTATGCAGGTTGCTGTCAGTGTTGTCAATAAATACGTACGCGCCTTGAGAAAAGCTACCGACAGGTACAAAATCTATCTTGATTAATGAAGCCCTTTCCTTAAAGGGGCTATGTCACTATCATTTTACATTGTGTAAAAGCTAAAACTTTTTTCGCTTCTGAATCCATAATAGGTCCTGTGAAAAATTCTTTCTTAAATTGTAGTCGATATTCCGATCTATACAAAAGAAGAGTTTATCGGATCAATTAATATATGATATTGGTTTCCCGTTAATTAAATTAAATGGAAAAAACAACATCTCTTAAAAATCTCCTATCAGATAATGATTCAATATTCAACTTAGATAATCTTGTTTCATTTGCGTCATCACATTTTAATATTCACATTGTTGCCCTGCTCTGAACAGCCTCTAATTTATCATTGTTACGCTTTGTGTGAGGATTCCACACAATGTTGTTATTTAAGACTATATTTTAGTCTTGAAACTGTTTCCTGTCGTCTGTTACTACGGATGGCAAGGATGCATGGACATGGATTGGAAATTGAAAAAACTGGGCACATTTTTTGCTCCGTTGCCGTGCGTCTGTTCAGCAAAAAGTGGTACACGGACCACAGGCGGATGTGTCACTGATGTGTGTCTCTTCCACCAACTAAGTGGAACATAAAAATAACTGCTCAAAACATGTAAAAAAAAAAAGGTATAAAAAACACAGTATAGTCAAAAGGAAGGCACGGATGGGAAAATTTGAAGACGATTTTAAGGGATTGTAATTGTGGTTTTTGAAAACTTGTTAGGGCAACACCTTTTGTAACGTTTGATAAAATGTTTGGGAGACATAGTTGTCTGACAGAAAGCTCTGATTTTGTCATCTACGAGTAATTACTGAAGGAAGGACGCGTAATTTGCATTAAACATAAGATGAACTAGACAGCCATGACACAGCCCTTCCAAGCAAGAGAGAGAACCCTGGGAACGAGGTTAAGCCCCTTCACATCTCGCATAATGCACCCTATTTGCCCCCTTCCCCACCACCCAAAAAAATTTGCATAAGCATTGTTTTCAATTTCTCTTGGGACGGCTGTAATACCCAGGAGAAATGAACTAGTGGTCTATAATCAATGCTGCGTTCTGATTGGTTGAGCTACTACTAGGCTATATCTTATAGCTCACTAGTAGCGAAAAGCGCCGGCCTTGAAAACCAAAACAATGGCTTTAAGTCTAGCTTTAAAATAGCGAAAGTTGTTTTGTCTCGAAATTTTTGACCAACTAGTTGGATTTTGCTAAAATAATTATTCCTCTCGCCCTCATGGGCTATTGACTCAGAGCCCATTCAGGCTCGAGGAATAATTGTTAAATATTTTTACGATCCAAATATATTTTATTCCTTTTTTAGTCGCAAAATTCGGTATCTGTGTCTGGAAGTTACATGGGATTTAGCGCATCCTTAAAAGTCGATGTTAACGCGTTCAAAGAGTCGATGTCAAAGGACTCCAAATTTGGGGAGCACAAGG
>JAKSDK010001917.1 GCA_022360095.1 Phycisphaerales bacterium
CCCGAATCGACGCAATCGCAGATCACCAAGACGCACAACGGCCTGGTGCAGGAGACCATCACGCAGACAGGCCTGACGTACAAATACATCTACGACGCGATCGGCCGTCGGATCAAGACGAACGACCCTCGCACCGGCGAGTCGCTGGTCCATTACAACGCCAAGGGTCAGGTCGACTGGATCAGGGACGCCGCGCTGAAATTCACATCCTTCGCCTACGACGCAAACTCCGGCCGCCGCACGTCGGTCACCAACCCCGGCGGCAAGAAAACCTACTACGCGTATGACAACGCCGCCTTCGGTCAGCTTCACCGCATCTGGGGTCACGTGCCGCAGCCGGTCGAATTCGAATACAACACCACCTACGGCCACCTCTTCAAGATGCGAACCTACCGCTCCGGCGACTTCACGCAATCGACCTGGCCCAGCCAGCCCCCGACGCCGGACGAAACCCGTTGGGACCGTGACGGCGTCAGCGGGCTGCTGACGCGCAAGGTCTACCCCGACACCACCCAGGTGAAATATGTTTACAACGATTACAGCGCGCTGAAGTCCCGCGACTGGGCCCGCGGTCCGATCTCGATCGTCGGCGAGACGAGCTACACCTACGACCCCGACACCGGCCAGCTCACCAACATTGACTACACCGACGCCACGCCGGACATCGCCCTCACCTACGACCGATTGGGTCGGATCGCGACGGTCACGGATGCCTTAGGGACCCATACGTTCACCTACAACGCAAAGCTCCAGCTCGAATCCGAAGAGATCGCTGGCTCGATCTACGACGCCACAATCACCCGTCAGTACGACGACGACACCGTCAACGGCGTCCCCGGCCGCTACGACGGCTTCGGCATCGGGATGGACACGGGCAATTGGAACGACGATTTCCAAGCGACCTACCTTTTCGACACCCATGGCCGCTTGAACCACGTCGGCGGCACGGCTCTGCCAGACAGCGGCGTCGATTATACCTTTCTGCTCAACAGCGATCTGATCGAGAAGATACAATACAAGGCGAACTCCGTGACGTTCGCGGAGACGGTCCGCAACTATGAGTCGACACGCGACCTGCTGACCTCGGTTGAGAACAAGTGGGGCACGACCGTGATCTCGAAGTACGACTATGCCTACGACAACCTCCGCCGGCGCACAAGTGTCGTCAACAAGGAGAAGGCGTTTGACGACCATTCGCAAGTGGCGCTGAGCCTGTACACCTACAACGATCGCAACGAGCTGACGCGGTCGAAGCGCCACCAGGGAACGGACCCGCAGCAACCGGGCCCGGCGGTGATCGGTCAGGACTTTGAGTACGCCTACGATCCCATCGGTAACCGCGATACATCGTCGATCGACGGAGGCACAGCCACGGACTACACGACGAACAACGTGAACCAATACACGGCGACGGCGAATCCAGCGGAAACGTTCACCTACGACGCCGATGGCAACATGACCGCGGACGACGATCTGACGTACACCTACGACATGGAGAACCGCCTGATCTCAGTAGCCGACTCACAGGGCACGATTCTGGAATTCACCTACGATTACCGTGGCCGTCGGGTACGCAAGGTCGAGCACGATCCCGACCCCGTCAACGGCGGTGTGATTGAAGACACGCGCTTCGTCTACGACGGTTGGAACGTCGTCCTTGAACTCGACGGCCAAGACAACAACGCCATCCTCCGCAAATATGCCTGGGGTCTGGATCTGAGCACCTCAATTCAAGGGGCCGGCGGCATCGGCGGCCTGCTGGCAGTGGAGGACACGGACGGGACGGTCGCCACGAATGACGACACCCCTTACCTCTACCTTTACGACGGCAACGGCAACGTCGGCCAGTTGATGGACTTCAGTGACACGCAAACGCTGGCCATCGCCGCTCATTATGAATACGACCCCTATGGCAAAGCTATCGTTTCAACCGGTTCTTACGCTGGCGACAACCCCTTCCGATTCAGCACGAAATATTGGGATGACGAGTCGGAGTTCTATTACTACGGCTATCGATACTACAGCCCGCAGCTGGGTCGGTGGCTGAATCGGGATCCGATTGAAGAAGCGGGCGGTAACAATCTCGTTGAATTTGTTTGGGGCAACCCGATCAATCTCATTGACGTTTTAGGAAGAGAGCCCGTCATTTTCGTGAATGGTAAACCGCCGGGAACACCTCCGAGTACCGATATAGCAAGTCGTCTTTGCGACGTCTCGCAGGGTTGGGAAGTGAATCAGGAGGTGAATACTGAAGACGACGTTGATGGTGACTGGGTCTGGGTTGCAGAGGTACATGACCCAATAACATTACCCCTTGTCCCGGTGTCAGATTACATAGCTCATAAGTATCTCCAAGGAAACATTACTTGGGAACACGTAGGCGAATCCGTTCACGTAGGGTGTTGTTTGAAGGGAAAGCCAGCAAGTGGTAGTCTGTCGGTCACGTTCAGCCAAAGCACGTCATTCACGAAAAGCGGAGGGGGTGGATTCACGCTCTACGGCGTCGCACAATTTAGTGGCCAAGTGTCTATCACGAAAGGAGAGTCAATGGGGATTACTTTCTCGTTTAACTGGGGGCCGTATGGGCCCAACAATACTGAAGAGTACTTGATCTTTCTCGTAGGAGAACGGCTTACCGTGCAGAGGCAAGATATAGCACGCAGTCGTGGCAAGAACGCGAAAATCACGGCCAATGATATTGGGGCAAAGCCGTACAAGAGTGGCGTTGAGGCCACTGGGTACACTGGAAAGGTTGGGCTTGTGATTTGTAAGAGAGCGTGTTCGAAGAAAAAAGCAGGCCAGTGATTTTTGGCTTACATTGGAGTACGCCGGGCTCAGTTGATGTTAAGCTCAAATACGAAACAGAGAAAAATGGTGCAGGAAAATCGTGAGCCATCGACGCTCGACTATTCGAACAATCCGGATCCGGTCTTAGTCAGGAGGCGCCGATACCGGCTACTTTTGCTGGCCTTCGTTACATGCGCTCTGCTCTTGATCGGCTGGCTGATCCGATCCAATGTCTTGATTATCCGGGTGGACTGCCAGGGAACACCGTGTATTATCGAGATTGCCGGACGAAAATACTGGTCAACGCAGCGAGAGTACTTTTTTCTTCCCTGGGGTACGGATCCGGAGAAAATTCGCACCTACCGGAATACCTCGACAGGTCATACAAATCAGGCGTTCGTGCCCTATGGGTCGGGGACGATCGTCACTGTAACCGCGATGGAAGAGGGCGTGCTGAATACTTACTCCGATGTCTCCGGCCAATGGTGGGGAGGGCAGTTTACGACTCGTTGGATTAAGCCTGAGGTCAAGGACGACTCGGGCGGCGAGGTGGATTCTCCGGAACCGTGACAAGTTTCGTAGGGTCCGCACCGCGGACCATTTTAGAAGCGAACGAACCTCCCCAATTGGTCCGCGATGCGAACCCTACCAAGCTTAAGCAAATTGTAGGTTACCTGTTTTCTTGAGCCTCCTATGAACCTTGGTACGAGGACCTTGCGGATGTTTTCTCGTCTGTCTATTCTTCCTTGCGATCTCAATCCATCGGTACTTCGATGATTTGGTTGAAAAGGCGAGGAACATTCCGTTGGTGGCTTTGGAACGGCTTAGTTGTTTTGGGTTGTGTCGTTTGGATTCTAAGCGTGCTCGTCGCTTCTCTAAGCTATCTCAGCACGTCGTATTGGGACTTGTCTGATCAATCCGATATTTGGTACTTCACCTATCTCGGTGGCGGTGCCATCATCGTCGCAAACGCTACGCAAGATGATCCACCGTTATTAAGTCCTCAGAATATCTGGCATGAGGTTTGGCGTACCTGGCGAACTTATACGATCGGCGGCGTGACGAAGCAGTTATCCATGGCTCAGCTTGAAGAATTTGCCAAGTACCCAGAATTCAGAAAAAGAACCTTCGAGGCCGTAGTGCAAAAGGCGAATGGGGATGCAGTTTTCGGTTTTCTTGTCCACCGTCCCGGTCCTCCGCTAAAGGAGCTTGTCGTAAGAATCCCACTCTGGTTTCCGACGGTCCTTCTTGTGATCGCGCCATTCACGGTTGCACGTCGTGTCTATATGAATCATCGAAGACGCGAGCGGCTACAATCTGGTCGATGCGGTGCCTGCGGTTATGATCTATCTGGAAGCACTTCCGGCCGTTGTTCTGAATGTGGTGCTATGGCAGATGTCTCATTAGAAATATAAAAAACATGCGGGATCGTCCTGCAATGTTATCCTATGATGGACCTTAGCAAGTTTAATAGTTTAGATAACTCAAATTACCGAAATAATTTTCGCCATGCACTCAGAAGCCTGAATATGGATCTGGAAAAGCTGCGTTCAGTTGGCGTGGTCACGTCGTTACTCGACGCCTCGAGGCAACTCGCTGATTCAAAGGACTATAGCCGTATAGTATGGCTACATTGGTTTGTCATAAACCGAATGCTAAACGAACATCAAGATCCAAATGTAATCGGTCAATTGCAATTTGCACTCTTAGAGGATCTTGAAGTGCAATGGATAGATGAGATTGATCGTGACGGTTTCATAGAGCCCATCACGGAAGGACTTCTTGGACTCCTAGAGCACTTATGTCGCAATTATCATGTTGTATCGCGATCGATATTGGGGACTATTATTCTGCTTACTCGTAGCGGGACGGAAATTCTTAGACTGGAAAAAGTCATGCATGGCTGCCGATGGGGATATGACGCATTGCTTCAAACTTGTACAAAAATCGAGAAGACGCCCACAGATTATCAAGTCGATATGATTAACGAATTCGCCGATTTCATACCTAGCCCGTCAAAAGATTATCTTGATCCAGTCGCCGCCTTACTCTACCCAGATAGTTACTCAACATATTTGAGTGAAACACCTTGGTCGTCCAATCAGAGCGTTGAACGTCCTTTTGAGAATGCGATGGTCCGTTCTTTATCAGAGATCGGACGTCGACTTGATCCCGCAGCCAGAGCTCAGATATTGCAAGATCTTCGAAATGAAACCTAGTTTCGTATCCATGAAGAGGCTGTCGGCAGTCAAGTTTGTTTTGACATTGGTAAGTATCCTCCGTACGGCGTCAGCCCGGGTGAGGGGAGGAAGCCGAGGGGTTTGGGGGCGAGCAGCCCCCAAGACGAGACCGGTGATGTGCTCCCATCACTCGTCTTGTCACCAACTGGAATAAACCGCGTTCCACGTATCCATTCGAACTCCGCCATCCGCGGCGGGTTCCACCTTGTCGCATTCGAGCGGCGGCTCACGTAGTCGAGTAGGGTGGGTCATTGACCCACCTCTTCTTTTCTTCTCCCATTCGCCTACGACGCAGATTCCGGCCGCCGCACGTCGGTCACCAACCCCGGCGGCAAAAAAACTTACTACGCGTATGACAACGCCGCTTTCGGCCAGCTTCACCGCATCTGGGGTAATGTGCCGCAGCCGGTGGAGTTTGAATACAACACGACCTACGGCCACCTCTTCAAGATGCGAACCTACCGCTCCGGCGACTTCACGCAATCCACCTGGCCCAGCCAGCCCCCGACGCCGGACGAGACGCGCTGGGACCGTGACGGTGTGAGCGGGCTGCTGACGCGAAAGGTCTACCCCGACACCACCCAGGTGAAATATGTTTACAACGACTACAGCGCGCTGAAGTCCCGCGACTGGGCCCGCGGTCCGATTTCGATCGTCGGCGAGACGAGCTACACCTACGATCCCGACACCGGTCAACTCACCAACATCGACTACACCGACGCCACGCCGGACATCGCCTTCACCTACGACCGACTCGGCCGCATCGCCACGGTCACCGACGCGCTCGGCACGCATACGTTCACCTACAACGCAAAACTCCAGCTCGAATCCGAGGAGATCGCAGGCTCGATCTACGACGCCACGATCACCCGCACCTATCAAGGCACCCAAGTCGTCCCCGGCCGCTACGACGGCTTCGGCATCGGGATGGACACGGGCAACTGGAACGATGACTTCGAGGCCACGTATCTTTTCGACACGCACGGTAGGCTGAACCACGTCAGCGGCACCGCGCTGCCCAACTGTGGCGTCCGTTATTCGTATTTAACGAACAGCGACCTGATCGAACGGATAGAATATGAAGCGAACCTGACGACGTTTGCCGAGACGGTCCGCAGCTATGAGTCGACGCGCGATCTGTTGACGTCGGTCGAAAACAAGTGGGGCACGACCGTGATCTCGAAGTACGACTATGCCTACGACAACCTGCGACGGCGCACGAGCGTCATCAACGGCGGCAAGGCGTTCGTCGACCATTCCGAGGAAGCCTACAGCCTCTACAGCGACAACGATCGCAACGAATTGACGCGCTCTCAGCGCTTCGAAGGCACCGACTTGCAGGCGGTCCCCCAGGTGGCCGTGACGGGTCAGGACTTCGAGTATCAATACGATCCCATCGGCAACCGAACGGAGTCTTCGATTGATCAGGGCACGGCCACGGACTACACGACCAACAACGTAAACCAATACACGGCGACGGCGAATCCTGCGGAGACCTTCACCTACGACGCCGACGGCAACATGACCGCGGACGATGATCTGACGTACACGTACAACATGGAGAATCGCCTCGTCTCGGTGTCCGACTCGCAGGGCACGATCCTGGAGTTCACCTACGACTACCGCGGCCGCCGCGTCCGCAAGGTCGAACACGATCCCGATCCTGTCAATGGTGGCGTCATCGAGGATACACGCTTTGTGTACGACGACTGGAACGTGGTCCTTGAGCTGGACGGCCAGGACAACAATGCCATTCTCCGCAAATACGCCTGGGGCCTGGATCTCAGCGGCACGACGCAGGGCGCCGGTGGAATCGGCGGCCTGCTGGCGGTGCAGGACACGGACGGTACCGTCGTCACGACGGACGACACGCCGTATCTCTACTTCTACGACGGCCACGGCAACGTCGGCCAGTTGATGGATTTCAGTGACACCCAAACGCTGACGATCGCCGCTCACTATGAATACGACCCCTACGGAAACGCGCTGGTCACCACTGGTTCTTATGCAAGCACCAGCCCATTCCAATTCAGCACGAAGTATTTCGACGAGGAAACAGGATTCTATTACTACAACAATCGCTTCTATACTCTGCGTTTGGGACGGTGGCTAAATCGAGATCCGGTAGCTGAGCACGGTGATCATAACCTATATCGTTTTGTCCAGAACAATGCATTGTCTTGGATCGACCCCGACGGTTACCAACCTCAAACCGGTCAGCCAACTAGTGGATCTACCACGCAACCCACCGGAGGGCCTCCACCAGGTTGGGAACCCAACCCTGGCAAAATCTTTGTCGACCCAAGAAGCTGTCGTGGAAAAGTGGACGGAATTAAGCACGACTTTCAA
Organism: Phycisphaerales bacterium; assembly: GCA_022360095.1. Classification (GTDB taxonomy): domain Bacteria; phylum Planctomycetota; class Phycisphaerae; order UBA1845; family UTPLA1; genus JAKSDK01. The sequence goes on from JAKSDK010001917.1 coordinate 7,377, forward strand.
CTGGCATGCCATAGGATCGGCGAACTTGTCAAAGAAGCAAAAAAACGAGGGTTGCACAAATGTCCTAACAATAGTGACCATGGAAAACGATATAGAAATCTATTGGCAATGGAGAAGAATTGCCGAACGCTTAACCATGTAATTGTCTGGTGTGATACTGACCTTTGTGAGAAGAATAGAAGACTTAACGCCGTATGGGATATCAGAACCAGCGTGAAGGAAAACAAGTGCGTTGTCGTCGTATGCACGAAGAATCGTACGGATAGACATGGGTATGGCGATGGCGTCGAAACCGCTTGTCACGAAATGGGACATTGTGTCGCCGGACCTGGTCACCGCGACGTAGGGAATGCTAACGAACTCGGAAAATATTGTAGTATTGATTGCTATCGCGCCATCACCTGGCAAGGAAAATGTTGTGTGCCAAAAGGAACAGAGGCCCCTAGGGGCTACCCTGAGTACAAGGTAGTCGACTGTGAAAACACTGGAAACTCAAATCGGGCTCCCGACTGTTGTAATGACCAGAAGAAAAAATGACTGTAATGTTCAATAGGCGAATATTTTTGTTTCGTATTTCGTTTGCAATCGCACTCTTTGTTGTTTGTGGATCTGTATTTTCTTACATTACTACTCTTGGGTTGGAATACTGGCAAAGGCATTACGGTGTTATAGTATCTGATGGATATCTAGCAATTCATTGGCAACGACTTATCAATCCTCAAATAGGTTGGAGATTATCAAATATATCAAATGCCAACTGGTGTAGTACATGCACGAGTTGTAGAGGAGATTACGTGTTAGGAATTGGGTACTCAAGGGACCCGTGGCATAGTCACTATCAAATACCTTGTTGGTTGTTCTCGTTACTCGGCACTGTTGTTCTACTTATTATGATCCGCTTCCGGCCACGACGTCAGCCAGCAGATTGCTGCTCTAGGTGCGGCTATAGCTTGGTCGGATTAGTTTCCGGAAAGTGCCCGGAATGCGGTTTTGAAAAGGAAACAACGGAAGCTAGAGAAAAAAACACTAGAGGAATGCAATCCAACTACTTGGCCGTTGCAGCGGTTACGTTATTGGGAATTGCATTTGTTTGGATCGCAGCTACGTCCTTTCGACGCACGGCAACCGAACAAGATAGGAATGAAATTGATGGCGAGATAGCTTGGCAAGCGTATGACCGCAATCGCCTAGCACGCGATTTGCAAGAAGGGCGAATCGTGTTCGTAAACATTACTGCCGATTGGTGTGAGGAATGCGGTGATTTTTTTATTGCGCTTCAAAAATCACCACTTTTAAGGCAATTGATAATGAGCAACCGCGCAACTGCATATGAGGCAGATTACACTCTAAAGAATAGGCAACTTGTTAGTGAATTCCAGAAATTGAGCGGATTTGATTTGCCATTGCTTGTTGTATATGGCCCTGACAAACCAGGCACCCCTAAGACTCTAGCGGATGAGCTTTCTGAGGAAAAGATCTTGAAAGTGTTAAGGAGCATAGGTGTAGAATTTGAAACGCAATCCGACTGAATTATACCGATCTCATATTTGTTCGTACTTGTATAATTTCGCAGGTTGGGTCATTGACTCATCCCTTCGCTTTTCATTCGGTACGAATACGACGACCTCGGCAACCTGACACGGACCTGCGTCGACGTCGACCGTGACGCCGTCATCGACCTCACCGGTCCCGACCGCGTCACCGACACCGACACGACCTACGTCGAGATCAACAACGAATGGTGGCTGGAGACAGTTACCCACATCTATCCCGACACCGGCTCGGCCACGGCCGTCGAGGTCGGCAAACAGCGCGAGCAGCTCACCGGTCTCGACGGCATCACGCCAGCGCAGGCGTCGGCCGACTACGTCATTGCCTATCGCGAATCCGAGGACATCCACGACAACGTCACCAGCTCGAAGACCGAGCTGGGGCCCACTGTCGCCCTGGTGTACGAAGTCGTCACCTCTCCCGAATCGACGCAATCGCAGATCACCAAGACGCACAACGGCCTGGTGCAGGAGACCATCACGCAGACAGGCCTGACGTACAAATACATCTACGACGCGATCGGCCGTCGGATCAAGACGAACGACCCTCGCACCGGCGAG
>JAKSDK010001565.1 GCA_022360095.1 Phycisphaerales bacterium
ACACTGAGCTCACTACTAGGTAATCCCAACTATTCATAACTAAAGTGACTTTAATTTTACTAGCACTAGCTTACATGTATAGACCTATGTACATGTAGACTCGTGATAATGCATGATGTGTGTAGAAGTATGGTGTCTGGTACCAAGTAATCATACAACATATACCAGTCTACATTCAAGCTATGATGTAAGACTGCTTATGCCCCCTGACTATGTTTGTAATTTTGAAGTAGATGACCCACAATAGACTCATGTTCCCCAATTAAAAAAGATCATCTCAGTTGAAGACACAGCTTATGCAGTTGTGAAAAGTTGTGAAAAATTTCAGGCTTGTCAAGGTTTGAACCCTGAGCTTTGTGGTTCCAGATCAGCACTATTGCCAATTGAGCTTGCAAACCATGTGGGAGCTGGTGATTCATTAAACTGGTTCTTAAGATACCAGGAAAGATGAAGATGACATGATGAATATGAGAATTGCATAATAATTTCTGATTACCGACAGTATCTTCTTGAGGGACCCTTGACTTTGTCAACAAACCCACTGCTTATTTTTCTGCCTTTACTTGCTTATTCTGTGGCTGAATTTAATTTAGGCAAAGTTACACTGTAAACTTGAGCCAATGCTGATCTGCAGTTTTCACGACTGCAATTATTGCATTGGCTGGGCCCCTATAACCTTAGTAGGAGCACCTTGTGGCTTATTTACATGTACGCAGTTGATTACTCGCAGTTCTTCATAAAGTGTCTTTTGCTATAGCAGTGTTGCTTGCTTGCCATTTTAATGCTCTGTTTCTTACAAACTCTTTCACTCTTTAAGACAAGGCAAGGTAATAGTATTGGTCAGTAAGCACAGCGTATTTTACTGAGCGTTTCAGTGTGAAAATGCCTGGTGGGGCTGCCCAGAGGGTTGCCATGGATACCTACTTCCTGGTGCTTGATCATTGCCTGGCTTAACCAACCTTGAGTTTAATTTCCGTTACTAGAAGTCTGAGTGATGATTAGGGAAGCAATGCAATAGCAGGTGGAGATTATTAAGTGGTTGTTAGAACTCATGCATGTATGATTCCCCTCTTGTCAGTCAGACTGTATCATGTTTTCTGATTTCTCCATTTCTCTAATTCCTTAAGCCCAAATTTCCAATGAGCGCTTCATGTTCAGCAGTAAGCATTGTGATCACAGCTTAGTGAACTATTATCTTTCACAGATTTTGTACTATTATGAAAAGTACCTTGACTTGTAATTCTGTGGCTTTTAGCTCAAACGCGACCATAACATATCACCAAAATACGAATGTGATGGACCAGATAGTGTTGGTAATGAATAAAGAACGCAACACGCCTGGGCTCACTACTTCGCTCAGTGATAAAAAGGTAAGTTCTCTCTTGTCCAACTAACAGATTATTGTCAGCTGTATTCCCTAGTATTAAGTAAGCCAATGTAAAGGTAAAAAAAACCCTTCGGATGACAGCATGTGGATGTTCACATTACTACTGTAGACGATATAATACGAACGGTAGACATCAATAATGAGTAGTTTGGTAACAAAAGTGATTATTGCTTCTGTTAAGAAACGTTACCAGTATCTTGGCATCTCGCTACCAAATTAATCATCTCGCCACCAACGAAATCAGCACCAACCATTGTTTTGAACTTTGATTCGTGAACGGAATACTATATTCTTATATTTCGAAGAAATGGCCAGTGGTTGTGAAACGTTTCTGCCAGTTTTTTTAATCTCTGAAATGCCAAAGTTTACATTCACCAAACCATACATGTATTATTATTATTTGCATTACCAAGAACATTAGACGTTCGACGCAAGGATCGTCAATTAAGATCGACAGATTTGTATTTGGGTTGACTTTAAATTCGAATAAGCTTGACGAAAAAGTGAAAGTCTTACGTAAGTAATCCTAGGTATTAAACTGTGTCAATTATTTAAGAGTCATTCGTTGGTGGCG
>JAKSDK010001607.1 GCA_022360095.1 Phycisphaerales bacterium
CGATAACGAAAACATTAGCAAATAACAATGATGATAATGATAATAATAATAATAATAATAATAATAATAATAATAATAGTAATAATAATAATAATTATTATAATAATAATAAACTTTATTTAAGTGTCTAGGTACTTTTAGCTATGAAGCTAATTGGGGACACTATAAAATAATAAGTTATATATGTACAGCAATAAAATAAAATATTTACAGTTAAAAAGAAAAAAAAAAGGAAAATAAATAAATAAATCATATATACAAAGCAAGAAAGATTAGAGAAACACATAAGGTACATTCCGACCCACATTTGTTTTCCGTCAAGTGACCAGCTAAACCAATTTTCCTAATTTTTCTTTTAAATTTATCAATTTCAGTTAACGTTCTTAAGGCTATTGGTAATTTACACCATTAAGATATAGACCAAGATATTTTATAGAATGAACATTTACCAAAAGTTATCGTGTTAAATCTAGGAACCATAAAGTCAGAAATTACATAGATTATGGTTAGTGTCCGATCTTTGAAACAGCTCAAAACATAATCTGGAGATGTAATTGATTCTTAACTTTAAACATCAAAATTGCCAAATCTTGAAGTCTTCTGTTATATAATTAAAGTTGGTAGGGTTGCCTTCTTCAACAAGCTCTCATAACTTGATTTATTGTCATTAACTACCTCTCGCAAGCCTTTATTCTCTTGCATGATCTTTCCAATTTGCGCTTGTCAGATGCTCTGACTTATAAATAATCATACAATTGAACAATACTTCAACCCTGGAAGGATAACAGATTTAAAAAGATGCAACTTGGTCTTCTCTGGCACCAGTTTCCTCATCCGTGTCAGAACGCCAATCTTAAAATTAGCTTTGGAGCACATTAACTTAACATGATCACTGAAATTAAGTTGGTTATCTAGAATGACTCCTAATAATTTCAGAGAGTTTATACATTTGATCTCCTCATCATCAACAGTAACACATGTCTCCGATGTGTCTTTTGCTCTGGGAGCTAAGAACATTGCTTGAGACTTATCTTACCTATTTGGGTGTAACAAAGTCACTGCAATAGGTCTGAGCTCAAGGGATGTGCTGTTTTTTCTTAATGCATACAAGTACATGTACTCTCCGGGCTATTCATTGTATGTCACAGACCTTAACCCTGATGTCTTGATTGTACTTGCTACCTACCTACTTAACAATAATATTCTCAAGTGTCACCAAACTTCAAAGATGCCTTTGCGTAGATTTAGGGCCTACAATTTTTGTGTCAGGTGACACAATCCTTTGATCCTTAAACAGCTATCCTTCATCAGGACTTTTTTTAGCTTGTTACAAGCTATTCGTGAACATGAACAATAAAAGTTCCTTTAACTGACATTTCTGGTTACACAAAAAATTTTGTGTACCAGGTGCAAAGACACTGGGGCCTCTCTTATATGCTGTGTTGATAAACACTAAGAATGC
>JAKSDK010000668.1 GCA_022360095.1 Phycisphaerales bacterium
CCTCGTCATTACCCGTGCGCACGACAACGCGAAACAGGTGCGTTGTCAGTTCTTCTTCCCACCCGGAACGGCCGCCGGCTTTTGGTCTGTGGTGGTCACCAACCCCGACACCCAAAGCGACACCCTGCCCGACGCCCTGGAAGTCATCGACGACTGCCCCCGCGGCGCTGTGGGGGATCTCTATGTGTGTAATAGCGGTAGGCGCAACATCCTGCAGTACAACGGCATAACAGGTGACTTTGTTTGCGTTTTCGCATGGGAGCGACCTCCTGAGATCGGCCTCGTCCACTACAATCTCACCGATCTCGCTTGGGCACCCAATGGCAATCTCTGGGCTGTTACAGGATCGGGGATTCCGTCGGGCCCTGACGCAGTCATTGAATTTGACGGCGAGACCGGTGCTTACCTCGGTTACGTTGTTCCACCAAATACCTCAGAGCTACAGGACCCCACATTGGTGCTGCAGAGCCTAAGTTCAGGCGGGCCGAATGGCATCCTTTGCCTCACAGAGGTTAAGGCTGAGAACAATAAGATCCACGGACTGGATCCAGTAACCTTTGATCTAGAGGTCGTCATCCCTGACGCCTCCCCGCCCATGCGGAGTCCAAGATTTGGCCGGTTTACTTCGAACGGCAAATACTTGTTACTTGGTGCAGCACAGCTGTCCGAAGTGCCAACATTTCGCGAATATGATCCCAACACCGTGCCATTTCAACTTCTTCAAAACAACCTTGTGGAAACTGCTGCCAGAAAAGTGGGCGTTATCGAGACACCCGATGGCTTCAGTTACTTGCTCAGTGATATTGACTTCACACGAAACCGGGTCGAGAAATATGAAATTGCCACAGGGAACGTGAGCGTTGTTATCCCTCGTTCATCATGTCTAGACTCGTTTGATCAAAGCACATGCACCGCCGACCCATGTTATTGGGGTGGCTTTGTCAATAGCCCTAATGATCTTGCCTACGGTCCCAACGGAAATCTTTATGTCTGTTCATTCTCAACGCCCGTGGCCACCAACGTCGTTTGGGCGGAACACGGTCCATGCGCGTTCGACATGGGAGCTGTTTTCGAAATCGATCCGAATACTTACGAGCAAATCCGAATCATTGGTCTATCGGGTACCCAAGTGTGGCCATCCGTGGGCGACCGCGAACATCTGCACGGCCCGAGCGCCATCGAGTTCAAACCGTTGCCCGGCGACTGGGGTAATAGCGGAGCCGCATTCCAGGGCGACTGGATGGTCAACGAAAACGATTTGAATCGTTTTGTGGCCGCAGTCGATGGTACTGCCGAAAACCATACCCATGCGGCCAACCTGCTGAGTTTCGATCTGGACCGCGACGGCGTCGTCGCTTGCGCCGACTGGCCGGCTTTCGCCGCAGCCTTCGAAGCCAGCAGCGGCTTTGTTCCCGAGCCACCGTTGCCTGAACTGCAGGTCTTTATCAACGCTCTATTGGGCGACGAAGGTGCAGCCTGCTTTTCAGACTGCAATGATGACGACGTTGTTGACGGGCGCGATATCGGACCTTACGTTCAAGCATTCGTCAACTGACCACGTCAATTACCTTCTAAACTGACATTCGCGGGCACTTTGGACCGCCGGCTAGATCGAGAAAACGGATCAGTCCGGATTTTTTACTTGAGAAGTCATCATCCAGCTGTACAGTCTTCCACTTTACTGATCCGCGCGTGTTTGCGGCGCGTCCGCAGGCTGGTTACGGACGGCTGCGTCACGCGCGGATCATAAGTCATAACCCGCATCGCTCGGCCCCCTGGCATGCTCGCCAGAGGTTTGTGAGGGCATCAGCTACGGCGGCATTGGATATGAGCCTGTGGCTGTGAAAACCTTCTCCGCTTCCACTTTGATCGTTCCACCTGTCTGACGATAGCCGCCGTTGGTCTTAAGGTTCTTCATAAAATGCATCAGCCCTGCTTCGAGACTAAAATCCGCTCCCTTAGTGATCGTACCATCGCCGCCGTGATTGAACACCATTTTAGAATCTGCATAGATCACCTCGAACAAGCCGGAAGATTCGCTGCTGAGAGTGGCACCAGTGTCAAAGATCACATCGCCTCTGCCGGTCGCCGTGATGGTTCCGAAGTTAGTCACATTTCCGTCTGAAAAACTAACATTGCCACCATCTGCCGTGATGCTTCCCTTCGTGAAAACAGAACCCGAGAAGTTAATCTTCCCGATATCGGCTGTGATGCTCCCAAGATTGGTGACGTTGTCGTAGAAAACTACATTGCCGCCGGACGCTTCAATAACTCCGTTGTTTACCATCGTGCCCTCAATGTGAATATCACCGAGCTTGGCGTTTAGGATTCCACCTGAGCCAACGATGGCTGATCCACTGATCGTGAGATTATTATTGCCATCAGTCAAAATGGTTCCATTGTTTTCCACCTCGCCAGAAATCGTCACGTCACCACCCGTAGCTCTCACTGTAGCGTTGTTAACGAACGAGCGCGTTATTGAAATACTACCACTTGTGGCATCGATGACGCCGTTGTTTTGTAAAATGGGCGAGATCTCGACTGGGCCTGAATCTGAGGTAATGCTGCCACCAGCCAACAAATGAATAGTATGGAAAATACTGTCAGAGTCGAACTTGGCGCCAGCGCCTCCTGTTACAATGAACGGCCCACTAATGGTCACGGCATTGCTAACCGCTCTCACTTCCCCCGGAGTCCCGGCTCCAACAAACTTAAAAATACCGGGGACGGCCAAGTCATATTCCACGTCGATTGCAACACTCACTTGGAGAACAGCTGACGGCCGCATCTCTAGAACGCCAGCCGTACATTCCAGAGCGTCTTCGACCGTTAGGCTGAAAACGCTTGCGCCGGTCTCGACGTAAACCACGTGACCAGGCTGGATGACTGCGTAATTGGGTTCACATATAGTGCCTGAACCGTCCCGTTCGGTGTTCCAAGTCTTGGGATCGGCGAAGTCACCACTACGCTGCGAGTAGCACGGCTGTGCGCTTAAGGGGCCTGGCGTCATAACTGCTACCAACACAGTCATCATCAACCCTGGCACGAAATACTGCGTGTTGTGAAAGATAGACATTTCAAGTTCTCCCTGCATTGAAATGCTCCTTTCGCGGGCTGGTCACGACAGGGGCAGAGTTCTATGTTTCCGATCGTCATAAAATGAATCATGTTCGCGAGATTAGACCGCGGCGCGATCACCGTTGCACGTGCTCGCCGTTGTTCAACGCACAGATGGCGTTGATGCAAACTCACGGTGTGGTCCCCGCTGTAGAAAGAAAGGCACCCGTCGCCTCGAAGGACTCGTAGGCGTCCACTTGAACCGTGCCGCCGGTCTGTTTAAACCCGCCGGTCGTCGAGTGGGTCCCAGAAAACCGCAACGTGCCGCTCTGAACGTCGAAGTGCGCTGCCAGATTGCCGGTCACTTCGCTCCCGTCTTTGAATGTCATAGTGTGGTTACTTGATAAGCGGAACATGCCGGTTGAACCCGTGTCCAACTGCCCGCTGAACGTCATGTTGCCGCCATTGACCAGTGCGAGACCGTCGTTTTCGATCGTTCCACTAACGGTCACTAATCCGCCGGTAGCCGTGAGAATCGCATCTAAATTGTTGGTGAAACTTCCTATGATTGAGATGTCACTACCGGTGGCGTCGATGACCCCGCTGTTTGCCATAATTGCTGTGATCGTCACTTGGCCTGATGCCGACGTGATCGTACCATCACTCTGAAGATCGAAGCTGTCGCTATTCAGACCGAAACCGAACTTAGCCCCCACAGTTCCTGTTACCTGAAACAAACCGCTGAGGGTCACGTTCGTGGAAGTGGCTCTAACTTCTCCCGGAGTTCCGCTTGTTCCGACAAACTTAAAGGCACCGGCGCTGGCTAAGGCGTCTTCGACTTCTATCGCGTCATCAATCTGAAGGACACCGGATGGCCGCATTTCCAAAACTCCGGCGCGTCGTGTGTCATCTTCGATCGTCACGCTGCATACGACGTCAGTAGTGGAATCGACGTGAACAGTGTCGCCGGGCTGGATGATCGCGTCGCCAGGCGTGCAGGAGTAGCCCGTACCGTCTCGCTTGGTGTTCCAGATTTTTGGATCGGTGAAGTCACCGTCGCATTGGGAGTAGCACGATTGTGCCTGAAGGGAATGTGTTGTCATCAGGACGAGCGTCATCGTCACCGTGAACCCTGGCAGATGCTGCGTGTTGTGAAAGATAAACATTTCAAGTTCTCCTGCATTGAAATGCTCCTTTCGCGGGCTGGTCACGACAGGGGCAGAGTTCTATGTTTCCGGTCGTAACAAATGATCATTTAATTTAAGGGAGAAAACGGGCGACGGTGAGATTCACCGTCGCCCGAGTCTCAGTTTTTTAATGCGTCAACCCACTGAAGGGTCGATGCGCCGATTAGGTTCCAGCACCGGAGTTGTAAAGGCCCTTCGCCTCGAAGGACTCGTTCGCGTCTACCTGGACCGTTCCACCGGTTTGTTCGAAACCACCGTCCGTCGAATGACTTCCATTGAATAGCAACGTACCATCCTGGACGTTGAAGTGTGCGGAAATGTCACCGGTCACTTCGCTTCCGTCCTGGAACGTCATGGTGTGGTTGCTGGTCAAGCGGAACATGCCGGTCGATGCCGTGTCCAACTGGCCACTGATCGTCATGTTGGCGCCGTTGACTTGGTAGATACCGTCGTTCTCACTAGCTCCACTGACTGTCACGGCTCCTCCAGTGGACCTGAGAATTGCGTCTAGGTTGTTGGTGAAGGTCCCCGTAATCGAGATGTCACCGCTGGTGGCGTCCAAAACTCCATTGTTCGTGAAGAGCGACGAAATCGTCACATCACCTGAAGCTGTCGAGAGGGTGGCGCCGCTTTGAAAACTGAAGCTGTCGTTGCTCAAATCAAAACCAAACTTGGCTCCGAGGGCTTGCGGCACAGTGTAGGGCCCGTCCAAAGTCACGCCCGCTGCAGCCGCCCTCAATTCGCCGGGGGTCCCAGTTGTTCCGACGAACCTAAGAACACCAGGGACTGTCTCCGAATCCTCAACGTCGATACTACTTTCGATCTGGAGCACACCTGAGTCTTGCATCTCTAAAATCCCAGGAGTACCTGACGCGATATCACGGATGACGAGACTGTTAACACTCACCGTCATCGAGCCGATGTCAACGCGGTCACCCGTCGAAATAATGGCGTCGTCGTTTGCGCCGGGATAGTGGGTTCCCTCATCATTGCCCACCAAGCCCCACGTGGCACCCTTATTCCAGTCGCCATCCGTGACTGACGTAAACGTCGCTGCTGATGTCGTGTTGTTTGCATAGCTAACTGCCAGGATTGCGGCAATGGCCGCTGTCGATTTGAGAAGTTTCATGGTTTAGGTTTCCTTTGTTTCGTTCTTGAGCGTTCGGGCCATCGCCACTGGTCCGATGGGGACCGACGGGGGATGCACCAAAACGCGAAGGTCTTGTGTCAATTCGCCGGCACTCACGCAACGCTCAGCAAAACAAGCCGAGCACGCACGAGGGGCGAAACTCAAAAAATGTCCAATTCCAGATCCCCGAAAAAAAGGGACCACAAAAAAACAAGCTCGATCCGCCGAAAAAATCTCAAAAACCCTCACAGGAAGGACCTCCGAAAATACAACGGATCAACACAAACACTTAGTTCGTCGTGATCTCGGCATTCGCGCCCAAGGTCGGCGTGAAGCTGAGGCTGCCGCTCGAGGGGCCGACGATCTTGAAGCTGCCGACCGTCAGGTCGTCGTTGGCGCCCAAGGTCATGCTGGGAACGCCGTCCTTGTTGGCGACGTCGCCGCTGATCTTGAACTCGTTCTCGATCGTGACGGCCACGTCGAAGTCGAGGATCGCCTGGCCGATCAGTTCCATGCTGTGAATCGTGGCCGTGCCGGGGATCGCGCCGATTTCCAGCTTGGCGCTGTCGCCGGTCGAGCTGGTGGCCGTGCCCTCGGTCACCGTGACGAGACCGTCGGCGTCGAGGTCGCAGTTGTTCATGACGAGCTGGGTCGGCTCATTCGAGGCGTCGCCGCCCTGGATGGTCATCGTGTCCGTCTTGAAGGTGCCGTTGCCGGTAAAGTCAAGATCCGTTTCGCCAGCGGGACCACCGATCGTCACGGCGCGTGCGGTAAAGGTCTTGGCGGTCGCGACGTCAAGGGCCACAAATCCGTCGAACGTCGGTGTCGCACCGGCCGTCAGGGTAACGCTCTCGTCAAAGTTCAAGACCGCTTCCCGGTCAATGCTGTTGCCGCCGTTGACGTCCAGGTCGTTCGCATCGAAGCCCGTAGCTGCCACGAAGAGCTCGACCTCGGAGTCGGTATCGGTGTCGGCGTCCATGGTGACGGTGCCGTTGATGTCGACCGTGCCTGCACTGTGCTTGAAGGTGACATGTTTGCCATTGGACGTGGCATTCGTGGCATCAATCGCCATCGTCCCAAAGTCCAGTTCGCCAGCGCTCAGTTTCTCAACATAGCTGCCGTCAGCCGCTTGGTTTTCGATCGTGTAGCTGCCAGTCCCCGTCAAAGTAACCGAGCTATCCACGGTTAGGGTAAGCGGGGTTCCAAGGGTTCCATCAGACATGGTCACGTTCGTGATCGACGCGTTGACATCGACCTGGGGAAAATTCGGGACCGTGTCATCGTCGATAAAGGCGTTATCCGAGGCCCCCGGCTTTCCGGGACCGGGCCAGTTGCTGGCCGTGCCCCAGATGGTGTCCGTAGCTCCACCCCATGTGCGATCGGCCGCCCCTACTGGTGAACATAGCAAGGCGCAAATTCCAAGTACTGTTAGAAATCGTTTCATTGTCTTGTCCTTTCAACTATCATCATGTCAGTTTCATGTAGGCCCTCGCGGTCGCGTTTCTTAACCGTCTCGCGGCTGCGGAGGCCTCTTTCTATTTGCGGACTCAGGAATGGCCGATTCTGCCACCCGTCATCTGCGTCGCCTGACGCCACGCGCGGCAGACGAAATTGCTTCCTTTCCATTTGTTCTCCATGAATCCCACCGGATTTTGCCGCGGATCGCTCAGATACAGCGGCGAGGGTGTGGGTGACTCACCTCAGATGTTGGGTTCCGGTTCACCTCCTTTCCTTGGTTGAACCTAACCCCCAAAATCGGTTCGTCCGGTAAGAACTACTCATTTTTGGTCTATGTCTGAGACACGCCTTGATTTTCCTTGACCTCCGATTTAACATGGATTTATGGTTCCCAGTATCCCTAAGAATGGCCTATCATTTCTCGGAGGACTGTCATGAGTAAGAAGCAGCGTCACGAGCGGAGAAAAATCGAGAACGCCCGACGTCAGCGAGCGCGAAATCGACAAGCCGCTGTCCGTACCGGAGCAACAGCGCTGGCTGCTGCTGCCGCAATTGGTGCTGGAACTTCGGTTTACGCAGTACCTATTCGCTTCGACAACCCGGCCCATGGCGAAGCGGGTCACTTTCATTGGGAGACAATTCAGGGCGATCCGCTCCGTTGGCTGGATTTCACGCAGGATGCTGCAAGTCAACCGACGACTATTGGGAATAGTGCAAGCGGCGGTCCGACGGAGTTGGCTCATATTGGCAATGCAGGGGGTGTAGGGAGTGTCATCTCGAACACGTCTTTGAACCCTGTCACCCTTCAAAGTACTGGCTATTTCCTTGAGGGTGTGTCTTCCGAAACGATGATTCCAAGTGGTTTCACTTGGAACAACCAGCGATATTCCCAGTATGCGGGCTATGGCCCGGAAACACTGCTGCCGGAAGGTACGCCCACCTATCTCGGCCTGCGCTTCAACGGCCCCAACTATCAATACGGCTGGATTGGCGTTGTGCGAACGTCCCAACAGCTCGAAGCCTTCGCCTGGGGCTACGAAACCGAGCCCGGCGTTCCCATCGCCGCCGGGGCCCCTGAGCCGGGCTCCCTGGCCCTTCTGGCCTTCGGCGCGGCCGGTGTGGCCGGTTGCCGACGACGGCGAAACCGAGCGTAGCCCGGCTTCGCCGTGACGCCGGCCATGGGCGGGCCGACCGGATTCACGGTCACGATCGGCCCCACTCCACCTTGACACTTGCAGCCTCGGCCCTGCAGGCCCTCCCCGCTCGAGGTGGAGGGTCTGCTTTTGGGCCGGAGAAGGCGCTTGTAAGCAGGGGTCGCAACTTGAATGCCCCTTCCCCGCGAGACCGAGGCCGACAAACCCCGTCGCCGCTTTTAGACGACTTCCAATCCAACCGATCATCCTCATCCCGGCCGGGCCGGGGACAGCCCCCCGCAGGCTGTCCTCCGAGCCCGTCCAGAGACCTCTGTTCGGGCGAGCGGCCTTGTGCCGCCCGAAAGAAGGAGAGGAAATAGGCACAAGAGGCCCATGAAAACGAGGGGCGGGCCCGCCCGAATGGCCAGGCCATTGGGCGGGGAACGTGGCCGGCAGGATCGGTGCATCCTGCGAGTCAGCCATTGCGATCGCCATCGGATCCTCCGGAGAGTTTACAGGCCTTGGGGGGGGACCTGTAAAAGATTCCGACGCCGTCCCGCAACCGGCCGCGACCACGAGCCCGCCCAAGATTACGAGCGCGCACGTACCATGCGTCAGTGATTCCGCTTTGTTCACTGAATGAATTTCCTGGTTCCTAGAAGGGATCGGGCCGAGGCCGTTCCACACGGCCCCCGTCCTACCACCGGCGCAGCTTGGTTGCGGGGACGGACAAACCGCGCCAGGGCCCTTTTTCCGCTCTCCAGTCCTTTCAGGCCCAGATCAGGGCCTGAAAGACGTCTTAATCAACGTAACTGTCTCGCTGCGTTGGTTGTACGGATCTGATTCTGTTCATTGCGTCTGGTTCTCCTCTACTCTAGATTCCCGATCACGAGAGGCAAATCTCCGTCTCAGCGGAGATAGACCTTTTGCCTCCAAACCGCCAGCCCGAATTTCGTTTTCCCGATCTTAACGGCCCGGTGATTCCTTTCCCCGCAGCCGCTTGCTGCCCCTCCTTAGGTCGCGTCTCGCGCGCCACGCTTTCCGTGCGTCTTGCGAGACAGTGGGCAAGCTTCCATGGTGCCAGCCAGGCAGTCTCCACCAACGACCCGTTTCATGTTCTCATGACTTAAATATTGCCCCATAACTGAAAGAAAGCAAACGGCAATTTTGATAAAAAACGGCTTTAGACTTGACATTTTGCTGAGTGCGCAGGTCAACCGTTCTTGGTGCACTCCTATCCGGCACGCGGGGCTGTGTTTTTTGCCGAGACCCTCCGAAAAAAAACTGAAAAATAACAATTGAGTAGTGCGAACGCACAATCGTCCGGCGCGCGGCTTCATGCCATGCAAACGTGTCGCTCAACCGGCATTCACGGAAACAAATCGGTTAAACGTTTTAGTCGCTTGCGCACTCGACGAAACCCTAGGGGTTTTCCCTAATAGCATCGTTGCCGAGATGTCGTAGGATGCTTTGAATGCGTGATGCACGTTAACGCGAGTCCGTGAAACGTTTCACTAACCGCGTCAAAACCGTGCAAAGCGCTGAGCAAGTCTATGTCATGAATGTGCGGCGCTTTTTTTTTCGATTCTCACTTTTTTTTATGAGCGCTTTGAACGTACATGTTGTTAGGAACTATTAGAGGATTTCTAACTTTGCTACGTCATGACGAGATGCATACTATCCATGTGGTCCTGTGCGAGAGGCCGTGAAGTCAGACCAATACGCGATGGATGCGGGATGACTTTGTTTTCGTCTTAGTCGGGGAGCCGTTCGCATGAGCCAGGTCAAATCGAGCCGGGAGCGCGTCTCGGAGAAGCAGTCGGTGCGCTGCCTGCAAACGGTGGAACACATCTATCGCGTGGGGGTCGCGTCCATCCAGAGCCTGGTCGAGCTGACCGGGTCCGACGTGGCCACCATCGAGAAGGACGTCGATCTGCTGCGGCGCGGCGGCCTTCAAATCCATGTCGATGACAAGGTGCGTTACCGTATCGGCCAGGCCATTCCGGGGTTTTCGCTGCGCCTGCGTGCGCCGGAAGTCACGGTCGCCTGGGCGAAGATCTCCTTTTGCAGCCGTTGCTGGCTGAACGTGGGCCATGATCTCCCCGAAGAGTCGCTGGCCGGCGCACGGGAGGTGCTGGGGTCCGCGCTTCAGAAGTATTATCCGTCGGAAGAGGTGTATGCGAGGCCCGGCTGCGCGGGGTTCGATCCGTTCGATCTTGAACCCGAGCCGGACGGAAACGGACTGCATCCTCTGCGAGGAGAAGCGAAGCGGGTCTGCAAAAGACTTCGGATCATCGACCTGGCCGAATCGGGCCACGGCTGCCGGCGCGAGCAGTTGACCAACCTGCTGGGCGTCAGCGATCGGACGATCGGCTACGACCTTCGCGTCCTGCGCAAGGCCGGTCTGGAGATCTCGTTTCTCCGTGACCGTCACTGCTACTGGGTCGATACGCTTCACACACACCTGACCCAAGTGTTGTCTCGCCCTGGCGGCGCCGTACACGCCGGGGCCCTATTGAACATTTTCAAGACGGCCGAGGAAGCCGACCGGCGGGCCAAGCAGGGCCGCTGGTGCAGCACGACGTCGCGGAAGATCCAGCGAAGCATCAAGCTGATCTTCAAAGGTCGCGAGCGCGAGCTGCAGCCGCTGACCGTGCTTCGCAATACGGCCATCTAAAAGAATGCCGGGACCCAATCGGAGGGACTGGAGACGATGGGATTCGAACCCACGACCTTCGCATTGCGAACGCGACGCTCTCCCAACTGAGCTACGTCCCCGAGCGATCATCAAAATCTAATCGACGACATCAGGGATGGCAAGGGAGCCCCGCGGACGATGGTGCGTTTGCTTGATTGAAACGTGGATGTGAACTTGCGCGCGAAAGCCCCGGTCAGGCAGGCCCTCGGCCTGCCTGACCGGGGCTTTTAGGGGACGTCGGTCGTGCGTCGTGCGGGGACGTCCGTGGCGTCGTGACGTTCCCATAATACGGGAGGCGTCCGACCTAAGCCGAGGGGGATTCGTGACGATATAGCTTGCAACGGTCCGGTTTTGTCGCTTTTTGGTTTCATTCCAGAACCAAATCGTATGCTTGAGTATATCGTCATACTCGTTGTCACAAGGGAGGATAGCGATGAACAAACGACGTGCCATCACCTTCGTCCACATGCTGGTCGTGCTCATCACCGCGGCCGTCATCACGGTCGCCGTCGTGGCGATCCAGATCCACCTGAACCGTCCTGCCGCTGAAGAAGTTGAGCGACTTTATGAGATCCACGTCGGCCCCGGTCTTGGAAAATACCTGAGGCACCACGGCTTCAAACTGGAAGACGCACGGCGCAAATTCCCCCTGATTCAGACGTACCACAGCTCCGGTTACACGATGGCCCCCGTGCCGGGCGAGTACGGCAAGTCGACCGTGAGCTTTACCACACTCGACGGCAAAATGCAGGTCAACGAAAACTACGACGATGCTTTCATTCAGGAGCTCAACCCGCAGGAACGGGATGCGCTGTTGGGTGTTTCGTCGAAGTAAGGGCTCCCGCCCCGAAGTCAGGTCTCCCCCCTGCCGATTTCCGGTCAACTACTTTGTGCGCAAACGGCGAGAACCCCGGGCATGCCTGCCCGGGGCTTTGGAAGAGCGCTTGTTTTGCGTGATCTCCTTGCGATAAAATAGGGTATTTAAGCTATTTCGAACTCCCTGCAGTCGGGACCGGGGTTCGTTGCACGGGCTGTAACGAAACGATTCAAACATCGTGGGAGGGCCTGCCGTGTACGATTTTGAGAGTTTGCTCATTGCCTTTGACTCCGCGGCGTCGCCTCCGGTCTCGTTTGAGCCGCTGGCGATTGTTTTGGCCGCGTGCCTGAGCGCTTCGATCTTTTTCTTTCTGGGCCTGAACTTCCGACGTCGGCGAAAAGTGTTGCTGCAACAACTGCAGTCCAGCGAAGAACGTTATCGCACGCTGGTCTCGAACATTCCGGGGGCCGTCTATCGATGCGCGTGCGACGAGGCGTGGACGATGGAGTTTATCAGCGACTCGATTCAGGAGATCAACGGGTATCCTGCGTCGGACTTCATCGCGAACAAGGTCCGCTGCTTCGCGAGCACGATTCATGCCGACGACCGGCAAATGGTTCAGGACACGGTTCATGAAGCCGTTTCTCGAAAGGAACCCTACATCATCGAATATCGGGTTCTCCATTGCGACGGTTGCGTTCGCTGGGTGTACGAGAAGGGCCAAGGGGTTTTTGATGAGTCCGGCGCGGTCAAATGGCTGGACGGGGTTCTTTTCGACGCGACACAGCGGAAAGAGTCGGAACACGCGCTGCTTCAAAACCACGAGATGCTCGAAGCCCGGGTGCGACTACGGACGGAGGAACTGGTGCGGGCCAACGAAAACCTTCGAAGCGAGATTCTGGAGCGCGAAAAGATGGAAAGCGCCCATCGCGACTCTGAGGAGAAATACAAGGGGCTCTTCAACTCCAGTCGAGACGGGATCGCCGTCACCGACATGGAGGGACGCTTTCTGGATGCGAATTCGGCTTACCTGGACATGCTCGGCTACAGCGTGGACGAACTCCGGCGTCTGACGTATCAAGGGATCACACCGCACAAATGGCATGAGAAGGAAGCCCGGCTCATCGAGGAGCAGGTCCTTCAGCGCGGCTATTCCGAGGAATACGCCAAGGAGTACATCCGAAAAGACGGCACGATCATTGCGATCACCATTCGCGCCTGGTTGATGCGAGACGCTCTTGGAAACCCTGCAGGCTTCTGGGGTCTCGTTCGAGACGTCACGGAGAAAAGGAAATCCGAAGAGTCCTTGCTTAAAAGCCAGGAGCGTCTGCGTCGGCAAGACCGTGCACTTGTGGAACTGGCGACGAGCAAGATCGTCGGCCAAGGCGATTTGAAAAAGGCGCTGTCCAAAATCACGGAGGCGGCGTCTCGCACGCTGGAAGTGGAGCGTTCCGGCGTCTGGCTTTACAACGAAGATCGAACCAAGATCCACTGCTTCGACCTCTATGAACGCAGCCTGGAGCGACATTCCGACGGCCTGGAACTTGCCTCGGTGAATTTTCCCTCCTATTTCAAAGCCCTGGAGAAGGATCGCGTGATTTCAGCGTCGAATGCACAGTCCGATCCGAGAACGACGGAATTCTCCGACTCCTACCTGGCCCCGCTCGGTATCACATCGCTTCTTGACGCACCGATCCGCGTGGAAGGTCGCATGGTCGGCGTCATCTGCCATGAGCACGTCGGGCATCCGCGATCATGGAATATGGAAGATCGTCACTTCGCGGCCTCGATCGCGGACTTCGTCTCGCTTGCTCTCGAAACATCGCAACGAAGACAGGCAGAAGAATCGCTCCGGGCCCAACAGAATCTGCTGCACGACATCATCGAAGGCACGGATGATCGAATTTTTGCCAAAGACGGTCAAGGGCGCTACCTGCTGCTGAATTCCGCGTATGCCAGCGACTTTCGCATACCGGCGCACGAGGCGATCGGCCTGACGGATCGTGACTTGTGCTCGCCGACGGAAGCGGAACAGATTATGAATATCGACAGGCAGATCATCGCCACCGGTGAAAGCAAGTCGTATGAGCAAAAGATCGAAACGGTCACTGACGGAGAAGTCAGAACGTATTGGGTCGGGAAGTATCCGCAGTTCGACCAAAACAACAACGTCACCGGCGTCCTCGGCATTGCGCGGGACATCACCGAACGAAAACGTGCCGAGGAGGCCCTCCGGCAGGCCCATGATGAACTTGAGCGACGAGTCCAAGAGCGAACGGCCGATCTTAAAGAAACGAATCGGTGCCTCGAAAAAGAGATCGCCGAACGCAAAATTGCCGAGGAACGATTGCAGTCGATCCTGGACAACACGACGGCCGTCATCTATTTGAAGAACACGCTGGGACAATACCTTCTTATCAACCGGCGCTTCGAACAACTTTTTCACACGACGAGAGAACACCTGGTTGGAAAAACGGACTACGATCTGTTTCCCAAGGAATCGGCTGATGTGTTCCGGGCAAATGACCGCAAAGTGATCGAGACGGAACAAGCCCTGGAGTTGGAAGAAATAGCACCGCAGGACGACGGGCTCCACACGTACATCAGCATCAAATTTCCGCTGCGCGACCCGTCCGGGAAAGTTTACGCGTTATGCGGTATTTCCACCGACATCACCGAGCGCAAGCGGGCGGAAGAAACCGTCAGGAATCTGGCGAAATTTCCGGACGAGGACCCGTCGCCCGTGCTGAGAATCAAGAATGACGGCACAATTCTCTATGCCAACGCCGCCAGTTCACATTTGTTGTCATCTTGGAACTGCCAAGTGGGTCACATGCTCCCGGCTCCGTGGTATCGGAAGGTCACCCTGGCCGTCGATGCCTGTTCGAATCAGGAACTGGAGATGACGTGTGGGAACCGAATCTATTCCATGATCATCACGCCGATCACCGACGCCGGCTATGTCAACCTGTATGCGAGCGACATCACGCGTCGCAAGCGCGCCGAAGAGCAACTGAGCCAGGCTCAGAAGCTGAAAGCCGTAGGGACGCTGGCCAGCGGTGTCGCACACGAATTCGGCAATCTGCTCACCGCCATTTCGGTACACACGGCGTCGGCCAAAGAGTCTCTGCTTGAAGGCCATCCTGCAATCCGCACACTGGAGAAACTGGAAGAGACGGCTCGACAGGCACGTGGTGTGACCAGCGCACTGCTTACCTTCAGCCATCGGGACGTGATCCGAAAATCAGCCGTCAACGTTTCACGAAATCTTCAGGAAACGATTCGATTACTCCGCCGCGTCTTGCCGTCTTCGATCAACATCGTGGAAAAGATCTCGTCGGAAAACGATCTTTGGGTTCGAGCCGACGCGGGACAACTGCAACAAATCCTCATGAACCTGGCGCTGAATTCCAGGGACGCCATGCCGAACGGAGGTCGACTCATCATTTCTCTGGAAGTCTGCTTGTCCTCGTCAAACGCGACCGAACCCGGCAGCGATCCTGGATCAGGCAAGGTCGCCGTCATCACCGTGGAAGACACGGGCTGCGGGATGTCGGAAAAAGTACGATCGCGCGTTTTCGAACCGTTCTACACGACCAAACCTCGCGGGCAAGGCACGGGCCTGGGCCTATCGATGATTTTGAACATCATTCAAGATCTGTCGGGCAAAATCGACATTCAGTCCAAACTCCATCAAGGAACACGGGTCAACATCGTGCTGCCCTGCTGCCTCCCACCTCGCCAAACCTCCGCCCGACAATTTCCCGCACGACAACAGGGACAAGGCGAAAGGATCCTCGTGATCGAGCGAAACCAACACATTCAGTCGATCATGACGTCGACGCTAAGGTCACACGGCTACGAAGTGATTCCGGCTTCCGGCGTGGAAGAAGCCATTTCGAAGATTCGGGGCCAGGAGCAATTCGTGCGTCTGCTCATTCTCGATCTGGATTTGATGGACAAAACCGGCTTAAAATCATTCGATAAGCTGCAAGGACGCTTGAACGAATGGCCCGTCATCCTCCTGGCCGGGACAATCTCAATCGATCTGAAAATCTATGGCATGGAAAACGGCTATCTGTTGCGCAAGCCGTTCGAAATGGCCGAACTCGCTTCAACGGTTGTACAATGTTTGGGCGAATCGAAAAACGAAGGGGATGACGTCCAATGAACGGCGAAGTCAAGCTGTTGCTGGTCGATGATCACGCCCTTTTTCGCGGCGCCTTGGCAGATCTCTTGCATCACGAAGTGGATTTTGTCGTCGTCGGGAGCGTGGGAACTGCGGACGACGCAGTTAAGATGGCCAAGAAAAGCCAACCCGATATCATCCTGATGGATATCGATATGCCAGGCCTGGATAGTTTTGAGGCGGCGAGAAAGCTGAAGGTGCTGACCCCTGAGGCGCGAATCATCTTCGTCAGCTCGTTCACGAACGACAACTACATTGACCAAGCCCTGAAAGTGAAGGCGCACGGCTACTTGACGAAGTGGGAACCGCCGGAAAAAGCGCTCAAGGCCATTCGCGAAGTGGCGACCGGCGGAGCCTACTTTTCGGACGAGGTGCAGTCACGAATTGTCGTGGATGAAACAGGGGCCAAGTTGAGGCAAGGCCCCAAGACGCGCGTGTCAACACTGACGGAGCGGCAACGCGAGATCCTGCGTTACATTGCACAGGGACGCGGTAAGAAGGACATCGCCACAACCATGAACCTCAGCGTCAAGACGATTTCAAACCATACAACGCACCTGATGAACAAACTCAACATTCATGATCGCGTTGAATTGACGAGATTCGCCATCCGCGAAGGCCTGGCGGAAACTTAGCGCTTCTACTTCACGTCGTGGGCGGCGGGGTCATCGGACCGCGGACCGCCTCCACATAGGCCATACGCAACTGATGCAGCATCGTGTCAAGCAGCCGCTTTTCCTCCGGATCAAGATTGCCCTGGGTCTTCTTGTCCAAGACATCCAGCATGTCGACGTGGTGTTTGGCCAGGTCCAGATTTGGAGGGATGTCCTGCCCTCCCGGCCCCTTCATGCCGCCAAGTCCCACCATCGCCTGCATGGCAAGCAATTGAACCAGCGCTGCGAAACCGCCCTCCGGCAGCTTTGCATGAGACTCCTCACCTTCAACGGTCTCGGCCAGCCTTTCCTTCTCTGCGGCGGCCTCGGTTTTCCAATCGTCGTCGATTTGCAGTTTCCGCTCTTCATCGGCCATGGATATTGCGCTCCCTCGTTGCATGAGTAAACAAGAGGCCAGGGTCCGGCGCGCAGCTGGGGGGAAACTGCGTGTAGCTCCGGAGCGCCTGGCCGGTATTCTAGTGTATCGCTTTTTCGCGCCAAAACAAGACTTTAAGAGGTTCACCTTCGGCTTTGTTTGTGATGCAATGGAACAATTCGGAGGAAGAGGCAACCGCTGTAGAACGTTCCCTAAGAAAAACGGCTCACACCACGGCCGCGCCGTCGACCCAGACCCCGTCCACTGCCTTTTCTCCGTCAAGAAGATTCAAGACCGGGTCCTTGTCACCATTCGGATTCACGGGAACCTTGACAAAATCCGCACGCTTCCCTAATTTTAGACTACCGACTATATCATCGAGGCCCAAGCCGACGGCCCCCCGAAGTGTACCCATCTCCAGGATGACCTCCGGCGGCACGTCCGGATGGTTCCTGCGCACCAGCCTCAACTCATCAAGAATGGAAAGTGATTCATTACTTGCTGCGCTGTCCGTCCCGACACAGACGTTGACACGCCGGGAAAGCATCGCCCGCCATCGGTGATTGGCATGCCCAAAGAACCGATGGGCTCGCGGGCACCAAACCACCGTCGCTCGCGATTCAGCCAACCGATCGAGCTGACGGTCCGAAACATAATTCACGTGAGCCAGGAGGGGCGAGCCCGACAGAACGCCGGTTTGACTTAGCCACTCCAGAACATCCGTATCGATCACCACATCGGCGTTGGGCAGGCTATGCCGATTCAAGACTTCAGCCACGACCCCCTCGCCACGCGCCAACCATGCCACTTCCTCATCGGTCTCCAACAGATGCATCGTCAGCGGCGCGCGCGTGGCTTTCGCCAGCGTGGCTACCGCTGATAATTCCTCTCGCACAACCGAATAGACGGCATGTGGAGAGACCCCGATCACTAATCGCTCCGGTTCGGCAAGTTTCGCCATGTGTTCAAAAGCCGTTGCCAAGGTCGATGCATCATTCGGAGGCCGGCTTGCGCCGCTGATCAACTCCAGAAAACACACCTTGCGAATCGGCGATTTTTTCAAAACCTCCACGGAGAGGCCGGTTCGCGAAATATCGCCGACACAGGTGACACCGGCGGCCAGCGACTCCGCGGCCCCAATGCGGACGGCCTCGCGTTCCAAGGGTTCAGCTTCGGACCTGAACCTTAAGGCCGTCAACTGTTCCAGCCATGTCCACAACGGTCCGGGCGACAATTGGTCGCGATAGCATGTCAATTCGAGATGGGTGTGGGCATTGACGAAACCCGGTAGCAGAATGCTTTCACCGAAATCCTGAATCGAAGACGCGGCCGAATCCGTCAGCCCAGGCTTCTCATGAGCCGAGGCGACCTGCACGATTTGCCCATTGTCGACGGCCAGGATTCCATGTTCAATCGGCGGTCCTTCGATCGGGATGATCCAACGGGCACGATAAATGTTCATCATTAGGATGCCCGTCAAACGGCAAGCCGGCACGATCATACCTGTGACTTGACGCCCGTTTCGGTGGTGCCTACAACTTCACGCCGACCCAGCATCCGTCGCCGAAGGGTGCAATGACGCTTTTCAACCTTTTCTCACGGGCCATGTGTTCGTTGAATTCGCGAACGGCGGGAGCCTCCGGGTCCGTCGGGTTTTCATCGAATAACTGTCCGAATGCAAAGGCGTTGTCCACCATGATCAAACCGCCGCGCCGAACGATGCGTAAACTCTCTTCCAAGTAAAGATCGTAACCGGCCTTGTCCGCGTCGAGAAAAGCGGCGTCCGCCGAGTCAGACTCAAAGGTCGGCAGGATCTCTCTGCCACTTCCGCGATGGATCTCAATTCGGCGGGCCACGTCCGAGCGTTCAACCCATTCTTCGGCGAAGCCGGCGTACTTCTCGGAGATTTCGATGGTCCGTACGCGTCCGTCCTGCGGCAGAGCCCTTGCCATCACGATGGCGGAATACCCGGCCAACGTCCCGACTTCGATCACTTCCTTTGCCCGACAGAGCATCAAGAGGATCTGCATGAAACCGGCCTGTGCGGGCGAGATCCAGATGGCGGGAATGTCCGCCGCCACAGCGTGGTCCTTCAGCGAATTGAGAAAATCATCCTCCTGCGTCGTTCGCGCGGTGATGTATTCAAAATGCCTGGCCGTGACCAACGTAGGATTGGCGGACATCAGTGCAATATCCCCTCGGCCATTACCTGACCGACACTTTGAAGTGCCCTAGTGCGGCTGCATCATCGGGGAAAAACTTGAAGATCTTGTCTAAATTGGTGATGGAAAAGACCTTCATCAAGTCCTTGCGAAGCCCACAAAGCACCATGTTTCCTTTGATCGCCTGGCATTTCTTGTGGAGCGTCAACAGCACGCCCAGCGCCTGCGAAGCCAGGAATTTGACGTTCGAGAAATCCAGCACGAGCTTCTGCTTGTTCTGCTTGTCCGCCAGTTCGTACAAGTCCTTGCCGATCTGGTCGATGACCGCCATATCCAGAATGGAGCTGTCTTGAAAAGTGACGACGACCACACCGGCGTAGTTTTCAATCAACAGACGCGAGTTTCCCATCAAGCCGATCTCCCAAACGGACCATGACGTTTACTCAAACATGTGCAGGCCATATCCTAAGCGAAACAGGCTTTGAACGCGACCGGCATTTTCCATGGACCAAGACAGAATCATCGCTATCGAAACATCAGGTCGTCACGGTTCGGTTGCGCTCGGACAAGGGCCAAAGCTCTTGGCCGAGGTTCGCTTCTCCGCTCACCAGGAACATGCACGGGATCTCATTCCGACGGCAGACAGGCTTTGTCGCGAGCACGGCTGGTCCCCCGACACCATCAAGCAGTGTTATCTCTCGATCGGTCCCGGCAGCTTCACAGGGCTTCGCGTGGCAGTGGCGTTCGCACGGCACTTCGCCTTAAGCGTGGGCGTCAAGATCTGCGCCGTTCCGACGCTGGACGTGATCTCTGAGAACGTTTCCGAGTTGGAAAAACCTCCGCCGCATCTGGCCGTCATCCTGGACGCCAAACGAGGCGAAGTGTTTTCGGCCGTCTTCGCCTTTAAGGACGGATTGTATCGCCGAATCGCCGAACCTCGAATGATCGAACCGGCAAAGCTGATTGCCGACGCACCCTCTCCGATCGGCATCGTCGGCGAAGGCATCGACTATCATCGTAACGCCGTCGAGGCCGCCAACGTCGAAATCCTGGACAATGCATTATGGTGGCCCCGGGCAACCCATGTTCATCGAATCGGATGGCGGCTCGCCCTTCAGGGAGATTTCGTCGATCCAACCCATTTGACGCCCTTCTACCTGCGACGGCCTGAGGCGGAAGAATTGTGGGAGAGGCGCCACGGCGCATCATCACCGAATCCGGACAAAGACACGTAACCTCACTGGGAGATCAGGCAACACTGATGAGGATGTCACGCAGAAGTTGATTAAGGGGAAGTGTGAAAGAGGTGAACAGAGTTCGCAGACCGAACAAGGCAAGGTCTTCCCGACAGGTCGAAAGTTGGAGCGTCGTGCCACACGTCATAGCGGCCAGCATGATCCATTTTCGCTGTCGATATGCTTTCATCTTCATCCCGGGGGTCTCCGAGTACTCCTGTCAATCATCCCTTACACCGGGATTGATGCTACCATATCCGTCGACAGGGTAAAGGTCCAGACCAAACCCTTGTCAACCGCCATTAGAAAGGACCCGACTCGATGAGCACGTTTCCGATCGACCTGTCGAGTGACACACAAACGCGGCCTACACCGGGGATGCGAGATGCGATTGCCAACGCCGAAGTCGGCGATGAACAGAAGCGCGAAGACCCAAGCGTGAATCGGCTTCAAGAGATGGTGGCCGATTTATGTGGAAAGGAAGCGGCACTGTTCCTGCCCACGGGCACGATGTGCAACCTGATCGCCCACCATATCCATTGCCGCCCGGGTGACGAGATCATTCTCGATGCCAGTTACCATCCGGTGAACTTTGAAGGGGGCGGGCCGGCAGTTCATACCGGAGCGGCGATGCGCGTCCTTGAAACGGAGACCGGCGTCTTTACTCCGGAGCAAGTGGCAACAGCGGTACGCCCCAAGGACCCCCACTTTCCACAGACGAAACTGGTCTGTGTTGAAAACACGACCAACATTCTCGGCGGTCGCATCTGGACGCTGGATGCCGTCAAAGCCGTCGCTGCCTGCGCCCGAAAGCACGGACTCTTACTTCACCTCGATGGCGCGAGGCTTCTCAATGCCGTCGCCGCCACGGACACGGCAGCAGCCGAGTATTGTTCACATTTCGATTCCTGTTGGATCGACCTGAGCAAGGGACTCGGATGTCCCGTCGGAGCCGTCCTGGCGGGGAACAAGGAATTCATCGACGATGCGTGGTATCAAAAGCATCGCTTCGGCGGAGCGATGCGCCAGGCCGGCATCATCGCCGCAGCCGGCATCTATGCGTTGGAGCATCATGTCGGCCGGCTGGCCGAGGATCATGCAAATGCAAAAAAACTCGCCGAAGGCTTGGCAGAGATCAAGGGCATCGGAATCGATGTGGATGCGGTCGAGTCAAACATCCTGGTGTTCGATATCGCGGCCACGGGCCTGTCACGGTCCGATTTCTTCGATCGCCTCGGGCCGCATGGCGTACGGTTCAGCGGATTGATGAGACCCACGTTGGTTCGGGCGGTGACCCACTTGGATATCCCTGTGGACGGGGTCGAACGCGCGCTCGCGGCGGTTCGTCAGACCGTGGAATGAAGCCACCGTTAAGCGAGCTTTGCGGCTTCCGCATGGTATGCGGACGTTGGCGGCTTATAGGCTTTTCTACTCATAACCCACATATTCCACAGAATATGACCTGTCTTGGAATATTACCCACCTGAGTTGAGTGCATATAACTAGAAAAGTTCTAAGGAAGCTTCAAATTGGGGAGGAAAGCTAGTCTTGGGATACAATCATTCTTTATCATGGGTATGTACTGAAGATACCGGTGATTGGGGGCATGTCCCACGTCCGGCGAGTTCATAAATAATGACATGGACATGAATTAGGGAGACCAGAATATGCGTTTGTTGATCACTACGGCCGTCATCCTCTTCGGTGGGGCCATCGAAGTCGGGGCCCAGGAAACGCCGAATCGGCCCTATCCGGAGCCCGAGGCCTATCAACATGACAGCGGTACGAAGGCCAGCCTGATCGCCGCCACCGCGACGGTCCATGACCATGAAGTGATTGTCGAGGATGCGGTTTGGTTGCGAATCCATTTCAGTGAAGTTCAGCTGGAAAAAGGCAGCTTCATTCGGATGACCTCCGTGCAGGACGGGGAAGTCCAGGAACTGGATGCAGCCGGATTGGCGATGTGGAGCAATGCCTCGGCTTATTTCAATGGGAATGCCGTGCTGGTCGAACTGGTCGCCGAACCGGGCACCAGCCGCAACCGATTCGTGATTGACAAAGTGGCGAGCAAACGCACCGGAGCCGTGCAAATCCGCGGCGGCGGTGGTCAATGCGGCATCTGCGGCGGCTCGGACGATCGCGTTCCGTCAAGTGAGGTTTGGACGGGAAGACTCGCGCCTGGCGGATGCACGGCGTCGGTCTGGAATGCGGAAAGCTGTCTGGTCACCGCCGGACACTGTGTGGCCGGGGCCAACGCGGTCCATTTCAATGTGCCGAACTCCAATCCCAATTGCATCGTCAATCAACCGCCGATCGCCGATCAGTTTCCGATCACGAATGTGCTTTCGAGCAACTTTGGCCCCGGTGATGACTGGGCCGTGATGACCACCGGCACGAACAACCTCGGCCAAACGATCTTTCAGCGATATGGGGAATTTCGTCCAATCGCCAGCAGTCCCGGAGTCGTCGGGCAACAATGTGAGTTGACCGGCTACGGCGTGGATCTGACCTGCACGCTCTCGGAAACACAACAAACGGCCAGCGGTCCGATTACGTCTGTTTTTGCCGCCAGCTACCGCTTCGGGATCGACCTGAGAGGTGGAAACTCGGGATCGGCGCTGATGCTCAATGATGAAATCATCGGCATCGCCACCCATTGCCCCTGCAACAACATTGCGACGCGAGTGGATCTTCAGGCTTTTGCCGATGCACGAGAGGCATTGTGCCCGACAGATTGCAATTCCAACAGTATTCCTGATATCTGCGACCTCGATTGCGGGCCGGCGGCAGGTCCTTGCGACGTGCCCGGTTGCGGCCAATCCCTGGATTGCAACGAGAACGACATTCCCGACGATTGCGAGGGGGGCGATCTATGCCCTCCGACACCCAATCCAATGACTTTCGCAGCGTTGCCTCCAGCGACCATGAGTGATACGCAAATCATGTTTGAAGCCAACGTCGCCACGGATGACACGGCGGGAGTTGAGTATTACTTCGACAAACAGTTCGGGCCCGGGTGTTGCGGCACGGACAGCGGCTGGATCGCTTCGGATACTCACCTGGCCACCGGACTCTTGGCCAATTCAAGCTATTCCTACAAGGTCAGGGCCCGGGACACGTCGCCTAATCTGAACGAGACGGCGCTATCCGATCTCTTTGCCACCGGCTCGACGTTCATCGAAACGCCCTTCGACATCGCCCTCGTCAACGCGCAGGAAACCGAGATTACGGTGATCATTACCTGCAACGACACCGGCGACAGCAATCGTTGCGTTCTCGGCAGCTTTACGAACCTCTTTGCGAATCCCCCGTCCGGGCTGTTTCTCGACATGGCCCCGCTCGAAGGCAGCGGAAGCAACGCCTGGACCGATCAGCAGACGATCACCGTGACCGGACTGACACCTGGGACGGACTATACTTTCAAGGCGAAAGCGCGGAACAGGTTGTCGGTGGAGACGGCGTTCAGCGGTGAGTTTATTTTCAGCACGCTCGGGGGTGGTTGCCCGACGGTGGCGGGCGACCTTAACCAGGATGGCGACGTGGACGGTGACGACATCGCCGGTTACATCCGCGCGAAGCTGGGTGTTTCGGCGGAGCCGGGTGAGGAACAGAACTGTGCCGACTTCGGCAACGGACCCGACATCAGTGCCGAAACCGCGGCATTCGTCGCCGCACTGCTGAGCTGACATCAAACGTCCCCCGGTACGCGAGCCATTGAGATTTTCTTGTGGGTGGTGGAGTGTCCCTCCTTGTCTTGATTCGGTGGTAGAGGAGTATTCGATGCCTTTTCGTCTAATTTTGGTGATTGCGCTTGCCTGTGGATTAAGTCGTCAAGCGCTCCAGGCTCAAACAATCAAGCAACACGATGGGACTACATCATCGATCATTCACCAAGTGGATACTCCGCCTTCTCAAGTCATCCTTGATCCGGTTTTGTCCGGCGCAGTCAACGAAGCATTTGAATTAGCCGCCAGCGACCTCGTCACGCTCGACGTTCCCGTCACGCCTGAAAACGCCTTCACAACTCTGATTCCGGTTGACAACCAAGTGTATACCATGGAGTTGGCGCCTCATTCGGTCCGGTCGTCGAAATACCGACTGCTTGTCCAAGTTGAGGACGGCTCCATCGTCGAACAGGCACCAGGCCCGATTCGCACGTTACGGGGCAAGCTCACCGAACTCGAGGGCAGCTTGGTCGCAGGCACGCTGTCCGAGACGGGTCTTCAAGCGATGATTATTCTGCCGGACGGCTCTCAACGGTGGGTCGAACCGGTCGCTCGCAAGATCCCTAGTGCAGCCGCCAATCAATATGTTCTCTATGAGGCTGTGGACACCTTAAGTGAAGGCGGTCTGTGCGGCACGGTGAACGCGACCGCCACGTCCAATGCCGAGGCCGTTGAGGCTGTCGGGGTAGCGCGCGGTACGGCCTGCGGCGGAACCCTTTGCGAAACGGAACTGGCAAATGACTGTGATTTTCAGTTCTTTCAGGACTACGGCAGCGTCGGGAACGTCGAATCCCGAGTTGATTTCATCACCAACAGTGTCAACGCCATCTACGAACTCGATGTTCAGATTACGCACGTCATTACGGCCACGATTGTGCGCACGGCCGAACCCGACCCCTATTCGGATGAAAACCCGATCGTCAGCAACAGCCTGTTGAGTCAGTTTCGCTCTCAGTGGCTTGCCAACCACGGCGACATCGAGCGCGACGTCGCCCAATTGTTCAGCGGCAAGAACTTTGTCTCGCCGGTCATCGGCCAAGCCTGGGGAATTGGACGCATTTGCACTTCCGGTTCCTATTGCATCAATGAAACGGACTACAATAACAACACGACCTGCGCCATCGCCCTGCATGCGCACGAACTGGGGCACCTATGGGGTGCATTTCACTGTTCCTGTTCATCCAATATCATGAACTCCAGCAACACCTGTCAGGATTCCTTCTCGACAGGCAGTATGAACTCAATTACCAATCACCGTAACTCCCGAAGCTGTCTTATGGCCGTCGAATCCGAGACGGCGTCCCTGCCCTTTTTCGATGACTTTCCTTCTTCAACGATCGACTCGGCAAAATGGACCGGCATCGACGACGCAGTGATCAACGGCCTTGGCATCAACGAACCCAGCGGAACACTTTCATTGAATCTAAACGGCGGCAGCTCCACGGGCGGTGACGAGATCCGCTCAGGAATCATGGACTTAAGCCTGGGCGTCAACACGCCGGTAAGCTATTGGTATCAACGAACGGGCAACGACAACTCACCCGAGTCCGGCGAAGACCTTGTGATTGAATATCGCACCAGCACCGGAAGCTGGGCCGAGCTCAACCGCCATCTTGGCAGCGGTCCGGACATGACGAACTACGAGCTTGTCGAGTTGACCTTGCCGGCGACCGCCCAGCACGACCGATTTCGACTGCGATTCCGGGTGATTTCAAGCAATGAAGGCGCCGATGACTGGTTTATCGATGACGTCAATATCGACCTCGGTGATGTCACGCCCCCTTCTCCAGATCCCGCGGAATTCGCCGTCCTGCCGCCGGCGACGGTGAGCGACACGGAAATCGAATTCCAGGCGGTCGCTGCGGTGGACCCTTCCGGCGTTGAGTATTTCTTCGACAAGGTCTTCGGACCAGCATGTTGCGGGACCGACAGCGGATGGATTGCCTCGGAGACCTATGTTGCCGATGAGCTGCTGGCCAATTCGAGCTATTCCTACAAGGTCAAGGCTCGGGACACGTCGCCCAATCAGAGAGAAACTGCGATTTCCGATCTCTTTGCGACCAGCTCGACGTTCATCGAAACGCCCTTCGACATCGCGCTCGTCGACGCGCAGGAAACCGAGATTACGGTGATCATCACCTGCAACGACACCGGCGACAGCAATCGTTGCGTTCTCGGCAGCTTTACGAACCTCTTTGCGAATCCCCCGTCCGGGCTGTTTCTCGACATGGCCCCGCTCGCAGGCAGCGGAAGCAACACCTGGACCGATCAGCAGACGATCACGGTCACCGGCTTGACGCCTGGGACGGATTATACGTTCAAGGCGAAAACGCGGAACAGGTTGTCGGTGGAGACGGCGTTCAGCGGTGAGTTTATTTTCAGCACGCTCGGGGGTGGTTGCCCGACGGTGGCGGGCGACCTTAACCAGGATGGTGACGTGGACGGTGACGACATCGCCGGTTACATCCGCGCGAAGCTGGGTCTTGCGCCGGAGCCCGGTGAGGAACAGAATTGTGCAGACTTCGGCAACGGCGCCGATCTCAGCGCCGAGAATGCGGCATTCGTCGCCGCACTACTGAGCTGATATCGACCGATCCCAATACGCGAGCCGTTGAGATTCTGTTGTGGGTGGTGGAGTGTCTTTGTATCTATTTCAATCCAGAATAGAGGAGTATTCGATGCCTTGTCGTTCTATTATCGTGATTGCGCTTGCATGCTGCTTGAATAGCCAGGCGATCCAAGCTCAACTCATCATGCAAGAGTCAGCGACACCGAGCTTACCCCAGCCCGCCCCGTCGCTCATTCACGACGCGGAGCTGATTGCTCAAGTCAGTTCCGCATTCAACCTCTCGACATGTTGTCTGGTGAACCTCGACGTTGACGATTTGCCCGTTGCGTTCAACACGGCCGTTCCCATGGAAGACGAGGTCCTGCTGCTTGAGCTGGCCCCTCATTCGGTGCTTTCGCCGAATTATCAACTCCTGGTCCAAATCGAGGACGGCTCCATTATTGAGGAAACGCCCGGTCCTGTTCGGACGTTTCGCGGTGTCGTCTCGGGCGCGGACGGTAGTGTCGTTGCCGCTTCCGTTCAGGAAGAGGGTCTGACCGCCAAAATCGTGATGCCGAATGGCGAAAGAATCTGGGTCGAGCCCGTTCGTCCGAAACTCGCCCATGTCGCCGAGGGAATGCACGTCGCCTACCGTGACGAGTACGTCATGGCATCCGGAGTCACCTGCGGCACGGAATCTGATAGCGAGAACATCGCTCAGGAGTCCACAGCCATGGCCGCCGCGCGAGGGGCCGCCTGCGGAACAGGGTTGTGTTTTGCCGAATTGGCAAACGACGCCGACTTCGAATACTTCAACGACTACGGCAGCGTCGCCAACGTCGAGGCACGCGTTCAAAGCGTCGTCAATGCGATGAACATCGAGTACGAAAACGATGTCAGCATCACGCACGTCATCACGGCCATCATGGTCCGAACGTCCGACGCCATGGATCCCTATACGGCAACGGGCAGTTTTGCACTCGTCAACCAAGTTCAATCCGAATGGGAGAACAACCTGGACTTTATCCCGCGGGATATCACTCAGCTTTTTACCGGCAAGGAGATTGACGGTACGACCGTAGGTCGGGCGTTTGACATCGGTGAAGTTTGCACCTCTGGCTCCTACAGCTTCTCTCAATCTGATTGTTGCGGGCCCTTCTCCTGTACGACGGATCTTCACGCTCACGAGTGTGGCCACGTCTGGAACGGGATTCACTGCAGCCCATGCGGGACGATGACGACGCCGCTTTCCTGCCAGAACTTCTTTGCCGATTTTTCGATCGGTCGAATCTCATCTCATCGAGATTCGCGCTCCTGTCTTGCAACGTCGGGCGCTCTGACGGTGCCCTTTTCCGACCAGTTTCCGACCGAGACTCTGGACCCCGACAATTGGCGCGACATTAACGGAGCGCAATCCAACACGCTGGGCAACGGCGAGCCCAGTCCTCCGAATTCGCTCAATGTGGACGGATTCGACACGATCGAATCCAACTTCATGGACACGAGCAATCTACCCAACGGCATCATTTCCTACTGGTGGCAATCCGGCGGAAACGCCGAGGTTCCTGACCCGGGGGATGACCTTGTCGTCGAATATCTCAACAATATCAATCAGTGGATACAGCTTTCGATCCACCTGGGCTCCGGACCTGACGACCAACCCTTTGCGTTTGCGTCTTTTCCAATTCCATTAGACGGGCAACATCCGTTCTTCCGACTTCGCTTCCGAAGCACGTCGAACGCAGGCGGAAGCAACGACGACTGGTTTATCGACAACGTCACGGTCGACCCCGGTGATATCACACCGCCGTCGCCCGATCCGATGACCTTCGCCGTCATACCGCCGACGGTCATGAGCGACACCCAAATCCTCTTCGAGGCGACGACGGCCGTAGACGACCTTTTTGCCGTCGAATATTTCTTTGACAAGCAGTTTGGTCCTGGATGTTGCGGCACCGACAGCCCCTGGCAGTCATCGGATTCGTATCTCGCGGAGGGCCTGTTGGCCAACTCCAGCTATTCGTACAAAGTGAAGGCGCGAGACACTGCTTCGACTCCGAACGAGACGGCGATCTCCGCGTCTTTCGCCACAAACTCGACGTTCATCGAAACGCCGTTCAACATCGCCCTGGTCGACGCCCAGGAAACCGAGATCACGGTGATCATCACCTGCAACGACACGGGCGACAGCAATCGTTGCGTTCTTGGCAGCTTTACGAACCTGGTCGCGAATCCTCCGTCGGGATTGTTCCTCGACATCGTTCCATTCGAAGGCAGCGGAAGCAACGTTTGGACCGATCAGCAGACGATCACGGTCACCGGCTTGACGCCCGGGACAGACTACACGTTCATGGCCAAAGCTCGGAACCGGCTATCCGTGGAGACGGCGTTCAGCGGCCAGTTTGTCTTCAGCACACTGCCAGGCATCGCGACGGGGGCATGCTGCCACGGCGACGGGACCTGTACGGTCGAAGCCCAGGCAAACTGCAACGGCCCGAACGACGTGTACCAGGGCGACGACACGACCTGCTCACCGAACCCCTGTCCTCAACCGGGTGCTTGCTGCGCCACGGACGGCACGTGCACGCTCGCAACGGAAGTCGGCGGCAGCGATTGCACGACCGGTGGCGGAAATTATCAGGGGGACGACACAACGTGTACGCCCAACCCGTGTCCACAACCCGGCGCCTGCTGCTTCGATGACGGATCATGCACCTTCGTATTCGAGACCGACTGCGACAGTTCTGGCGGGACGTATCAGGGGGACAACGTGACCTGCATCGCTGCCGGTTGCGCGCAACCCGGCGCCTGCTGTGGCACTGATGGAACATGCGCCCCAGCTTTGGAGGTGGGTGGAAACGATTGCACCACCGGCGGCGGAAACTATCAGGGCGACGATACGACCTGTTCCCCGAATCCCTGTCCGCAACCCGGCGCTTGCTGTGCGGACGACGGGACATGCACTCCGGCAGCGGAACTCGGCGGAAACGACTGCACGGTCGGCGGTGGAGCGTATCAAGGGGACGACACGGTATGTGTCCCCAATCCGTGCCCGCAGCCCTGCGCGCTTCTGGGCGACATCAATCAGGACGGCAACGTCGATGGAGATGATGTCGCCGGTTTCATTCGAGCCAAACTCGGCCTGGCGCCCGAGCCTGGAGAAGATCAGAGCTGTGCCGATTACGACACCGGCATGATGGAAACCGACATGAATCTGTTTGTCGCCGACTTGCTCAGCTAAACAAACAACCATCGTTGGTATCGTTAGAGCGTCAAACGAAGGCCCCTTGATGTTGCCGTCAAGGGGCCTTTTCTCATGGTTTGTCGATTCGGACTCGGCATTCAGCCGGATCAGGGATCGTCAGGGGAATACGGATCCGCTGGAAAAGTCCCCTCGGAAGCAGAGCTTGAACGCTTTCCACGATCACGCGCCGTTCGTCGTTTTCGTCGCGGAGGCCGCCGCCCGGCCTTGATATCCTCGTCGAATTGCCGCTTGCTGCGCAGGATATGATGATAATGCTGAGCAAAACGGTGGGCTTCGTCTCGAACCTGCTGAAGCATCCTCAAAGCCGAGTCGTTACGGGCGAGCTTGATCGGTCTTTGACGGGCCTGGCTGTAGATCTCCTCCTCGCGCTTGGCAAGGGAAACGACCATCGGAGGCTTGACGAACATGTCGCCGCACGCCTCGAGAGCCGCGTGCAATTGACCGAGGCCACCGTCGATCAGAATCAAATCCGGGTATAGCTCCTCGGCATCGCCGGCGCGGCGGTAGCGGCGCTGTACGACCTCTCGGATCATGGCGTAGTCGTCCTGGCCTTCAACCGTCCTGATGCGAAAACGCTTATATCCGCCCTTAAAGGGTTTGCCGTCGATGAAACAGACAAGAGACCCGACAGATTCTTCACCCTGCAGGTTGGCGATATCGATGCCTTCGATGATGCGGGGGACTTGTTCCAAATCAAGAATCTTGGCCAGCCGTTCCAACCCCTTGGCGGGATCAACGTAGAACACTTCAGGTTGAACGTCCTCGCCTACGTCGCCGGACAGCCTGAGGTTCTGGATGGCCTTGATGCGGTCCCGAATCCGGCCTGCTTCTTCAAAGTTCAGGGCGTCGGCGGCCGCCTTCATTTCCTTCTCCATCTCTCGAAGCACAACGCTTCGCTTGGAGTTCATAAACCGCTTGAGCCTGTCGATGTCCCGCCGATAGTCGTCCCTGCTGATTCGGTCGGCGCACGGGGCCGTGCACTGATTGATGGCGTAAAGCAAACACGGTCGAAAATACTTACGCTTGTCGTCGGTTTCCAGAATGTCCAGTTCGCAGGTGCGAAACTTAAAGACCTTTTGCAGCGCGTTGACCGCGTCGCGCACCCCCCCCGCGGAGGTAAACGGGCCGTAGAGCTTGCTGCCCTTGAGCCTGGGCTGTCTCGTCACGAAGACGCCGGGAAAATCGTCGCTGGTTGTAATCTCAAGATAAGGAAAAGATTTGTCGTCCTTGAGCCGTTCGTTATACTGCGGCTGGATATCCTTGATCAACCGATTTTCCTGAAGCAGCGCGTCCACCTCCGTATCGCATTCGAGGAAATCGACCTCAACGACCTTCGCCGCCATACGTGCAATCTCCGGCCCGCGCGTGTTGAGCAGGTCGGCCGATTCCTGAAAGTAAGAGGAGACCCGTGCACGCAAGTCCTTCGCCTTGCCGACGTACAAGACGCGCCCCCTGATGTCTTTCATCAGATAAACACCCGGCGTTTTTGGGAACTGGGCAATCCGTTCGCGAATGCCGTTCAGGCGTTTGGCTTCTTCGGAGAGTCTGTCCATGACTCTATTGTATCGCGGCGTTCGACCAAGAGCAGGCTAACGCGGCGGAGCACCCAGGAATGGATAGAGCGAGGCCTCCAGCTTGCGAACGGCTGAGAAGTAGATGAACACGGCCGCGACTTGAATAACATGGTAGATAATTGTTAACCAGGCCGGCTGCTGCCCGGCGCCTTGAAGTTTTTGCTGCCACTCGGGGCTGCCCGGCTCAACACCACTTGAAGTCATTTCCATCACGAGCTGAATCACCGTCGTGCCGACCATTCCAAAAACGACACACACGGACAAGGCCATGAGGGTTCCCATGACGAAACATAGCGTCGTGGCATCCACGGCCTTTCTCGCGTCGGGATCACTCTCTCGCTCACCGCTTGCAATGAAACCGGCCAGTTTTTTCATCGTCCATCCGGCCCATGCGTAATTGAAGACCGGCAGAAAGGAGAGCCCCAACGCAAGCCCCGGAGACACACCCTGGTAACCACCCTCTTTTGCATCTTTATGAATACGATGAATCCACATGAGATGCATGACAATTGCGGCCAGACCAACCATGGCCGTTACACAACCGACCAACATGGTTCCGGCCGCAGCGGCCGAACTCGCGCCCGTGGCGGGTTGGGTCAGTGCAGTGTAAATCGCCGTCAACGCGGCGATAACCGTATAGAGGACCCAGGCGCCCAACATCCAGCTCGTGTAGGCTGGGTATGCAACGGGTTCGGTGAGTGTCGAAGACGCGTAGGTCATCGCCTCCGTGGGCGGCCCACCGACACCGGGTCCCAGTGGCGGAGTCGGGGGACTTCTGCCGGGCGTAAAAGTGACGTTGCAAACAGGGCAAGCGAGGGGTTTGTCGAGATCGGTCTTGAGCGCCTGGAGTTCATGCCCGTTGGGACAGCGAATCAAGACATTGTTTGGGTCAATCATAGGGCGACGCCCTCCCATCTTCATCCGGCCCGCCGGAGGACGAGCCTCAATGCAAATCAGTTGCGGATTCTAACAAACCGCCTCGCAAAATCTAGAAAAGAATCCCGGACTCAGTCGCTGAGCTTCAACCGCATGACGAACAACATGGGCCAGCCGAGGTATTTTCTGGCTCGCGGGGATTGGGTCGCAAGCGACTCATCCACGAGGTGCTCGCCGAGGTGATCCGCGCGCAAGCCGGCTCGTGTCGCGGCGATGACGTAATCCGAGATTTGATGACCGGCGCTCTCGGGGCGCGTGTCACGACCGGTCTCCGGATCCGTGAAGCGTGCCTGGATGCCCAGCAGCGTCATCGCCGGATGCATGTTGGAAATAACCATATGACCGTCGGGACGACAGACTCTCCTGAACTCACGATACAAGGGTTCCAGATCGGTCACGTGCTCAAGAACGAGACAACATGTGAGTCGATCAAATGCGTTGTCAGGAAAAGGCAGAGGGCGAGACAGGTCATGTCGAATGAAGCGAACCCTTCCCGCGCCGGTTTTGGCCCGTGCCTTCTGAAGCATGCCTTCGGAAAAATCGATGGCTGTCACTCGGGCGCCAACCGAGGCGAGTCGAAGAGACCATCGGCCCGTTCCACACCCCACATCGAGGACTTGCATTCCATTGGTGTCTCCGAGCAGTCCCTCGACGACCGGGGCCTCAAGCCGAATCAGCGGATTGTCTTCACCATCGTAGATCGTGGACCACCGGTCATACCCTTGCCGCGTTGGGAGAATGTCAGCATTCTGAGGATCGACCGGACTTCGTAAATCCACGGTCGGACTCGGTCTTCCTTTGTTCGAGCTTCTTTCCGACATCATAAAAAAGGGTCACCCTTTGACTGGCAACCCTGATCCGAATCAGCATTTGTTCACCGAAATCAACGTCTGGTTTTCTTTGCCTTTTTCTTGGCCCGGTTCACCGCACTTTGGATCTCGGC
This sequence comes from Phycisphaerales bacterium, assembly GCA_022360095.1. Lineage (GTDB taxonomy): Bacteria > Planctomycetota > Phycisphaerae > UBA1845 > UTPLA1 > JAKSDK01. The sequence continues at coordinate 33,086 of JAKSDK010000668.1, forward strand.
AAGTTCATCCTTCGTGGGCTGGTGTGCGTCAAGCAGCGCGGTCACCATGCCCCCGGTGTCCCCTGCAAAAACTCGAGTCACCATGTCCTTGACAAGTTTTTTGTGAATGGAATCAGGCTTGCGCGTTGTGCGAAAAAGGAATGCCTTTCCGACGGGTCCTTTCTCCTTGGTCACCATCCCTTTGTTTTCGAGACGTGTCAGGAGCGTCACCACGGAACCATGAGCCATGGGACGATACTTGAGCATTTTCTCACGTATTCGCCGTGCGGTGACCGGCCCCTCTTGCCAAACACAGGCGAGGACATCCAATTCGGCATTCGGAATATAATCCGGGGATTTTTCGGAGGCTCTCCTTTTTGTTTTCTTTCTTCGAGTTTTTTTGGCCATAGCCTATTCCTTTTACTCCCTATGAAAATCTAGACAAGATACGAAAATTGGACGAATTAGAGTAATTGTTACGGGAGTATAGATTATTCTGACACCATGGCGCGATGATGTCAAGCAGCCCATAAACAACCGCGTAAAACTACTCATCAGAAGACCCGTGTAACGGCGAGGAGTAACAGGCCGCGGCCGGATTCGAACCGGCGAAATAACGGATTTGCAATCCGTCCCCTTAAACCACTTGGGTACGCGGCCGACCTTACGGGACAGAACCCGCGTATTACGTTTCTCTTTTTATCGTCTCGCTGTTTGCGCGTCAAGTAAGCCTAACGCTTTGCACGCGCCCAACCTAGCGATCTCCTTGATTAATGGGGAAAATGCGTCCGAGGTCCACTCCATAGCGCCCGTCGCGAATGAGGCTCGCTGAACGCGACAGGTGGCGTTATCCTACCGATAATAAAACCCATGTCAATTTCCAAACGGCGAATTTGATGACTTCATTGCCGCAATATTCCATTTCTTCATCCTGTCCCGAGGCATTCCTGCCGGTTTCCCGCAGCCAAGTTGACCAGGGCACGATTAAGTTCTGCCAGGCAACGAAGGATGGTTTCGAAATCGAATCGGTCATCATTCCCATGGGTGCTGAAGATCATGCTTGGAAAACCCTCTGCGTAAGCTCACAAATCGGCTGTGCGCGAGGATGCACCTTCTGCCAAACGGGCAGGATGGGGTTTATTCGGAACCTGACTGCAAACGAAATCGTAGGCCAGGCCCATGCAGCGCGTGTCCGGTTCGGAGCCCAGATCCGTAACGTCGTCTTTATGGGCATGGGAGAGCCGTTGGACAACCTGGACCACGTCGTCGCCGCGGTCCGGCTGTTTCATGAAGATCGCAAACATCCTGTGGCCCGTCGTCGCATTACGATCTCGACCGTCGGGAAATGTGCCGGCATACGCAGGCTCAGCCGCCTTGGTTGGAAACGGCTGGGCCTGGCCGTGTCATTGAACGCGCCCAATGACGAAATCCGATCGCAAATCATGCCCATCAATCAAACGGACCCCATGGACCAACTCCATGAAGCCATTCGGTCCTACCCGATTCGCGGAGGCGGGCATGTGTTGATCGAATACGTTCTGCTGAAAGAGCTCAACGACCAACCGGACCATGCACGAGAACTGGCCGAGTATCTCAAAGGCTTGCGCACATGCGTCAACCTGATTCCATGGAACCCGTGTGAAGGAATGGCGTTCGAGACTCCTGACGAAGAGACCATCGATCGGTTCCAGCAGATCCTGATGGAGGCGGGCCAGCTCGCGTTTCAACGTCATACCAAGGGACGTAACGCGATGGGGGCTTGCGGTCAACTTGGAAATCCGGCCCTGCGGCTCGCGAAGAAAGCCTGATCAGGCTGTCCGATAACTCGCGCCATCTCATCCGCGCGACACGCGGTCATATCGTATGATTAAGTAGAGAAGCAGCCGTTCCGGAAACTTTCCAAACGGCTTTGAGCTGCGACGTGGGCGATTCCAGGACCGGACCGCCCACGGCTCTGGAGGGAGCCGGTCATGCCGCGTTGCGATGCATCGGTGGTGTTCCTAACGTTATGTTGCCTGGTGCTGACGGGTTGCAGTACGTCCGGCCGTTTTCTATTGAGCAGCACGCTGCCAACCAACAGCGGCGGCCAGTTCAATGAACCGATCGGTGCCTGCTGTTTGCCCTCGGGGGCCTGTCTGACGGTGCCCGCGTCAGAATGCAATGCTTATTCCGGCATCTTTTTTGGGGAAGGGATCATCTGTGGCATTGCGCCCTGTAGTGATTTATTCACGCCCTAGAACTGGGTGATCATCCCCAATCGCGAAGAAAAGCTTTCGGTGAAATTCACCCACCCCAAAAAGGACAAGCTGTTCTGTGAATCGAAATCGCGTCTTTTGCGATTGGCACACTGATTGTATCCTCAACGAACGGCAATAACGGTTGCTCGCACGCCAGAATACGAAAGCGAAAAACAACAAATCATGACTTCATCATCGAGTGCACGTGGATTTTGCCACGTGAAACCCCCATCCTTGCTTTATGGCCTGGCATTGACTCTCCTGATGATATCGGGTTGCGAGTTCTGGCCAATCCCCTGTGGAGACGACGCGGAGTTCTGCCGGATCGGCGAGTTCTGCCTATTTGAAGAAGGAGATTGCGGGAACAGCGATGCCGGGACCTGCACGCCACGCCCCGATGCATGCGTTGAAATCTTCGCGCCTGTCTGTGGTTGCGACGGACAAACGTATAGCAATGAATGTGAAGCCTGGACGGCGGGAGTCAGCGTCGCAGCGGACGGTCCATGCGAATAGATTCCCCCTCCATCGCGTGGAGCCATCGACAGAGACGGTCTGGCTCAATGGGAAACGTTTTCAGCGACTGTAGTACTCAACAACCAGGTTGTAGTCGATCTCGAAGGGGATGCGACTGTCTTCGAGTCCCGGCATGCGCGTGATGGTCGCCTCGAACTTATTCTCAGCGCTTTGAAGCCAATCCAAGTTGAGATGAAACTCAGCCGTCTCACTCATTTCGCGCACAAACTTCGCGCTCTTCTCCTTGACAGTGACTTTGTCCCCTGCCGAGAGATGATAAGACGGCTTGTTCACCTTGTGGCCGTTCACGAGGAAGTGGCCATGCGAGACCATCTGTCGGGCCTGCCAGATCGTCCGAGCCCAACCCAGGCGACGAACAACATTGTCGAGCCTTGTCTCAAGAATCTCATGCAAAACAACCGGGGTCGTGCGTCTCGAACTGGCCGCCTCTTTCATGTAACGCCGAAGCTGGCCATCGCGGACGTTGTAGTAACAGGCCAGCTTCTGCTTCTCACAAAGTTGACGACCGTAGAGGCTCCGCCGACCTCGGCGCACCGGATGCATGCCCGGGGGATTCTCACGGCGCAATCGCATGTGTTTTGGCGTTTCCGCAATCGGCACGCCCAAACTCCGAGTGAGCCTCACCTTCGGTCCCGAGTAATTACCCATGTCGCGTCTGTCTCCTAAATCGTAGCATGGCCGACGAAAATCGAGCCCACACGTTCAAAAACGGAGTACAATACACGGAAACGAGCCGGCTCGCAATAGCGCCACCGTAATATGTTGTTATTCAAGCACTTACTGACACCACTCCGGAGCCTTCACGCGATGGCGCTTTCAAGCTCGGAAATCCGTCTTTGAGCCTCAGATCGAGCCGCGAGAATGAGCTGACTTAACTGTTCCAAACTCATGTTGCTCAAACCCATCCGTGCGGCACTTGCGACTTTTCGTCCCCCAACTTTCCTTGGCCGGCCTAATCGACGAACGCCCCGGCGCGCTCGATTTGACTTCTTGTTTGTCTTTTTCCGTTTCCTTCCATGAACCGCATTTTCATGTCGCGCCAAGTGGGCGGCCATGCCGAACGTTCGAGTGCACTTCGGGCATTTAAATGAGCCTTTTGCCATCAGAATCTCCTTCAATTACGCAATGTTCCTTGACGTACCCCTGCCCATAAAAATAGGCATAAAAAGAGTAATGAGTCTGGTGATAACTTGCAAGTCCAGACTGCGAAATTCCCCCGACTGGCGCTGCCAAAAACGGGAGGCTTCAAAACCGAAGTGCAAAATCAGTGGCACGATCAGACTGTGACTGGACCTCAGAAACGACCATCGCAGTGCGGCCAAATGCCAAAACAACATGCATTCATCCAGTCGCGATCCGTGATTGGAACGATTTGACGTATACACGTATGAGCCCAGTTCCACTGATCCATAGAAGCCGGGATGAATACGAAAAAATTCGATCCGCCCAAGACGTGCACTGACGCGTCCGCACAAGCAAACTTCGCATCATTAGGGCGAGAAGGTCAACCAGACTGGGATATCGTCGAATTCGACGTCTTTTGTTCACGCTGTGCGTACAACCTCCGCGCACTGAGCAAGCCGCGTTGCCCCGAGTGCGGCCTCCAGTTCGACTGGCACGTCGTTCTCGACGAGGCCGCGCGGCACAGTGATTTTCTTTTTGAGCATAACTGGGAGACCAGACCGATTCTCTCCTGGTGGACCACATTCCGGCGATCGTTCCGTCCGATTCGATTCTGGAACAATGTTTCCATCCATGATCGCGTATGTCCAGGACCGCTGTGGTTCATGCTTGGCGTATCCATTGTGCTTTTCTTCGTCGTTCTTCACGGCACGGCTCTGTGTAGCTGGATCATTCTCGATCATATCTACGACAATCTTTATCCCGTGCCGTGGCGCTTCGGGCCCGGTCCGCCTCCCACGCTCGAACTAGTTATCGCGGAACTTGAAGACATCGCGCAAGCTCCCGTCTTACTTGGAAGCAAGTATCTATTAGCACTGACGTCCATCATGTCGTTTCTACTGGCCATGTTGGCCGTACCATGTTCGCTCTGGCAAACTCTGGGAAAATGCCGCGTGCGCACGGTTCAGATTTTACGAACCGTGGCGTACATGCTCCCTCCGGCATTTGTTCTTTGCTCATGGGTGATCTTGTGCTTCATCATCCTGATGGGCCTTGTTCGCTTCGACAATCCAATGCACGATTTCGTTTTCGCCTTCTCGTTCATCTTCGCCGTGACATTAATCCCTGCCTTCTATGTGGGCACCGGACTGAAACGGTACCTTCAATTGCCCAGGGCCTACTTCGTCGCCGTTGTGACGTCGATCATTGCCCTGCTCTTTCTAATGTCAACGAACGTCATCATGGCCGCAGTCTTGCGCAGCCTATGGTAGACGTAGGATGAATTGTCCGACCGCCGAAGACTCTAGACAATCAAGTTACTTTCTATTGTCAACGGGATCGAATTCAGAGATGGCTTCGGCTTGAGGAAAAATGCACGGTCGCGCTCGGTGGCGGGAACAAGTTCATCGAACCAGACCGCTTTCGGATCGAAACGGGCAAAGAACGGTTGTCGAACCAAGCGGGGATTGCGCGCCTGTAGGTACTCCAGCACGAACACCGGTTCGTCGTCGATCTCGGACACGCCCAAAACGTGGACTTTGCCCGGGAACGTCGACATCGACGGCCCTCGAACGCTTCTCGCCAAGCCGGAGACACGCTGATAGGCCCCCTGGAAGACCTCCCAGGCACGAACAAGCGGCACCTCGAAGTAATGTCGGGCTCCCGTGTCCCGCTCCACGAACATGTAATAGGGTATCGCACCCAATCGCACACCGGTACGCCACATGTCCGCCCAGGTATTCGGATCGTCGTTCACATAGCGGATGAGCGGGGACTGCATTCGAATGTTCGCTCCCGTTGCTCGAATGCGAAGAAGCGCCTTTTGAGCGATGTCCGTCGATAATTCGACGGGATGCGAATAGTGTCCCATCAAAGCCAGGTGCTTGCTGTTATCGACGACCTGCTCAAAAAGCCGCATGAGGTCGTCCGCATCGGGATCGGTGACGAAGCGTTGCGGCCAGTATGCAACAGCTTTGGTTCCAATCCTGATCGTCTGGACGTGTGCCAATTCCGGGTCCATCAAGGCTTCCAGGTAACGCCGCAAGACCTTGGTGCTCATGATCATCGGATCGCCACCGGTCAACAGCACGTCCGTGACTCCGGGGTGATCCTTGAGATAGGCCACGAGCAATTCAATGTCATTGTTCGCGAACTTCAGCCCCTCGACACCGACAAACTGGGCCCAACGAAAACAGAACGTGCAATAGGCATGACACGTCTGGCCATGGCTTGGGAAGAACAAGACCGTTTCGCGATACTTGTGTTGGACGCCGGGGATCGGTCCATCGTTGTATGTTGGAACGTTATGCGTCATTTGTCCGGCCGGATGGGGATTCAGTTCCAGCCGAATGCGATTCGCTTCTTTCTCAATGAGCTCTCTGGAAGCATCGGCCTGCAGCAGCGACCACATCGTCTCGTAATGTTCCTTCTCGAGCATTCCCTTTTGGGGAAAGGTGAGTTGGTACATCGGATCGTCCGGCACTTTGTCCCAATTGATCAACTCTCGCATCACGTATGCATTGCTTCGAAACGGCAGAACCGTCGAGACGACGTTCACCGCTTCCCGCAACTCGGGAGAGAGTAGCGCCCACTCTGGTGTCCGAGCGACGTTCGCTGTCGTGACTGCTCGAAAACGCTCTCGATTGACACCATGACCGATGTGGGCTCTGATCATTAGGGACCTCCTTTGCAAATCGCCTCGATTTCGGTCTCGCGAATCTATGCGGACGATGGGGGATGACGAGGCTTGTTATGTGCCTGGACTCGAACCCACGCAGCGATGTGCTAAAAGCGCCGCGTCTAGGATCACTTCCTTAAACTCATGAAGGCAACTCGTCGAGTATAAGCGGTTATGCCTGAATCCGCGACCTTCATTGGCGCTCGACACCCTTCATGGCTTAACAGAACGTCGATTCATGGTTTGATCCACTAGAATTATGGTCGGCGAAATCGAACGGGTCCATTATAAGCTTATGCAGATATTGGAATTAGCATGAAAGCTGCATAAAAAATCGATCGAAACCCGTACAGTCGCTACGAAAATCACATGCTGAGGGGCGTGCCTTAAAGCCCCGATAATCCTTCGAGAACCTGAAAAGGCGTATGCTGAAAACGCATAGGCTGATGTTTCACAACCGGTCACATCTACTCAGGCATCCAAATGATACAGCATGAAATAGACGATCACACCGGTCACGGAAACGTAGAGCCATATGGGAAAGGTCCATCGGGCAATCCTGCGATGACTCGCAAAGTCCCCGCGAAAGGCGCGACGCAACGTGATGATCGCCAGCACCGGAACCGTCGCCGCAAGAATGATGTGAGAGATCAACAAAGCGTAATACAGGTAGGCCACCCAACCTGTCCCGGCAAATTCAGTATGCCCGACGCCTTCGCGCATCTGCCGTGCCGTGTGATACGTGAGATAACTGATCAGGAACAAAACGGACACGGTAAATGCTGCAAGCATACAAGCCTTGTGTCCCGAGACGTGCCGCTTGCGAATCAGCGCGAAGCCGGTGATGAGCAGAACGGTCGACAGTGCGTTCAGCGACGCGTTGACGTGAGAGAGATCGAGTAGCGTCACTATGCACTCTCTCTCAAGAGGCTGCGAATATCGTTCAGGAGTTTTTGTCGAGTCTCGCCCGACATGGGCTTGTCAATGACCTCTGCACGCGGCTGCTCCATTTCAGCGTCGGTGACGATCTCATAGTAGCCACGAATCTGCCCTTTCTTGTCGACGAGAACGAATCGGGGAGAATGGTCGACCTGATCGGAGTCCTCCACATTTTGCGCCGTGAGCATAAATCCCCGCTGGGAAAGGTCGAAAATCTCATCCTGATCGCCGGTCAGGAAAAACCACGGATAACCGTCCGCCTTGAACATCGTGGCATATTCTCTCAGGACCTTCGGAGTATCCGTCTCCGGATCGACACTGATCGAAACCGTTCGGACCTGGTCGAGCTTTTGTGCTTTCAAGGCTTCGTTTAGTTCTCGCATCCGCCGGGTCATGATCGGGCAAGGACCGCCGCAATGGGTGAAGATAAAGTCTGCAACCCATACCTCGCCCTTGAGATCCCCCAATGACACTTTTTTTCCGCTGCGCTCAGTCAGCGTGAAATCCGGCAGTTGCCCGAGGACCGGCAGCGATGTATGCGACGTTGAGACCGATCTTCCTTTTCCGCTACGATCCGCCCGGGCATATTGCAAATAGGCGAGTCCGGAGACGGCGAGTACCGTCACGGCCGTCAGCACCCAAAAACCCCGGCTTGGCTGCAACTCAGATGTCGAAGATGGGTTGGTCCCGTTGTGCTGATCTTGTCCGGTCATGGGGATCTCCACTATTCCCGCAACGATTCTAGAATCGTTGCCACCGCGATTCAAACTTAACAAATCTATTGCGATACGTTTGATGTCTTGTTTGTCGCCACCTTGACGGACAGCCCCAACATGACCGCCGCAAAAAGAACCGAAACTCCGAAAGCGACCGGCAGCCCCACCTGACCTGACAAATGGCCGGGGCCCGAGCCGAAATACATCGCCTGGCGAATCAGCGCGATGGCGTAAGTCATGGGATTGAGGTTGACGACCCAGCGTATGAGCGTTGCAGAACCCTCGGGTGGAAAAAAGGCCCCCGAGAGCACGAGCATCGGCATGAGGACGAGGTTCATGACCGCATGAAAGCCCTGCACGGATTCCATGCGCCATGCCATCCAAAAGCCGAGACTGGTGACGGCCAGGGCGACCAGGACCATTGCACCGACGGTCGCAATCACCGAGATCATCGAAAGAGAAATCTCGGCGACCGGCGCGAGTGCAAGGAAGAGAACCGCCTGTGCGACCGCAAGCGTGGTTGCACCCGATACTTTGCCGAGCACAATCGCTAAACGGGAAACCGGCGCCACCAGAACCCCTTGCATAAAGCCTTCGCGGCGATCGTCGATAATGGAGATCATCGAGAAGATGGATGTGAACAGCAGTATGGCGCCGATGGCACCCGGGTAGGTGTATTCGAGGTAGGACATCGAAGCGTCAACACCAGGCAACTTGAACGAGCGCCCCAACCCACCGCCGATGAGCAGCCAGAACACCAAAGGGGTCCCCAATGCGCCAATCACTCGGCTGCGCTGTCGCAGAAATCGAACGATTTCGCGCCGCCAAAGCGTCCAGGATGGCCAGAAAAGCCCGATCGTCGGTGCGGACGCCGTTTCTGTGTTCGGCTTCATCTTTCAGGAACCTCATCCGGAGCATCGGTGTCAAACGAGTGACCCGTTTCGTGCACAAACACGTCTTCGAGCGTCGGCTTTCCGATGGTCACGGCCTTGAGTTCGTCACCGAATCGATTCATGACTTCGGTCGCCAAGGCCGTGCCGCGTTCCGTCTCGATTCTCACGGCTCCATTTACGACGGACGGCTCTACGCTAATCTGACTGTTGATTCGGCGGCTAAGATCGGCCGGTTCATCGCACTCGATCGTAATGCAGTCGCCGCCGATGCGCTGCTTGAGTTCGCTCGGTGTGCCGCAAACCACGAGTCGGCCTCGATCCAGAATCGCTAACCGGCTGCACCGCTCGGCTTCATCCATAAAATGGGTGGTCAACAGAATGGTCATGTTCTTTTCCGCTTGTACACGGCTTAGGTGGCGCCACAACTCCATTCTGGCTCTCGGGTCCAGACCCGTGCTCGGCTCATCCAGAATCAGCAAGGCCGGATCGTGCAAGAGACATTTGGCCAACTCGACGCGCCGCCGAAGTCCGCCGGAAAGCGTCTTGACAAGTTGCTCCGCACGATCGGCGACGTTCAAGGCTTGCAGCGCCTCGTCAATCCGACCATTGAGTTCGTCACCGGCCATGCCATACAGGTGTCCATGATGACGAAGGTTTTCACGAGACGTGAGTTGAATGTCGAGGCTCGGCGCCTGGAAGACGACACCGATCTGCCGACGGGCTTCAGAACGCTCCGTGACAATGTCATGGCCGCAGATTCGGGCACGTCCGCCGGAAGGCGTCAGCAGCGTCGTGAGGATTCTGAACAACGTGGTTTTTCCGCTGCCGTTCGGACCCAACAGCCCGAAGCAATCGCCCGACAACACCTCGAAGCTGACGCCATCCAATGCAACAAACTCACCATATTGATGACGGAGGTCGATGACCGAGACGATGTCATGCATGGCAATTCGGTTTACTCGGTTTACGAGGGACGCACCCCTGATCGTCGGGCTCGATTTCTCTCAAGACAGAAACGCTCTAAGCAAGCCGAGCGACCAGCAGGAGAAACATCAGGAGCGGCAGATACATGATTGAGGCAACCAACAGTGAACGCGCGCTCACCAGAGTCCGGTCAGCCGCGAAACGAACTGCAACCGCCAAGAGAAGCATCCCCAGGAAGACGGCACCAACGAGATACGCGACGCCTGCAATTCCGATGACCAACGGAGTGAGGGAGACGCCGAGCAAGACTACGGTGAAAAAAACCGTCTGCCTGGCGATGGCCGCGCCGTTGGAATCCACAAGAGAAATCATGCGATAGCCGGCTCGGGCGTAGTCTTCGCGGTACATCCACGCGATGGCGAAGAAATGGGGCAGCTGCCAGACGAACAGAATCGCAAACAAGATCCAAGCCGTGGTATCCAACCGACCGCGTGCCGCGACCCAACCGATCATGGGAGGAATCGCGCCGGGAACGGCTCCTGCAAGCGTATTTAACGAAGTGCGACGTTTCAGAGGCGTATAAACCACGATGTAAAGCAAGAGCGTCACGACCGCCAGAATGCCGGCCAGGAAATTCACCAGAATCGTGAGGTACACGAAACCAGCGGCCGCGGACACGATGCCGAAGGCAAGGGCCTCGACGGGCTGCATTCTTCCTGAAGGGATGGGCCGGTCAGCCGTGCGCCGCATAAGGCGATCCAAGTCGCGCTCGAGGTACTGATTCAGAGCATTCGCGGCAAACGCGACCAAAGCCGTGCCGAGCACGACGTGGAAAAGTCCCATGACCTGGATCGCGGACTCTGCGCCGAGACAGTAGCCAACAGCCGTCACGACCAGGACCAGCAGACTCAACCGGAACTTGGCCAGTTCGACATAATCTGCGAGACGGCGCTTGTCGCCCAACTCGATCGCCATTCCTGAAGAAACCAGGACTTCGGGCGCGACGGCCCCTGATGACAAGCTTCCATCACTCTTTTCAAACGGTTGCTTCATGCGGTTGCCCCGGCAATCGCCATCGAGGTTGTCACGGATTCTCGCTTGACCACTTGGAGGTACCCATAAACCCGAAGCGTCAAGACCCAACACGTCGCCAGCGTGGCCGCTCCAACGGCGACGTGAACCGTCGCAATCCAGGGAGTCCTGCCGGACCAAACGGTCCAGGCTCCCAACCCTATTTGCAAGAAAAGAAAAATCAACGCCAGTATTGCGGGACGACGAAGCGGCTGCATTTTGCCGTGTTTTCGAAAAATCGCGATGGTCGTGATCAGCAATGTCAGAGTCACAAGCACCGCGCCAAGACGATGAAGCAGATGAAAAACAATCTGACGGACCGTCACCGGCGGCAGGAAATAAGCGAACGCTCGCTCCTGGTTATAGCCCTCGACGGCAATCGGGCTAAGATCGGGCAGGACCTTTCCATAGGCAAGTGGAAAATCCGGCACGGCCAGCCCCGACTCGGTGTGGCGCATGAGCGCCCCGAGCAGTAGCTGGATGAATACGACGAGCATCATCAAGACGCACATCTTGTGAACGAACCCACGGCTGATTTTGATGGCCTCGGGCCGTCGTTTCCAACCGGGACTCGTGAACACGGCAATGGACACGACGATGCAAAAAAACGTCTGGGCCAAACAGGCGTGGAAAACGGAGATTTCGGTTGGAAGCTGAAAGCGAACCGTCATTCCGCCAAGAATTCCTTGGAAAATTACGGCCAGCAAGGCGATGCCGCCCAATCCTCTCAGCCATGAACGCGACTCGCACAGCCAAAGCCAAAGGGCGAGACCGATCGTTAAGAAGCCAACGGTGGCGGCGATGAGACGGTGGCCGTGCTCGTAGAAGATGCCTCCGACCCATTTGCTGGGGGCAAAGGTGAACATGTTCTCGCCGAAGGTCGTCGGCCAATCGGGCACTGCCAGGCCGCTGCCTGTGCTGGTCACCATGCCCCCTGCCACAATGAGAAACAGCGTCGCCATGGCCAGGAAAACGGCGTAACGATGTAGCCAGATGTTTTCGCCCGGTTTGTTCCTGGTTTTTTCAATGTCGCAATGCTGTACAGTCATTGGCGTCCAACTTCGTCAAATCCGCCCCATCTTGCGAGATCGAACAAACCAGAAGACGGCCGTGCCCGCAAAGCCGAGAACGACGGTATACGTCACGATGACCATCAGGAGCACGCCGGCCTCCGCACCCTTGGTCAACTCGGAGTCCGGGTCGCCCTGACAGACGGAGCACGCCCACACGTCTGAGGCGGCGAAGAGGAAAGCGAAAATGAGTACAACCAGTATCACCCGCATGATCATCGGTATCCTAGACATAGCTGACGTTTCTAAGTTTCTTGAGGAACCAAACGCCGTAAACCGCCAGTAGGGCCGCCACGACAAACGAGCCCGTGCCGAGGTAGAGCGAGCTTTGCTTTCCGGCGTCGAGGTAATCGCGAATCGCCCACACGCCGAAACCCAGTGTCATGAGCAAGGACACCGCCAGGAAAAAGACATGAAACGCCTTGAGTGACATCTGCCCCCCCTGCTATACAGCCTCGACCAAACCGCTGTGCGCGGGCTCGAACTGTGTGATGACCGGCAGCAGCAGCAAGACGAAAAAGAAAAGCACACAGATAATCAGTATCCAGAAGATCATGCCCCGTTCAGAGATCAGGTGCATGAAGTAACAGGCCACCAGTGAGCCCTTGATGCAGGCGATGAACATCGCGATCGCGACGGCCATGCCGATGCTGACCTCCAGGCGCGCAACGGCGACGGTGACGACCGTCAGCACGGCCAGCGCGCCAAACACCATGTAATAGATTTTCAAATGGGCTTTGATCTCTTCGGCGGACGATGCCATCGGCAAAAGCTCCTACAACAAATAGAGCACGGGAAACAGAAAGATCCAAACAAGATCGACAAAGTGCCAGTAAAGGCCGGTGCACTCGATTCGATTAATGTACTTCTCGGGCCTCTTCTTCCAGTCCGACGCTCCAGTCAGTACGAAGTAGAGGATCACGACCATGCCGCCGATCACGTGAATTCCGTGAAGGCCGGTCAGCGTGAAGTAGGTGGCCAAAAACGTGCTGGCATTCGGCCCCCAACGGGTGGCGCGTTTGATCTTGTCGGCTTCGATCTTCAGCTCATGAGAATGATCGTGCGATTCGGTCGGGTCGGAATGAATCAGAAGATAGCCGTCTTCCTCCCACGTGCCGAAGTTCTCGGCGTGGCCGTTCACGACGGCGATTTTTCGTTCACCCTTGTCGGTTTTGCTGGTGATGACTTTTTCGCCGTCGACTCCCAACGGCTCCTTCAAGACGACCTGATGATGGGTGAACTTGCCTTTGTACTCAAAGAACTTGATGACGAGGAACACACCGGCCAGGGCAAACGTAATGAACAAGAACATGCGCCCTTTGGCGAAGTTGTTCATTTTAAGAGCCGCCCAGGACAACACCATGGTGACACTCGACGTGATCAGCACGAGCGTGTTCACAAAGGCAAGGCTGACATTCAGAATCTGATTGCCGGTGGTGATTTCCTGCCCGTACATGGGCCACGTCCCCTCCGGCGCTCCGACTCTAAGCAAGACATAGGTCGAGAAGAGCGCGCCGAAGAGCATGACCTCCGAGGCCAGAAACAGCCAGATGCCAAACTTGCCGTTGTACATCCCGGTCAGGGGATGCGGCTCCATATCGTGGGGAATCGCGACGTCAGACAATGACTAGGCCTCCATGACGACGTTCTGCGGACAATAGTCCGTCTTTTTCTCCGGTACGCTGTACTCGTACGGTCCGCAGTGAACGACGGGAACGGTTTCAAAGTTTCCATGCGGCGGCGGCGACGGAGCGGCCCACTCCAGCGTGGTGGCCTCCCATGGATTGTCGCCGACCTTCTCGCCCTTCCGAATGCTCCAGAAGAAATTGATGATGAACGGAATCTGGGCCAGGCCCAGGCCCCAGGCGCCCCAGGAACTCATAATCGTCAGACCGTGGACCACCGCCCCCTGCAATTGTTCCGTCTGATCGAACTGGCGCCGCAACACACCGGCCATGCCGACGAAAAACATGGGCATGAAGACGGCATTGATGAATACAAATGAGGGCCAAAAATGAAGCTTGCCCATGAATTCGCTCATCTTCCGACCGGTCACTTTGGGGAACCAATGATAGACGCCGGCGAACAACGCAAAGATCGTTCCGGGAGCGACCACGTAATGGAAATGCCCGATCACATAATAAGTGTCGTGAAGGTGAATGTCGGAGGCCGTCAAACCAAGAGGCAAGCCGGTGAGCCCGCCGATGGCAAACATCGGAAGGAATGCCAACGCAAAGAGCATCGGCGTGTTGTATCGAATGGAAGCGTTCCACAGGCTGATGATGAAGCAGGTCAAAATAATGACGGACGGCACGGAAATGATCATCGTCGTCGCCTGGAAAAAGGTGCTGAGCGTCGTGCCCATGCCGGTCATGAACATGTGGTGGGCCCAAACGATAAACGACATGAAGCCAAGAAAGATCGCCGAATAAACGAGCGACTTATAACCCCAGAGCGGCTTCCGTGTGTTACAGGCGATCACCTCTCCGAGGATTCCCATCGCGGGCAAGATTAAAACGTAGACTTCCGGATGGGCCAGGAACCAGAACAGATGCTGCCAAAGCAAGGGGCTGCCGCCGCCGCTATAGATGCTCTCCTGCAACTCTCCACTGACCACAAGCCCGGTCGGCATGAAAAAACTGGTGTCTGCGAGTCGATCCATCAACTGCAAGACGCCGGCCGCCTCCAGAGGCGGGAACGCGAGCAGCAAGAGGAACGAGGTGACGAACTGGGCCCAGACAAAAAACGGCAGTCGAAAGAAAGACAAACCCTTCGCCCGAAGCTGCACGGTCGTGACAATAAAGTTCACGGAGCCCAACAGGGACGAGGTGATCAGGAGGACCATGCCGAAGAGCCAGACGGTCTGTCCGGTCGTCGCAATGTTGGCCAGCGGCGTATAAGAGGTCCAACCCGAGTTCGCGGCGCCTCCCGGAACGAAGAAGCCGATCAGCATCACAATGCCGCCGACCAGATAGACCCAGTAGCTGGCCATGTTCAACTTGGGAAAGGCCATGTCCGGCGCACCGACTTGCAACGGCAACACGAAGTTCCCGAACCCGCCGACGGCAAGCGGGACGACGCCCAGGAAGACCATGATGGTCCCGTGCATCGCCCCCAACGCGTTGTAGCCGTCACCGATCAACACACCGTCGGCATCGACCATGGACTGGCTCAGCCAGGTCCCGATCACCGGAATCGCCTCGAGCGGATAGGCCAACTGCCAGCGCATGATCATCATCAGGCAGAAGCCGAAGAACAAGAATAACAATCCGGTGACGGTGTACTGGACACCGATGACCTTGTGATCAACGGAAAAAACATACTTCCGCCAGAACGGAAGGTCGTGCTCGTGATGATGTTCAGCACTCATTGAAACTGTCCCTGGTCCTTCGTTTCCTATCGCCGCCGGCTTCTGGCAACTCAATCCAACCCCAAAACCTAGAAATCTTCGAACATCTCCGATCCCGCGGTACGATCCTCGATCATTTCCTGAACCCAGGCATCAAAGTCCGCAGGCTCGTGTGTGATGAGCTGGGCCTTCATCGTATAGTGGTTATTCCCGCACAGTTGGGCGCAAATCACTTCAAGCGGATTCGCCGGCTGCAAGACGAGTTCCGTGTGCCCCGACTCTCGCAACGTGTTAATGAGCTTTTCACCTTGTTCAAGGTTGTTGCCCAACGGAGCCCCCTTGGCCAGGACCACCTGACCGCTCCTGTCCTGATAATCCTCCACCGCCACATGATGACGGATGCGACGCCATTTGATCTTGTCGATCGGGTAGGTCTGCGTCATCGATTCCTTGAGCTTGGCGGTCGTGGCGTCCTTCTTGACCTTGAACCAGACCGGAATCTCCATGCCGGGAATCGAATCCTGTTTGACGCGCATCGTCGGAATGGCAAACGAATGAATGACGTCCTTGGAAGTGATCCGCACGTAGATGTCCTTGCCGACAGGCAGATGCATCTCCTGAGAAAAAACGTCATCCTTGGCATCCTCGTTTTCCCAATCGATGCCCAGAGGATTGGTGGCCGTGTCGATCAGGGCGGCGTCTGTCCGACCGAACTTGCCGTCGGGACCGGGATAATGGAAGTTCCACTGAAACTGCTCGCCCACGACGCGGATCTCACACCGATCCGCCCCCGCATCGGGCGGCTCGTTCTTGTACCAATCCCAAACCGGCATCGAGAGTCCAACGAGGAGGAATGCCTCGAACACGCCTACGGCGATCTCAACATACTTGGAGATCTTGCCTTTGACTGGATTGTAAACAGCCTTGTGGCCGCCTCGTTGTCGGAAACGGACGAGGCAGTACACGAAAAAAATGCCCCACCCGACAAAGAGCGCGAGCATAAACCAATGCACGACTGAAATCAGATGGTCGATTTCGCCGCCATGCTCCGAGAGCATCGGCGGAAACCAAGCCCCATAGGTAGACTCCGCAAGCATGCGTTAGAAACTCCCACTCGCCTTAGATTGAAAGGCCGTCCCATGATCGGGACGGCCTGATACTTTCGATATCTTATTCAGACGCGACGGCAGCTTTCTCGTCGCCCATGGTGTCCGACGATGCATCACCGGACTGGACCGACGACGCCAAAATCGTTCGAGAAGGCTGTGCGGCCGAGGCCGACTTCTTGCTCATCTTAACCTCGATCTCTTTAGTTTCGCCGTCGCCGACTTTGACTTTCTGGCTGACCGTGCCGAGCTTCTCGTGCCAGGCCACGATTTCATATTCGCCTGCCGGAAGTTCCTTGATCTCGAAGCAGCCGCGCTTGGACTTGTCGCCACCGTCCGACTCGTGCGAAACCGTCACATCGAAAAACGGATGGGGCATCACGTGACACCAGGCGTTCATCCAGGGATGGACGTCGCATTTGATCTTGATCGCCATCTCGGGGCGAGTGAACGTCTGGGCTCCTTTTCTTTGCAGGACTCCCATTTTCGGCTGGCTGATGTTGAACTCGGAGTTTTTCTTGGGCAAGGCGTGAATGTTGTGAGCGGTCGGGTCGCTGCTCTTGATGTGCAACTCCTGACCCGCCACCATGCCGAACACATGGGGGTAGTACACGCAACCCTTCTGATCGATCAAGGCCGCGTCCTTCGGCGGATCATACCGGTCCTTGATGTTCTTGACATAAACGAAGGCGTACGGGACTGCGTTGCCCTGGCCTTTGTAAATGATCGTGCCTTGATCCGGAACTTTCTTTTTCGTCTTCGCATGGGCGTTCTGGCAGAACTGGTCCTTGTTGACGGGAATCACGCCGGTCTTTCCGGGATCGCCTTCCAAAACAACCTTACCCTTGATGACCGCAGTTCCCTTCGGCCCGTCGGCAGCAGCCGACCTTGGAAGCAGCGCTAAGACGAGCCCGGCGGCCACAACACCCAGTAAAAACCTTTTTGCAATCATGGGTCACTCCTTAATAATGCCCGGGCGCTATTTTTCGCGCCCTCACGCGCAACAGTTGTATCACCCACGGCCTCAAATGCAAGCCGTTTCTATGTAACTTAGACACCGTCAGGCGTCCGCCGATAGCCCCATAAGCCGGGCACTCGCAGATGAGTTCAACTACTCAAAATCGAACTCCACAGCCTCTTCTTCCTCGCCTTCAGAGCCTTCCGAATCGAAGTCGAATTCGACGTCGCCCTCCTGTGTCTTTTCCTGTGTCTTCTCTGCCCCCCCGGGCTGAATCGCAGTGTAGTTCCGCTCACCGAGCCAATAGATGAAATCAAGCAAGAGATCGGCCTGCTCACGGTTGGTTTTGCCGTACTTGGCCTCCTTCTCCTTGCGAGCCTCTTCGTCGCCGAACGTCGCAAACGCACTCTTTCCGTCGGGGAAAATCTGGGGCATGTTGGCACCCGGTTGAATCGCCTGAGGATCGTGGACCCAGTTGTAGACCCAGTCCCGACTCAGCCGTTTGCTCGTCAACGCAAAATTCGGAGCCAGAATGACCTCGGACGTGCCGGGAACGCTCGGGTCACCGGCCACGTGGCACGCCAAACATCCCTGCTCATAGAACAATTCCTCGCCCAGCTTGAACCGTTCTTCGCTGAACGGCCTGACACCGCTCTCGGCAAACGGATAATCCGCGTCGAAGGCTGACGACAGAAACCGGCTTCTGTTCATGATCTTCGTAAACGTCGGCGCGAGCGTCTCCGCCTCCTCTGCTTCCGTCCGAGCATAGGATGTATCGAAGTCGTACTGACCTACCTGATTATGTGCCAGGGCGTACCGCTTGAAAAACGCGGCCGAGTCCGCAAGTTTCTCATCAGCGAACCAGTGAGTTTCCGCCGCCGAATCACCCTCAGCATGCACTTGCTTCAGATACTTCACAACAGGGGTCATTTTCTCTTCGAGCAACCCGGATTCGTACTGGCTCAATCCCGCAAAGTATTCCACGAGCGTCGTCGCGTCCTCCGTATCAAGATAGAAACTAGGCATCCGTGCATTGAGCCAAGGCCGTAACATCTCGACATTGTTCAGGAAATTAAACAGCCAGGCGTGCTGAATCTTCGCCCCTTCTCCCCACAACAGCGGCGGCTTAAATCGCGGACCGTAAGGGAAATTGTCATCGACGCTCTTATCCGTGGAGTAATACTGGTGAATGGCCGCTTCGCGATTACCCTCGATCGTATGGCAACCGATGCAGTTCAACTCATGAGCCAGGGCGCGCCCTCGGGCGATCCGCCCGACGTCCGTATCCTGGTAGTTGACTTTGATGTCCTCGCGAACATTGGCGGCGCGCCGACTCAACAAGTACGTCGTCAGAGCCCGGGCTTCCTTTTCGGTTAAGAAGAAATTGGGCATCTTCAGCTTTTCATAGGGTTTCTTGATCTTGTCGCGATCGTAGATGCGAGGATTGCGCATCTTGTGGTAGGCGAAGGCCGCATGGTTATGAAGAATCTCCTGCGGGGTCAGTTCCCCGGAACCTTCCGACAGGTGCCTGGACTCTTCGCTGACGTCGCGCCGAAGATGTTTGTATTCATCTTCCGGACGATAGATGTAGGCGAATTTCTCCTTCTTGTCCTTTTCTTCCCGTTCGTGCTCGAACACATGCGAATAATAGGCAAAATCGAGCTGGCTCAGGAATTTCTGGGCCCACAGGCTCAGATCCGTGCCGACAGGTGTGGAATCCTCAAACCCGGCGATCTTGTGACACGAAAAGCACCCGTAGTGAGCGATCATTTTCATGCCGAAAAAGAGTTGCTGGCGATCATGCAGGCTGTCGGATTTCGACCTGATCAGTGCGGCCACCTTTTGCCGACCGTCGTCTCCACCGCCAAACGAACGATACGTCTGTGCGACGATGGACCGTGTCAACGGACCGTAGGGCTCGGACGGGTCCATCTTTTCATCGTTCAGGATCTTCTTGGCGACCTTTTCCGTATTCTGCCCGCCAAGCAACTGCAGAATCAGCCGTTTCATCTCGCTATCGTGCTCCGGCGTGGATTCGATCGGCTTCGGATCGAACGTGTCGTGACGTAGCGTCAGAAGGTAGGCCGCCATGTCCATCATGTCCTGATCGTTCTTCAGAACACGCTCTTCCGGCGGGAGATCCTGATAATAGTTCTCCCTGAACATGCGTGGCATGACCGTATAAGACGAATAATGCCTCGGGTCCTTGAACCAGCTGTACAGCCAGCGATTTGCATGTTCGATCTGCTTCGTGTCCTCCTGATCAGGAACCAGCTTCGTGCCGATGCCAGACAACTCAGGACCATGCCGCACGAACTCCGGCGGAACATAGAGCTTGAAAGGATCGGGATCGCGCTGCTCGATGTCGGCGAGAAAGGTCTCCGTCTTCTTGACGGTCATCGCCTCGTCACGGCGTTCCCGGGTGAAACGACGCACGGCATATCGCACGCGCTCGTTCTGGGACATTTCCTCGTATGCCGCCTTGGCTTCCGTCAAACTCTCATCCAATAACGCCTGCCTGTCTGTGCCGGACGGCTTGTCCTGGCGCTCGTCCGCCTTGGCTTTCGCCTTTTCATGGGCAATGTCCGCGACAATCCATTTTTGGCCAAAGGTGCGACCCTCATCGTCCAGCGGATCACGGGCATCCAGATTGACGTGGCAGGCCAGACAACCGATCGACCTGAACAATTCCTCGCCTCGCTCAGGGTTGCCCTCGATCCCTTCCGGCAACGACAAGGCGGCATAGGGTCTGGAGAAAACCTCTAGATAGTGAGCAATCGCTTTGACTTCGGCCTCGGTACGAATCTCGGGATGGTTGTCAAACGACTCTCCCTCGTGGGCGCTGGAATTCAGATTATTCTCTTGCCTAAAGAAATGCGGCATTCGCGTGGACGGCCGGAACTCCGCGGGGTATTCGATCCACCGTTCCATGAAGCCGGTCGAAAGTTTGTCTGCAACGTGGGTCAGATCGGTGCCGACCTGGCGAGCGCCGGTCAGGCCGTCGACATTGTGGCAGTTGATGCAGCCGACACGCGTAAACAGCTCGCGGCCTTTGACAATGTTATCCGCTTCAGGCAACGGCTCGGTGTGATAGCGTTCGAGGTCATAGATCTGATCATGACACTTGGCACAGCTCGCCGAAACGTATTTCGGCTGGAGCATCGGCCGCTCCCAGAACTCTTCCACCGTATGAAACGTCGCGAGCGGAAGACCGGCTTCCGTGTCGTAGTATTTTTCCTTCCACTCCTCTTTCTCATCGTGACTCTTCGGCGTATGCGCCGCGAGAACGAAATCCGTCTCCTGGCCGCTCCCTTCGTGACAAACCGTACAGCCCATTTTCTTCATCGGATGCGGTGAGTTCGGTGAAACGAAAAGATCCAAACGAGGATGGGCGGAATAGACTTCCGAGAAATCGACCGTCGGCCGGCCTTCGTGATCCAGGTACAGATTCATGGCCGCCGAGAGGCTCTTGAAATAGTCCTCTCGCTGCTCGCGACTCATGGCGGCGTAATCCAAAGGCTTGCCATCCGGATTATCTTCCGGCCTCGGCGCCGCGGCCGCGAGAATGGAGCGAAACTCGAGTTCAATCGCGGACTGAAGGGTCCCGCGATCGAGAGCCTTGCCTTTTACGCTTTTCAGAATGTTCTTGGTTTTCACGCCCGGACGGTCAATGTCGTTGAGAAGCACATTCGCAGCGTGGACGAACAGATTGATATACTTTCTGCGGACATCCGTCTCGGTGCCGTCCTCCGTCGGAGCCAACACGGCGTCCGCGAAATCGGACGTATCCTGAGCCGCCAGGCGTCCGGCCATTTTTCGAACGAGCTTCTCATTTCCGTCGCGTAGGATGTTTCGAACCCGGTCTGTTTCCAGCGCCGCTTTGGCCTGTTTGACGAAGTTCTTCTTGCTGAAGACCGGGTCATCGATGGACACATGACACGTGATGCAACGGTCGGTGACATAGGAATCGATAAAGTTGAAGTCGAAACGGACACTCGGCATGAAAACCTGCTTGACTTCCTGCCGACCCGGCACGCCTTTCGGCGGTGCATATTCGATGATCGGAAAGTTGAGGGTCCCCCGCACCAGGCCGGGACCGAACATCGCATCCCGGTTCTTCGCGTCGTTCAGACCCTTCTCATAGGCGGCCAACTTCTTCTGGGCCGCGTTGCGCTCGGCGTAGAAGCGCTTGAGCATGCCCTTTTTCTCGCGCAGCGCGTCTTCGAGATCGTCCTTTTCGACTTTCTTGGCCGCCACGGCCTCGGTGTCCGCTTCGTATTTCTTTTTAAGTTCCACGGTCTTGGGGTGTTCCGGACCGTGAATCATTTTCTCCTCGTCATACATGAAGAGCGTGACGCCCAATTCGGCATTCATGTTGCCGTAAGCCAGGGCGACGCCTTCATGCTTGCCCTTCAGCTCCGCCACTTCCCGTTCAAGACTCTCGATTTCGCTTTTTGTTTCCGGTGCATCGAGCTCTTCTTTGGCGTCCGCCACGGCCTTCTTCAAAGCGTCGTGCTTCTCTTTTTCCTCAGGGCTTTCGTACGACAAGGCCGTGAAATGCGCCAAGGCGGAACGAAGATTGAAATAGCCGGTCTGAACCTTGCGCCAATCGCGGCTGTAGTCATGCCACATCATCCACATCAACGACGCCAGCCCGATCGCGGACGTGACTGCAAAAACGATGTTGAGCCGCTTGGTGTTTCTGAAAGTGTCGGTCGGTATGGGCATGTCAACGCGATTCCTGTCGCACTACGAAAAAACCTGTCGTCATCAAATGTTGACGAAATACTCGGTGACGGCAACGAAGTACTTCAAGTTAAACATCCACCGAAGCACCATCTTGATCGGTACGATGAACATCCAGCTCATCAACAGCCAGAAAACGCAGAAACGCGTAAACCCGATCTCATGATAGATTTTTCGGAAGATCGTTTTCGCCAGAAGCACGGGCAAAACGAAGAAATAACCGGACAGCAGAACAATCCCGGGCGCCTCACGAATCAGGAAGGCCGGCATGTAGCCGCCCAACGCAGCCTTGGTCGGCAAACCCGGTTTCCACCACTCGAAGCCCAGCCAATCCGGAGTGATGACCCAAAAGACATCGGAAATATTGATGTTCAACAGCGCCGCAGGCCGGTGCGGGTCCCAGGTTTCGTAAGGACCGAAGATGTTCCAGTTCGGCCCCCGCAGGAATGTGCCGAGCACGATGAGCACGATCCACATGATCATCCAGCCGAACATGAAGGTCGAGATGACGAACGGGCGCTGTTTGAAGGTGTAGTAACCGTTCCCCCGAGGATTCTTGTCAATAAAGGGCAAGGCGATCAACCCGACGATGATCAGACTGGGCAAGAGCACACCGGCGATCCAGGGATCGAAATAGACCAACAGTTCCTGGAGCCCCAGGAAGTACCACGGGGCTTTCGAAGGATTCGGGATGTTGGTCGGATTCGCAGGCGGTTCGAGCGGCGCTTTCAAAACAATCGCCCAGACCACCAACACGACCGTGCAAAGCACCATCGCGATGAGTTCCGTATAGACGAGATCGGGCCAGACCAGGACCTTGTCGTCGGCCCCGCTTTCGATCAGGGGCTCCCCCTTTTCAAGACGCGCATCGTTGATCGCCGCCTGCCTGAAGGCGACCCAGGTCACCAAAGCCGTAAAGACGATCATCATGGTGATCGGGATATTGTCCGGCTTGGTGATGATCTTGAAGAAATTTTCATCCAGTGCGCTCCAGACATAGAACGCGATGAACAGAAGCGACAATGTGACCGCCACCATCGGCCGAGTCCATTGCCGGTAGGTCAGCAGCCCGATGATCAAAAGAACGACGGTGATGGACACGAAATATTCCGGAACGCTCAAGGCATTCAGGGTGTCCTTGATCGTGTCGGAGATGCCCGACTCAGCGGCGGCGAAAACGCTGTGAATGCTGGTTGTCATCGAAGTGATCTTGACCTCGCGCCATCCGGCGTCATGTTCTTCCTATGAAAACCCAAGCGGGCTTTTTCCGCTTACAACGGGCCCGAAATCGCGCCATCCTTGCGAACTCGCCAGAAGTGCAGGGCAATCAGCACGGCTGCGACCAGCGGGATGAAAATACAATGCAACACATAGAAACGCAGGAGCGCGCCGGGACCGACCGCCGTGCCGCCCAGAAGCAGGAACCTCGCGTCCGAACCTGCATGAATCAAAGGCACTTCGCCGACGAACATCATCGCCGCGCCAGGACCTTCATGACCGAGGACCGGCGTAGCGCGAGCCATGTTCGAGCCGACGGTAATCGCCCAGATCGCCAACTGATCCCAGGGCAACAGATAACCCGTGAAAGACAGAAGCAGCGTCAACACGAGCAGAATCACACCCACGCTCCAATTGAACTCCCGAGGCGGCTTGTAGCTGCCCGTGAGAAACACGCGAAGCATGTGAAGCCAGATCGCGATGACCATCGCGTGGGCGCCCCAGCGATGAATCTCACGCAGCAGACCAAGCGTCACGTGCGCCCGCAGGCCAATGATGTCCGCGTAGGCATACTCCACGACCGGCCGGTAGTAGAACATGAGCAGGACACCCGTGATGGTTTCAGCCAGGAACAGGAAAAACGTCAATCCGCCCATGCACCAGGTAAAGGACAACCGAATGCCGCTTTTGCGAACGGCCACGGGATGCAGGTGAAGAAAGACATTGCTCAGGACCGCCATCGCCCGGGTACGCCGATCTCTCGGAACGCCGTGGCGGAAGACCGAGCCCCAAATCTGACTCTGACGAACGTAATTACCAACCGAATCAAACAGACTCATGTCAAAACCTGTCGAAATCTCATAATCCCAATCCGTGGCTTTCGGCTAAACCGGAATCGAGGCCTCCGGATCATTCCACTTGGCCGTATCGTTCGGCCCCATCGCCAGGAATTTCTTGGACCGATCCACAATCACATCATCCCCGTCGAGGTAAATCTTGAACCGCTCCAACGGACGCGGCGCAGGACCTTCGAAGTTCACACCGTTCGGCTTGAAGCCGCTGCCGTGACACGGACACTTGAACTTCCGATCATTGGGCAGCCATGATGGTATACATCCGAGATGAGTGCAAATGATCGACACGGCGGCGATCCGCTCTTCCTCACGGACAATCCAGAAGCCGCTGGGCTTGACCGGTTTGTAATCCTCATTGACCTCGCCGGGGGCCATCGCAAGATACTTCGCGAGAGAGCCGCACCGCACCTTCGGGTCCTCAACCTCCAGCACATTGGGAGCCATGAAACGGGCAAAAGCCAGCGTACTGACCCCACCTGCCGCCGCCACCGACCCCCAACCGACCGTCAGCGCGCCAAGGACGACAAAGTCCCGGCGGCTGGTCTCGTCCTTTTTTGGGCTGCTTTTCTGCAGAACCTTCTGATGTCGGGCATCCGGAGGCAGCTTGTCGGGCGACAGCTTGGACATGTGCTTGATCGAATCGGGCAAGTCCTGGATACCCTGGTTGATGACGGCATGGCCGCCCCGAACCGTCGTCGCCGCCAACAAGGCCTGGATGGCCGGATCGACGACCTTCGGCTTGGGTGGTGCGGCGACCTTGGACGCGGGCTTCTCAGGCGAGGCCTTCGCCGCGGCCGTCGCGGGTTCACTTGCGTCCGCCGCGCCTGCGGCAGGTGCAGCGGCAGGTTTCGGCGCTGCCGGGACGTCCGCCGCGTCCACCTCGACCGTATCAAACTTAATCACATCCACAGGGCATTCTTCCGCAGCCTCGATGATGGACTCGGTCAGGGGCTTGTTAAATTCGGCATCCAACGCTTCGGGGCGAATGATGCATGTTTCATTGTCATGCTGCACCTCGAAGACTTCCGGGCAGGTCGTTTCGCAAGCGTCACAAACAATGCAGCCCGGATCAATCCAAACTTTGGTCACCAGTGCTTTGGTCGCCATTCAACGACACCTCCAAGCAAAAGCCGCGGACTCTTCAGCCCGTGCGGCCCAACAGGTCGGGAGCGGCTTCAAATGCCTGCTCGTCGCTCTTCTTTACCATCGCTTCCAGCGCTGCTCTCGCGGCCTCACGTACAACATGGGACTTATCGTCACGACTCAGCTTGACGATCAAATCCCTCAAGTCCAAATCATCCAAAAAAGCTGCCGATTTGATCCCCGCACACAGCCGAGCCTCGATTTCAGCTTCAGTGAGGCGGCGGCGGATACGCGTGCCGCCCGTTTCCTCATAATCCAATTCGCCACCTCGCCCCTCCCAAAAGGGTCGATCAAGCATATTCATCAAAACCAGTTTTCCGCGTTTGCTGCCCAAACGGGCCAATGCCATGGCCGCATTCCATCGGATTTCGGGATCCGACTCCAGCTTTTCAGCCACGCCGCGGATGGCGATAGGATCACCCCGATCGGCCAGCGCCGCAACCACCAAAGAGGCTACGATTTGAACCGCCGGATCCGGATCATTGAGCAAAGGATAAACCTTGCCGACCGCTTTTCGAGCCTCGGGCACGCTCGCCATATCCGCAAGCGCCCGCAATGCAAACTGTCGCGTTTTCGCGTCCGAATCTTCCAGAAAACCTGCCAAGGGCTCGACTGCGCTCGGCGTCTCCAATCGGCCGAGCGCCGTGAGCAAAAACAGTTTTCGAGCATGGCCGCGCTCCTGGTCGCGACTTCCCTGCCCCTCGCCGCCTGCCTGACGACTCTCATCGAGAATCGTGATGATGCGCCGAGCCAACGGCTCGACGTCTTCGGGAGCAAGGTACTTCTCTTTTTGCTCCAGTCGCCTCGCAAGTTCCTGAGCGGCCTGCCACGTCTCTTTGGCGGCGGGAAACAACAGCATCCCTCCGGCCTTGTCCCCCGTATCGACTTCGATTCGGGAGAGGAGATCCTGCATGGTTTCAGGCTTTTCAATACTGGAAGAACCGAACAGAACGACGACCACCGCCACTCCAAGCAGCACACAAACAACCAGGGCAGGGACGACAAAAAGCCGCCCCATGAGCGTGGCCGTCATCGGCGGAACTTGATTTGAATCGGAAACGCCCGTCTGATGGCCGTCCGCGACGGCAGCGGTGTTTTCCGATGAACCCTGTTGGCTCGACATCGTCGGTGGCCGTTTCGGTGCTTAAGAAATCCCACCCCAGGCTTTGTGAATAAATTCACGAAGTCTGGCGATAAAACACGGCGATCCGCCTCACGGCCGCCGTATACGTAAAGAAACTGCTGTCTGCCGAACCGGATGGTACAACACCGGACGGCAACTGTTAGTATCAAGGGGATTATTTGTAGATGAAGTCAGGCTGTCAAGGGAAATCCATGAGTATTGATCTATCGGGACCCGACATTACGCAAGCGGAAATCGATGCCGTGATCACAGTACTGAAAAGCGGCCGTCTCTCTTTGGGCCCCAGGGTCGAGGCGTTCGAGCAGGCCCTTGCCCGTTACGTCGGTGTGGAACACGGCATCGCCGTCTCCAGCGGGACGGCAGCGCTCCATTTGCTGATGCGGGCCATTGATCTTCGCTACGGCGACGAAGTCGTCAGCACGCCGTTCTCTTTCATCGCTTCGACGAATTGCATTTTATTCGAGCGCGCCAAGCCGGTGCTCGTGGACATCGATCCTGAGACATGGAATCTCGATCTGAACGGCATCGAAGCGGCGATTACATCACGAACCAAGGCCATCATCCCGGTCGACGTCTTCGGCGTGGTGCCGGACATGGATGCCATCGATCAGATTGCCGAGCGCCATGGACTTCGCGTGATCGAAGACTCCTGCGAGGCCCTTGGCAGTAAGCTTAAAGGGCGCAAAGCCGGCAGCTTCGGGGATGCCGGTGTCTTCGGTTTTTATCCAAACAAGCAAATCACGACCGGTGAAGGCGGTATGATTACAACCCACGACGCGGAGATCGCCAAGCTCTGCCGCTCCATGCGGAACCAGGGACGCGACACCGGCATGGGTTGGCTTTCACATGAGCGCCTTGGCTACAACTACCGCCTCAGCGACATCGCCTGTGCGATCGGCGCCGTCCAGATGAGCCGAATTGATGACATCCTGGCCAAGCGTGGACAGGTGGCGGGCTGGTATCGAGAGCGTCTGACGGACGAGCCTCGCATTTCCATGCAGAGAATCCCGGACGAATGCGAGATGAGCTGGTTTGTTTTCGTCATCAAGCTCGCCGACGACTACAGCGAAGCGGACCGGGGCAACAAGATCGCCCAACTCCGCGAGCGCGGCATCGGGTGCAGCAATTACTTCGCCCCCATTCACCTCCAGCCGTTTTACCAAGAGCAACTGGGCTACAAACAAGGCGACTTTCCGGTTTGCGAACGTGTCGCGGCACGAACGATCGCCCTGCCGTTTCATTGCGGTCTGACGGAATCAGATGTGGACAAAGTCTGCCAAACGCTGAAAGAACTGCTCTAATAAGGGCGATCCAGAGTGAGCTGAGTACCACGTGTCGCGATCAATCACGTTAATCGAGCTTCTCTTCACGATCGTGGCCCTTCTTTTCGGCATTGCAGGCGCCACTCTTTTCGCAAACCGATTCGACGGCAACTGGGCGCGCCCGTTGGGCTGCTTCTCGGGATGTTTCGTTTTCGTCCTGCTCGTATTCCTGTTATCGTTTCTAAAAACGCGCCTGGTCGATGGCATCCCATACATTCCTATCTGCCGAAACGGCCAATGTCACCGCGATGACTATCGCATCGACACCAAAGAAGACCGAGCCTGTTGGACCTGCAAATGCGGAGATTCGTACGAGCGCGTCGGCCGCCGATTCGTGTTACTCGAAGAAAAAAATGAGAGGCACTATTTGATCTGGCATCCCATGAAGGGCTGGATTGCCGACGAAAAGCACAACGAGGCGTAACTTCACGAAAGAGAATGAACAAGAACAAACGTTGGCAAAGCCCCGGTCAGGCGTGCCTGACGGGGCTTTTCGCGTTGCGACAGGCACACCTCTGATCGAGCCCGCGAGGCCATCGTTCTACATCACGATTCCTTGGAACGTCGGCGCATAGCCCGGAAAAACCAAGTCGAGGTTGGGGTTCGCAGCACGTTTGATCAAAATCTCGGACAGGATGTCGCGATAGTCGGTGGTGATCGCCAGATCTCGCTGATCGTCCAACACGTCGGGATGCAATCCGGGCCAGTCGGCGTACACCTGTCCTCCATTCACATTCCCACCAAGCACGAATAGCGCGTTGCCGTGACCGTGATCGCAGCCGAGGCTGCCGTTCTCCGCCACGCGGCGTCCGAATTCGGACATCACGAGAATCGTGAGCGAATGCATGCAATCCTGCATGTCCGTGTGAAACGCGGTCAGGCCGGCGCTGAACTCCGTCATCAGATTAAAAAGGTGACCGTCCAACGTCCCCTGGAATGCATGGGTGTCCCAACCGCCGAGATCGATGCACGCCACTTCCAGACCGACCTGCGCCTTGGCGATTTGCGCGATTGAGCGGAGGCCGACGCCCCAGTCGCTTTCCGGATAAATCGCGCCGCCGGTTGGGGTGTAGCCGTTCGCGCTGATCTGAGCAATCAAGTCAATCGTATCGATGACGTTGGCCGCCCCGGTCTTGACGGGCTCAACGGAGCCTTCATAGAGGCTGCCGAGCAGACTCTGTCGTTCCGCAGTGGTCTGTCCGCGACCGACAAGACCGTATTGATCGATGTTCGGCACTGCAACCGTCGAGGGCGCACCGCCCAGTGATCGGGGGATCGCCTCCGACGCCGCCATGGCGCGAAGCTTGATTTCTTCCGGCGCCGTAACGCCGAAGAGATGACGGGCCAGCCATCCTGCCGTGTCAACGGCGGCGCTGGTCCCGGTCTCCATCAAGTCCTGGGCTTCAAAATGAGAACGGGTCGGATGATTCAGGCCCGTGGCATGAACGACGGCAAGCTGACCGGTGTCATAAATCGGTTTGAGCCCGGCCAGCGCAGGCGGAAGACCGAAGAAGCCGTCGAGGTCGATCGCCTTGTTCGGCCCTGAATCATCCGGGCGCGGGACGGCGATGGTGTTTCGCGCGTTGTAATATTCTCCGTCACCATGAGGCACACAGGTGGTCAGGCCGTCCGCCCCACCCCGAAGAAAGACACAGACCAGCAGATCACGATCGGAGTTTTCGTCTGCGGCGAAGGCCATCCTCGGCAACCATGCCGGCGCGGAGACCACAGCCGCGGCCCCTGCCTTCCAAGCCGCACGCAGCAGCGCACGACGTTCCAACTGCACGTATTCATCACAACCACAGCGCGTGCTCGTTTCGATTCTAGTCACGTCGACATTCCTCCAGAGATCAATACCATTGAAACTCGGGCGAGGACATGGCGAGGGCAAACGACTCGGCGAATTTTCGGCGGTTGTCGTTCGGGGCTTCGTTGATGTAATCAAGTAATGCCTGCCGCAATCCGTCGGGCATTTCACTTCCGAAGAACATCTGGTCCCATAGCGCGACGACGCCTTCGGGATCGGCGACGCCGTTCACGTCAGCGATTTGCCGCGGATCGATTCGGGCTTCAGGAAGTCTGCCGTCGGAATAATTCGTGGCGAAATTCCAGCGCGACAGCAAACCGGGCGCCCAATACGTGGCGACGTCGGGATATCCGTTGGGCGCCGGCCATTGAAACGGCACCTGTCCCATGATCTCCATGGAACGTGCCAGTCGCGGCACGATACGCAGGTCGGCCCCGACGCGGCGTAAAGCATCCACATAAAGATGAAACGGGCGCTTGAACTTGGGTCCGGCCTGTGCCATCGCCGATTGCGAGAGCAAAACGCGCAGTGTCGCGCGAATGTCACCATCAGAGTCGGAGAATGCCTTGGCCACTTCGCTCACAAGGCCGTCGGGAGCGTTTTCGGAAATGAATCGCTGCACCAACTTTGTCGCAATGAAGCTGGCCGTGCTCGGATGACGGGCGAGATAGTCCAGAGCCAGCTCACCGTCGCCAATTCCTCCACCAGCGGGAAGGCTGAGGTCCAAAATCTGCTTGGGTCCGTCGTCGTGATTCTCAGGACGAAAAATAAACCGACCACGGTCGCGCCCCTCCTCGACGACCGTCCAACCGGTCAGCGCACGGGACAATTCCTCAACATCTTGTTGCGTATAGTTTCCGTTGACACTGAGGGTGTGAAGCTCCATCGCCTCGCGGGCGTAGTTTTCGTTCGGCGCGCCGGCGACGTTCGAATTATTGTCGAGGTAAAGCAGCATCGCCGGGCTCTTGGCCGAAGCCCGCAACAGCTCGCGGAAATACCCCAGCGCATGGGTACGGATCACCTCGCGATCGTCGATGGTCTTGAGATATCGGAGTTCGTTGCCGGCGGACTGATTGATGCTGAAATGGTCCGTCCAGAATTCGACCATCCGCTCAAACAACTGGCGCTTGCTGTAGACAGCTCGAATCGTGGTTGCCGCGATGAGCTCGCCGGCGACGACGTTGGCGTTTCGGCCTGCCAAGCCTTGCGGATCGGCGTTCAACGAGCCGAGAAAAAAGAGGCGCCCTTCGGCCTCGCCGTCGTCCATCGTTTCGGGACTGAGCTGTTCCTCCAGAAACGCTTCGTAACCGATCTCGTTGATCCTTGCGATATCCTCCGTTTTGGGGCCGAAGGTGATTCGATTGAGCAACCGCAGATTGATGTCGGAGGTCATCTCCGACGGCGGCAGAGGCATCGGTGCCGCCGGAAGACAACCCAACACGGTCGCACCCGCGGCCCCGACGCCTAGCGTTCCGACGAACTGGCGCCGGCTCAGCATCCACTGAACATCCATGGGAAAAGCCCTTCCAACAAAGCGAGGCTTCAACAGGCGAGGAAGGATGACGATCTCAACTAGGAAGAGAAACGTTCACGATGCGAGGGTATTGGAAGATGCGAGGGAAAAATTTCAGACTTGCCGCTTTCCGGACGGCATTATAACCCATTTCGCCGCGGTGGAAACATGACAATTCGGACTGAGAGCGTCGTTTCAGCGGATGGCACCGCTTTTCACCGGGCTTGGCTATGTTGTGCCAGCTCGGTCACCTGCGCTCGGTCGAGCGGCAGGGCCTTTCCGCCCGGGTTGACGACAGCAGCCCCGTAATTCTGGAGGGCAAATGACCACGCCTGAGACGCAGGCATGACCAATGTGGAAACCTGCTGATCCGTGAATTTTCTGATCTCATCCCAATCGGTGAATAAAGGAAGAACACGTTCGCCGTTCGGTCCTTCGACTTCAAGAATCTTAATCCGGCTGCCCTTCTCCATGGTGCCCGAGCCCTGGTCCTTGTTGATTGCGAACTTCGCCTCATCCATCAGCGTGGCGATGAGGAAGACCGCTTGCGTGAGTGCTGTCAGCAAAGCTTCCAGTTGTTCCGGTCCCTGCTCTACGGCAAACACATCAACTGCTTTGACAAGCTCCGGGTTCGTGACCGGCGTGTCGAGGTCAACGGGCGGCGTGATTGAATTCCTGGGTTGCTTTGAAAAGGGCCACATGTTGACCTCTCCGGTTGGTTGCCTTAGTGAGCGTCCTTCAATACGAACAACTCGATGGCCATCACGCCCACTCCGATCAAGGCCGCTCCCGCGATAAGTCCGGCACAAACCGATTCGATGTTTTGCACGAAGGCCTTGTTCATCCGCTGTTCAGGAGCCGGCCAGATCTTGGTCGGCAACCAGAAGAGGAAAGAGCCAAAGAACATGGCGAAGGAAATACCGAACGGGATCATGAATCCAAGGCCGATGCCCACGGCGGAAAGCGGGAACTTATTCCGGGTCAACGTCCGAATGACTTCGAAGACGATTCCGAGTGCGCCTCCGACAATCGCGGCGATAATCGCACTCTTCGGCAACTGTTCGAACCCCTGCGTCAGGACTTTTGCCACAGCCATCCAGACCTGCGCGGCCGGGTACGGAAACTGCTCGGTCACCAACCCGCCGGGATTCCCGCGCAAGAACAACGCGTAGAAGACGGCGACGGAGAAGATTGCGCCGGAAAAAACACCGATCACATGGGCGGCAGCCTGCAATCGAGGCTTGGCGCCTAGCATGTATCCCGGCTTTATGTTTTGAATCAAGGTTGACGACTGAGCCGACACTTCGCTGGTCAATCCAGCCGACGCGATGTTCGTCGTGATGTTTTCCGGGGCAAGGCCCCCGTACATGAACTGCGTGATCTTGGCCAGCGGACCGAGAGGTGTGATCGATGTGAGACCGGTGGAGTTTACCGCGATGAGCGCAAACACAAAGGCAATCGGGATGGCGATGATGCCAAGCCAGTAACTCACCCCGAATATCCAGTTTGCGAGCCAAACAAGATAGAGTCCGACAACCGGCACTCCGACCAACGTGATCCAAATCGGCAACTCAATCGAGCGCAGGCAATCCTCGGTGTGTCCCTTCTTCTGGAATAATCCCTTGAAAGCGACGGCGAGACTTCGTGGATTGGCCAGGAAGGAAAACAATGAAGCCGTCGTCATCATCGCCACGCCGCACCACAAGGACCATTTCGCAATCGCGGTATAACCCACGGCAACGACCACGCCCTCTTCCGTCGTGGCGGCGATGTCACCACGGTGAATCATCCACGGGACAAGAACGCAAAAGTTCACGAGCGATCCCAGAATCAACGATAGCCCGGTTCGAATGCCCATCAGGCCGCCTGCCCCGATCATCGTGATCTCAAGCTCCGGCCGGATGGTCAGCTCTTTGATGGGAATGCCCGCGATATTCGGAATCCACCAACCCTTCTCGGCGGCCAGACGATAGTACCAATCGTCCATCTTTTCCGGGACCGAGAGGAATGCGAGATGGATTCTTTCCATGATCTTATGCGACTGAGCGAGTTTCAAAAGAACTGCGAGGACACCGGACCAGATCAAGAGCTTGGCCGACAAGAGTGATTTGTCGGACTTCTTGCTATGCAGGGCGTTGAGCACCATGCCGGCGGCGCGGCCCTCGGGAAAAGGCAACTGCTCGTCATTGATGAACCGACGTTTGAACGGAACCGCGACCAGCACGCCCAAGAGAGAAAGACCGATGAGCCACAGGATCATCTTCCACCAGTCAATCACGACATTGGTCACCATCATGTAGGCGGCCATGCTGGCGATCAGCGGCGCGATGACATAGCCGGCGGAGCTGGCCATGGTTTGCAAGATGTTGTTTTCAAGGACGTGATAGTCCCTGACCAGACCGATCTGATTAAGCACCTTGAACAACACATAGGCCAACACGACGGACGTAATCCCATTCCCCAGCGTCCATCCGGTCTTTGCGCCGATGTAAAGATTCGTGATCGAAAGGAGGCCGCCGAGCAGAAATCCACAGATGACGACACGTACGGTGAGCTGGCGGACATCGCCCTGGTAGACGTTCTCCAACCACCATCGGTCCTTCTCTTCAACCGACATGGTCCGAACTTGCTCTTCGGTCAATTGCTGAATAACAGTCTCCGCTTCGGCATTAGAGAGGTCACGATGTCACTACCAACTAATACGCCTGGCCCGATCATGATATCAAACTGCAAATCCAGAAATTTGCCAAGCGCGAAAAATCACAACCAGGGTCTCGTAATGACCCACTCCCGTGGGGCCTACTGTCCTATATCGCCATTCCCTGGGAAAAATGGGAGGCATTCAACGCAGATGAAATTTATATTTCCATTTGGATTTAGTCGGGCGGCAAGGGTCCTCGCGTAGAACTCGAATCACTCG
The DNA here is from genome assembly GCA_022360095.1 of Phycisphaerales bacterium. Taxonomy (GTDB): domain Bacteria; phylum Planctomycetota; class Phycisphaerae; order UBA1845; family UTPLA1; genus JAKSDK01. Next base: position 67,328 of record JAKSDK010000668.1, read on the forward strand.
CCATCCAGAGGTGTCATGAAATTGGAGACGGCCGATATTCTGGACCTACGCATACCGTCTGATGACGGCGCGATCGCGCGCGCGCTGGCCAATCTGGAAACAAAGCTTGCAGACTGGACCGCTTATGTCGAGGAACTTCAAGCCAAACTCATCCACCGGTCGGCCACGCTCACCGAGACGAATCGCACATTGGATCAAAACGCCAAGCCGGCCGTCACAGAAGCGGCGACGCGTGAAGGCATAGAGGACCCGATTCCAAGCACTGATACGCCGGTATCCGAAATCGAGACGGACCCGATATCGTCGGGCGAACTTGAGACTGTTTCGCCGGAGCCGGACTCCGTCACAAAGGCGGACGCTCGGCTGCGTTCGGCGGACGTCGAGACGACAGATGCGCTCGGTCAGCAAATTGATCCGAGCAACGAGCCGGTATCGACACCACAGGCTCCCGACGCGGAACAAACAGAACAGACGGACGATGAGGCCCTGTTGCAGTCCTTGCCCCCGCACATCGCCAACGACATCCGTGTGCAATATCGCTTCTGCAACGGGCGAAAGTCGTTGCGGGAACTCATTGCGACTTATGAGGCCAAGCCCAAGAACGAAAAGAACTCCTGGTGGAAGAGGACGAAGGGATGACGATCAGCATGGTGGAGGAAAACATGGAGACTGCAATCGAACCCGTGGTCGATTTGGATCAGCTGAACACACTCAGCGGCGAGATCATGGAGGCGATGCAGGCCATGCACGAACTCTTCAATGCCAGAGCAACGGCATTGGAAGAATGCCGGTCGGCCTTGGAACGCCATCGAGACAAGCTGGCGGAGGAAACGCAGGCCTTTGAGCAACAGGAGACGCAACTTTGTGACAGGATGGAAGCGCGGGAAGAGGAACTCGATGCACGCGACCGTCGCTGCCGGGAACTCGAACAGGAGATCGAATCCCAGGCGAAGTCTCATGAGAAAGAATCAAAGGAACTCGCGAAACAGCGGAAGGCGCTCGAATCACGCATGGCGGAGATCGAGGCCGAGCGGGATACGCTGACCGAATTTGAAGAATCCCTGGCGCAACGTGAAGGCCGACTTGAGAAGGAGCAAAAGTCCGTTCAGAAGAAAGCGGAAAAGCTGGAAGAGGAGCGCCGGCATATCGCCGAAACGACGCGTGATTTGAAGGAAAAATCGAAGGCGATCCGAAAGGGAAGCGAGGACCACGACGCCAAGGAAGCCGCGTTGCAAGAGGCGGAAGAAGACATCCAGCTGCGTTATGAGCAGATCCAGGAAAAAGAAGCGGCGCTTGCCTCGCAGCACAAAGCGTTATCGCAGGGGCTTGAGCAAAGTGAAAAACTTGAAGCGCAGGTCGCAGCCAAGGCCAAGGAACTGGACCAAAGAGAGCAGACCCTGAGGCAACAGGAATCGAGCCTGGCCGAGTTACAGCAGGAGTGGGACGGCAAGATGGCCGATCTCAGAGAGGCCCAAATGAACCTGACGAGGCTGCAGGACCGGCTCAAGTCCGAACTCGCCAGAGTCGCGGACTCGAAGGACGAACTATTACCGGCCTACGGGCTCACGGAAAGCGGACTCCAGGACGGTGAGCCGGCCAACGGCGGAGTGCCGGCGCCGCTGGACCAGGAGGCTCGCGAGTCGATCGAGCGGTTTCAAAAGCTTTGTCGCGATGCCAAGCGCCGAGTCATCGGCGGCTGACAGCAATCGTTTGGAGGTGGGATGGTGTTGCAGCTTTTCTCCCGAAAAGAAAGTGGCCATAAAACGACGCCGAAGGGTTCGCGGTCGGCGGTGATGGAAAAGTTTGAACCGGCAGAGCCGCTCAAGCTGGACCCTGATCCTTTGAATCAGTGTGTCCAACTTGAACGATTCGGCCATTTACTTTCCCGTTCTCACGAATGGCAGGACCATCCCGGCATCGCGCGTGCCTGCGAGTCCGCGCGCAAAAAGATCGACGATCTGTTCGCGATGGTCCCGGAGGGCTTCGTGTCCTTGCCACAGGTGGTGAATGATCACGCGGGCTGCCCTGAAGTCACGATCGAGACCGAGCCGTTTCTGTTGGCCCGGCACGCCGTCACCAACGCGCAATTTCAAAAATTCGTGGACGCCGGCGGTTACGAACAGCTCGATCTCTGGCCGCAGGACATCTGGCCGCATCTGATCGACTTCAAAGACCTGACGGGTCAACGAGGCCCACGGTACTGGCGAAACGGCAGCCCCAGCAAACACCTCATGAATCATCCGGTCGTCGGCGTGTGCCAATACGAAGCGGCGGCGTACGCCCAATGGGCCGGTTTCCGACTGCCGACGGAAGCGGAATGGCAAATGGCTGCAACCTGGAGAATTCGCAGCGAGGCGAACGTGCTCCGGCGATACCCGTGGGGCGACAGCCTGGACATACGCCGTTGCAATATCTGGGCCTCCGGAATCGGGGACACCGTGCCCGTCGATGCCTATCCCGATGGCGCCACACCCAATCAGGTTCTTCAATTGGTCGGCAATGTCTGGGAATGGACGAGCTGCGACTTCAATGTCGCCGGCGACGAGGGCGGCGTGGTCGTCAGCGACATGAGAATGGCCGCGATCCGAGGCGGAGCGTTCGACACGTATTTCCCCATGCAGGCGACAAGCCTGTTTCGCACCGGCCTGGTGCAAATGGCCCGGTTCCACAACGTGGGTTTTCGTTGCGCGCTGGAGCTTTTCGGGAGAAAATAGCGCATCCGGACATGGTGTTTTGAAAGACGGCGATAGGAGGGGGCTCCCGTGAAAACAAAGCAAGTCGAAACGATTTCGCCCACGACCTGTTTGATCTGTGAGACCAACAACTCAACCGAGGCGGTGTTGTGCAGCGAATGCTGCGCCCCGATGGCCATCCTACAGGACGCCATCATTCAAGAGCGCGAACCGCAAATCGTCAGCGTCATCGGCGAAAGCAATGTAGGCAAGACGGTTTATCTCGGTGTATTGCTCGACATGCTCTCCCAAAGGGCGGGTGACTTCGAAGCCGTCCCCAAAGGCGCTTATTCAATCGACCTCCAGCAGGCGGTCATCAGCCATCTCGCGCATCGAATGTTCCCGCCCAAGACGCCTATGGAAGCCAATCAATGGTATTGGGCCTATTATCAGGTTCGACGGCGCGCGCGCCGCTCAGCCTGGGTTGATCTGGTGACACCGGACATGGCGGGTGAATCGCTCGCCGCCGAGGTGGCGACGCCGATGACTTTCCGCGTCATCCACAACCTGCTCAACAAATCGTCGGGAATGTTGCTGTTGGTGGACGCGGCGATGTCCGCGAACGGCTCGACTCAGCCTGATTTCTTCGCGCTGAAGATGCTCAGCTATCTCGACAGCATGTATGCCGCCAAGCGCGAGCAGAAGATCCATACACCGATCGCGATCGTCCTATGCAAAGCCGACCATTGCCCGGAATGCTTCGACGATCCTGAAGAATTCACCCAAGCCAACCTGAATCGTCTCTGGAACCTGTGCGAGAGTCGTTTCAGCAACGTGAGAATCTTCGCGTCAAGCGTTGTCGGATCCTTGGGCTACGCAACCTCTGAAAATGAAGAGTATGTCACGCCGATTCCCCTGCATACCGCCTTGCGCGGCGTTCTGGAACCGTTCGAATGGATCATCGATCAACTGTAAGCACCGGCATCGACACTGCGGTGCCAACGGTCCACACGGATCAGGCGATCTTCACCTCCGTCCGTACTCCGACGGGCGAGGGTTATCGCATCATCGCCGCCAGCAGCGGTTTGAGCGGCGATGAGAAAGCGGAGATCACGCGAAAGGCGCCGTCTCATGGAAGCCTGTGTAGCAGCGAACCGGTCGCACAAGGGCTCTCGGCCTATTCGATGGCGAGTGGCCGATACTGCGTGGGCTTTTCCCGACATGCCGGCAAGGAGCACACTGCCCGCGGCGGCCAACGGGTCTATACGCATTTTGTCATCTTGAATCAGGAAGACTATGCCCTGTTCGGATGCCACCCGCGGCGCGTTCACGAAGCGATGAAAAAAGTGGTTGGTGATGAGCCGATGTTGAAACCGCCGCGTTCGTTGGAGTGCCTGTCTTTGCCCGTGGATGATCGTCACGACACTCGAAATGAACAATGCATCCATGATTGTCCTATCGAGCATCTCCTTCAGATTTCATTGGCCATGCTTCAGGGCGATCATCTGCTCGTTGTCGGCGCAGGTCAGGAATTTGACCTATTCAACAGGTCGTTGCTCACATTGCCGCTGGTTGTTCGGCGTTCTCTCGCGGTGTCGGTGGGCCTGACCTACTCACCGGTTCGAAAAACACAGCTCTGCTTCATCGCGCGTGACCGGGGCGAAGCACAACGAGCCACCCGAGGGCAAAATATCCGTTGGTTCGACCTCGACGAGCCGTCATCCCGTTCGGAAACACCTTTCGACGACTGGTTGGATCTGCTTGAACGTCGGCTTCACGAAAGACGCGACGCGGAGATTGAGCAGATGACGTCGGCGATGCCGGACGATACGTCGGCGGAATCGCTAATCCGAATCGCGTCGATCTGCGCCGACAAGGAGACGGTCGACACAGCGGACCTTCCGAGACTCACACAACTGACTGTGAAGTATGAAACGTTCGTCGCATGCAATCGGCTGGAGACGAATCTGATCAAACAACTCAAGACACAAGTGCAACGGCGCACGGTCTATTTAGAGAAGATTGCTGAGAAAGAGGCGATGGTCACCGGAACCGAACGCCCGGATTCTTGATGTTCACCGTCAGATTTCCAAACTTCATCGAATATTAACCATCATTGCCTTGCCCTGTCTTGCCTGTGTGAGACTTTCTGCTATCATGCCCTTCCATGGAACCATTTGTAGCAGTCATCATGGGATCGAAGTCGGACTGGGACGTCATGTCCCATGCCGTTGACACCTTGGAAGGCTTCAAAGTGCCCTGCGAAGCCCGAGTCCTTTCCGCGCATCGCACGCCGGACCTGCTCGCCGAATACATCAAGAATGCGGAGTCTCGGGGTTTGCAGGCCATTATCGCCGGTGCAGGCATGGCCGCGCATCTGGCCGGCGTCGCGGCGTCGATGACGACGTTGCCCATCCTGGGCGTGCCTCTCTCGGCAAGAGTGCTCGACGGCATGGATGCGCTCCTGGCAATGGTGCAGATGCCCGCCGGCATCCCGGTTGCGACGTTTGCCATCGGTAAGGCGGGCGCGATCAATGCCGCCCTGTTCGCGGTTTCCATCCTTGCGAAAAAACAGCCCGAGTTGGGAACCGCCTTGCAGCAACACCGTCAGGCACAACACGACAAACTCGCGGCTCAGACCGATCCCCGAAAAGAAGCTTGATCGCCATGTCACGAAGAAGGCGTCAACGTTCCGTCGCCTGTCTCGTTTTCGTCCTCCTGCTTACGGTCGCCGTGCGCCCCACAATGGGGCAAAGCTCTGCGGAAGGTGACGTCAGGCTGGTCGTGTTCATCGTGGTCGACCAGCTTCGCGCCGACCTGGTGACACGATTCTCACAACATTTCGGGGACGACGGATTTCGCAGACTCATGCGTGACGGGGCTCATTTCGTCAATGCATACTTCTCATACGGCTCTTCAGCGACCGCGCCGGGCCACGCGACGATCAGCACGGGCCGGATTCCTCGTCAGCACGGCATCGTCGCGAACAAGTGGTATTTGAAACCCAACGCGCAAAGAGCGGAATATGCGGTTGACGATGAGAACTGCCGCTTCGTTCCTTCGCGAGCCGACGGCAGGACCGGAGCACGATCCCCCCACCGCTTGATCGGACCTGCTCTCGGCGATCAAATCAAAATCTCTGATGCGAGATCACGTGTTTTCTCCGTTTCGCTGAAGGACCGTGCCGCGATCTTCATGGGCGGTCAGCGACCGGACGGCGCCTTCTGGTGGGACCTTCGCACGGGCCATTTCATCTCCAGTTCCTACTATTGCGAGGAGTTGCCCGATTATGTCACCGCGTTGAACGCGCGGAACACGGCGGATCAATATGCAGGAAAAAACTGGAGCCGTCTGCTGTCGGCGGAAGACTATGCCGGTCGTCACGGCGTCGGCGCGTCATGGTCGAACTATGCCAATCTCGGCCATTCGTTTCCTCATACGTTGCCGACGGTCGGCGACGGGTCCGGCTATGGCTTCTACTCGGCGCTTTGGTGTACGCCGTTTGGAAACGACCTGGTCCTTGACGTCGTCGAGCGAGTCTTGGCAAACGAAAAACTCGGCCGAGGGTCGGCCGTGGACATGCTCTGCGTCGGCTTTTCGTCCAATGATCTATGCGGACATCAGTTCGGACTGGATAGTCCGGAAGCCATGGACATGACAATCCAGACGGATCGCCAGGTCGGCAGATTGCTCAAGATGCTCGATCAACAAATTGGATTGAATCGTTGCATCGTTGCGCTTGCCGGCGATCATGGTGCAACCAGTTCGCCTTCACTGACCAAGAAACTCGGGCTCGGTGGAGAATATCTTGATCTTAAGGCGTTAGGCGACGAACTGAACATTCGATTGCAGCGACATTTCGACAGCACCGACGGCGAACCCACGAATCACAAGATTGTTCGAGCGGTCAACCTACCCTGGGTTTATCTCAATCGGCAGCTTCTCGCGAAGCTGTATCGAGGACATCGGAGAGAACTGCTGGTCGACGCGGCAGATTTCCTTCGAGCGACCGACGGCATTGCAAATGTTTTTACAGAGGGAGAATTGACCGGCCCAATGCCTGCGGCTGAAGACGTGCACCGTTGGCTGGCCTGGCGCTGCTACCATCCCGAACGATCTGGCCAACTCTACATGCAGCTGAAGCCGTATTGGTATAAGGTCGACAACAAGATCTCGGGGCACAACATGGGCTTTAATCACGATCGACACGTTCCGATTATGATTACGGGACCTCGAATCCAACCCGGCCGCTATTTCTCGCCGGCCATGCCTTGCGACATTGCCGTAACGGTCGCCGCCCTCTTGGGAATCGAACCGCCGCTCGATGCCGTGGGCAGAGTCCTTCACGAAGCCGTTGATACCGCTCCACCGAAATAGAGGCCGACCTTCACTCACGCGAAAGGGGCAAGCGTGTCCTGCGACAACACTTGCCCCTTGGAATGTACCTTACTGACTTTCAATCACCAGCGTGGTCGCCGAAAGTCAATGGCATCTCTGTCCGACCATCTCGGAGCCCGGAATCCGCGTTTGAAATCAACGCTCTCGCTTTTGCGATCCAGCACACTGCCGCATCCCGCCCGAACAACCTTGGCGTGCAATTTCAGCCGTTTGGGTTTCCCGATCAAATTGTCGGGAAGCTGAAATACGCGGCTTTGCCTGAACTCGATCTCGTCCCGGTCAATCTTGGTCGGATAATCCAGCGGCACGACGATCGTCACCGGACGTCCCCAGTGGTCATACAACGGACGCCTGCGTTCGGTCAGCGTCAGCACCAGATCGAAGCGATCGTAACGACGAGCGTCTTCAATATCGACGTCATACCAGACCCGAAGCTGCCAACCTCCGCGATTGTATCGTACTTCCGCATCGAGCGAATCGATGTCTACATCGAGATTCGAGCGATGATGGCGATAAAAACGGTCGCCCGCATTCGATACGGCCGGTTGAGCCGCGACGGCTGCGAGGCCAAGGACAATCATACTGATTTGCTTATGTCCTAACATGATACAACCCACCTTTCTGCCACGTTTGCAAGGGTGTCGTGGCGATTCATAGCAATAGACACCCTGCTCGGCCGGAGGTTGGGGGCTTTTTTGCGGAAAATACGCGAGAATCCAAGCGGCGGCCTTAAGGACTGTGATCGACATGCATGCCCTGATACACGTCTCCGCAGTGACGCCGGGGCCCAGAGCGGACACCTCAGAGTTGACGTCATCCGGCCGCATAGCAACAATTGCTTTAGGCTCTGCACCGGCGCGAGTGGCGGAATTGGCAGACGCGCAGGATTTAGGTTCCTGTGGGGTAACCCGTCCGGGTTCGACTCCCGGCTCGCGCAATCTTCTTGCTTCGATCACTCTCTTCGATAGGGAAAGCGACGTTATGTGGCGCGTGCCTCGCGTGCTGCACTAGGGCTATTTTAAGTTGGTGGCGACAGGGCGGAGGGTTGACTTGTTGGTGCCCGATCGGACGGCCTTGACTCCAGCATGGCCTCACGCTCGATCTGCTGCCAGATCTTCGTCATCAGCTTTCGGTCAAAGACCGGTTTGCCGTTGACCACAACTTTGATCCTTAGTTGCGTCAGCTTCGGTTCCAACTCGGACAGCATGAACGTTACCGCTTCATTTCTCTCTTGAGTTGCCGCGAGTCCGATGATGCCAAACGCGAGCGCAGCGGCGATCTTGCCGCCGGTATTCGGATCATGGCGTGTTCCCGTGAGGATGCCTGAATCCTTGTCGCTATGCGTGACCGCAAAGCCGAGTGAAAAGAGGCCGTTCGCCGAAGCTTGATATGCCTCTTGGAATGAGCAATCCATCTCGCGCGTTTCGAGGGCCTTGATCTCGGCCTGGGTGGGTTGGACGCAGCCTGTCGAACCAAACACAAGCAAGGGCAAGCAGAGCATCAGGTATGATAGAACTCGACTACCGTAATGTTTCATGGCAAAAAGGATTTCAGAATTTTGTCTGGCTGATTTTGTAGTCGCGCACAACGTCATTTTCATCGAAGTACACGATCAGCATCACCGTGGTTTCAGATCGCTCGGTTGATCCGACCCCACCTCCGATTCCTCCACCGCCCAGTCCGCTGCCGCCGACTCCGCCTCCGAAACCGCCGGCGACAAAAGCGCTGCTGGTCTGTTTACTCGACACCTTGTCATAGACCCACATATCGCTTCCATGCTTTCGGGTTACAATGTTGGGCGTTCCAAAAATCTCGACGACTTCGGCCTGGGTCGTCTGGCCCACTTTGATATGCTTCTTGGCGGCCCCCGGCGTTAGGGAACTCGGCCGGGCCTGGGAACAGGCCCCGATGAAAAACGACAAAAAGACGACAGACCCGAACCGTCGCATGATACACCTCCGCTTCCGACACACACTGCATATGATATAGACAGAAGAGAATGTTCGCAAGGCCAGGTGAGATTATGTTGAGTACGGGACGCTGATATGGGAAAACCGCGCCGAATTCGACGCATACTCAAGTGGACAGGGGTGGGCCTGTGTATTCTGACTTTGGGAGTGTACTGGGCAAGTGGTCATTGGCATGCTATTTGGCTCAATCAGAAGAGAACGTTTTACGTAAGAATCGGAGACGGCGTGATTGCCTTGATCCATTCTTACAGCCGTCTTCCTACCGAGGATGGATGGGTTTGGGTACGTGTAACCGGCGCGAAAACCGGATTTGACCGTTATGATTGGGGCTTTAGCAATGGGGACATCGCTGGAAAAATGCAATACATTCGTGTGCCGCTTTGGTTACCGTTGCTGCTCGTTGCTATTCCAACAGCTTTCATTTTTTGGCGCGACCACCGCTTCATCCCACCCGGCCATTGCAACGAATGCGGCTACAACCTTACCAGCAACGTGAGCGGCATCTGCCCGGAGTGCGGGACGACATGGTGAGCAGCCCAAGACGATTTCGAGGAATCCTAAAGTGGGCGGGCATCGGCGCGTGCCTGACGATCTTTGCCACGTGGGTATTTAGCCTTCATTTTATGCTCTACTACACCGAAGGGTATTCATCCATCGGAATCAGCGGTGGCTCGCTTAATTTTGTGACCCCGACAGGGTACCCGTCCGGCTGGTACCTGAGCGAGTCAGACGGAGGTCACGGACTTGGATTGCCTCGCAGTACGCGCTTTGGGATGAAGACCACATTCAGTACACCTATGTGGTTGCTCTTCATCCTGATTATGATCCCGACCGCTTTTCTGATGTATCCTGATCGCCGTCGCTACAGGCCCGGCCACTGCCAGCAGTGCGGGTATGATCTGACGGGAAACACGAGCGGCATCTGCCCCGAGTGCGGCACCAAGGTCACCGTCTAAATCGAATCGACGTTCGACGACTCGGGTTCACCTTGTTTGTAGGCCGCCCGGAAGTCGAGGCGCAGCTGCGATGTCTTTCCGTTCATGTCCTGAAGAAACGTAATTCACCCTTTTTGGGAAATTTGAGTCCCGAAAATCAAATTCAATGAACCCATCCGGTGGAAAAAAATGCGTATACACGTTGAAAGACCTGCCATCCGAAATCAGCCCCATACGGGTCCTTCGGAAGCACATGATGGCTTGAGGGCTGACAAAGAAAAATCCTGAGATGAAGGGATCAAAGGGGGAAGAAACATGCAAAAAATTTTCGTCATCATGGCCGTCGGTTTCGTAATGCAGGCCATGTCCACCGGCCTCGCAAGAGCATCGCTCATCTTGAGCTCAAACAGGACCATCGATATCAGTGCTCTGGGATTCAATGGTGTGGGCGGAGCAGCGTTTGATGAAACCACGGGGAATTTGTGGATTAGTGACAGCGGACCGGCCACGAATGCCGTCGTAGAAATCGATCCATTGAGTGTCGAGCTTGACATCGTCTCAGCTTTCAGCGCCTCGGTCGTGCCGGGGTTGACCCAGGGCCCCGATGCAATGGCCCTTCATCCGGTGACGGGCAACTTGTATCTGTTCTCATCCTTTATGAAAAACGATCGAACCGGGCAAGTGACGCAAGGTGGAACGTTCATCCCCGGATTCGATGGGCCGGAGAACGTCGGCGGAGCGGGATTCAGCGCTTCCGGAGACCTTCTTGTCATGGATCAGGGCAACGGAACCATACGTAAACTGAATCCGACGACAGGGGCGGTGCAAGAAACGATACCGCTCATCGGATTCAGCAATCGAATTGGTGCCGCCGATTTCGATCCATTGACTGGAAATCTCATCGCCTATTCGACAAATACGAGAGAGCTTCTTGAGATCGTCCCATCCACCGGGCAAATCCTGAGCACGACAGACGTGAGTCAATTCCTGGTCCTTCCGAGCTTCCCGACAGGTTTGGCATTTAACAGTTCCGGGGACTTGCTCTATCTCGCCAGCGGTCAGAACGCCGGAGGGGATCGATTGGAAGTTCTGAACCGAGTGATACCCGAACCACGATCTTCGCTCTTGGTCTGCACGGCGGCCATAAGTTTGCTCCTGATGCGCAACAGACGGAATATCGCTCCGACACGCTGAATTAATGAGCGTCCATGTCGTGCGGGCTCCGCCCGTCGTGAGACGGTGCGTGCCTATTCCCATCGCGCACACGCATCGCCATGGGCGGCGGGTGGAACCCGCACGACAACGTTGAGAGAGATTGTCAACAAGCGTAAGCCCCGGGCAGGCCTGCCCGGGGCTTTTGGTCCGGTCACCGCGGCACGACCTGATGGCGCCGTAGCTGATTCAACAACGCCAGAGTGAATTCGGGCGCATCTTTTTGATCGAGGTGTGACGTATCGGGAAGTTCGAATCGACTGAGCGCGGGAATGTCTGCAAAGTGTATCGTCCGCGCCGAGGTGTACGCAGCCATTCGATCCCAATAGTCGGCTTTCGGATAGGTTGCTTCGTCGACAATCCAGTGTTCATCGGCTGTCGGAAATCGTACGAAGACGACCTGTCCGCCGCGCCGATGAATGCGTTGAACAAGTTCCTCAATCTTTGCGACATCCTTCATCCAATCTTGCGCGGTAAGCCGTTGGTGGTTGTCCAGCCATTTCTTGTGATTATCAACGCGCCGCCGCCGATGAGACTCGATGTCGTTCATCATTGAATAGTCCGCAAGGCGCGAACGATCAGCCCTCGTCACAAGGTAGCTCGGCTCCGGCAGCGGGCTTTGCGTCAGCACGGCCCGGAGCACGCGGTCAATTCGCACTTTCGGACTCAGGACCACGAGTTGCGCTTTCAGACGTGAGCCGACGATGCCGTCCCAGGCATGATGGAACATATAGTCGTGATGGAAAAACTCGACGTAATCCTGTTGGTCCTCCCAGTTCTGGCGAAGAAATCCCAATGCTGTCATGGAACAAATTGCGATGCCTCGAAACTGTTCATCGTTTGCCAGGTCGCGGAGGACTGCGATTGGAAACCGTGAGTCAATCGCCAACTGCGTAAGTTGGTGCCTCGGAAATTTCTCACGAAACGTGTCTGTTGAGAACCCAAGCTGAATACGGGATGAACCGACGAGAACGACATGTTCCCTTTGGTTGTCGGACACTTTTGACCTGTAGAATGCCCAATGTTCAAGGCTGTCGACCATCGATGGACGGTGCCCGTGGCTTCTCCAGTAGGCTTCCACACTTGAAACCGCGATACTCGCGGTGACAAGGCAACACGCCCAGAGAAAAAGCCAGTTCTTCACCGGCGCTCGGTGACGAGGGTAATTAGAACTGGAAGTAGATAAAGGCACGATCCTCTCCCGGCATCATGATGATGGCGGTCAGCATGGCCGCGTCGATCACGGCCCAAAGAAAAGACGGCATGCTGCTCACCGCTGCTTCCAGCGTCGAATCACGCAAAGCCCAATGCACGGAGAGAATGCACACCAAGGTGGCCAGGGTGACAAACGCTTCCCATTTGCCGATGGGCTTCAGGCCGGCCGTTTCAACATATATCGGCGATAGGTCGGGTATGACCATTAGCTCAACCATCGCTAATCCCTGACTGAGTGATTCGGCGCGGAAAAACGCCCATGCAACGCAGACGAGCAGAAACGTGATGACGGCCAAAACGAGGCGTCCGAGGAAGGTGCGCCAAATCCGCCAATTACCGACGATTGATTTTTTCAGAAGTCGTTCGGCAACAAGATAAAGACCGTGCAGCCCGCCCCAGATGACGAAGGTCCAAGATGCGCCGTGCCACAGGCCGCCGATCAACATGGTGAGCATCAGGTTGATGTGGGTGCGTATCGCGCCCCTACGATTTCCACCCAGTGCGATGTAAAGGTAATCACGCAGCCAGGTTGACAGTGAAATATGCCAGCGACGCCAGAAATCCGAGAACCCAATCGCGGCGTAAGGGTAACGAAAGTTATCCGGAAGCCCGAAACCGAGACACATTGCGACGCCGATGGCACACGTCGAGTACCCGGAAAAATCACAAAAAATCTGTCCGGCAAACGCAAATGTTCCAATCCAGGCGGAACTCGAGCTGACCGTGGCGGCGCCATAGACGGTATCGACCACGGGGGCCAACAGCCCGTCGGCGACCACGATTTTCTCGAACAGTCCAATCAAGAGCAGATTGAGCCCCCATCCGAATTCTCTTGTCGACGCGGTGCGCGAAGCGACGCATTGAGGAAGAAACTCCACGGCACGAACAATCGGCCCTGCGACCAATTGAGGGAAGAACGTGACATAAAGCGCAAAATCAAGAAAGGAGTTCCATGGTTTCGCCTTTCCTTGATAAACGTCGAGCGAATAAGACAACGTTTGAAAGGTATAAAACGAGATTCCGACAGGAAGGATCACATCCAGTTCGAGCGGCTGGTAAGCCACGCCGACCAATTCCGCGAGCGCGGCGAAGTTTTCGATCAGGAAATCTCCATACTTGAAGAAGCCGAGCAAGCCGAGATTAACGAGCAGGCTCACCAGGAGTGCAAGACGCCGTGCCGTCCGACTCCCGGCGGCTGCGATCCATTTCGCCGCGTGCCAGTCGGCAAGGGTCGACAACCATAGGAGCAGAACGAAAGGCGGATTCCACGCGGCGTAGAAAAGATAACTTGCCAACAAGAGATTCGTTTTCTTCACGCGCCATGGAAGAGGAAGACGATGGAGCGTGAGAACGCAGACGAAGAAAATCAGAAATGTAAACGAGTTGAAAACCATGAACGACCATTGTCAGGCGACGAACGGGATCAAGACGCCAACGAGCAAACAAGCCGCTGCCCACGCGGTTCGGGATTCTCGGCACAAATCGCATCCATCCCCTACATCGACTCGTTCGCCTCCGGGCGACCAGGGGACGGGTTGGCAACCGGCGATAGGACTCGTCTGCCCGTGCGGAAGGCCTCCTCGACAATATCGGCAGCCAGTTCAACACCCGAGCGTTCAGGAAGCTGATTTCGGATTTCCTTCGCGCGCTTCGCAAATCCATCGTCGCCCAAAACGCGATCCACCAAGCGACGAATACGACGAGCGGACGCTCGCGCGACGGATAAGACTTCGCCGCAGCCGAGCCACTCGACGCGTTTGGCCACACCGGGCTGATCGTTTGTCACCGGCAGGCATACCATGGGAACCGCACGGGCGATACACTCCATGGCCGTGTTCAGCCCGGCGTGCGTAATGGCCAGCGCGGCGCGATCGAGCAGTCGCAGTTGGGGCGCATTGGAAACGACCATCACGTTGTCTGGGGCCCGCAGGTCGATCTCCTGGGCCGCTCCGCCGCGCGAGAGTACGACCTGAACCGGCATCCCCTGCATCGCTCGTGCGATGTTTGCAAAGACCCGGCGCTGATTGTTTTGCAAGCTGCCCATGGATGCATAAATCAGCGGTCTGTCGTCGAGCCGGTCCCAAGGAAACTCGATGTCGGCATCACGCCCTTCCGAATGCCATGGCGCCGTGAAATGAAAATGTTCGGGGTGCGCCTGATAGGGAAACTCAAAAAACGCCGGCTGCTGTGAGATCCGAGCCAGACCGGGATTCACATTAAAAACCAACTGCTGCGGTTTGACGCCGACGGACTTCGAGCCCGCGAGGAGATCATAGAGGGGAACCAGCGTATGCCAAGCCAATCGATTTCGAATCCGACCGAGGGGTCCGTCACGATAGGTCCATGGAAGCGGCGGCGGCGGTACCGAAGGGCCGTAGTGAAGGGCCAGCGCGTTGCACGCGATGACAAAAGGTAGGCTCCGCGCCTCTGCGGCCGGAAGCGCAGCCGGGGACAACTGATCCAATATCAATCCGTCCACGGGATAGGCATCCAGCGCCGAGGGCAGATCGCGAAGGAGCATTCGAGCGGACAGGTTGAGCCCTTTTCCAGTTTGTCGCATCGAGGAAAAGCCCTTCATGGCCCCAAGATCCGCCCAACAACGTTCAAGCTTCGCCGCGAGTTCGTCCTTCTCGCCGAGAGGGGTAAAGTCAAGCTGGTGACGCCAGGCCAGCTTGCAAGCAAGCACTCCGCCGAAGAGGCCGACCTGGTGCCCGCGCCGCCTCAGCTCGCATCCGAGCGACGTCAGTGGATTCAGGTGACCGTGGAGTTCGGGGCATACGAGTCCGATTCGCAACATCTGAGACTTCGTGCCTCCCTGCCGGGTCGGGCCCGGCCAAACCGTCGTTGCTTGAGCCGCGTATCGCCCCAGGGTACGATGGTCGGCTTGAAACGTTATTAATATAGAAATTGTCGGCTAAGGAGGAATCCAATGCTTACAGGTACCGTCGTTTTTAGGAGTTGGCTCGCCGTTCTGTGCGTGGGAGTGCTGACCGCCCCCGCCATCGCTCAGAAGACCGTTGATCTTAAGGCGAAGTTTCCGCCCGAGCGCGCGTACTATCTCGAAATCGACACGGAGTTGGACTCGAAGAGCACCTCGTCGATGGGCAATTTCGATATGACGTTGCACATCAAGAACGGCATGCTCGGAAAAATCAGTTCTAAGGGGAAGGGCGCCAAAGTGTCCCTCACCATCGATCGAGCGGCCATCTCGTTTGACAGTTCGATGGGGCCTTCCTTCTACGATTCAGACATCGCGGATGAAGAACATTCGCCGCAGTGGAAGCAGATCCACGCGCCGCAGATCGGCATGGCGATCCACTTCGAGCTCGACGCCAAGAACCGGATCACGAATTGCACGGGCATGGACGCCATCGTGAAGAAGATCGATGAGACGGTCGGTGAAAACATGTTTTGGATGTTCGATAAGCCCAAATACACGGACGAGCGGCAAAAGAAGCGATGGGAGAACCAGGCGCTGAGCATCTTTCCCAATAAGCCGGTCAAACCGGGCGACACGTGGACGGCGCCCTATCACGAGGAGCTCGGCGAGTTGAAGGATCTTCGCTTCGATTGCACCTACACGCTTGATCGCATCGCCGAGAAGGACGGCCGCAAGCTGGCCGAAATCTCTTTCAAGGGAAAGGCACCTGACCGGAAGTACGAATCCGAAAGCATGATGCCGATCGGCAATATCAACGTCGAAAAGACGACGCTATCCGGAACGGCCACGATCGACGTCGACCGTGGCGAGGTGCTTCGGCGGATGGATCACGTCGAGATCGCGTTCAGCGGCACGCTGGGTCCGAAAGAAGACGCCCCCAAGACGACTTCGAACAGCAAGATCACCCGAACTTATGCGGTGAGGACAGTCGCGGAACGCCGCGCGGAAAAGAAAGAAAACGAGCGGCTGGCCGTTGCGAAGAAAAAAGAAGCCGAAAGGGCCCACGAGGAGCGTCGCCGCCGCTTCGCTTCCGCCAGGCAGGTCAAGGTCAACACGGCGATTCGCAAGAATCCGATCAGCGTCTCGGACTCCTGGCCGCAGTGGGGTGGACCGCACGGCGACTTCAAGGCCGATTCGATCGGCCTGGCCGACAAGTGGCCGGACGACGGCCCCAAGAAGGTGTGGAGTCGCGACCTCGGTGACGGGTACTCGTCCATCACCTGTGACGGCAAGCGCCTTTACACGATGTACCGCCCGACGGACGTGGAGAAGAACAAGACGGATGAATTCGTCGTCGCCCTCGATCCCAAGAGCGGCGAAACGATTTGGGAGTTCAAATACGAAGCACCTTTCGTGGAAGGCATGGACGCGCAGTTCGGCCGCGGCCCTCATTCGACGCCGCTCATCGTTGGTGAGCGATTGTTTGTGGTGGGATCGACGGTTCGACTGCACTGTCTCGACAAGAACACGGGCAGCGTCATCTGGCATCGGGACCTCATGAAGGACTTCAACGCCTTTCACATGATGTACGGCTATGGGGCCAGCGCCCTTGCTTACAAGGATACGATCATTCTGCCGGTCGGCGGCGAGGGCCAGGCGGTCATCGCGTTCAAGCAGAGTGACGGCAGCGTGGCATGGCAGAGCCAGGATTTCGGCCCGACTCACGCCTCACCGTTCGTCATCAAGGTTGGCGACACGGAACAGCTTATTCTCTTTTCCAAAGCGGAGGTTGCCGGCCTCGATCCGAAGAACGGAAAGCTGAATTGGCGAATTGAGCATCCGACACAATGGGGCGCCAACATCTCGACGCCGGTCTGGGGTGAGGACGGGACATTGTTCATCTCCTCGGCCTACGGCATGGGCAGCCGTGGCATTCAATTGGTGCAAACCAACGGCAAGGCGGAGGCGAAGGAGCTGTGGCACAACCGAAAGATGAAGATCCATCACGGTAACGCCGTCCGCATCGGGAACTTCGTCTACGGCTCCAGCGGCGACTTCGGCGCGGTCTTCTTCGGCGCAGTCGACGTCAAATCCGGCGATTTCGCCTGGAAAAACCGTGCCGTAGGCAAAGCCAGCAGCATTTATGCCGACGGGAAGATGATCATCCTGAACGAAGAGGGAACGCTGTTCCTCGCGAAGGCCTCTCCCGCGAAGCTGGAAATTCTTTCCGAGGTGAAACTCTGCGAAGACCGTACCTGGACGACGCCGACATTGGTCGGAAAGTGGCTGTTCGTCCGCGATCGCCACAAGATTATGGCGCTGGATTTGGGCTAATCTGAGGGCGAGCCGCAGGATCGGAGCGCCCTAGCTGATGAGTATTCGCAAGACCTGTTGCATAACGGCATGTTGCTGGATCGTGGCCGGAGCATCCGGCTGCCTCATGCCCGACCTTGGCGACTTTGGACCGACCGGACCGCTGACCGTCATGACGAGTCCCGGTGCAGCCGCCACGGGAACGGGCTCGCCGCTATTCAACGAGATTACTCGCTATACAACGACGCTCAGCACGAACGGTGATCCTGCCGACTTCTACTTTCCTACCGACGCAACGTCGCAGCCGCTTCCCGTGGCATTGCTGCTACAAGGCGCGAACGTCGAGAAATCGAACTACATCGGGTTTGCTTCAACGGTCGCAAGCTACGGCTTTATCGTCGTCGTGCCCAACCACGCGGGTCTGTTCGGTTTGGGTCTCTTCGTCGAGCTGAATCAGATTCGCCCCGTCCTCGATTTTCTTGACATCACACACTCCGGCGAAGACGTCGTGCTCAATGGCGTGGCCGACACCTCGCGCCTGGTACTGCTGGGACATTCCTTCGGCGGTGCCGCGGCGCTCAATGCCGTGCAGGACGCGTGCACTTTTCCCTTTTGCTCGGGGATACAAGCGAGACCGACCGAACTCCTGGGGGCGGCGGTGTACGGCGCAAACCTCGCAAACCCCACGGACGGCAACAACGCCGTTGCGCCCATCACCAACGCCGGCATCCCCGTGGCGATCCTTCAGGGGAATCTCGACGGCGTGGCCGACCTGAGCGCAGCCATGAGCACGTTTGAACAACTCCAAGATCCACCCAATGCAATGATCACCGTGCTCGGCGCCAATCACTTTGGCCTCAACGACGAGAACAATCCCGAAGGCACGGTGACCGATCCCAACGCACCCACCCTGACGCAACAGGTTGCCGTGGAGACGATCGGCCGCTGGGCCGCGCTGTTCCTTCGGGCATTTGCTCTTGGCGATCCGGACGCGCGCCAGTACGTTCTCACCACGGGTCCGATGCTTGACCCCAACGTCTCAAGCGTGATCGAACCCTGAAATTGCAATGACTCGGTCAAATGACCAGTTTGAGCCCGTTTTAATTCTGTCGTCGCGCAATGATGACCATGCGACGCATTATCGAGCATGGCGAAACGGAGTGTGGCGGATGAGCGGTGATCGGTCCGGAAAACCCAAGGATGTGCGCCGGCGCTCTCGTAGGAGGTGGCGCATGTTTTGCAGTTGGCTCAATCTCACGGGCGACACCATGTCGGTCTGGGATGAATTGCACGCGGTGTACACACAGCCATGGCGGGCGTATCACAATTTGGCGCACATCGACGACTGTCTCTTGATGCTCAGTCTCTATTTCGACCTTGATGAGGAATCGATTGCGGATGAGATCGAGGCTGCCATCTGGTTTCACGATGCGATTTACGAGGTCGGTGCGACCGACAACGAGGAACGCAGCGCACAGCTTGCTCGCAAGTGCCTGACGTCTCTGGGGGCTCCGGCCGACTTCATCGAGCGCGTCGCTGAGCTGATTATCACCACAGACCACCAACGGCCTGCACGCGACGCCGCTGCACGCCTGCTCTGTGATATCGACCTCAGCATTCTCGGGCGGCATGCCGACGTTTATGATCGCTATGCCGGTCAAATCGCAGTCGAGGTCGGGCTCCCGGAGGATGAGTTTATGCCACACCGGCAGACCTTCCTGCGAAACATGCTTTCAAAGGAGCACATTTTCCATACGGATCGTTTCCGGCAGGAGTACGAAATCGCCGCCCGCGCGAATATGCGGCGAGAACTAGAGGACTGGGCAAAGAAACCGGCACAATAAAAACCTCCGTCCCCTCTCGGTCGTCACGGATCAATAAGAGAAAAACGGGCCGCTGAAATGGGGCTTGACGCGCACCCTCGCTCTGTTACAATATTACCATGGTAACAAAATCAAAGCGACCGAATCGGGACCGAACAGGCAGGCGCGTCATCGAACGCGTGCAAAGCGGTGTCCGGATGGAGAAGCGACTGCTCAAGGTGCTCAAAGCGCTGGCGGAGTACCACGACATTTCATTGGGCGATCTGCTCGAGGGCATCGTCCTCCACGCTTTTGACGGAAAGGGCGCATTCTCGAAATCATCGTTGCAAATCATCAAGGAATTCAAACGACTGTACGGCTGTGATCTGGATTCCTGCGACGCGCATAAGCTGACGGAACGATAGGATGGCATTCCACGACCTCACGCCGAATCGACAAACTCATGCGGGCGCAATGATCGTACCCCGATGGGCGCTCGTGGCACTCCAACTCGGAGTGGGTGCCGTGTGCTTCGTCGGCGCAGTTCAGTTGCTCCTGCACGGAGAGGGTGTCGGCCACCGTCCGAAGGACGCGCTCATCGCCAGGGGGATCGCGCTGATCGAAATACTAGCGGTGGTCCTTTTCTGGATTCCGCGTGGACGACGCTTCGGCGGCATCCTGCTCATCCTCGTGCTCACACTGGCAGCGGGTTTTCACGTCATGATCGGCGAAGGGTTTCCGCTACCTTTGGCGGCGTATGCCTCCGCCGTAATCGTGACCGTGTACGCCAGGCAACATGTGTCAAAGGTGACGGACAATGACGGATAACAATGACCTGTTAACTCGTTTTGAGAATCAAACGATCATCCCGGGCACCTTTCGCCACCGTGATCACGTTCATCTCACCTGGCTGCTGCTGCAGGAGCACACATTGCTGGAGAGCCTGAATAGACTTTCGCCCGGGCTGAAACGGATGGCGGCTTCTGCGGGCGCACCCGAAAAATACCACGAGACGATCACGTGGGCCTATGCATTTCTTATTAACGAGCGAATACATAAGGAACCGTCGGAGCGTAACTTTGAATCATTCGCCGCCGACAATGCCGATCTGCTCAACTGGCAAAGGCATGGCTTGTCAGATTTCTATTCGCCGAACCGGCTTCAGTCTTCATTCGCACGTTCGGTCTTTGTCTTACCGGATCGACTCTGCGGCCGGTCGCCGTAGGGTATGGATTTTCGACTTCTTAGACTTCCTTCGGGTTGACCACCCTCACCCTAACCCTCTCCCTCGGAGGGAGAGAGGACCGGAGGCTGGCGCCGCCAGCATACCCAACTCGCTTTCTGCAATACGACTAGATGCCCACAACGGTACGGGCTTCGACGTGCCCCGTCTGTCGTTCTCTCAACTGGGTCTCCAACGTGGCCAGCTTGGCTTCGATGTCGCTCATCTTCTCCCTGCGGCGGACCAGCTTCTCGCGGTGACGCGAGAGGAAATAAGCGATGGTTTCGATCCGGATCTTGATCGAGCCGGCGGGCTTGTTCTCGTCGATGTCCTTGAAGCAGAAGTACGGCGTGCCGGAATTCTCGATGATCTCTTCGATCACCGTATAAATCGGCGCGTCGTGGCCGCATTTGAAGCTGGAGAGCTCCAACGCAACAAGATTGGGATGACGGGCGGCGTATTTGGCCGCCCAAACCTTGCGATTGGTATTTTCACTGTAGGCGTTCTTCCAGGCGTCTTCGATCGACAACGGACTGGCGAACTCGCCTTGACGCACCTCTTCACCAAAAAGGCGATCGAGCATATCCGGATCGCGCGGCAGCGTGTCCATGGTGAAGACGGGAATGCCGATCTTCTGAAACTCGTCGGGAATCTCATGACAGACGCCCGGATCATTATGGTACGGACGAGTCAGCAAGACGACGCCGATCTCGTCGTTGGCCTCCAGGCGATCCAGGAGCTTACGAGCATCATCGCAGTGTTTTTGGTGGAATTCGTCATAGTAATCCCAGGCGACACGGCAAGCCCTCAGGTTCTCCTCCTGCGAAAGCCCAAGCTTGTCCGCAAATTCATTGAACATCTGTCGGGCCAAAAAGCTCGGTTCGCTGAAGTTGACAAACGTGTTGAGGAATTCGATACCAAATTCGGCAAAGACGTCTCCCTCCTTGATAAAGGCCGCCTTCACGGCTTCGGGCGTCGCGGCGACCGTCGGGCAGGACCGCGTATCAAGAACGCCTTCCAGGAACGTCGGCAGGCAGTCGATCATCGGGAAGAAGATGTAGTTCAGCGGCTTCTTCTCGCCGTGCTTGTGGTAGAGCAGGTTGTGAACGTGGGGGATGCCGATCTTGCTTGGGAAACATGGATCGATCGCCCCGCGTTTGGCGCCTTCTTTGTAGAGTTCCTCGCTTGTGTAGTCGCTCCAGATCAGGTTCGCCTTGGCCAGACCGAGGGCTTCGAAATAGGCCATGAACCATGGTCCCATCGAGTACATGTTCAGCGCACGAGGCATGCCGATGCGGATGTTCTTCCGGTTTTCCATCAACGCGATCCGTTTCTCGACCTCGGTGCGTTTTAGGAAATTCTTGAAGCTGACTTTCGGAATCGGATCGGACACATCATTCACCCCGGTCGGCCGAAAGACCTGCGTGGCGAAGATCTCGGCGAAGTTGGGATTGGCTTTCTTGACTTCGTCGAGCCCCTTCTTGATCTCGCGCATGTCGCTGACGTCTTCGACCGTGCCCTTTTCGCACGTGGCGATGATGAGACGCTGCTCATCCGTCTCCAGCGGAACTTTCGATTTGCTCTTGGTTGAAGCATTCTTGAGCGTTTCCTGGGCGACCTCTTGTTGGCCCTGGTCCGGCCCCTTCTTCATGCGAGCCGGTCGAGGTGCCTCGGGTCCACTCTTGACGATCTGCGATGTCAGGCTGACGCGCGTGCCGGGCGCTTCAACCGAGGCCTCCGAAGGCGACGGTTCCGCCTGCTCCTCACCCGTTTTGACGTCGATGAAGGTGCGGAGGCACTTGTTCTTGCAGAAATAGCAACGGGTGTTTTCATTGCGCGTCGTGCGATACTCGATCTGTTGAACGCGGTCGAGACCGATGAACTCGGTGCGGTGGCCGTTCTCCGTGTAGAGACGATGAGCCTCGACAGCACAGCCGATCGCGCCGGCCTCGCCGCAGAATTTATGAACGATGACCTCCGGCTCAACACCGGTGCCCACAAAGCGGGACTTAATGAAATCGGCCTGAGACTTGACGGCGGCAAGATTGTGCTGGGTGCCGCCTTGGAGAATGAATTTCTTTCCGAGCTTAGCGAGATTCGGAATCTGCGAAACATACAGCCATATGTTCTTGGGCAGCACGTCGCAAAGACCGGCCATGATTTCCTCAGGAGCCCAGCCCTGGCGTTGGAAGTCGACGATGTCGGACTGCATGAAAACGGCGCAGCCATAACCGAAGCTGGGCATGGCCTTGGCACTGAAGGCGATGTCGGCAAACTCCTCGACCTTGTAGCCGAATCCCTGAGCCGTGGATTGGAGAAAGTATCCGTTGCCGGCGGAGCATTGGGTGTTCAGCTTGAAATCTTTGACCTGACCGTTCTTGAGAATGATCAGCTTGATGTCCTGGCCACCGACGTCGATGATGACATCGGTCCCGGGGTAAAAATGCAATCCCGCCTGTGTGTGGGCGACGGTCTCGACCAACCCCACGTCGGCCTTGATGACGTCCTTGAGAATGTCCTTGGCATAGCCGGTGGTCCCGACGCCGAGGACTTCGAGCTTACAGCCCTGGTCTTCAATCTGTTTTTGGATGGCGGCGATGATCTCCATCGTGTCTTCGATGGGGTTGCCCTTGGAAAGTTGATAGGCCTTGGCGATGACGTTCTTGTCCTCGTCGAGCAAGACGCCTTTGGTGCTGGTGCTGCCGCCGTCGAGACCGATGAACCCTCGGACAGTCGCGCCGGCCTCGAATTGCTTGGGCACCCACGGTTCCTTCTTGTAGGTCTCCTTGAAGGCTTCGAGCTCTTCTTCGGATTTGTACAGGCCCGCGCCTCCGGCCGACTTCTTTTCCTCGATTCGGCCGACGTTGACATACCAATCAAGCTCGTCAATGCCGCGATATATGCCCTGGTGCGGATTGTCCTCGAGTTCGATCTTGGCGAATTCGACCGCGCCGATGGCGGCGAAATATTGGGCGTTGTCGGGAACGGTGATGAGCTCCTCGATCGGCTTGTCGGGAACTTCGACGTTTCGTTCCTTCCAGACGACCGGGATGTTGTGCCGCCAGCAATCCATCATGCCCTTGATGTAGGTATTGGGGCCGCCGAGCAGGAGGACCTGCGGTCGCAGTGTGTGTCCCCGGGTGAGGACTGAAAGGTTCTGCTGGATGATCGACTCGAATAATGAGGCCATCAACTCGTCCGGCGGGACCCCCTGCTTCTGGAGCCCGTTGATGTCGGTCTCCGCGAAGACGCCGCACTTCCCCGCGACAGGGTGGAGTTTCAGACCGACATAGCCCATGTTGCAGAGTTCTTCCGCAGGGATCTTGAGCTTGGCGTTGATCTTGTCGATGACCGCGCCGGTGCCGCCGGCGCATTTGTCGTTCATCGAAGGGATTTTCTTCTTCTTGCCGGTTTCTTCGTCCTCTTTGAAGATGATGATCTTGGCATCCTGGCCGCCGAGTTCGACAACGCTTTGCACGTCGGGGTAATACTTTTCGACGGCGAGGCTGACAGCGTTAACTTCCTGTACAAACTTCGCCCCGATACGGCTGCCGATGGACGCGCCACCGGAGCCGGTCATGAACGTGCGAAAAGCATTACGCGGCACATCGGCGAACTTCTGCTCGATCTCGCGCAACATTTCGATGCACTTCTCGGGCTGCTTGGTGTCGTGCCGCTGGTAGTCCTGATGGAGGATTTCGTCGGTGATGGGGTCCACGACGACGAACTTCACGGTCGTGCTGCCGACGTCGAGGCCGATCAGAAGCCCCTGGGGATGTTTATCCGTCGGCTGGAACGGAAGGTCTTCGATGACGGGTTTGGTCTTCTCGGCCTTGACCATCCCGACGTTCAGTTGGATCAAACCGTCGCCGCTCTGCGAATCGCCGGTGGACGAACAACCACACGATCCGCCTGATGAGCAACCGCCGCCCTGTCCATGATCCGCTTCCAAGTGCATATCCGCCATTCGATCGCTCCATTCAGTCGATCAACATAAATACATTCGTAGGGCGGGCTCCGCCCGCCACCCTCACCCTAACCCTCTCCCTCAAAGGGAGAGGAGACCGGAGGCTGACGCGGTCAATCGAACCTCCTACGCTGACACCAATGCCTCTTTTTGCACGTCGCTTGCCAACGTCGGTTCGACACCTGCCGTCTTCATCTTTTCCGCCACATACAACACAAAGTTCGCCGCCTTGCCGACGACGCCTTTGCGATGCGGCACATGCTGCAAAGGCCGGCGCAGTTCGCGGTTTTCGGGACGATTCACATACTCTCGAATCTGCTCGATCGTGTAGCCCGTTTCCTCGACACAGCGCTTGAATTCATCCTTGCACTTCATCTTCGCCTCGCCGAGCGCCATCTGAACTCGACTGTGAGCATTGATGTCCCCCTCACCGCTGGTTTCGATCGGGATGTAGATGATGTCCTTGTAATGACCGACGACCGCGGCCTGGGCACCATCGGACTGCGTGCTGGGCATGCAACCGAACGGTTTGAGGCTGAGCACCATGTGGCACAAGTCTTTGTTGCTGTAATAGATGTTCTTTGCAACCTCGAGATGGCCCTCGCCGCCGCCGGCACGACTGTTGTAATAAGGATGTCCGACGCGAGTCAGTTCAAGCTGGTTGGCCAGCTCATGAGCCGTTCCGCCGATGGCGTCGCGAAGCTTATCAAACTCGCGGTTGATGATCTTCTCCGCAAGCTGGTAGATGAACATCTGCTTGCGATGGGCAATTTCGCCTTCGAGTCGGGCCTTCAGGTTCCACTTAGGAATCTCCGTGCCATCCTCTCGGATCCCCTTACGGTCGCCCTCTTTGAGACCGGCCTGGTGCAGCATGTAGCAAATCCACGTGGCGACAGGCTCGACCAGAACCTCGGCCCCCTGCCCCTCAAGGAACGGGAACATTCGGAAGTTGCCGTCACCCTCGGTCGTCTGCGCCCAGAACTCGCCGGTGACCTTGACGATGGGCTTGGGGCGCGTGAAGTCGACTTCGATCTCGTCCTCGATCAGCTTTCGGCATTTTTCGAAGACTTCGGCGTAATAAGTGCCCTTGAGTTGGTCGAGGAACTTCTCGGCGTCGTCACCGTCCTTAACCGGAGCGATCTTGGAAAGAAACCTCGCCAGGACTCCGCCGTGGATTTCGTCGTAGTCCTTATCGCGAAGCGCGTTCTGGCAAATCTCGACACACCTGGCGAAGACCTCGTCCGTCTTGCCCTCTTCGACTTCGAACGGGCGAATCTGGTAGGCGACCTCGTTGAGAATATCGCCCATGAACATCGCGTTGAGGAGCGACAGAAAGAAATTCAGGTTGAACTCAAGACCGGCTTCGACGGCAGCCTGGTCCAACCCGCCGCCCTGTTGGAAGAGCATGACGCGAAATCCATCGAAACCGCTGTTGCGGAGGGCGACGCGATATTCCGCTTCGTACATGCCGAATCGACAGGGGCCGCATGCTCCTGCGGTGATGAAAACATGCTTACTCAGAATGTCTTCAACCGAAACCCCCTGTTCGTCTCGCATTCGCTTGAGATGGTTGACCAGGGCACCGACGGTGAAATACGTCGGATTGCACTGGCCGTTGTTTCCGTATTCCTTGCCGGCCTGGAAATCGGCCTTTTCCGGCATGGGAATGAGACCCACCTTGTAGCCCAGACCTTCGAGACCGGCGAGAATCAAATGCTCGTGCCGCAGCGTAAGCCCACCGAACCAGATGGTGACGTCACCCCGCTCCGCCTTCGTAAAGTCCTTTTCCTTAGGGCGCTTGAAGTGGTTTATGGGCCCTACGGACAGTCCCGCCTCCTTCATCAGCCGTTCGCGTTCAGCTTCGATCGTCTTTTCGATCGACTCGGCCTGCAGGGGGAGTGAGATATCGGCTTTTTTCTGTGTCTTGGAAACGGGCGCTACCATGTGATCCACCTCGTTAGGAAATACTAGCTTAACACCATAACGGAAAGCGTTCGACCCATGTATGGATGAACGATATTCAGCGTAACCCTATTCACTCAAAGTAATAAAAAAAGAAACTTCATTTTGGCCATTCGTCGAGCATTTGTTAGCAAATACTAACTTCGACATTTGAACCGTGCAAACGATATGCCAACGGCGTGGCCCTTGTGTTCGAAACCACTTTGGCGGCTCACAACTTCAATCCACAGAGGAAATTAGCCATTTCGTCCGAGAATCATCTTGGTCATCGGAAAGCATTTGAATCTGTTTCAATTTCAAAGCAACTGTCTCAAAATCAAAACAAATGTCGAACCCAGCGAAACTATTCAGGAAAATCGCTGTAAATATATTGGTCAAAGCGACTTGACCAAAAGCGTCGTGCCTGACCATCCCGGAAGTGAGGAATTTATTTCACGGACCTAACCACGCAATGGAAAGGGTGTCTGATATTATTAAGGGTACGAGCGCTTTCAATGGAATCGGCAGCCCCTGGGAAACCACGGCCTGTTGATCTCGGACGTTCCAGAGAGGAGACCATGTCATGAGTCGCTGGATTGCCTTGCTGTCGGCCATGGTAATGGGCTGGGTGCCAAGTGCTGCCTCTGCCCAGAATGCCCCCCCCGCCGAGAAAATCGAGACGATGCGTGAAGTGAAACCGATCACAGATCGCCGGAACCACCGCTTTGCCCCCTTTCGAAATCGAAACGACAACGAGATCTTCCATTCGGGCCGGGAACGAGATATCCGATCCTGGAATCGTTATTCGCGCAGTCGAGCAGGACGCCTGCAAGAGCGAAGAGGCCTCTATCCCCGAACCCTCTATTACGGCACTTATGACAGAAATGGTATGTACGGTGATCGTTTCGGCGGGCATGGCTTGCCGTTCTACGGTTTCGGCAACTTCGACGATCTTGCCGAGATCGAATTCAATCAAAGCGGCTACGACGACGGACCTTACGGACCCGGTCAATACGATCGAAACCGATGGTTCAGCTGGTACGGCGCGTCCCACCGAACGGGCCAACTCCTGGATATCAATCAGCGAAAAGTGGACCAGGGCATGCAATACTTTCGAGCCGGCCGGTACGACCGTGCCGCGATCGCCTGGCTGGGCGCTTCCCGTGCAGATCATGGTGACGCCGGATCACGGATTCATGCCGGACACGCGCTCTTTGCCGTCGGCCGATACTCGGACGCCGTGAAACTGATCGGTCGCGGATTCGAACTCGCTCCGCGGTTAGCCACCAGCACCTACGACATCCGCGCCGATTACGGCAATCCGGCTGACTTCGATCGACACTTGGCAACACTCAAGAACTACGTCATCAAGCATCCTACCGACATTAGCGCCGTGACACTCCTCGGCTACACACTCAACTACACGGACGGACCCGCGGCAGCTTATCCCGCCCTGAGGCGCGCAAGGCAGCTTGATCCCCAAGACACCTTTGTCGAGAAGCTCTGGGAAACGGCGAGACTGGTGAGCCCTCCCGCCGATTTGGAAGTTCCCCGGGAGCAGGACGAGGAAGTGCGGCAACCCGTTCGCCGGCGATGGCAATCCGAAAAAGAAACCGGGCAGCCGGGATCAGCGCGCCCCAGCATCAAACGGGTGCGCTGGACGGAACATCGCTAAATCTACGTACTAGTTATTAGGCAACGAATGAGCAAGCCCACGAATTGATCGATTTGTGGGCTTTTTTAATAGGCTGTAGCACAGTGGCGACGTTTTTTATGTTGTGGCTTGGTGTGACCAACGCCTCGTTGGGGCAATGGCCGCAATGGGGCGGTCCGACGCGCAATTTCAAGGCAGAGACCAAGGACCTTGCGATCTGCTGGCCGGAAAACGGGCCGGCGCTGCTATGGAGGCGACCGTTGGGGGATGGGTATTCCTCGATCATCGTTCATCGCAACCGCCTGTTCACGATGTACCGAGACGAAGAAGATGAGGTCATCATCGCCTTGTCGCCGAAAACGGGTAGAACGGTTTGGGAACATCGTTATTCGGCACCGGTGAGCAAGGAAGACTTTGCCAGACGATACGGAATCGGACCTCGATCGACACCACTGGTCATGGACCACCGCATTTATGCCATCGGATTCAATGGAACTCTGCATTGCTTGGACGAACATACCGGTGCATCGCGTTGGCGCATCGAATTGCTGGACAGATTCGGAGGAAACAAAACGAGATGGGGCTATGCGTGCAGCCCGCTGGCACATCACAACTTGATCATCGTCTTCACGGGAGGCCGCGGGGCGAGCGTCGTGGCGTTGGAGGCCGATAGCGGTCGGGTGATCTGGAAGCGGCATGACTTCAAGAACAGCTACGCTTCACCGATCCTGATCGATGTGGACGGAGAACAACAGCTGGTGTGCTTCATGACGCACGAGATCGCTGGATTGGATCCGAACGACGGCAGATTGAAATGGCGACATCCACACGAAAACCAGTGGCGGAACAATGTCGTCACGCCGGTGTGGGGGGCGGGAAACATGCTATTTCTATCCTCAGAGGGACACGGTGGAAGTCGGGTTCTAAAACTGAGCAGACGAGGAACGAAGACGAACGTCCGTGAGCTATGGCATACGCAAAAACTGAGAATCAGTCACCGAAACGCGATCAGAATCGGTGATTACATCTACGGTTCCCACGGCGACTTTGGCCCGAGGTCCTTCGATGCCGTTCATGTCATGTCGGGCGAATTCGCATGGCGAAATCGGAACTTCAGCAAGTCGGGGTTGGTTTGGGCGGATGGCAAATTTCTGATGCTGGACGAAGATGGGAATCTGACCTTAGCGACCGCGACACCTGAGAAACTAACTCTACACGCAAAAGCAAAACTCCTAGAGCATCCGGCATGGACGATTCCGACGTTGGTCGGCCACCATTTGTATCTTCGGGATCGAAAAGTGATCATGGCCGTGGAATTGCCATAGCGCCTATGAGCTCATTCCTGCTCGAAGCGGCTTTCGGCGATACGGATGGCGGATCTTGCGAGATCGCATCCGAGATAACGGCGTCCTAATTTTTCCGCCGCGACAAGAGACGTGCCGCTGCCGCAGAAAAAA
The DNA here is from genome assembly GCA_022360095.1 of Phycisphaerales bacterium. GTDB lineage: Bacteria > Planctomycetota > Phycisphaerae > UBA1845 > UTPLA1 > JAKSDK01. The sequence continues at coordinate 96,967 of JAKSDK010000668.1, forward strand.
TCGGCGACGAGATCTCCGCGGCTCGAGCTGGCGCGGATAATCCGCTCCAATAGCGCCAAGGGCTTCTGAGTGGGCCAGCCGGTCCGTTCCAGGGAGACGGTGGACAAGAAGGGGACGTCCCAAACATCGGTGAGCGCCGGACCGGCTGGGTTAAAATAGAGTCTTCCCTTCTTGGTGTTCTTGTAGGGACGACCTTTTTTGTCATGATTCAGTCCGTCGGTCCGAAAGGCGCCTTCGCGTTGGACATGGAACGTGTGCGCGCCAAGCCTCCTGGCATACACGAGAATCGTATCGTGTTTACGGGCGAACCATCGCCGGGAAAGTCCGCCCGTTCGATAGTGCCAGATGATTTCGTTAAGGAAGTTCCGCTCGCCAAAAATCGTGTCGAGCTGAATCCGAACGTAGTGGGCAACACGATAATCCAGGTGAACATAAAACGTGCCATGCTCTGGAAGAAGCCGATGACATTGTTGAAGCCGAGGCATCATGAAAGCGAGGTACGGCTTGAGGCCTCCCCGCCAACGATCATCGTAAGTTTCCTTGGATCGGCTCACACCCCGCGTCTGCCGAGTGAAAAACGGCGGATCGATGTAAATAAGGTCACAGCAGCCATCCGGCAAACCGGTCATGAATTCGAGGTTGTCGCCATGATGAATCGTATTCGGCTGAAATCGGATCGCGTCCGTCGGCTTTGCTTTCCGCGCGCTCTTCTTCGCGGTCTTGCGGCGTGTCATGATCGCGCATTGGGATCGATGCCCAACGCTTCCATGCGGCGATAAAGTCGACTTCGAGAAATGCCCATGAGCTCCGCGGCCTTGTTGCGCTGCCAATTCGCCGACTGGAGTGCCCGTTGGATGGCTTCCCGCTCAACGTTTGCGAGATACGGATCGAGAAGAAGCTTCGCCATCGCATCGCCTGGCACCTGTGGAGCACGGAGGCCGAGAATCTCCGGCGGAAAATCCTCCTGTTGCAATACGGGCCCCTCGCCCATGGCAAAGGCAGATTCCACGGCATTGGAGAGTTCCCGAACGTTGCCCGGCCATGAATAGGTCAGCAAGGCCTGCCATGCGGCGGGATCCACGTCGCGAACATGTCGAAGATTCGTCTGGTTGAATTCCTCGATGAAGCATTGGACGAGAAGCGGGATATCGGCCTTGCGTTCTCTCAACGGAGGAAGCTCGATGCCAATGACGCTCAGGCGATAAAAAAGGTCCTGTCGAAGTTTTCGATGGGCCACGGCTTCGTGCGGAGGAATGTTCGTGGCGGCGATCACGCGGATCTGCACGGGAATCTCACGCGTGCTCCCGACGGGGCGAACCCGCTTGTCCTGGAGAACGCGCAGTAACCTGGCCTGCGTTTCCAACGGCATCTCGGAAATCTCGTCCAGAAAAATAGTCCCGCCCGCGGCAGCGCGGAGCAGTCCTTCATAGTCCTCGACGGCTCCGGTAAACGCGCCCTTCACATGCCCGAACAGCTCGGATTCGATGAGTTCGCGCGGTAGCGCGGAACAGTTGAGTGGGATGAACGGGCCGTCGTAATTCAACCCGTTGGCATGAATCGTTCGAGCAATGACTTCCTTGCCCGTGCCGCTCTCTCCGCTGACAAGGACGGCGGAAAAGTTCTTGAGCGCCGCTCGGATTTTTTGGAAGACCGGCGTCATGACCGGTGATTTGCTGACGATGCTGTCAAAGCCGTATCTTCGTTTTTGCTCCTCCGACAGGCTGCGAACCTGATCATGCAGCTTGGACATTTCCTCCAGCAGAAGGCCCTCTTTGACCTTGGCTTCATTCGCATCCCGGACGACTCCGAGAACGAATTCCACCCGTCCGTCGCAATCATGAACCGTCGTATAGACCGTTTCGATCCAGGTTGCCTTGCCATCCTTCCGAATGACCTGCATGCGCTGACGGGCCGAGTCCACAGTGCCGTCAAAAAGGGTCTGGGCCGGACAAAGCGCGCCGGAGAGGGATCGCCCACAATCGTCCTGACACTGAACAAGGTCGGCGCATAGGCATTCCCGACCTAGGACATCGGATGCCGCGTAGCCCGTGATTCGCTCGCAGGCACCGTTAAACATCACGTAGCGCCGCTCGCGATCGATGACGAAAATGCCGTCAAGGGCATTGCACAGAATGCGTTCCAGTGAAACCCGAGTTGTGGTGAGGTCGCTAGACATCGGTTTTTGTCCGGTGGTCTTTGCTCTCTCCCCAAGAGTCAGCCCATAGAGTGTAACAACACCGGCCCGATAGACAAGTCGCGGGTCAGGGAAGCAATCTGTTGACGAAAGCTGCGACATCGTCCGTGAAATCCATGTCCGCGGTTCGACAATCGCCGTCCATGTCGGAGCATTCACAGTCCAGCCCCGTCATGACGCAATCGAGGAACATCTGAATGTCCTCGCCGTCGGCGCGTTCATTTCCATTGAGATCGCCCGGGCAACTGCCGCAATCCGGTCGTGACGCGTTTAAAAACACGTAGGACGATGGAGTGAGTGTTCCGACCACAGCAACAAGATCGTCTTGGAGCGCAACCGAAAAACCAAACCAGTTATTTGCGGCGGCATCGTTCGCTGCGAGTTTTCTAACCTCACCCCAGTTGTCCGGCCCGCCGGCGTTCCGCTCAAACAGATACGCCGAGCCGGTGAACGCGCCGTCGGCGTCTCCAACCGCGCCGACAATGACGAGATCGCCTTTTATGGAGACAGCGTCACCGAAAAAGCCGAACTGCTGGAAATCATTGGCCGTAAGCTTCCTGACCTCGCCCCAGTTATCCGGCCCGCCTGTGTTCCGTTCAAATACATAGGCCGCGCCAATACCACCGCCTTCAACGGGCGCTCCGACAATCACGAAATTCCCGTCGGCGGAAACACTGTCGCCGAACTTGTCGCCCGCTTCAGCATCACTGGCCGTCAGTTTTTTCACTTGCCCCCAATTGTTCGCCCCCCCCGCGTTGCGTTCGAAAATGTATGCAGAGCCAGACTCACTCCCGGCGTCATCGTCTTGCAAAGCTCCAATCACGACAAAATCACCGCTGACGGAAACGGAAAAACCGAACCTGTCGTCCCCGGCCCCGTCATCTGCGGTAAGTTTTTTCACCTGTCCCCAATTGTCCCGGGCCCCTGCGTTTCGTTCGAAAACATACGCGGAGCCGGAATCCGCCCCGACATCATCGTCTCTCGATGCCGAAACAACCGCGACATCTCCACTGATCGAAACGAAAGCACCGAAATTATCACCCGCCGCGCCGTCATCCGCGGTGAGTTTGACCACCTGGCCCCAGTTGTCCGGTCCTCCTGCGTTCCGCTCGAAAACATATGCTGAGCCAGAGTTTGCCCCGGCATCATCGTCCCTCCATGCCCCAACAACCGTGACGTCTCCGCTGATGGAGCCGGATACGCCAAAACTGTCGCTGGACTCAGTGTCATTCCCCGTAAGCATGGTCACTTCGCTCCACGTGCTTGGGTCGCCCCCGAGCTGCCTGTACAAAGTGCGCCACGAAAGGAGGATGTCTCCGTCGACCGCGACGATCCCGATCGCACTCGTCGATGGCGTGATCTTGACCTGCTGACAGGCGGTCGGCGCCGGCGTCGGGCAACAGTTCGTGGACGTCAGGAACAAATAAGCCAAGCCGGGGCTCAGACCAAAGGCAGCGTCGGTGGCACCCACCACGACGACCTCGCCGCTGATCGAGACCGACCTTCCAAACTGCCCCATAGTCTCTGAATCGTCCGAAGTGAACTTCGCCACTTCGCCCCAGTTGTCCGGACCACCGAAGTTTCGATCAAACACATACGCAGCGCCGGCACCGACCTGATCACCCGGAAACGATCCGACGATTGCGACCCCGCCATTGACGGAAACAGAGGAACCAAAGTTGTCGAAGGCCACACCGTCAGAGGCTGTGAGCTTCGTGACTTGACCCCAGTTGTCCACGCCCCCTGTGTTGCGCTCGAATACATAGGCCGCGCCGGAAGACGAATCCGGAGCGCTATTGAAGGGCGAGCCGACAAGGATTACTCCGTTGTCCACGGACACGGCCCGACCAAACGCGCCCCCTCCATCATCAGCCGTAAGTTTGGTCACCTGCCCCCAATTGTCCGGTCCGCCCGCATTGCGCTCGAAGACATACGCCGAGCCGCCTGTCCCGCTACGGTCCGCTCCGACTACAGCGACGCCGCCGCTAAGAGAAACGGACCATCCGAACTCGTCCCCATCCGCAGCATCATCCGCGGTCAGCCTGGCGACTTGTCCCCAGTTGTCTGGGCCGCCTGCATTACGATCGAACACATAGGCCGAACCCGGCCTCCCTTCACCGCTGTGCTCATCGAAGTATGCCCCGACGATCGCGACGTCGCCGCTGATGGAAACGGAATAGCCAAAAAGGGCAGCTGCCGCGGCATCGTCCGCCGTGAGTTTGGTCACTTGACCCCAATGGCCCGGTCCACCCGCATCGCGCTGAAAGACGTAGGCCGCACCTGAATCATTGCCATTGCCCACATTGCCGTATGCACCGACCACGACAACATCACCGCTGACAGATACGGAGACACCGAAGAAATCGTCCATGGCGGCATCGTCCGCGGTGAGCTTGGCCACCTGTCCCCAGTCGTTGAGTCCACCCGCGTTGCGCTCATGCACGTAGGCCGAGCCGGTGTCTTCATCGAGTAATGCGCCAACGACCGCAATGTCTCCATCTACGGAAACACTGTACCCGAAAAGGTCCCCATCTTCGCCGTCGTTTGCCGTGAGGCGAGCTTGCCTGCACTGGGCCTGAGCTGAGTCCGCGAGCGTGACCTGAACCAGACAGCTCATGAAGGCGATCATCGTCAGGGCGTGCCGGTGCGAAACGAACTTGCTGACGATCGTCCCAATCCTATCTGTTGTGCATGTTCTCAATGGACCGCCTCTCTCCGAGATGATTACCCCTTGCGCCGGTCGAACGGTCTTATTGTACCATAGCGGGGCCTAGTCTCACAACGCTTCAAAGTGTGCGCCGGCGCCCATGGCGCGGGCGCGATTCGCGGTTACACTGACAAAATGTTGAACTCGCAGAGATGTCCATCCTCGGGAAAATGAAGAGGCCGACCATGAACGTCGACGTCGAATTCAATCGTGAGCATTTGCGTGCGCTGTTTGAAGTTGCCAGACACGAGGACCTCGGACTCGACGGAGACCTCACCTCGATGCTATTGCCGGAGACGACGTTCATGGCCACGGGGACGTGGGAACTCACGGCGCGCGAAGCCGGACGGTTCAGCGGAGCGGCGATCCTTCCGATGCTGCTCGAATCGCTGGCCCCCAAAGTCAAACTGGAATGGATCATGCCGAACGCCGACTGTGCCCAGGTCGGCGAAGGTGATCCGATTGCGCGCTTCTCGGGTCTGGTCTGCCAGATGCTTTCGGCGGAACGAACCGTGTTAAACTTCCTGCAACACATGTCCGGCATCACCACTTTGACCAGCCGCTATGTGGATGCCGTCGCAGGAACGCACACCAAAATCTTTGACACGCGCAAGACGACGCCCGGTCTCCGAGATCTCGAAAAATACGCCGTGCTTTGCGGCGGCGGGCACAATCATCGCGTCGGCTTGTACGACGCGGTGCTCATCAAAGACAATCACCTGGAGGGGATTCCCACGAACCGACTTGCGCATCGGGTGATGGAGATGCTCAACGGCATCGAGCGATTGCCCTCCGCACCGGCGTTCGTCGAGGTGGAATGTGACACGTTGGCCCAGTATTCCGAACTGCTCAAGGTGGTCGGCATCGACGTGATTCTGCTGGACAATTTCGATCTTGACGGCTTACGCGAGGCGGTCCGGCTGCGAGATACGGCGGGACTGCGCGGCAAAGTGGAATTGGAGGCAAGCGGCCGGACCACGCTCGAAACAGTGCGCGAAATTGCGGAAACCGGTGTCGAGCGTGTCGCCGTCGGAGCGATCACGCACTCGGCTCCGATCCTGGACCTGGGGCTGGATGCGGTGTGAAGCGCAACGCCTTGAACCCCGGCAAACACGAAATCTTCCGATCGAATTCAATGCACGCTTTGAACGCGACTGACCTTTCTCGTGAACTCAACACTTGTCGGGTGGGCAAGCGCATTGTCGTCTTGTCGGAGATCGGAAGTACAAATACGTATACCCTTGAAACGATCGCGCCGGAGGGCGCGATCACCGACGGCACGGTCGTCGTCGCGGAGCGACAAACGGCCGGTCGGGGACGATTGGGGCGATCCTGGGAATCACCGGCGGGGGCAAGCCTGATGTTCACCGTGCTCCTGTGGGAGCGTGAGCGGGCACGCCGCCCCGCGTTTTGGATGATGGCGGCCGGCGTGTCGGTGGTGTGCGGTATTGAAGCTGTGACGGATGTGGCGCCGATCATTCGCTGGCCCAACGACGTGTACGTCGGCGAAAAGAAGCTGGCCGGGATTTTGGTGGAGTCACGATGGGAGGAGAATCAGGAAAGGAAACTCGATCCCGTCGAGCAAAAATTCGGAGACCGCGTCCCGGTGGTGATTGGAATCGGCGTCAATTGTCTGCAACAGACGGGGCATTTTTCAGAAGAAATCAGAGAAAGCGCAACGTCATTGGATCTCATCTCGTCCCATCCGGTGGATCGTACCGCCGTTTGCCGGTCGATTCTGTCGTCATTGGATCACTACTTGAATGCAAACCACCATGTAAGCGACGAACAGTTGACAAAAGAATGGTTCGAACACAGCGGTGATATCGGCGCACGGGCAACACTGGTCAGCCGCGGAGAAGAGTTTTCGGGACGAATCGTGGACGTGCACCCGAAACAGGGTCTCGTGCTGCAATTGGATACGGGCGCACGAAAACATTTCGACCCGGCGACCACGTCACGATTGTAGCACGACCCAGAGATGCGTTTTTCTTAGCGCCAGGTATGGATTCATGAATTCTGAAAGGGACACACACAATCCGGACGAATCGCTCAATGACCCATACCTCTCAGAAACTGATTCTTCCATCCCCGTCGCGCGTCCGATCGCCCGGACGAACATCCCGCCCGTTCATTCCGGTCGGGCCATTGAATACGAGCTACCGGCCAAGCCCGAGCATACGTCGTTTCACGGCTCCGATGTATTGATCGGCGTGGCGTGCATCTGGTGCGGTGAGGTGATGCTCAGCATGATCCTCGGCTTCATTCTGGTCCTGATCAAGGCCCCCTCGATCAGTGAGATGGAACAAGTTTCCTCGCCAGAGTTTCTGATCGCACAGATGCCGTCCTGGCTGGTGTTCGGGTCATCCATCGTTTCGAACCTTTGGACTCTGGCCGTTTGTTGGTATTTCGTCTGCCAGAAATATGGGAAGTCGTTCGCCAACGGCTTTGCACTGAGGTCCGTTTCGGTGTGGACGTTGCTGTTCAGCGTTTTTCTTGGCCTTCTGGGGGTGTTCGCGGCCGGCATCCTGCTGTCCAACGTTGAGGAGATGGGCGATTCGCCACTGGCGAAAATGATCTCCACGCGCGAGGATTTGCTGATGTTCTCTCTCTTTGCCGTTGTCATTCCGCCGTTCGAAGAAATCTATTATCGCGGTTTTCTGTACCCGGTGATCCGCGACAAGATCGGTCCGATGTTCGGCATCCTGGTCATTTCGCTTTGGTTTACCGCCGTCCATTCCATCCAGTTGGCAGGCGACTGGGAGGCGTTGATTCCGATTCTGATTATGGGCACGAGTTGGACCATTCTTCGAGAGGCGACAAAGTCACTCGTACCGTCGATCGTTTGTCACCTTACCTACAATGCCGGAATTGTCGTGATCAGTCTTCTCGAATCGTCCTGACGGCAACGGGCGCGATGCCCCCAATGAAGAGAAAATCGGTCGTGTTCTTTTGTGCCAATAAGTAACCAGGATCGATTCGCTGGGGCCCGGAACGGGCCTGCAGTGCACTTTTTGCGGACACAGCGCCTGTCTCAAGATTGACTCAAAACCCCCTATTTGATAGGCTATTGGCGGGTTTGTCGAAAGATTCCGACACGATGTTCGGAACTTGGAGGAGTAGGTTCATGCATCACCGAGATTACAGAAAAAGTGTTATTGCGCGCGCGATTCAGTCGCTCTGTCTGAGTGTCTGCATTCTGCTGACCATCGCCCCGGCAGGTTATGGAGGTGTTCACTCGGTCGCACGGCAATGGAATGAAGAACTGTTGCACGCCATTCGAAACGATTTTGCGCGCCCGACCGTACACGCGCGAAACCTCTACCACGTCTCGTTGGCGATGTGGGACGCTTGGGCGGTCTATGACTCAACGGCCGAAACCATTCTGATTCAAGAGCAGGCTACGGCGCTGGACGTTCAGGCCGCGCGTGAAGAGACAATCAGCTTTGCAGCCTATCGAATCCTTCGAGCTCGATTTGCGGATTCGCCCGGCGCAGCCACGGTGCTTCCCGCACTCGATGCGCTGATGGACACCTTGGGCTATGACAAGAGCTATCAGGGCACGGTGGGCGATTCGCCCGCGGCGCTCGGTAATCGAATCGCCGTGCAGGTGCTGGCATTCGGATTGAACGACGGGGCCAATGAAGCGGGTGGATACGAGAACCTTTTCTATCAGCCCGTGAACGAGCCGGTCGTTCCGGACCTGCCCGGCAATCCCGATATCACGGACCCGAATCGGTGGCAACCGATCGCGCTCGACTTCTTCATCGATCAAGGCGGGAATGTCATCCTGGGAGGCTATCCCGATTTCCTCAGTCCCGAATGGGGCATTGTGACACCGTTCTCTCTGACTCCGGAAAATTTGACCATCTACAACCGTGACGGTTTCGATTACTGGGTGTACTACGACCCCGGCGCGCCACCCACGATTAACGAAGACTATTACAAGTGGGGGTTCGAGCAGGTGGCCATCTGGAGCAGCCATCTCGATCCGTCCGACGGCGTGATGTGGGATATCTCCCCGGGATCGATCGGCAATTCACCGTTGCCGGACCCCGGCGATTACGAAGCTTATTATGACCTTAACAACGGGGGAGACTGGGGCAACGGATACGCGTTAAATCCTGTCACGGGTCTGCCATACACACCCCAGATGGTTCCCCGAGGCGACTACGCCCGAATCCTCGCGGAATTCTGGGCGGACGGTCCGGACTCCGAAACTCCGCCCGGGCACTGGTACGTCATCCTGAACTATGTCAACGACCATCCGCTTTTTGAGAAGCGCTTCGGCGGCGTCGGTCCGATTCTGGACGATCTCGAATGGGATGTGAGGGCCTATCTCGTCCTGGGTGGCGCGATGCACGACGTCGCCATTGCAGCCTGGGGCGTCAAGGGCTGGTACGATTACATCAGACCGCTTTCCGCCATTCGCTTTATGTGTGACAACGGCCAGTGCAGCGATCCTCAGGGACCGTCCTTCCACGTCGACGGCATTAATCTGCACCCGGGAGTGATCGAGGTGGTCACCGCAGCGACCACGGCCGCCGGAGAGCGGCACGAGCATTTGGCAGGCGACGAAGGCAAAATCGCCATCAACGCCTGGCGCGGCCCCGACTACATCAGCAACCCGAATACGGACACGGCGGACGTCGGCTGGATTCTTGCCGAAGATTGGTGGCCGTATCAACGCCCGACGTTCGTCACGCCGCCGTTCGCGGGCTACGTTTCCGGCCACAGCACCTACAGCCGCGCGGCCGCCGAATTGATGACACTTCTGACCGGGAGCGAATACTTCCCCGGTGGTATCGGCGAGTTCTTCTGCCCACAGAATGCGTTTCTTGTCTTCGAAGACGGCCCGAGCGTCGATGTGACATTGCAGTGGGCCACCTATCAGGATGCCTCGGATCAATGCAGCCTCTCACGAATCTGGGGCGGTATTCATCCCGGCGCAGACGACCTGCCGGGACGCATCATGGGACAAGAGATTGGCCCCGCCGCATTCGCGAAGGCATTCCAGGTCTTTACCGGCGCGACGTTGCTTGGTGACGTCAATTGCGACGAAGCCGTGGACGTCGCAGACGTGCCGGTGATGGTGGACGTCCTGCTGGAGACGGATATCGTCGAATGTCACCGAGCCGCCGCTGATATTGATGTCAACGGTTTTCGCGATGGCCAGGACATCCAAATGCTGATCGACATCCTGCTGGAGTAGGGTTCGCAAGCTAGTACCGCGGAACCGCGCGATCAATCTGGATGGACCAGGCATCGATACCGCCGGCCATGCTGCGCGCCGTGCCCAAACCGGCCTGACGAAGCAAAACGGCAGCCTGCATGCTGCGATGGCCGTGATGGCAATGGGCGATGATCTCGCGACCGGCGGCCAGCCGCCCGATTTCTTCGAGACGGCTTTGCAACTCCGGCAAGGGGACCAGGGTCGTCCCGTCAATTCGGCAATGTTCGTACTCCTCGGACTGCCGGACATCGAGGAAGAAAAAATCTTCATCCTTGTCCATCCTGGCTTTGACGTCCTGTACCGTGATTTCCCAATCCGGGTCGATGTTCTGCATGATCGGCTCGTTCCTATGATTGTTTGGAGTTCAAGTAACGCATCGCCATTTCACAATGCATTCTGATGCCGACGGGGACCGCCTCATCCGGAAAATCATACGTCGGCTGGTGAAGGTTCGGTTGAGATGCCGGATCGCCACGGCGAACACCGAGCCGCCAAAACGCGGCCGGCACGCGCTGAGCGAAAAACGCGAAGTCTTCGCCCCCCATACAAGGCACCACCTCTTCCGGCACGCAATGCGAGCCCACAACGTCACGGGCGACGTCATTGACAAACGCGGAGGCCTCGTCGTCATTGACCAGCACAGGATACCCGGTGCCGAATTCGACGTCCGCCGTCGCTCCGAAAGCTGCGGCGGTATGCTTGACAATGTCTTTAAACCGAGTCAGCGTTCCGGCACGAACACCAGGGGTCAATGCGCGAATTGTGCCAGTGAGTTCGGCGGTCTCCGGAATTATGTTGTGAGCCGTCCCCGCGTGGGCGCTCGCCACGGTGACGACAACGGATTGAAGCGGATCGGTCGAACGCGAAGCGATCGTCTGCGCGGCGACAACGATGTGGGACGCGACGACCACGGGATCGACCGTCCGATGCGGATAGGCGGCGTGTCCTCCGACACCGTGAACAGTAATTTTCCATTGATCGGCGGAGGCCATGGCAGCGCCTTCACGGACCCCTACGTGGCCGAGTTCGAGATCAGGCCAGCCGTGCAAGGCAAAGATGGCATCGACCTTCGGATCATCGAGCACACCCTCTTTACACATGACATCGCCGCCTGCGCCAAACTCCTCCGCCGGCTGAAAGATGAACTTGATGCTGCCGGGGAGGTCCTCCGCAAGCTGCGTGAGGACCTTCACAGCGCCGACCAGACACGCCATGTGGCCGTCATGACCGCATGCGTGCATTTTGCCTGGATGCTTGGAGGCATAGGATAGCCCCGTACGCTCTTCGATGGGCAGCGCATCCAGCTCGGTGCGCAAGGCCACACAGGGCCCGGCCTTGTCGGCGTTCAGCACGGCGACGATTCCGGTCTTCGCAACACCTGTGCGGATATCGAGCCGGCCCAACGGCCGAAGTTGATCGAGGATACGTTGTGCGGTTTGATGTTCCTCATAACCAAGTTCGGGATGAGCGTGGATGTCGTGACGGAGCGCAACGGCCTCCGGGGCGATTTTTTCAACAAGTTCTGTGATACCGTTCATGCAATTAGCATAGCCCGCCGTGAGGCACTTGGGCAGGTGTCGAACCGATTTATTAAAAATGCTAACGTTGCTGCAGTGCCGCTGCCAACGCATCCACGGACTCATCGGGCCTGTCGGTCCGTGGCGCACTCGAATCAATGGCCTTGGACGGCCTCGGTCTCGGAGAAAACAACAGCGCCAGCAAAGCCACGCCATAGACCCCAATCGCGGCATAGATCACGATTGTGAAACCGGTCAGCATGGACACCAGGATGCAAGCGACCGACCCGAGGACCGTGGCGCATCCGTTCACACACCAACCCCAGGGCACGAAATGCGAATTGAACCGTTCGGCCAGTCGAATCCCGGTCGGGAAGGGCATGCCCATCAGCAGGCCGAGGGGAAACATGGCTCCGATGGCCACGAGACAACGCTTAAGATGAGAATATCCCATAAGCTTCGGCAGAGTTCCGTCGAGGAACCAGGTCATCCCGTACGCAGCGGCGCACAACAACAGCAGAATGAACACGCCTCCCAGCTTGGGATGTTTTTGGGTGAATGCCTTCGCGATGAAACTCCCGAGACCGCAAAAGATGAGGAGACTGAACAAGGTCACGGCCATCGAATAAACCGGTCCGCCGAGAAAGACCATCAGCTTCTGCAGCAGCATGATCTCGATCATGATGAACCCGAGACCAAGACAGGTGAAGTAGATCAGAACACTGACCGCACCATGTTGCCCCCGAATGCCGGCGACTTGACTGCGCATCGGCCAGAGGATCAGCGCGCCGCCAATCACGGCGATCTGCACAACACAAGCCAGCAAAATCAATAGCCCAAGCGGGAGACGGGTGACAGGGTCCCCCCCCAGCGTCGCCTCGAATGGATTCCTCAGATTCTTGAAGCGATAGAAATTGAAGAAGAAAGGATTGTCATCGGTGCAAGGGGTGATGTTGTAGGTGTAAGCGTCCAAGTGTTGAGCCAACCTGTCGGCCGGAACGCGCAGCGCGGCGCTGAACTCTCTGGCACACTCGGTCGCTCCATACTTGGCCGTGCTCTGAAGCTGATCGTAGGCGCCCCCCTGCTCATACGGAACCAACGGATCGTAGATCACATCAAACCGCAGCCGATCACACCATTCTCGCAAAGAGGCCATCTCCTTCTCGGTGAACGGCTTCAGCTTGATCATCGTGTCGGCCCAAGGCGACCTGCCTTCCCCCGCCGGTGCGGCGATCACGACGATGTGTCGTTCCGGATGTTCGATTCCGCTGATCTCAAGCGCCTCACGAGCGGTCATCGCCAGGCGCAGCGTCTCTCGCGGCGGCGTGAACAACCAGCGCGAGAACGACACGATACCATCCTCAGACAACCTGCTGAAATAGTCCAACATCGCCTCTCGGGTGTAAACGTAGTTCTCCGAAAGGGCGTAGGCCCCCGTCGCCAGGGCCGTGAACGTATCGACGCCGCTAAGCTGAATGACATCGAAAGTTCGGCTGGTGGCGGTCATGTAATGCCGACCCTCTTCGCAAACGATGTCAACATCGGATCGATTGTAGAGACCGCCGGCGAAGTCGTTGAACTTGGTTTTCACGTAGTCGATCGTCCAGGGATTGAGATCGACACCCGTCACATGAGTTGCGCCGTGATGCAATGCGATCGCGACGTCCACACCACCACCGGGCCCGATGACCAACACCTTCGCCCCCGGCCGAATCACGTGGGCACACCCCTGCATGTAATGTCCGAGGATGGCCTCTTTCTGAGGAGCGCTGCCTTGGAGTTTGACGATGCCTGTAAACGCCGCTCCATCCTGATAGATCGCACGCAACGTCATCGGCGGCTTGGTTTCATCCCAGACCCTGGACAGCGAACCTCCGAAGCTGGGATAACCCGTCCCTTCGTCGAAGACATCCACTCGGGCCACAACGTGCCACCGGAAATCATCGCTGTGGTAGTTTTTCAACTTGGATTCCGGAAAAGGAACCGGCACAAGATCTTTATCAAGATAGCAGGCGGCAGCCAGGCCGAGGGAAATCAGCGCGGTCACCGGATATCGCCATCGCAACCGACCGTCGACCCGCCCCGCCACCAGGATGGCCACCAAACACGCCAGAAATACGACGCAAAACGCGGTGCTCGGCGCGCCGAGATAGTTGATCGCAAACAGGGCCCCGAGACTGCCGAAACCGGCGCCAACGAGATCACTGAAGTAAAGGCGGTTGATCTGATCCGCGCTCTTGCTGATCAGGTATCCGATGCACAAGCCGCCGAAAAAGAGCGGCGTGACCGAAAGCGTCAGCAGCATCAGCAAGCCGAACAACTGAGAAAAATCACGGTGTTCATGAATCGCCATGACGTCGAAGCGGGTTTTGGTGATGGCCAGAAAACAAAGCAACGTGGAGACGCCGAACAGCCAGGCACAATCACCCAACAAGCGCGGTTTGACGTGCGGTTCCGCGAAGCGCCGCTGAACCGTCAGCGCCGTTCCCGCGGCCCCGAATCCCAGGAGAGCCAACCCGATGATCAGGTAGGTGAAGTGATGGTACGTCATCACGGAGAAGATTCGGGTCAGCGCCACTTGCAGAATGAGCACTGAGCCGGCCAAAAGAAAAATGGCGAATCCTGAAAAGCGAGGCAATGGATTCATCTGAACATGCTCCCGACGAGTGGCCTCCTACCACCGTCCCCCCGATTATGCATCAAGATCGACATAGGCCTTCAATGTTCCAACATGTTATCTTACCCGGCCATTTCCTGACAGGGCGACAGGAAACTGTCATGGAATTGGGGAATCAGGTCGTCGGCGCGCCCTGTTCCGGACGGCTACTTTCCGTTGTTCAGAATCGCTTGAATATTTCGCTTCCAACCGTCATCAAGCAAACGGCGCAGATCATCCGCAGATTCAAAAACCTCCAGCATAAAAACGCCGTCATAGCCGATTGCATGAAGCTCTTTGCCACAGGCCTCCCAGGGCAGCGTGCCCTGATAAGGGAGCTTATGCTTATCATGAATACCGTCGTTGTCGTGGACGTGGGTATGCCGGAGGTGGCCGTTGGAGACCCGGATCGCCTCGACAATCCCACAGGTCATGTGGGCATGACCGAAATCCAAAAGAAATTGAACGTACTCGCTCTGCGCACCGGCGATCGTATCAACCAGGCGTTTCACGTCGTCACCGACCGGATGATACGGCGGCATGTTCTCGATCGCGCAAACAACGCCAGTTCGCTCGCCCAAACGGGCGAAATCCTCGACCGATTTTTTGAACTGGGCGTAACGACGATCGAGATCACCCTCCGGCGCGTGGGCCGGCGACGGATGGATCACCATCATGCGTCCCCCGAGTTGCCGGCAATATTCCGCCTCACGGGCATAGAGCTCGAGGGTCGCGGTGCGAAGCGCTTCGTCCTCGCTGGACGGGTCCAGATCATCACCGAAATGCGCATGAAGGGATTCGATGGTTACGGAAAGGCGACTGCAAACCGCCGTGATCTCAGCCGCTGAAATTTCTTTTTCTCGGTTTCGATAAACCTGAACGACGCTGCAGCCTGCGTCCGCATACAAACCGATAACTTCCGGGGGCGGAAAATCCGGAAAGCCAAATGCGCCGACTGTCCCCAATGTCATCATCGTATCAACTACCCACTCTTTTGTTTATGTGCGGGCACCGACTATGAACCGAGAGTATATCGTTGCTTAATGGCCACCCAGGCGACGACGAATGAGCTCCGCGCGTATGGCACTGCGCTGTTCGCCGTTGAGTCGCGAGCCGTTTAGTTTTTGAAGATGGGCAGGTTGTGTGATCAGAAAGAGCTCGTTCACCGTCGTCAGATCAACATCCTTGATCCGGCCGAGGTTAATTCCCATACGAAGATGCGAAAGATGCAGCATGGTTTCCTCGCTGCTGATGGTGCGCGCGTTTCTTAGAGCACCGTACGAACGCCAGACGCGATCGTCCAAGGCCAAAGGACGCTCCTTCACCAACCGTTTCCGCTCTTGGGTCTCATACTTGATGATCCGCGGGATCACGTCATGCTTGAAAGCATCGATCACTTCTTCCTCGGTGCGGCCGAGCGTCACCTGATTGCTGATCTGGAAGAAATCGCCCGTGGCCTCGGTTCCTTCGCCGAAAAGACCGCGTATCGCAAGATGCATGTCCTTGGCCGCACGAAAAAACTTCTCGATCTCGCCCGTCAGCTTCAATGCGGGCAGGTGCAACATCACGGAAACACGAATACCAGTGCCTACGTTCGTCGGGCAGGCCGTCAGATAGCCGTATCGCGGATGAAAAGCGTAGTCAATCCCCTCTTCGAGACGATCATCCAGACGATTGATCTCCTCCCAAATATCTTCGAGCTGAACCCCGCTGCGGACCACCTGAATTCGGAGATGGTCCTCCTCATTCACCATCACGGAAGCAGACTCGTCCTTTGCAAAGGAGACACCCCGGGCACCCCTGGCGTCAACAAGCTGGCGACTGATCAAATGCCGCTCCACGAGAACCTGCCGATCCAACTCGTCCACTCGCTCCAGATCCACGTAGCGCCACTTTCGCCCGACGCCTTCTCCGTCCACGCGACGGCGAATCAGGTTGACAACTTCCGTGCGCTGCTCGTCACTGACCTTGCTCAGAAAGGGATACCCGGCAATGTTGCGGGCAAGTCGAATCCGTGAACTGATCACGATGTCCGACATCGGACCGCCACCGCGAAGCCATGGACCGGGTTTTCGAGCGAGTTCGTCGATCTTCATTTCTCTTCCAGCGTGCGAATATGATCTCGCAATTGGGCGGCCTCCTCATAGCGCTCATTGTCCACGGCACGACCCAACTCACGTCGCAGTCGAATCAGGTCATTCTCGACGGCCCTCGGCGTGCCCAGACGACGGGGTACTTTGCCAATATGATGGCTGGCTCCCTGGTGCGCCCGCTCGATCAACGGAACCAACGCCTTCTCGAAAGCGTCGTAATCCGAAGAACAACCGAGCAAGCCGGTATTGCGAAATTCGACAAAAGTGAGTTTGCACTTGGGGCAGGCCAAGTCGGCAATCTGCTGAACACTGACCTTGCTGCCCTCGACAAATGCACTGAGAATCTGGCCCAATTGCGGCTGCGAAGGCGGCTTCGGAGTCACGCCCTCGCTCTGGGCACACTCCTCACACAAATGACGCTCAAATTTCTCACCTTGAGGCGTAATGTCGGTGAGATGCACCGTCGCCGGTTGCTTCTTGCACGCCTGACACGCAAGGTTCATCAATCAGCCGCCTTTCCTGGACGTTCGGGGTCCGAGAAATCCTAGAGTTACTCTATTCTATCGTCAACCACGACCGTGAGCATCATTTTCAACCCCCTCTGCGACCATCGAATGGCCACAAAATCACGCCCATCACCGCCTTACTCGGACCTTGCTAATCTGATTCCCAGTCTCAACACCCCTCATATCAGGGACGATTCAACGAAACGAGGCCGACATCGCATCGAGCGGGCCTGAAAGAGTCGTTGCCTGACGGTTCCGGCGCAAAACCTGCTCTCCACGTCACGATCGCCGACCGCTGATTTGTTTGAGACCAGCCCTGCGGCTATCTTAAAACTTGTGTAAGAAATCGAGGCATCGATCAGAACCGTCCAATTAGGAAGCGGTGAGCGTCCAAACGGGAACACCCTTCACATGCACGAGCCCTCCCTACGCTCGGGGCTCTTTCGGAGCAACGCATTATCGTGGCCACCTATGACCCACCTATTGAAAAAGTGCGTGAACTCTCAGGTCGGGGAAAAACCGTGCCGATTTTTCGTCGCCTGTTGGCTGATCAGATGACGCCTGTCGGGGCATTCGTGCGATTGTCCCAGGGTACGGACCATGCGTTTTTGCTGGAGAGCGTCGTAGGAGGAGAACAGATCGCTCGGTACAGTTTCGTCGGAGCCAACCCCAGCGCCATTTTCCGAGCGAAGCGCGATACCGCCTGGATAAAGCGCCTCACCTGCGGGGAACAAGAACGACAGGGACTATCCGACCCATTGGCAGAGCTTCATAAGCTACTTGACGAATTCAAGGCCGTCCCGCGCGAAGACATGAGCACCGGCCTCCTGCCGCTTCCGCGTTTCACCGGAGGCGCCGTGGGCTTCGCAGGCTACGACACGATCCGGTATTACGAGGACCTTACCCAATGTCCCCCGGATGATCGGGGACTCGACGACCTCTCTTTCGGGATTTATGACAGCATGGTCATCTTCGACCATGTGAACAAGACGATTCTGGTTGTCGCCCATGTGCGGCTTGATCAAGGCGACATTGACCAATCGTATGACGACGCCTGCCGACGCATTGACGAACTGGTCACCGAACTGCATCGCCCTGCAGCCATGACCAGCGACTTCGACCTTGCCCCGTCGATTCAACCCGGCTTCGAGAGCAACTTCACTCAAGCGCGATTCGAGGAGGCCGTTCGAAAGTCCATCGACTACATCATTGCCGGTGACATTTTTCAAGTGGTTCTGAGTCAGCGGCTGCGCGTTGATTACGCAGCCGATCCCTTCGACATCTACCGCGCGCTTCGGGTTGTGAATCCGTCTCCATTCATGTTCTACGTCAAGAGCCCCTCAAACATCCTCATTGGGGCGAGTCCGGAGATTCTCTGCCGAGTCGAAGACGGCCGGATCACCAACCGCCCCCTTGCAGGCACACGCCGACGCGGCACGTCTCCGGCCGAGGACCATCAATTGGAAAAGGAGCTGCTGAAAGACCCGAAAGACCGGGCAGAACACATCATGCTCGTGGACCTTGGCCGCAATGACGTGGGCCGTGTGGCCGAACCCGGAACGATCCAGCTGACCGAGGTGATGAATGTCGAGCGATACAGTCACGTCATGCACATCAGCAGCAATGTGTCGGGTCGTCTTGCGACGGGCTATTCAGCCATGGACGCCTTGCGGGCCGCCCTTCCCGTCGGCACGGTCAGCGGCGCACCGAAGATTCGCGCGATGGAGATCATCGACGAGTTGGAACCATGCCGTCGCGGGCCTTACGGCGGTGCCGTGGGGTACTTCGATTTCGCCGGCAACATGGACACCTGCATCGCACTGCGAACCATGGTCGTGACGCCTGGTCGAGAAGCGGGGCATTGGACCGTTGACATCCAGGCGGGCGCCGGCATCGTCGCCGACAGCGATCCGTCGGCTGAATACGAGGAAACGCTCAACAAAGCCAGAGCATTGCTTTCCGCGATTGCCGTGGCCGGAAACTAGTCTTTGGCTGACATCTCAAATCCCATCGATCATCCTTTGAATACACTGCCGTGCTTGACGGCGCTGCGATGCCCAGATAGCTTTTATGGTAGAAAGCAACCCGCGCCCGGGTGGCGGAATTGGCAGACGCGCTAGGTTGAGGGCCTAGTGAGGATAAAACCTCGTGCAGGTTCGACCCCTGTCCCGGGCAGTTAATGATAAGCGTGGCCATCTTTTTGACGACTGTGAAGGGGAAAGAATTATGGACTGTCTTCCCAATTGCGAATCTTCTTGATAAGTACTCTTGCAAGTCGGTCATCGACCAAGAGCACGTTGATGTAATCATTCTTTCCATCCTCTTTCTTGCCCATAACCGCCGCACCTTCGGCCACGAATCCCGGAGGAAGTTCACCTCGATCCTGAATTCTTTCCGTTTTGGAGTCCCAAAGCGCTAATCGCAAATTGTGGTGTTCGCTGCCCTCATGCCCAAGCACCACGACGTAGTAATGATCTCTTCCAGGTATCCGTTCAATCGCACGAATACCCCTTCTTCGCTCATTCCACGAGCCGGGTAATTCCGCCACACCGAGAGCCTTCCATTTGACTTTCAGCGGCGGGGGTGCCGTCGGATTGTCCTCGTCGATAGGAACAAATGCAACGAGGGCCAATGGAAACGTCGGGGTCAGATAGTGCAGAGGCCCTCGAAGACCGATCACCAGATCACACAGTTTTCTCTTATCATCCTCCTCCATCTTTGGGTGAACACTGGCCAATCCTTCCACGTTAAGACCACCACGCTCAGCCAACTTGCGACATGATTCATCGGGCCAGGACTCAGCGTCGTTCAAACTCATCCATTCACACACATTCGCCCGCCAGACTTCCAAGCGTTTCACGTTGACGATGTGAAACTCCTTTTCAGTCTTTTTTTCCACCTTGAACTGAATCACCTGGTGACGCCCCCAATGATTTCGGCTTTCGTCCTCATCAAGACTCATGGATGCGATCGCGTAATAGAATCCGTGGTCGGTTCTCGTCAGACCTTCCAGATCCCGAAGCTCCAAACGTGTGCCTTCACCCTTAGCGAGCAAAGGCTTAACCTCTATTGGGTGCTTTTTATCATATGGATTGAATGCGAAAATCTCGTAGCCAGGCCAGTACTTATCGCGAGCGTTGTTACCGCTGTCATTCACACAGATAGCTAGGTTCAGTTTCGGATCCCAGACAAGTCCGGAGGGTTCTAACTTCTTTTCTTCCTCCACGGCGAGATAGCACCCTTCATCAAACAAACAAGGTGCTTCCTCCGTCGGGTTGCTGACGCCAGCCTCAACACTTTGTGAGAAAAAACGGATTTCATCCGCCATCAACGGGGTACAGAGTAAAAAGCCCACCAGCGAAACAAAGACTCTTTCCACGAGATTTCTCCTTATGCCCCGACGCCTTCGAGATTTCCTACATGTCCAGACGCTAACTGCTCTTGTCTCGCTTAAAATTTTCCACTGTTTTTGCCGCATTACGTGCGAAAACCTCATCAAGAGGATTCCGCGCCCCACTAAAGAGACGCATCGCAAGCAGAGGCAACCCATGACGATGCCTCGGTTCTACGGTTGCAATCATCATCTTGCCACGGTAATTTCCGCCGTTAAAAGTCCATTTTGAGATTCAGTTCATGAGCGATGAGGCGGTGCGGTCACGACTTTGCCTGTGGCGCCGAGCGGGTCACATCCTGAGAGCCGGTCACGTGCCCGACGAACCAAGCTTAAGGATAGGACTTGAAGAAAGCTTATAAGAATGCAACTCTTCATCGAAGCGCTCAAGCGAAAACAGTGCATCCTCGACCTTGAGGCGAGCGATATCCGCTCCATCATTCAGAAGGTTGTGGATCGCATCGGCGCGCAGGGAACAATTCCGACCGAGCGATTGGAGGATATCACGGCGGCGTTGATTGCGCGCGAGGAATCCATGTCGACAGCCATCGGGCACTCGGTGGCGATCCCACATGCATACCTCGACGGACTCGCTGATCCGGTCTTCGTTTTCGTTCGTCTGGCGAAGGCCGCCAATCTGGGGGCACCGGACGGAATACCGACACGCTTCCTGTTCTTTCTCCTGGGTCCGCCGGACGCAGCCTCTCAACATCTGGATGCGCTGGCCAACATCGCCCGGGTCGCCTCGGATCACGAGTTCCGCTTTGACGCAGGCAAGGCGAAGAACGAACAAGACCTGCTTGATGCGTTAGGCCGGTTTACGGCCAGAACGTCACCACCCACTCGGCCGGAGGCTGTTGAAGATGACGCCCTGGCGTATAGCGGTCGTTTGTTCGGAGGCGTTGCCGCTGATCTTCGGCGGAGACTGCCGCACTATCTGAGTGATTATCGCGACGGCTTGCACACTAAATGTGCAGGCTCGATTCTGTTCCTTTTCTTCGCCTGCCTGGCCCCTGCGATCACCTTCGGCGGCGTCATGGCGGCCCAGACCGGCGGGCATATCGGTGCGGTGGAGATGCTGGTCGCGTCGGCGATCTGCGGCGTCATTTACGCAATCTTCGCCGGGCAGCCCTTGATCATTCTCGGTGGAACCGGTCCCTTGCTGGTCTTCACGGCCGTTCTTTATCGTCTTTGCAACGATCTCTCCATTCCGTTCCTCCCAACGTACGCCTGGGTGGGGATTTGGTCGGCGGTGATGATCGTCATCCTCGCGGCGACGGACGCCAGCTGTCTGATGCGGTATTTCACACGGTTTACGGATGAGATTTTTGCCGCGCTCATCTCCATAATCTTCATCGTCGAGGCGATCAAATCCCTGATACAAATCTTCCGCAACCTCGACGTCGACCAGCATCATGACACCGCTTTGCTGTCCTTACTACTCGCCCTCGGGACGTACCAAATCGCCATGGGTCTTTCCCGAATGCGGCGAAGTCGCTTTCTTTTGCCAAGTATTCGCGAGTTTCTTGCGGATTTCGGCCCTACCATCGCATTGGCGGGGATGACACTCGTCGCCTTTTGGCTCCATGAAGTGCACCTGGACATTCTCTCGGCTCCCGACGAGTTCGGGACCACGAGCGGACGTCCCTGGATGGTCAGTCTATTCGACGCACCGATGTGGGTCCGCTTTGCCGCACTTGGACCAGCCGTATTCGTCACCGTGCTCGTCTATCTCGACCAGAACATCACGGCGCGATTGATCAACAGCCGGGATCACAAGTTGCGCAAAGGCGCGACGTATCATCTCGATCTCATCGTCGTCGGCGTGCTGATGGGGGCATGCTCCTTGTTCGGATTGCCATGGCTGGTTGCGGCAACAGTTCGCTCTCTGAACCACCTTCGAAGCCTGGCGACGATCGAAGAGGCTACCGATATTTCAGGCTCCCAGCGAGAACGCCTTTTGCACGTCCGCGAGACGCGGATCACCGGACTCGCCATTCACATTCTCATCGGCCTGTCTTTGCTGTTGCTTTCGATTCTCAAGACCATCCCCATGGCCACCCTTTACGGGCTCTTCCTGTTCATGGGCGTTGTATCGATGTCCGGAAATCAGTTCCTCGAACGTTTACGGCTGTGGTTCATGGATTCAGCGCTTTACCCGACGACACATTACATTCGGAACGTGCCGTTCTGGACGATTCACAAATATACTTTCCTCCAGCTGATGTGCCTCGTGGCGCTTTGGGTGGTCAAGGCCAGCAGTTGGGCCATCATGTTTCCAATTTTCATTGCCGTGCTGGCGCCGGTGCGCATTCTGGCGAACCGGTTCTTCGAACCGAAACATCTGGCGGCCATGGATGCCGAGGAGGAGCCGGAGGAAGAAGAGACGCATTGGACATAGTCATGTTGTGCGGCCCCGCTCGCTGTGCCATAATTCGTTCTACAATAGACAAATACTTCGCAAACCAGTGAGATCCATATGATCATCGACGTTCAAAGACGACTCGCGGCCGTGCTTTTTGGAATGTGGCTTGTGTTCTTCATAGGCTGTGACAAGTCTCCGCCCCCTGCAAAGCCTGTTCCTTCGACGCCTACGAACACGTCGGATTCGACCGGCAACGCCGCTCCGTCGAAGCCGGCAAAGCCTGATAAGACCGATGAACCCGTCTTAGCCGGGGTCGGAACCATCAAAGGCAAAGTCGTCTTCGATGGTGACCCTCCGGGTCCGAAGAGAATCTCGATGGCTGGAAATGCCCAATGCGCCAATGTGCACAAGCAGAATAACAATGTGGATTCAAAGGGAAGACCCAAAGTGGCCGATCCCGGCCAGATTGTGTACGCCAAGCAGAGCAACACCATCCCGTTTGTTTTTGTATACATTAAAGAAGGCATCAAAAAGCGATATGACCCGCCGAAGGAACCCGTCGTCCTGGATCAGGTCGGCTGCATGTACAAGCCGCACGTCTTCGGCATGATCGCGGGACAGGGCCTGGACATCCGAAGCAGTGATCCGTTCACGCACAATGTCCATTCACTGGCCAAAAAGAATCCGGGCTGGAACTTCAGCCAGCCGAAGCCCGGCCTGAAAGAAATGAGAGGCAACGACACGTTCACACGACAGGAGATCATGATCAAGATCAAATGCGACGTGCACGGCTGGATGTCGTCCTACTGTGGCGTCCTGTATCATCCCTTCTTCGACGTGACGAAAGACCATATCGAATACCCGAGCAGCGTTGCAGGCAACAAGGAAAAATGGGGCACGTTCGAAATCAAGGACGTGCCAGCCGGCAACTATGTCCTGGAAGCGTGGCACGAAAAGTTCGGTACGGCCACCATGGAAGTCACGCTCTCGGGTGACGAGACCAAAGAGATCGAATTCAAACTTGGTGGAAGCTAAGCAATATCATGCATAAACACCCGGTCCGGACATTCCAAGTGCCCGGACCGGGCTTGATTGTTTGCGTGTTCGGCTACGATTACGGCAGCAATGCCAAACCGAAGAATGTCGCCAATACGTTGTAAAGAACCTTCAACACCATAAACGTTCTCCTTTCGCATTCACCGCAACGATCGTCCCGGGCAATCGTTTTCAGTTGACGACTCGGATAAGCAACCACCGTGCCACACGGTCCACAACGCGCGTCAGGTTCTGCAATCCCTGGTGCTGTTTCGAATTGGGAAAAGCGCCCCAGAAATCGTTGGGGATAGGATGGGATTGCCCAACGAGGCACTTTTCACACGAATCGTCGTGACGCGCGTGCATACCAGAATAAACACGGGGTGGCTCTTTTTTGGTGGAAGACGTAACCCAACGTACGTCGTCGATCACCCAAGAGCCCTACAGAATTCCTCGGTCGAGGCCCGATAAACAAGTACGGCGGAGTGCGCAGTGCGCGCTGCCATGATGCGTCCTTACCGGGGCGCTGCTCGGGCGAATCCTGCTGTCGGTCGGGTCATCGAAAGGAGTCGGCATGGGTCTGCGTATACTCTGTTTCCAACATCCGGGAACGAACAGTCGGGACATCTTCTCTGACATCATCGAGGGCTACCGTGACGCCGGGCACGAAGTTTTTGTCCTCGAACTGGCCCCGCTCTGGAAGCAGACCGCCCCCGGTACTTCCGTCGATAACCAACGCAAAGCCACCGAGCTGTTCGTTGAGACTGTCGTCTCATTCGCGCGGACGAATCGGATTGACCTTTGCATCACGCTCTGGGCGAACGCAGTGCTCAGCATGGGAATCTTCGAGAACAAGTCCTTTTTCGAGCACGCCGGCCTGCCTGTCCTGATGCACTGGCTTGATGCACCGCAGTGGGCCCATCAAGGACAAGTGACCTCCTGGCCCACATGGCGTGTCAACGGCCCGTTGAGCGCACACGTGATCAACAACTCGGCGACCGCCGCGGAAGTTCAGGGCGTGATGGGGTTCTCCAATGTCCTGAGCGTTCCCAACGCGGCAAGCCCGCGTATGTTCCGGCCGTACGACACGGGCCCCCAGGAATTCGACATCGTCTTCGGCGTAGGGGCGGATAACTCCGAACCAACAGACCTCATGCTGGCCGAGTTGAAAAAGGATGACCCCGACATCGTGGCCATCCGGAAATCGGAGGGTGAGCGTCTTCGTCCCGCACTTGAAAAGCTCCTGCTGGACTCGGTGGCGCAGCCGACCAAGTCGGGCCCTGAAGTCGTGGCGTCGCTGGTCGGCCGCATGATCGACGCGCGGATGCAATCCCGAAACGAGCCGGTCCTGGGGCAGTTCGCACAGGTCAGCAAAGCACACCCGGAACTTGCGAATCTCGTACTCGGCCTCCTCCAGAATCCGAAGCACTATGTGGCGTTCTCGATGCTACTTCGAGACATGGAAAGCTGGGAACGGGCATTTACTTTTGTGTATTTGTCGCGCTACTTCAAGTGCGCCACGTTTGGTTTGACGGAACCGTTCAAGAGCTGGCCGGGGGAATGGGGATACCTCGGTTCCCTGAAGTACGAAGATCAAGCCAAGGCCTACAGCCGAAGTCGATTCGGCTTGAACGTCATGCGCTGGCAGGACGACATCGGCCTGAACCTCAAGCCGTTCGAGATCACCCTCTCCGGCGCCTGCCTGCTTCAGTCCTATCGCGTGGGCATTGAGGAAATGTTCGATGATTCACAGATCGTCGTTTTCGACACTCCGAAAGCATGTCGGGAAAACGTGGAACGGCTGCTCCATGCGCCCGATGAATTGAAGCGACGCGCTGCGGCCGGAAGGGCCCGATCGCTATCCACGCATTGCTGGAAGCACCGCGCGGAGGCCATCATCGGCACGCTGGGGCTCCCGAACGCACGCGGCGCAACCTCCGCTCCACAGCACCGGGCACCAGATGTCGATTCGCTTGATCATCGCGTCGTGTTCGTGTTGGGACAGTGGCGCAGCGGAACGACGCTTCTTCGCAAAGTCCTCGACAGCCACTCACAGATCTACGCGCCCGCCGAGACCTGGTTTCTGCTCCCCCTGCTGAACATCTGGCAGGGAGACGGCACACCGGAGAATCGCCAGACCGCGGCCGCCGTGCGGGGCCATCTCAATCACGAACAATTCCTGGCGTGCTGCCGGGCATTCGCCGAATCATTCTACAAGACCTCAATGCCGTCGCAGGCACGATTCGTGGTGGACAAGACCCCTTTCTATATTCGTCTCGCGGACGATCTTCCGCGCATGATGCCGGGAGCGAAGTTCATCGTGCTGACTCGCGATCCGCGTTCGACGGTGTGGTCGCGTCATACATGGAAGCACATTCAGAGCGAAACTCCCGAGGGACATTTTGCCTCCGTCGCGAGCGACAATCGAGTCTTGGATCAGTTCCTGACGAAACATCCCGAGCGGTCCGTCCACGTGCGCTACGAGGATTTGTGCACGCGCCCCGAAGAGGTCGCGTCCGTCTTGTGTCACTTCCTCCAGTTGCCGGCCGAGCCGGATATGGTCGAATACGGCTGCCGTCCGCACCACGAGGGCTACGGCGATGAAACGACGCGTGCCCACCATCGCCCACATGAAAATGCAATCGCGCGCTGGAGTGGCGATACCGGCCTCTCCCAAGACCAGCAGATCCAATTGGCCATCGAAAGTGATCCCGCTGTCTTGCGGCGTCTGGGATACCCGGAGTTGGCCGAACTCGGTGAAGACCACGGTGGAACGTCAAAAATCGAAAGTCGGGAATCCGAAGTCGGGTGTCCCTAAGTCCTCCCCCAATCACAGTTCATTGCCTAAATTTCGGAATGTCATGAAGTTGCCAGCATCATCGAGGTAGGCATCCCGCACACTCCTCGCCTCGCGCGATTTGCGGAAATTGAGGGCGATCGAAACCGACGCGACGACCAGGCGGCGATCCGAGACGGGAATAATTTAGGGAGCACTCCGGTTTTATAGGCCACACGGCGCGAATCGCGGGCCCGTCTGCCGTTTGTGGGTTGTCCATTCTTGTTCAGGGGAGGTAGGAAAGATGTTGAAACAACCAACGTATCGTGTGATCGGTGCGCTCGTCCTCATCTGTGGCGTACAAAACACGCGCGCCCAACTCGCCGGAGACATCGACGGTGACTGCAAAGTCGATTCGGCCGACGTGGCGCCGTTCATTGCCACGCTGCTTGACCCGGACGGCCATCCTGCCACGCTCGACGCCGCCGACGTGGACGACAACGGCGTCGCGGACGGTCGCGACGTGGCCGGCTTCGTTTCACAGCTCGTGAATATGGCTGTGTGCGGAGCGTGCCAAACGCAGCAGAGCGGTTTTGCCGGCGGCTCGGGCACGCCGGGCGACCCCTGGCAAATCTGTAACGCAGCGCAACTCCAACTCGCCGGTGATTTTCTGAACGCGGATTTCATTCTCACGAGTGACATCGATCTTGCCGGCGTCAGTTTCACGCCGATCGGTTTCACGACGTTCGGCGACTCGATCATCCACTACGACGGCACGTTCGACGGGGCCGGTCACCGCGTTCGCAATCTTTCTATCCAACAACAGGACACGGACGTCATCGGCCTGTTCGGAAAGATCGGCCCCAACGCGGTCGTGCAGGACCTCGGCGTGGAGAACGTAAACCTGAGCGGCAATCGTTGCGTTGGTGGTTTCGCAGCGGAAAATGACGGTCTCGTCCGCCGTTGCTACGTCACGGGCACGGTTGCGGGGACATCTTTCGTCGGCGGTATGGTCGGTGACAACCGCAACCTGATGGAAGATTGCTACGCTCAGGCCAACACGTCGGGTTCGAACAGCATCGGCGGCTTCGCCGGCGTGTCGTTCACCGGTCCCACGTACGCGCGCTGTTATTCGACCGGTGCGGTCTCCGGCAACAACTCCGTCGGCGGGTTCGTCGGCGGGGTCCTCGGCCCTCACACCGTCACGAGTTGTTACTGGGACACCCAAACGAGCGGACAGGCAACCAGCGGCGGCGGTACGGCCAAAACAACGTCACAAATGCACCAACAGGCGACGTTCGTCGGCTGGAACTTCGCCACGACCTGGACAATCGAGACGGGCGATTACCCGCGTCTCCGTTGGGAGTGACCGCGAAACGATTTGAGGCGTGCCACCGAATGCGCCCGCCCTTGCATTCAACCTTTTTTTGAAACGGAGAGGGGGGGATTCGAACCCCCGGTACGTGTTACCGTACACATGCTTTCCAAGCATGCACCTTAAGCCACTCGGACACCTCTCCTCAGAACGCACATCCAAGCGCCTCTCATTCTCGTAAACCCGGGCGTTGCGTCAAGTCCGCGCGTTCAAGGCCGGATAC
The DNA here is from genome assembly GCA_022360095.1 of Phycisphaerales bacterium. Taxonomy (GTDB): domain Bacteria; phylum Planctomycetota; class Phycisphaerae; order UBA1845; family UTPLA1; genus JAKSDK01. The sequence continues at coordinate 125,038 of JAKSDK010000668.1, forward strand.
GAAGGCACTGACGTTCACGGTCGATCAGGGTCCTACCGCCGGCCTTAAGGCCAATCTGCGGCGCGCGGCGCCCAGTCGCCTTCACCGAGAAATTGCCCCACACAATCGGCAAGACCACACTTCAAGTGCTCCCGAGCGGCGGCCTCGCCTGCATCGTCCGCTTGTGCGGCCTGAACAAAATCAAAGAAACGGTCACCATGATCGGTGGACATGTTGCGCACCAGGACCTGTGCCAGCGCGTAGCTGAGCCCCTGACCCTGATCCGACAGACCAAAGGCCTCGCCCGACCAAAATTTCTGGAGGCCGTGACGACGCCAATAGTCATCGTGTCGCCGCTTCGCTTCGATATCGATCGTGAAAGTCGCACGGTTCAGAACCAGCTCTTCGATAATCTGGGCAAGCCCCTCTTCCAGCCACTGAGGCAGGGACAACGCACATAAAACGGCGTGGGTTAATTCATGAGTAAGAACATTTTCCAGCGGCCACAACTCATCGGGCGCCATCACCACGTGTTCATAGCCCTCCCTGATATTCAGCCCGCCTGAGAAGCCGTACTCACCTTCGGAGTAGTAATAAGAAATGTAGGTATAGTAGGTATCTTGATCGGCGAACGCCAAGATCGCGTTCTTGCCGCAAAGTTCATCCAACTCGAGTCGATGCAAATACTGCAGAATCTTGTCCCACGCGTCTTCAGCAAACCAAATCAGCGTTTCCGCCACGCTTTCTTCATATGCGCAGAGCAGGTAAAACCGATTCGACGCATAAACCTCGTATTGATCACCCAAATGCGCTTTGACACTTTCCAACCAACACCCGCCGGCCTCCGACCACGCCTGATCGACATGAGGGTCCTTGACGTTTTGATCGATCCAATCTTCGATCAGCTTCCAGTCCGGACGTGGGAACCCGTCGGCAACAACGGTATTGTTCGCGACCAATGAAGCGTCAATGTGTTCGATACGCGTCGCATTCATCGCTGCGCTTGTTGTTCCCCGTGTTGCTTAATGAGCTGAATTCCCAATCCCCATTCTGTCGTAGGATGTTCCCCGAGGCAAATGAACGCCCACTCGGCGCGCGCCATCTTATGCCAGCAACGCGTCTGCGATGGCTCCGGAAATTGGCAATCCAAGGTCGCGTTCGAGCATGCCCCATTCGCCCGAGGGATTCACTTCCAGAAAGACATGCTCGCCGTCCGGCGTTTCAATCATGTCGATCGCGCCGAAGACCAAGCCAAGCTTCTCCATAAACGCGGTGGTGTTTCGAGCGACCGTCGGCGGCAGATCAATGGCCTCCCATCGACACTCCTCGGGCCTGGCGAGACGCCAGTCCGTTTTGCCGGCCTCGGAACGGGACGCATCCACGGCTCCAACGAAGAAATCGCCGTCGACGAACACGACACGGAGTTCACGGCGTTTGGGAATACGCTCCTGAAAAACCATGGGACAATGCCGTAGTGCATCGGCCTCGATCAGATCGTCCGCGCCAACGTCATGCGTAAATAAGACCATCGGGGTTCCGTCGGGTCCATCACTCCCGCCGGTCAGAAGCTTGGCGACGACCAACCCGTCAAGCCGGTCGAAAAACTCGCGCACGAGCAGTGGATCGTTGGAGACCAGCGTGTGTGGAACCTGCAATCCGACAGACCCGGCAAGGTGAAGCTGTCGAAGCTTCATTTCCGCGAGAGCCGTCCGTGCCAGATCGTTGACCCAGCGAACATCCGAAAGCGTGGTGAACAGCATACGCAACGCCAACTGCGACTCGTTGCGGCACATATTCTTGTAATGCGGGTCCAGCGACTCACTCAGTTCCGGAGGTGCGACATGCCGCAGCCATACGGCGCGAATCTCGTCGGAGTCAATCTTCAGATCCCGGCTTCGAATGACGTGGGTCAGCCGACCGCGCCGCAATTCCGCGGTGAACTGAACCTGCTTGGGATACTGGTCCGTATCAATGCGAATTGGCCGTGCCCCCCGCCTTTCCAAGGCTTCCGCCACACGATCAATCGTGAAATGATCCTCGGTGTACGTCAGCATCAAAACAGCAGTAGGTGAATGGGACATGTCAGGTGATTAGAGAAAAAGGTCACGCCGCGCAACCAATGGTTTCGACCACGTGACCCTGGAATACAGAGTAGAGATATACACCCGGCTCTTACGGGAAGGAGATGACGATTTCCGGGGCATCATCCGAAGGAAACTTCAACGTCACCAACGGCGGCAACTCCGGACCGGCTTTCAGGCCAGTTTTCACTTTGAGCAAACGCTGGTCCTCCAGATACCGTGCAAAGAATGGCACTTCCTTCGGAGCTTGCGTGTCGTCTGACTTCCTCGTGTTCATGTTCGTTCCTCCAGTAAAAATAAGGTACTCTCAAGGCCGCTTTGCACATCAGGATAACCAGTTTGTCCGCGATGATCAATAGTGCTAGAAGGCGATCGGGAACGCTTTTCTGGACAACCGTCTCTAACCGACGGCCGCGACCGCAGATAAGTACACCGGCCTATTTATCCGAGAGTCGCCATTTTCCGAATCGCACTTCGCGCCCGTCGAGGCAGGCGGTCAAGAAGAAGGTCGGCGATCGCTTCGGAGATCGGCAACCCGGGATATCGATCGAGCCAAAAATATTCGCCCACCGGATTGACTTCGAGAAAGACATGACGACCTTCCGGCGTCACGATCAGGTCGACCGCCCCGTAGTTGAGATCGAACTGGTCCATCAAGCGGAGCAACCGCCCGGCGACATCGTTGGGAAGCTCGTAGCGTTCCCACTGATCGACCAGGGCTTCTCCTTCCCTGCGCCAATCGTCTTGGGATCGCGGCAACACGTTTGGATTAATGGCAGCGGTGAAGATCTGATTCCCCACAATCGTCACGCGGAGTTCGCGTTCCTTCGACAAATGCTCCTGAAACGTCATGGGGCAGTATCGAAGGCCGTCGAGGTCGTCAAGGTCATCCGGCTTGACCGGCGTCGTGAACACGACCTTTTCAGCGCCGGCTTCGTCGAGAATGGCAAAGGACGAAAGCATTTTCGTCACAATGCCGCCCTGACAATGCGCCGCAAAGTCGCGCACCGATTGAGGATCGTTGGTGATCAGCGTTCTTGGGGTGTCCAGACCGATCGCCCGTGCCACTTGAATCTGAAGTTGCTTGTTGCTGGCGTGGCGAAATATCGCCCACGGATCCATCTGAAAAGCATCCAGACTGGCAATCAAACCATGGACCGTGGCCTGGATCTCGCCGACGGAAGCCTGCCTTAGCTGGTGATCCATACGCTCCGGAAGGCCGCCGCCGAATCTCGTCCGCCGATACCACACCGCTGTCACTTCACAAAGCTTAAGCTCGCCCTGATGAGACGTCAGCGTCAGTTGCTCGACGTCGTCGTACCGGGCCGTAGCCCGAACTTCGGTGGGGAACAAGTCGGTATCAAGACGAAACGCCTTTCCCCCTCGCGCTTCGATCGCGCTGACAACCGACGAGATGCACTCGTTATCGTTGGATTTGGTGATAATGAGGACGGCCATGGTTTTGCTCAACGGCGCGACACGGGGCGCATGAAAAAAAAGGCCGCAGCGCCCATTTTAATACGTAGCAACCGCGGCCCTGATCTTTGAATTTCGTCGATCGATTCTGACAACCTTCAATCCGTGAGGATCAGAAATACCACGGCGGAATCTCATCATCACCGTCTGAAGGCCACTTCTGCGTCTGATAGAGGGGAGGGTCAACGGGACCCAAGCCGCCGGATTTGACCCCAGTCCTCACGCGGGGAAACTGCCCTTCCAGATACCGTGCGAAGAACGGTACTTCCTTGGCAGCATCCTTTTTCTCCGTGCTTTTCTTCACGCCGTCATTCTGCATGGTCATACCTCCTGGACGAACCGGCGACAGGACGCCCGACACGCGCGAGCGCGAATCGCCGTACTAAATTAAGGACAACCGATCTCAACGAAGGCTGTGGCGAGCGCGTCGCCCACCTTAGTGCACTGCAAATTCATCATTCGCGTTACACTGAACAGCACCGTTAATCTGAAATCCTAACCCTGAGACTCCACCTGCCATCAGCATAAACATTAGGGAACGTGAGATCAAGTCCGAGGAGATTCTTGTGTTCGTCAACATCGGCAACCGATTCTTCCCGATGTGTCTCACAGATCACTCGGCATTTGTGCGGCATGTCAAAAAGGCCGACAGCGATTGTCGTATTCGGTTGAATGAAGACGTAGCAAGGGTTAATGGCCGAACGGCAAAGTGGGTAAGGTTCATCCAATCGCTGCAAAAGGCAAAAAAAAAGTCGCTGCCATCTCTGACAGCGACTTCCATATTGGGGGCCCCTCAGCACACAATCACTCTCTCAATAACTTTCCGGTCATCTCCGTGGTGGATGAAATTTCCTCGGCCGCCGCGGGAAGCAACGCTTCCCTTCTATCGATCGTGCCGATGAAGTGGTGAAAGCAAGACCCCGGCGTAATCGGCGCAATGGTGTTGTCCTCGACGCAGCCGTTGCCTCGTTGACAAATAGTGAAGCAGTTCGGATTTAGACAGCCCGTCACGACGACGCTGTCTCCTACCTGGAAATCACCAAGGTCCTCCAAGACGAAGAGGTCACCGCCTTGATCCTCGAAGAGAACACACTCCGTACCCTGCACCAATCGGCCGCAGCGTAGGAAGCAGAGACCCATGGCGTTGTCCTCCAGCGCGGGGACAGACACCGGGAAACAAGCGGACGAATCAGGATTCACGATCCCGCTGGCCCAAACCGTGGCCCCGGGCAAGAATCCCCCGAGGTTGTCCACGGCGAACGTCTCACCGGTATCGGCATGGAAGAGAATGCAACTCTGCGGTCCGAATCCCAGTCTGCCGCATCCCGAGAAGTACTCCGGACAGGCCTCGATCGTGTTGTCTTCGAGCACCGGGATGGACACCGGAAAACAAGCGAAAGAAACAGTGTTCACGATTCCGCTCACCTCGACCCGAGCCCCCGGCAAGAATCCGCCGAGGTTGTCCACGGCGAACGTCTCGCCGCTGTCCGCATGGAAGAGAATGCAGCTCTGCGGACCCCAACCCAATTCGCCGCACCCCGAGAAGGGCTCCCCCGTATTGCAGGGATCACCCTGGCAATCCTCACCCTCAGTCCAAGAAGACGGCAACTGAATGTCGAGGCAATCCGCCTCGGTCATCACCTGGCAACTCGCCGGCTCGGGCACGAAATCGAGAAAGCAACACCGGCCCAGGGGCTCGCCCAGGCTCACCTGCCCCAACGCATTCGTACAAACACACAACCCTAATAAAACGACAAGAACCCTACTCATTCTCATTACAGCTTCCTCCTAACGGTTTGAAAATCCCTAATCTCTTTAGAGTCTCCGGCGATGTTCCACTCACGCGTCGCCGACGGCCTGCCCACGCAGCAACAGGTTTGCAACTCGACGAAGAATCGAATTCCAACTCCCTGGTCACGTGGCCAACTTCACTTCAACTTCAATAACAAACCACTACACCCGATGCGCTTAGAGGGCCCGCCATGGTATTGGCGCGACGGCTGACAATATTCTGCAACGAACACAAAAAATCAGTCCTCCGTCTCTTGGGCGACACCACGATGCCTTCACACGCGCAACCCGTACGGAGGCCGAAGGTTGCAGCGCAAGCAGAACAAAAGCGCCTGCACCCGAGCGGGAGCTTGCGTTTTCGGCATGAAAATTTGCGTGTCTTATTAGGTGAGAGCAACCCCACTCGTTACTGCAACATCCAAAGCAGGCCCCCGGCAACCGCGATAGGTCCCCCGACACTTAGTATGACCGCAATGAGCCAAAAACCGATACGATTCCCCACGACGATCCGGGGCCGGTCCAACCTGACCAAAATCCCGTAGCCCACCAGCGATACGAGCACCCACCAGCCGGCTGCCCCTACGACCAAGTACCAGGCGGCCTCGGCAACTGCGCCTGTAAGCTCACTAATACCGTAGCTCCATGCAGCAAGAAGCCACGCCCATACAGCCATTCCCAGTGGGACGCTCATCACCGACCAAGCCGCTCGGACCGCATCCGCAAGATTCGCATGCCCTTGTCTTCTTGCCCGATGTCGTGCCCGAGCGACGGCCGTCATTCTTGCAGGCAGATAACCGAACAACACTAACAAGAGCGGACCGCCTCCCCAGAAAATGAACATGGGATCAATTTCCGTCGGCATGCTGAGACTGAAACTCACCGGTCGTCGTTCGACGACCCGGACCCATGATCTCGGCGTCGTGAAGAAAGGACCTCGAAAATGGAGATTGAAACCAAACAAGCGATCAGTTTCAGTTTCGGTATCGACCCATATTGGCTTTTGGTCAGCGTCCTGCTTGTCGTAGTACCAGATTTTGACGTGGCATTCCGCGGTCACGAAATGACCTGCGCCGACGGTCGCCATTGCCAGGATGACGGGCAGCCACAACCAACAGACCATGCGACGACGTGCCAGTTTGGTCGACGCCTCATCGGAAAGCACATACCAAAAGCCCGCCGGCACCGTCCGCGGTCGGATCATCCACTTGAGCCTTGTTGATCGCTTGGCAAACCACTCCCGAGTCTCAGCCGTTTGTGTGGCCGGGTCGGCACTTCGGCCACACTCAGGGCAGGGCCTGGGAAGCTCCAGCCCGCTCAGGTCGTATCCGCACTCGAAACAGAATGGGCGACGTTCGAATCGGTCGGCTTTGATTCCAGGACAGCTTGATGTCGAGCCGGATGAATCGCACATTGGAACGGCATTATCGACGGAACTGCGCCGTTGCCAAAGCCCGGGTGAAATTTACTCATGTTCGCATCGATTCCTTTCTCCATCCATGTGAGCTGAGCGGAAAACACGGCCCCTGAAAAACAACAGACAAATCCATGAACGACTTGTTCGAATGATGACGAAGAAAAAATGCGTCTTTCACTGGCAAACGCCAGCGCCATGCGATCAGGGGCGACAAATGGGTCAAGATGGCACTTGGATCTGGATGTACTGATTGGCGTTGCCGCAACCGGCTGATGGGGATGAGCGGCCATGTGCTTCATCGCTCAAGAGGTCGTTGATATGACTCGCAAGAAGATCGCACCGTACGGGCGAATGAAGAATCACGCTGCGACGCGTGCTCAACTCAGGACAATCCTCTATGGATGAACCGCTCGCGATGACGATCGTGGGTAGGTTCGTCGCGCCCTCAGATTGTTCACATTTGATCAGCCTGCGCATCACTCTGTTTGTTGACGCTGGCGATGCGATGTGCACGACGGCGATCGTCGGTACGCTCTCCGGCATTTCACCCACGGCTGCTCGACGCCAAAGCTCCAAGGTGGATTTGTGAGCCGCGCCATCGATGATGAGTGGGATTGCGGTCTTCGCCAACTTCCGGACGGGTGGCGCCGATGAATCGGCATCAACATCGTGTTTGTCATTGAGAGCCATCACAGCCTGAATCGACGGCAGTTCGTCAAGCGTCGACCCGATCGCGGCCGCCAATTGCGCTTCTTTCACGCCCAAGAGTTCAATCAGGTCCGCGATGGGGTAAAGGCGTTCGTTGCCGCTTGCGCCGAGCAACAAGGCATGAGCCATCCGATCTGAAAGCGCGATGGTGGCAACATCACGCAAGACGTTCTTTGGAAGCCGCGATATCGTCCGAATAGAATCGTGATGTCGCACGACCATCTCGCTAAGCCGATTGCTAAAGCCCCACGTTTTCATCAACTCTCCGAGCACAGCCCCATGTGTCGTACCGAGCAAACGACTCTCAACGATCTCCAGAGGCAGATCCAATTCTTCCGAAGTAGAAAGCACTTCCGCATACTCGTCCGGCGCCACGCGGAGGAGAATCAGGCGGCCTGCATCATGAAGAATTCCACAAACGAAGGGATCTACTTCGGAATCGATCGTACCGAGATGTGCCGCGATCAGGCCGCAAGCGACCGAATGTTCCCAGAATTGTCCGGCGTCAATGTGCCCGGAGACACCGGATCCAAATCGATCAAACACCTGGCACGTCAGCGCGAGGTTTCGGATTTCGTTGATTCCGAGAACCGTGACGGCATCCAGAATCGAGTCGACACTCCGTTTGCGGGCAAACGGCGAGGTGTTTGCAAGCCGCAAGACACGCATGGACAAGAGCGGATCTTGCGAGACCGCCTTCGCCACATCTCGTGCAGAACAGCCTTGAGACTGGGTCACCCGAAGAACACCTTGAATTGCCGGTGACCACGATTCGGGTGAGTCGAACGTCCGAATCCTCTCGATGAGGTCCGACGCCTCACAAACAGCCTTGGTCGATCTTAGTGCAGCGAGGGCCTCTTCATGCTTTTTGGTGCCGTCGGTTTCCCTCACGGTGTGGACGGCGGCTTGTCTTGTTGATGTGCCATCCGTAGACGACACGTCATTGGAAGGAGACGGAGAAGTCGATTGTTCAGAATTAGCCCGGTTTGACTCATCGATTGACGCCGTCAGGTCCGAGCAGACTTGCGCCGACACGCGTTGGAGGGCCTCGATGACAACCGGGTCGAATCGGCTCCCAGCATCGGAGCGGACCGCGCTGACCACCGAATCGAGGTCTGTCGGCGCATCATGACCGCCTCCATTTAATCTGTACTCCATCACATCAACGAGTGAGATGATCCGTGCACTCAGCGGGATTTGCCCTTCCTGTAGCCTGAATGGGCCTCGTCCGTCGAACCATTCGTGGTGATACCAGATCGCCTCAATGGCCTCGGGGAAGTCGGGAAACGCATGATGGACAAGTCGCCCGCCCAGCACGAGATGGGGCACAAGCTCGGAATCGAGCGGGCCGTCGAGAAGCCGATCCAATTGAATCTGCCGATCCGGCAGTGCGAGCAGTCCGACATCGTGGAATGCCGCAGCGAGCCGCAACGAATAGGTGGCGTCGTGAGACATCCCCAATTCGTTCGCCATGGTCACGGATGCATCCTCGACGTGTTTGCTCCGTCCAATCAACTGGGGAAGGCGGTGCTCAAGGATATGGATGCAGAACCGCCAGCATTCCCAACAATGTCGTCGGGTGTTCGCCTGTCTCCAGAATGGCATCGCAGGAAACGGCATTTGACGAATCCGGGGATCAGTAAGACTTCGAATACACTCGGCCCTGGGACGACGAAATGATCGAGCGGCCCAATTTAGACTATCGGGCTGATTTGGAACGGACTCCAGCGAGAACAAATCGCGAAATACAATGACAAGGGACCTCCGCCGAAGGAACGGAGCGTACAATTACGCTTTGCTGTCGATAGAGGTGCTTGTCGATATTTATAGGACACTAAGAAATGATTGAGATGCGCGCGAACAGGGGCTCGCCGCGCGCACCGAGTGGGTCGTCAACCCGGTGACAACGGCATCGGACGAAGAAAAAAACGGCACGCAAGGGTTTGTAAATCCTTACGTGCCATTTCTTAAGCACCCCCACGGGGACTCGAACCCCGGTCTCCAGGATGAGAACCTGATATCCTAGGCCACTAGACGATGGGGGCCTGGGTCCGCCCGTGGCCGTCTTCAGCCGACAGGCGCAACTTAAGGGGGACGTTGGTTATACCGCGCAATGGGTCGGGGGACCAGGGGAAAGGGGACCGGGGAATCGGTGATCGAAAAACCGCAGACCGACGACGGCTTGTTCGAAGTTCGAATCACGTTTTGAACTTTTCCGATCCCTTGCACTCCTAATCCTCAGATCCGACAATTTGTCACCCATAACCATCCAAGATATACTCCCCCAAGCCCCAATTGGGTGTCCTTAAACTGTGTCTCACAGGAGAGCGCATCGCGTGCCGATTCTCGAGTTTTATTGCCCAAACTGTGACGAGGTCTTCGAAGAGCTGGTCCGGTCCTCCCAGAAAAAATCGTCGATCGCTTGCCCGACCTGCAAAAACAAGCAGGTTTCACGGCAAGTCAGCGTCTTCTCGGCTCGCGGAGCAAGTGCTGAAAAGGCGGCGTCCGTGCCGTCGGCCTGCGGACGATGTGGGGACCCGAACGGCCCCTGTGCCTCCTAAGTCAGGAATTTCGATTTGGAGCATTCGCTTTCTATGGCCCCTCCTCGTAGCAAACAACGAGCCCCGTCGGCGCCGGTTGTCGCCATACTCGCCTGGATTCTTCCCGGGCTGGGGCATTGGTGGATCGGAGAACGCTCGAGGGCCATCATCCTGTTCGTCGCAACGACCGTGACCTTTTGGGGCGGCGTGGCGGTGGCCGGCGTTCGCTCGGCTGTGACGCTGAAGGAAAACGGGTTATGGTTTGCCGCGCAGATCTGCATGGGACCACAGGCCCTTGGAGCCTGGTCCTGGAGTCACCGCCTTTCCGAGCGACCGGCTGATCCGTTCAAGGCATTCTGGCCTTCCGCGGACATCGGTGTCGTTTATGCCGGCGTTGCCGGCTTGCTGAACCTGCTGATTATCCTGGACGCGCTCGCCCGGGTTGAGGCCAAACAGGTGCATTCCGCCCGCGGCCCGCCCAAGAAGAGCCACGACCAACGGGCACGATGACACGACGACAAACGGTTCCATAATAAGCATGGCAGATTTGCTCACCAATCTATTGGATTTTGTGCATGACCTGTTCGTAAAGCCGATTCCGATTACCGGGACCGGGCGTTTGCTGATGCTGGTGCCGCTTGCCCTCATGGTCAGCGTCGTCTACCGGACGATCCGGTGTGAACGGCTCCGGTCGGTCCCGTTGGCGAGCCTGAGCCTTTGCTTCATGATCGTGACGGGTATGCTGCTGATCGGTGTTGTCCTGCTCGCCGCCTATCATCTACTCGCTGCGTAGACGCGGTCACATCGCTTCTCCGATCGCAAAAAAGCGTGCCGGCGTCTCGCCAGCGCGGCGGAATTACTTTACACTGAAACCCCGGGGGATATCGTGGCGCTTCCGGCGTAGGCTAATCATGGAGGTGTGTGCGTCTGTCCGCCGTACAAAACGGTCATGGATCTAATCGGAGAATCGAACGATGTCGGTTACTGTAAAACGAGCTACCCTTTGGACGATTGACACATCGAATACGCCGGGCACGCTGGCTTCGACGTTGGGACCTTTGGCGGATCGACGCGTGAATCTCGACCTCGTCATGGGATACAGCCATCCGGACAAATCGGGTGCTACGATTGAAGTCTATCCGGTCAGTTCACAGCACGCTCAAAAAGCCGCCAAGGCGACAGGGTTTTCGAAGTCGGCTTTTCCGTGCGTGACCGTCACGGGGAAGAATCGTGTCGGCCTGGGTCGTCAGATCGCAGCCGCTCTTTCAGACGTCGGCATCAATCTGAACTTTTTCATGGCACAGGTAGTGGACCATAAATATACGGGGATGTTCAGCTTCGAAGCCGAATCGGAAGCCGACCTCGCCGTCAAGATCATCCGCCAGGCGGTCAAGGCGAAAGCAACACGAAAAACCGCGACGAGGGCGTCCACGAGCAAACGATCGAGTGTCAAGAAGAAATCAACTGCGCGTCGAAAGACGGTGAAGAAGAAAGCCGCAAAAAAATCTCCACGTAGACGTTAGAGCTTTCGACTACATCATGAATGCGTTGCCGCCGCCTAAGCGAGGAGTCGTCGTGAAAGAAGGAATGTTCCCGCGATTTGCTCAGTTCATCTGTGTTTTCATCTGTTTGCCGCTGATCGGATGTGATCCGACGACAAGAAGCGACAAAGACAAGAAGAAGGATTCACCGGCATCGCGCAATCCCGCTGAATCCACTCAACAGGGGACTTCCAACGAGTCCACGGCCGCTTCCGGGGGGCCGAGTTGGTCGTGTGAAACGGAGCATGATTTCGGCGACGTCTGGGCCGGAATTACGCTAAGGCATCCTTTCAAATTCCAGAACGTAGGCGACGAGACCTTAAATATCTTGGAGGCCAAAGCGAGGTGCGCCTGTTCCGTCGCTGAAAATTACACGAAGAAAGTCGAACCCGGTAAGAGCGGCGTCATTCCGTTTCGACTCATCACGGCGAACAAATCGGGGCCTGTGAACGAATATCTGGACATCAGAACCAACGATCCGAACCGTCCGATCATGAAGCTGGTGATGATGGGGACGGTCAAGACCGTATGCAACGTTGAAGTCATCACCGACACTCGCCTCGATCAGCCCGGCATTTCTCAGGAGGAAATCGACAAGATCAAACGAAGCCGGGGCAGTTTCAGCAAAATCAGCGGGAAGGACAAGTTGCACCGCGTCATTCGACTCACGAATACGTCCGGTGCGCCCCTATCATTAGCAATGCAGCCGATTCGCCCCCCTAATTCGCGGTTTGCAGCCAGCCTTAAGGAGGTCGAGCCCGGTCAGATTTTTGAACTCACGATCGACGGCACGCCGCCTTTTCCTCCCGGTTATTCAAACGCTTCCGTCGTTTTCAAAACGAACATTCCAGATCAGCCCAACTATGGCGTCGCACTGTCTGCGTACGTGGCGCCTCGCATCGAGATCATTCCCAAGAAAATCGTTGCGGACAATACGAGTAAGAACATCAAGAACCGTACGATCAGGATTACCAACAATGGGACAACGCCCTTGAAGGTTACTTCCGTTTCCGTGAGTGACCCCAATTACAAAGTCAGGCTCAAGCCCCCGGACACTGCCCAACCCAAGGAAACCATTGTCATCGGCGTCGTGTTGCCGGAGGGAGATTACAGGCCGCCTCCCTGGGGAGAAGTGATTCGCATCGCAACGACGGATGCTGAAAAGCCGCTCATCGAATTGAACGTCCTGCCTCATTTAAGGCGTCCGCCGACGAAAAGGCCGCTTGACGTCCCCTTGAAGTTCCATCCGGGCGAGATGCCTTAGGCGTCTGTCCGGTTCATTGCGCATTCCATCCGCTTGACGAAGGTTCACCCTCCTATGGATGGCTTGTCGAGCCGCCTGACAGGACGGACGCCGATGTCGGGTTGTCGATAGCTGGTCGGGGCGTAGTCTCTCATCGACGAACGCGCCTTCGCGGCCTTGTCACGAAAGCTCCCACCTCGAATCACGCGATACCCACCCTGGCCTGAGCCTGTTTCGCGTTTTCCGTCGCCGGCTCGGGCAGCAAAATCATGATAATCCCCAAAGCCGTCGAGACACCATTCGGACACATTTCCCAAAACGTTGTGAAGACCAAACCCGTTGGCTTTGAAGCGGTCAACTGGTGCGAGTTCATAGCCGTATCCATCTTCAAGCCACTCGTCGTAAGTTCCGTATCGAGGGGCCCCGCTCTTTTGCAACGCCCTGTCCGCCAGGTTGGCCGCTCCTTGGAGCGACTCTCGCTGAGCGCCCGTCCACCATGGTGTCGTCGTTCCGCCCCTGGCCGCATACTCCCATTGTGCCTCGGTCGGCAGCGCAAGTCCGAGTTGCGAGAGCACCGCTTCGCACTGGCCCCACGTCACATTTTCAATCGGGAGCGAGACGCCGGCATGAATGCCTTCTTCCGCCTGACAGGATCGCGGATCAAAGTTCTCGGCTCGTCGCCACTGACATCGGGTCATTTCAAACTTCGATATGAAAAAAGCGTCGAGAGACACTTCGGACAGGGGGCCTTCAATCACATCCGCAAAAGGATCGACATTGGGAGCCCCTTCCGGATCATCGATTGAGGGCGGCGAGGCGCCCATGTTGAACTTTCCACCGGGAAGAAGCACGAAGACCAGACCGGCTCTGTTTTCCAGGGACGAACTTTCGACACCCTTTCTCCCGGACCACATGCAGGTCTGCCAATGCAAAAACTCCCAGAGTTTTGATTCAGGATTCCGACCGAGCGGAATTAACCCCATTTGAGGCGCAATCAGAAGCCCGTCATACGCGGGACACGCTTCACGGTCGGCAATCGAAGCAACGGCCTGCTCCCATGCTTCTCGATATCGAACGATCGTTTCGAGTTCGACTGTGCTCGCGAACTCGAGCCGTCGTGCTACGTTCGAAAAAGTCCCGACGTCCAGCTTGAAAAAGTCCTCGAGTCTGTCTACCAAATCCGAGAGTGCGTCGTATTGCAATCGATCGGCCGGGTCTTCAAATTCTTTGATGGATTCTCTCGGAATCAGTTCTTCGAGTTTGCGTTCCTCGTCCTTGAGCCATTGAATCGTCTCATGATCACGGTTCGCATCTTCCACTTTCTCCAGCTCGCCCAGCTTTTTTCTGATTTCCAGAAGCTCCTCACCATGCCGATGGGATGTACGGTCCAGCTCTTGTATCAGGTCGAATCGGGGAGAACGTTCAACAAGCTCAATCCGATCGACCCGGTATTCCAGCAATCTTGGCCTCAACTCCTGTGCCTTGGTCAGCCAGCTTCTCAATTCGGGAATCTTCTCCGGCGTCGCGGGCCATAACCTTTTGGACTCGGCCATACGAGTATTCAAAGTCCGAGCATCAGCAAGACGGCGAAACTCATCGACGCGCTGCTTCTCCAATTGGAATGCCCAGGTGCTGGCGACCAGTCCGATCGACAATGCAACGATGACGCCGGCCACACTGCCGACGATCGCCTTGTTTCTCCAGGCGAACTTTCGAAACTTGTAGAGATTGCTCGGAGGTCTCGCCTGAATCGGCTCTTCGTTCAAGTAACGTCGCAGATCGGCCGCAAAATCCGCTCCGGACTGATATCGCCTTTGCGGCTCTTTCTCCAAGGCCTTGAAGATGATGGTTTCAACGTCGCCTCGGAGATGACGATTCAACAGACTTAGGCGCATCGGCTCTTTCTCTTGAATCGCCCGGGCAGCCTCTACCAAAGAGTGCTGCGAAATGTTGAACGGATATCGCCCCGTCAGCACTCGGTATCCCAACACGCCGAGCGAATAGACGTCCGAACGCGCATCCACGTCGTTCGCGTTGCCCTTAATCTGCTCAGGACTCATATACGGGAGGGTACCGATGAGCTTCCGCACATCGGTCTTGAGCGTGGCCGCATGGATGTCGGCATCGGTGACTCGTGCGACTCCGAAATCCAGAATCTTAGGCTGACCGACGCCATCCGGGCCCGTCAAATCGGACGACGATGAAGCCGCGTGGCTCACCAGGATATTGCTGGGCTTGAGGTCCCGATGAATCACGTTGTTTTGATGTGCGTGTTCGACCGCGTCGCATACTTTGGCCAGGAGCACCAGTCGCTCTCGAAGCGCCAGATCGTTCGCCTCGCAATAGTCCGTCAACGGCAGACCGTCGATCAGTTCCATCACGAAGAACGGCTGCAAACCCAACCCCGTGTCGGCCGTTCCTCCTTCGTAGATGTGGGCGATGCCGATGTGGTGAAGCCGCCCGAGCACCTGAGCCTCTTTTTCGAACCTGCGAAGCATCTCGACAGAGACAATCCCGGATCGTAACACTTTCAGCGCGACGGTTCGTCGAGGGTGTTGCTGTTCGGCCTCGTAGACAACGCCCATGCCGCCCTGACCCAATACCTTCAGGATGCGATATCCTCCGATCTCCTCCGGTTTGGCCGATATTCGCGCTTCGGCGTCTTCGACCTGCCGGCGCACGGTCTCGATGATGGCCCGATCATCATCAACCTTTGTCTTCTTTTTCCTCATCGGTCGGACTCAACTCAAAGCGGTGAGGTGGAGAACGCCTGCCTGACACAATCCGTCTTCTGAATAGATATTAGGCATGATAACTAAAGAACTGCGAACCGGAGCCCAACCGCTCGCGAAGCCGATTCACGGCGCGAATTCGCAACAAGTGCACGGCGCCGCGCGTCTTGCCCATGAAGTCGGCCACTTCGCCGACCGGTTTGCCTTCCAGGAAAACAAGTCTGAGAACCTTGCCGTAATCCGCCGGCAGCTTGTCCATTTCGGCTTCCAGCAAAAGACGGGCTTCGTTCCCTGCGGCGTGTCTCGACGGTGTTGCGCCGCCGCCGCTGATCAAATCCTGAAGCCAAACGATGTCGTCCCCGTTTTCGGGTGCCTGGACCCTTTGACCGGGCTGAGGACGTTTTTCTCGTTCCAATCCCTGGATTGCGTCTCGTAGATTGTTTTCGGCAATACGGCGCAGCCAATGCGGAAAAGCCCTTACATCACCTTCAAAGCGAGTGATTTGCTCAAACGCCTCGAAATAAGTGACCTGCATGACGTCGTTGACTTCGAGAACGGATTGCCACTTGGGATTGATATCCAACCCGTTTCGAATAAGACGACCGTGACGCAACAGCAACTCGCCGAGTGCATTCTTGTCGCCTTCCTTCGCACGACGAAGGATTTGATCTTCAGCCTCCACCATAATCCACCCAAATCGGCTCTCTCATAGTTTACCGCATTTCGGCTTTTGCGGAGAAGTACAATCGATGTCTTCGACGATCCGCATTTGGAGCATAGGAGAGTGCCCGGGAAATGGCATGCCGGAGGCTCGAGACACCGATCGGAGTCTATTCCCGTTCGGCACGAATCAACAACACGTCGTCAACCGGCGTTTCACCCTGCAGAGCGACGGCGGCGATCATATCCACGACGTCCAGTCCTTCAACAACCCGAGCAAAGACCGTGAAACCGCCGTTTTGATTATCCAGATTGTTGGAATTGTCGCCCAGATTGAAAAAGAACTCGGAGGTTGCCGAATCCGGATCACCTCCCAGCTTGGCCATGGCGACGGTCGCCCGAAGGTTACTTCGACTGGGGCTGAATTCGTTTACGATCGGATCCCGAACGCCTTCGGCCGGCACCATTCCCGGCAAGAACCCACCGCCCTGGACGACAAAATTGGGGACGACCCGATGGAAAATTGTCCCATCGTAAAAATCGTCCTCGACGTATTGCCGGAAATTCGCCGTCGTGATCGGGGCATCGTCAACAAGCTCCATGACAATGTCCCCCATGCTCGTGGTCAAGCGCACTCTGTTGGGCGTGACGACGCGGAAACCATCCGCCAGACTGGCCGTCGTCGTATCAGGGTTTTCAACAACGACGTTATAGTCCCCAAGGGCCGCCCCATTCAGATCAAAGGTCGCATCAATGGTCATTTCGTTCCGAACGTTCACGGACGTGGCGGTGATCACGTCGGCGCCCCGTTCCAATCGGACGGACGCTCCGTTCTGGAAGTTCTCCCCATCGATCGTCACGTTCGTGACGATCGTGTCGACCTCTCCGAAGTCGGGCGAAATTGAGCGTGCAAAGGGCTCGGTTCCGGTGACATCCACGACTTGTGAGGTCGAAACCAGCGCGCCAAATTCATCGATGACTGACAACACGACCGTATAGTCGTCGGGCAACGCATAGGTATGGGAGACAATCGCGCCGGTTTCCGGCGGAGAGTTATCCCCGAAATCCCAGGTGAATGTGCTGATGGCGCCATCCGCATCCGAACTCCCCGTCCCGTTGAACGTGAACCTTAGCGCGTTGTTGGGATCCTCTTCGAACGTGAAGTTCGCCATCGGCAATGAATTCACGAGCGTAACGAGTGTAATGCTCGTCCTCAGCCCGGCATCATCGGTCACTGTAAGCCGCACGGGAAAACGTCCGCTACGACTGAACGTGTGTTCGATCGTTCGGCCAAGGCCTTGTGTTCCATCGCCAAAATCCCACCGAAATTCGACGATGACGCCGTCCGGATCGCGACTGCTGGAGGCAACGAAACGCTTTGTCAACGGGGTCTGCTGTCCGTTGTCATCCAAGACATCCTCGGCCACAAAGGACGCGATGGGATCGGTATTGGGTCCGACGATATCAATGGGAAGGCTTCCGCTGGTGATCAGTCGCCCAGCCCGTCCTGTAAGCAGATCCCCCGCAGAAAACAAATGAACTTTGACCTCGAACGTGCCGTCGCGGACAAATTCGTGCGTAACCGTTCGCCCGCTCCTGACCGGCAAAGAAGTCAGCAGTGTGCCGTCGCCGAACTCCCAGGTAATGCGGTTGGTTTCCGGATAGCTGCGCAAGTCGACTTCGAGTGTGCGCATTCGAGTGGGCTCAATCGGGCTGTTGGCGATGATGGCCGGTGACTGGCGAAGGTCGAGGACCGCAGGGTCGAATTCGCACCCGTCGCCTGTCATCCCCAACCACACCGACATTCCGCCGATCAGGCAGAATATGGTCGCTCGATTCATGAAAGGGGCCCCCTCCTCGTGGGATGCTCCTTCTTCTCGAAGGGTGACAAATCCCGATAGGCCTAAACTCAAAATGGTCGCGAGACACCCATTCTACGCATGCGGCGGGCCAAAGTCACCCGTCAGGCAGCGTCCGAAAAGTTCGGCGGACTGGCGTTCGTAACCGCGTAACCGGCATCGAATCAACATTATCGAACGCAATGCCGCTTCACTCAGGGTTTAACGGAAACGCTTGACCGTCAGTCGCCACCCGCCTTGCTGTTGAGGAGGCGACGAGCCAGCGGCCAAAGCAACAACGGCACGACGGCCCCGATCGTGATCCCGAGCCAAGCTCGATCTTCAAGCCAGCTTCCGAGACCGGCAAAGATAAAACCCGACGGGAAGCTGCCGCAGCACAACGCCACGAAAAAATGGGTCGGGCGCATTCTGGCCATTCCGGCCAGACAAGCGATCACCTCCGGCAGCAACGGCAACGGGCGTGACAATGCGACGGCATAACCGCCGGCGCGGGTGAAGAACGATTCCGCTCGATTCAAATCGTGCTCCCCCACCAGGAACAATGCGGCGCGATGTCCTAACAGCCGCGTTGCGCCATAAGCGATCGCCCCCGCAATGACGGACGCCACGCCACTCAGCATTCCGCCGACGATGGGACCGTAAATGATCCCAAGGGCAGCCATCACACCAGTGGCCGGGATCGGCAATACGAGATCGACCACAATGAGCCCCATCGCCACGGCCCAGGCCCAAGCACCATAGTCTCGGAGCCAGATGACCGCCTCGTCACCTTGCCATTTCAAATCGAATCGATCGCCGAAAATAAACCAGGACCCGGCGAACACAAGGACGAGAGCGAGTATGATCAATAAAAGACGCACGTCACGGTTTCTCCATAGACAATCGATTCCGGATTTTAACCAGATCGCGCCGTCGCCATGAACCTGTCCGATAACGACGATCCGGGCCGGACCGTTCCACCAAGAACCGCGCCTGATCTTTTCGCCTGTAACATCTTGTTAGCTCCGCACTTGATAACGACAGGATCGTTACAGACCCGTTACACCTGAAGCATCCAAGTCGTGTTATACTTCGATTGTACGAAGCAGGTACAGCGCTCGTGATCTGCACAAACAAAAAGCACATGTAAAGGACCGCAACAAGACGAGAACAGAGTTTGTTCTCATTGAATGAGGAGATTGAACCATGAATCGAGTTGGACGGCACCGCGTTGGCACGATGATGATCCTATCCGCGATTACTGCCGTGACCTTCCAGTCAGCCATTGCCCGGGGGCAAGAAAAGAAAAACCCGGTGACCAAAGTCCTACAGCCGAAGGCCAAGACAAAGCCTGGGAGAGCCAAGGAACTGTTGCCTCCAGGCGTAAAGCCGGGAAGACCCGGCGTACCGGAGCCGACGGTCGTCCTCAAGCCCGGCGAAGCTCCCCAGGTCAAATTCGATACCCCGGTTTACGATTTTGGGCGTCTCAAGGCAGGCGGCGACGTCCGTCACGACTATTGGTTCACGAACACGGGCACCGGCCCTCTTGAGATTCTGAAGGTCAAACCATCCTGCGGCTGCACAACGGCCGGCAGCCACGATCGCATTGTTCAGCCCGGCGAGCGGGGCAAGATCCCCATCAAGATGGGTACGGAGAAATTCAACGGTCCTGTGAACAAGACAGTGACGGTACACACGAACGCGACCGGCAAAAATGCCAGAATCACCTTGAAAATCCAGGGCAATGTCTGGCAGGTCTTTGGCGTAACGCCTAATCGGGCCGTCTTCGGTCGGGTGAATGAAGACGACATCGATCAGACCCGCGAGACCAGAATCACGATCACGAACAACACGGAGTCACCGGCGAACCTGACGAATATCCGCAGCTCGAATCCGACCTTCAGCGCGAAAGCCAATACGATCCAACCGGGAAAACAATTTGAGTTAGTGGTTTCCGCCGGAAACACAGCCGTCCCCGGAGCCAACACCGGAGAAATTAAGATTGACACGGGTCACGCGGACAAGCCGACGATCAAGGTGCCGATCTCACTCTACGTCGCCCCGGCAGTCGATGTGACGCCCGCGAAATTGATGTTGCCCTCCGTCCGATCAAGCAATACGAAGCGAAACCTCTACGTGCGCAACAACTCGAAGGAGCCCCTCACACTGAGCGATGTTCAAGTCCCGAATCCGGGCTTGAAGGCCACGATTGAGGAAACCCGACCTGGCGGCAAGGCGTACCGCGTTGTCCTGGAGATTCCGCAAAACTACAAACCTGCCAAGGGTGACAAGATCAGCATAAAAACTTCCAATTCCAAAGTGCCGATGCTGACGGTCCCGATCAAGGACCAGTCCGCGTCGCGAACCGTTAGGAATCAGAACGGCAAGTACATCGTTCCGAAAAGTCAGGCCCCTTTGGCGACCAAAGCGAGCAAGGATCTGGCCATTGTCAAAAAAGGAAACAAACCCGCTGCGGCGAAAACGAACAAGGAGCCGGCCAAACCCCAAGGTGCGCCGTCCAACTGACCCGATTGGGTGGTGCCTGGAACCGGCTTTTCGATATCATGACTGGGCAATCACGCACATGCCGTGATCTTTTGTGAGAATCTCTGATGCGTGCACACCTTATCACTGCTCTTGCGATCGTCGTGGCCAGCGGTGTCGCCGGCGTGGCGGCCAACAACGTCTGGTACAAGATGGACTGGCTTCGAGAGAAGAAAGGAGTCACGACACCTCCGCCCAAGCCTTCCACGACGGAGACGAACGGCCCTTGTGACCCGTCGAAGTCAAAGCCCGGCTTCGTTCTCATCGATTGCGTGCTGGAACACCTTGCCAACGGCACGGCAACGTTCATTGATGCGCGCGAGTCTCATGATTATGACGAGAGCCGTTTGCTGAGAGCCTATCATCTGCCTTCCAGCGCGATTTATGATAGCATCGAGGGTTTGTACGGCATTGGGGTCCTGGAGGATCAGATGCTCATCATCTATTGCGGGGGCGGGAACTGCGAAGCCAGCCATAACGTGGCCGACGCATTGCGGAACGACTTCAACTTCACGAACGTGTTCATCTATGAGAAAGGATGGGAAGAAGTCGAAGCGTCAGGTCGATTCGGCGAATACATTGAAACAGGAGTCGTGGATTGAACGATCGTCGCTCGACATCAGCCATGCGAATCACGAGTCACCTTTGCGCCGTTGTCGTGGCCGCTTTTTTTCTGTACGCGGCCTACGGCAAAATCGGCAGCAACAACACCAGACAATTCGCCGTCGAGATCAAGAATTACAAGATCCTGCCGGAGCGCTATGTCAATGTTCCGGCCATCTTTATGCCTTGGCTGGAGATCGTCGCGGCTGCTGCCCTGATCTTTCCCAGAACGCGGCTGGCGGGAGCCGTCTTGATCAGCGCGATGTTGCTGGTCTTCATCGCCGCCGTCGGCTACTCCGCGCTTTACCTCGGTCTAGACATAAGTTGCGGCTGCACTGGAAAAGACAGCGGCCAGGCCGGGTGGTCGACCATCGGTCGAAACGTTGCCCTGATCGTCGCGACTCTCCTCTCCGTCTGGCTCTTTAGGCACAGATTCCCAATCGGCAATTGCCAAAAATGCGGCTACAACCTGACGAGCAACGTTAGCGGTCGATGCCCCGAATGCGGAAACGAACAGGAACAGGGCGAGCCGTTGGCGGCTTCCACATCAGCATAACAATCTGCTTCACGCCGTCGTGACCGTTTCTTCGCCCTTGAGGCATGCCTTGATGGTCTCAATGAGTTGCTTGCGTTCGACAGGCTTGGTGGCGTAGTCGGTACAACCGGCGTCGAGACACTTCTTGCGGTCACCTGCCATCGCGTGAGCCGTCAGCGCAATGATGGGGCCGGTGTATCCCTTCTCGCGAAGAAGACTGCTCGCGGAGTAGCCGTCCAACACGGGCATTTGCATATCCATCAGGATGACGTCGAAAGGTTTGCCCGCGGCGACGGCCGACATCGCTTCGTTGACCGCCAACTGGCCATTCTCCACCAGGACGACTTCGCTCCCCGCTTTCTTGAGAATAAACGAAATGAGCCGTTGGTTGTCCGGGCCGTCCTCCGCGAAAAGAACTCGACAGCCTGAAAGAGTCCCCCTGATATCACTCGATTTTGCTTTCTCTCGCTCGACCGTCCGATCTGCGGCGGGATCATCGAGCATTTTCACGCCGTCGAGCGGCCCCGTGGCGACGGTCACCCGAAATCGCGTCCCGACGCCTTCCTGCGTATCCACAACGGTAATGTCGCCGCCAAGCATCTCCGCAAATCGCTTGCTGATGGTCAGACCAAGGCCGGTGCCGCCGAAATTGCGCACCAAGGACGTATCGCCCTGGCTGAATGCCTGGAAGAGCTTGTCGGCTTTTTCCTTCGACATTCCGATTCCGGTGTCGAGGATGTCGAATTGCATCTCCGGCTTTTCATAGTCTTTCACGAAACGCAGAATGAGGCGGATCCCGCCGTTCTCCGTGAACTTGACAGAATTCCCCATCAGGTTCACGAGGATCTGCCGCAAACGGCTTGGGTCCGTTTGAATTGCCTCCGGAATGGGACCGACGGTTTCGATGTTGAACTCCAGGTTCTTGGCTTCGATGCGAACACGGAAGAGTGAGGCGACGTCCGTGGCGATTTCATAAGGCGAGCAGAGACTCGACTCCACTCGCATTTTTCCGGCCTCGATCTTCGAGATGTCCAGGATATCGTTGATGATCTCCAGCAAATGCTCACCGTTGCGCCGAATGATTCCGGCGGCCTCGATGTTCTCGGGCTCGGTGACGTTGTCGGCGATCGTCTCGGCATACCCCAGGATCGCCGTCATCGGCGTGCGGATTTCGTGACTCATGTTGGCCAGAAACTCACTCTTGCAAATCGTGGCGGCCTCGGCCTGATTTCTTGCGTCTTCCAGCTCAGCGGTGTATTGCCTGGCCGTTTCCCGCTCAGCCGTAAGAACAGCTTGCCTGGCGGTCGTCCGTTTCTGCCAGAGACACAGGATGGCCGTGACCCAGATGGCGAACATCGCAAGCAAACGGTTCGCGATCACTTTCCAGAACTCTCCGCCGTCCGGACAGAGAACAAAACCCAGCACCGTGAGGACGGTCCCCATGATGGCGGCCACAAGAGTGTACGACTGGCGATTCGCCCAAAGGCTGACACAGACCAGAAGCACATAGGGAACGCCTGCGGCAATGCCGAGCGGTGTGATGATGTCGAATATGAAGACCGCGCCGCTCACGATCAAACCCACAACGCTCACCTTAAGTACCGAAAATGATTGAGGCTCCTGGTCGTCGGCGCTGTCCGGCGACACGGCCGCGGAGTGTGGCCCCGATGGCCGCAACTTATCCAATGTGGCGCGTGTCCTGATAATCAGGTACGTCAGCCCAAGAAATCCGGCGAGCGCCAGACAGATCAGGAAAACGAACGTTCCACGAAGTTTCCCGTTGGTGTAGGCAGTGAACTCATCGACCGGCTGATTGACGACCAGCACACCCCGAACGTCGCCCTTTTTCCAATCGGTCTTCGGGCTGTCGGGGTGGGTGTTGTGACATGAAACACAGCTTGCCCGCAATCGGTCCGCCGTGGCGTACCGTAGCGTCGGCCGTCCCTGGATGTTCTCGAAGCGATAAAACGGCTGTTCCGGATGCTGTTTCAATTGCCGCAAAGCATCTCGCTCGAAATCGTCTCGCGGACCGCCCTCGGTTCTCCACGGAAACGGATACTCACTAAACAACCTGACCTCTCCGCCCACGTCGGACTCGGACAGCTGATCGGCGAGTAACAGGCTAAGCGTGGCCGGGAGCGGAATGGCGCCGTTCTTTGCGTCGTAGTCGTGTGTGACCTCGGTATCGTGCGGCCTTACGCGACTGACGACTTCCGAAGTATAGAGTGTGCGAAACTGTTCCAGGACTGAGGACTGTCGGCTCGCGTCGTCGATGGCATATTTTTGGGTAAGATCGGACGCCAGGTCGGACAAGTGCCATACCATGACACTCACGCCTCCGAAGAACAGGACCATGAGCACAAGGATTGTGCGTTCATGGTAAAGGCGAATGCACCAGCGCAGAGGATTGTTCGTCCTGAAGTCACTCATCTTGGTTTTTCCCGGCCCGTGGGATGCAATCTTTGCTTTTTCCCTCTTCGGGCCGATTGCAATGGGGCATAAACTAGGGCCCGCGCGGATCTCCCAGGAAAACAAGCCGTCCAGAACAGCGGTCATTCACCCCGGAGTATTTGCCGATTGGGTATGTTGGGCACCGTGAAGGGGACGACTATTATCAGACACACCAATCCACCGGAATATGCAAGCGTGGATTGCGGAAAAATTCTCAGTTGATATTGGACACGCTTTGCTTCGCCAAGAACTGTGAGCGGCTAGCATCGGGCGATGAAATCCGCGAGTTTGGCGAGCGAAATCGGCGGTTTTGCCACAACGATGTTGGCCGGAGCTGACGACGGCACGTCTTTTTCTTTACCGATCAAATACAACGTGGGTAAACTCGTCCCGGCAGTGACGCGTTCAGCCTGCTGGATCGAGAATGCATCTCCCTTCATCGTCGGCACGGCGATCACCATCCCGCCGTAGCCGCTCAGCTCATCCGCATGGTTTGGAACCTGCTTATGAATTTCAGGACAGGCAATCAATTCGAGTGCAGTCCCGAGGGGATCGAGCGTCGAGAACGCTTTATGCCTGCCATACCAGATCTTGACCTTACTCTTCGGAAACGGCGGCTCGTACAGCTTAGCACTCTCGCCCGATGGCAGTCTGGCCAGATAGGTCGTCAAGGACAGGATTCCGTTCCGAAATCCGGCGGTGTCCATGGGCTTCGGATTCGGATTTCCGAGCGTGTTGCGACACTCGGTAATCGTCACTGGACCCACCGGGGCATCTTTCGACGGCGCAAGCAAGAGCCCATGTGCGTAATAGTCCGCCAGGCGCAACAGGCATGCCATTTTGCTCAGACGCAGGCTCTTGTCGAAGAATCGCTTCTCGCATTCGCAGATGGGATTGATGATCTCAGGCGGCATCCCAAGTTTTGAGAGGACGTGTGAGATCAATTCGTATCTTGGGAGCCCAAGATACTCCGCTTCAATCACGTGCTTCGGCTTGTCGCCCGTGGCGACCTTACTTAGAACGGCACCATATTCTTCGGTAAACAGTTGCCGCACGATGATTTCAGCAAGATCGTGGCAAAGCCCGATGACGTACGCCAGTTCGGACGGCGTGTCGTCTGTGGCAGGCACGAGATGATCCATGAGTCCGGCAACGGCCAGACAATGTTGCAAACAATGAATGACGTTAAATCCATCCGTGGATTCGATCGGGAACGTTTCAAAGATTCCGATGCTGGCGGCCAGACTACGTATCGTGCCAAACCCTACATTGCGTACTGCATCTTCTATCGTGGCGATGCGCGCCTTGTTGCTGACGTAGGCTGCCGAGTTCGCGGCCTGAAGCACGCGCGCGGTGATAATCGGATCGCGTTTCAGCGCCTCTGCAAGATCGGTAGCATCACTGCGGCCCGAGCCGGCAAGCGCGACGATCTCGGCCACATTTCCCGCAAGCGTCCTTGTTTCGACGTGGTCATTGACCCGCTCCAGCGTTTCTTCACGTGTCAATCGCCGGGACGTCACCTCTGCTGCAGGCGCTTTGGCAGGCGGCGTTTCGTTCACGACGGCGGCCGCAACCTTGGAGGACGGCGTTTCGACGCCGCGAGCAGGCGGTATTTCATCAAGAGTTGACGTGGCCCCCTGATTGGACGAAGCCTGCTCAACCGTCACAGCGGCACGTTGCTTGCTCTCCGGTTGCCGCTCCTGCCTGCCTTCATTCATGACCATTGGCACTGAAGGGCGCTGACCGGCGCCGAGACATTTCTGAACTTGAGACAAGAGTTCGTCGAGTGAAAAACTGGATTTGAGCATGTATTTGTTGACGCCCAGTTCCTCGGCTCTCTTCATGGTGGCAGGGTCCGAGGTCGCCGTCAACATGATCACGGGAATGTCGGCAATGTCAGGATTGTCCCGAATGCACTTCAAACAGGTCAATCCGTCCATCCCAGGCATCGCGAGGTCCAGAAGAATCAAATCCGGCCGCATATGCATGATGACCTGTAACGCATCCCCGCCGTGCATTTCGGCATCCACTTCGTATCCTGCGGCGCGCACCGCGGCGGCGATCGGCTCTCGAAATATCGCCGCATCATCCACGACGAGCACTTTTTTCATGGCGCTACCTCGCAAATGAGATACTGTGGTTCTTTCACGTTCGTCGGACCAGACAAGTCTGCGCGCAGTTGCGCCGTGATCGTCGTACCGACTCCCTGCTGCGAACTGACCAGAATCCTCCCACCGTGTACCGAAACGATACCCTTGCAAATCGCGAGCCCCAGTCCACTCCCTCTCACATAATCATCACCGGCTACGCCGCGATTCAATGCAAACGGTTCTCCCAGCTTTGCCGCGATTTCGGGCGGCATTCCTTCTCCGGTATCGCAGACCTGAATCTCGATCCAGTCACCGTCGGCGTTCATCAAACGCTTTGCGCGCACTTCGATAGAACCTTTAGGCGTATGCATACATGCGTTGTTGGCGACGTTTAGGACAAGCCGACGGATGGCATTCCGATCGCCATTCATCACCAATTCAGGTGGCTCGACGTCGAGTTTGAGTCGGACTTTTGCTTCATTGACCACGCCGGATAAGGGGATAAGCGCGTCCTCGCAGGCATCTCGCACGCTGAATTCCGACCAATGCCACCGAGCGTAACCGCTGTTCGTGCGGGCCACTTCAATCAAATCGTTGACCTTGTCGGCCATCCGGATCGCTTCGTCACGAATATCTTCGATGAACCTGTCTTTTTCCGTCGAAATGCATGCACTGCTACTGAGAATGAACTCGGCCATGGCCCGCATGCTGGCGAGCGGGGTCCTGAGCTCGTGTCCGACCACGGTGAGCACCCGCTCGTTGGCACGCACCGCCTCTTGAAGGTGCTTGCGCTCCTGCTCAATCTGAAAACGCTCTATTTGTTCCTTCTCATGCCGTTTGCAGGCCGCAATCTCGTTTTGGAGTTCCTGGTTGGCCTTGACGAGTTCCTTCGTTCTCTCCAACACGCGTCGCTCCAGCGCCTTCGAGGAATGCCGGAACCTCCGAAACACCACGAGCGACACACCTGATCCCAGTACCATGATGAGCACGGTCGTGCCCCATCTTTCGAAAAGACCTTCCCCGGTCTCCGCAATAACCGGGCTTTGGAGGTGAATGCTTCCCCCCCTCCCTTGATCCTCTCCCACGGGCGCTCCCTGTAAGTCGACGGACGCAATTGCGCAAAGTACCAGCATGATACTCAGGGCATGCATTGTTCGTTCGTGCATGACACGAGCTAACCGGCTCACACGATTGGATGTACCATGGCCCATTGCATGCCTCGCTTGCTCGTACGGCCCAGCGCAGCGAGAAACTGGAATGTAGGTTATGAAATCGCGCTAGGTTGAGCACTCCGGCCCGTCTTGCTCAAAACGCTGATTTCATCAGAAATCGATGAAACACTTCAAGAACTGTATCGACTTTGATTCTAAAAAAGATTAATTATGTCTACAATCCGATAAGGATAATCTATAAAGAGACTGTCCGATCTTTTTATCTCTTGCTCACAAGTAGAGACCGTCTACTACACGAATGCCTACGTCACTCCAAGCGGACGCGAGTCAGAAAATGAATTTTACATGGAAATATGAAGAACGTGACGTTGACTGGGAGGCCTTGTCAAATCTCTATAAGATCGCCCCCCTGGGAGAGAAAAAAGCCGGCGATCTTCAAACCGCTTTTAGCAATAGCAGGTATAAGTGCTTCATCTTTCGTGAATCACGTCTGATCGGAGTGGGCCGAGCACTTGCCGATGGCGTTGACTGTTCCTATATCTGCGACATAGCGGTCCATCCCGATCATCAAGGCACCGGACTTGGAAAAAGCATCGTCCAGAAATTGACGGAGCTGTCAAAAGGACATCAAAAGATCATTTTATATGCCAATCCCGGCAAGGAATCCTTCTACAAGAAATTGGGATTCAAGAAAATGAATACTGCCATGGCCATGTTTCAAGATGAAACACATGCGCTCAATGCAGGGTTAATCCATGAAACATGATCAGCAGTTTGATGGATTGATCATCCAACGTCGGAGACATTCAAGCACTTCCTCCGTCTTAGGGCGGGTTCCACTCGCCGCGCCGAAGAGGCGTGTGCGCCTGTGTCCTCTTGATAGGCGTCTGCAAAAATAGCGGTGGGCGGAGCCCGCCCTACGACCTTATCCTGAAGATGGCTGCGTCGATGCCGTCTCTAAAGCGCGCCAGTGTTCCGCCTTTTTAGACCATTCGTCGGCCTTGTCGGGCTTGGACCATGCTCGATACAGGTCGACGAGTCGTTCGGCAAGGGCACACTTTCGGGCAAGGGGGATGGCCGGATCGTCGCGTACGGCGTCGTAGGACTCGTGCAAAAGTCGCTCGGCCTCATCCAGGCGCCCGCTCGCACCGACGACGCTGATCAAGCTATCGGCGACCGTCAATGTGTCCGGATGTCCTCTTCCGTTCATTCGACGAAGAATGTCAAACGCTTCACGCAGACCCTCTTCACACGCTTCGAGGTTGCCGCGCACGAAATGCAGAACTGCGAGATTGTGCAAGCTCGTGGCGACGTCGGGATGATCCGCGCCAAACAGTTTGCGCCGAACCGCCAAGGCTTCGCGATAGGTCTCTTCCGAACCGTCCAAATCACCTTTACTGTGGAGAGTCTGAGCAAGATTGTCGAGATTCGTTGCGACGTTCGGGTGGAGGTCCCCCACGATTCGACGATTGACGTCGAGGGCCTCGCGAAAGTACGGCTCCGCCAATCCGTGCTCCCCACGAGCCAGATGCAAAGAGCCCATGTTGTTGATGGCCTCCGAGAGGATCGGCTTGTCGACGTTTTCAGGACGTCGTGCAAATGAGAGCACCTCCTTCTGTAACTGTGCAGCTTCATCAAAACGTTTCAAGTCGAGCAAAGCCGTCGCCAGATCGTTCGCGCAGGCAGCCGCCTCAGCAGCCGCCGTTTCACCACGGCTGCGCTGAATGGCAAGCGCGGTTCGGAAATCCGGCTCCGCCTCGACCGGGCGTCCGGCGAATTTTCGTACCGTCCCCCGTTGCTGGAGGGCATCGGCATATTCCCCCGAGCTTTCCCCGAATAGGGATCGGTAGACGTCGACCGCAAACTCAATTTGCGTTTCCGCAGGCGCGTATTGCGCCAACCCGATATACGTCCGGCCGACGGTCAACCGAACCGCGGCCTCGATCTCGGGTTGGTGTTTCATCTCGCCGCTATCAAGCCTGGCGACCGCACGATCAAGTGCTTCACGAACCGTCAGGTCGCGACGGGCATTGTTACGAGGGTCCGCCTCCGAAAGCATGTCCTGCAGAAAACGGTTGACGGCCTCCGCCTTATCAGCGGCGCGCCGAGCATCGTTCGCGCTGTGCTGCGCCAATTGGCGCTGGTCGTCGGCCAAGTCGAGAGCCCGCGTAGCGGCAACAAAACCGGCGATCGATACGAGGAACCCCACGGTGAGGGCTGCGCCCGTTCCTGTGATCGCGGCGATCGCCACGCGATTACGCCGAACGAACTTGCGGATTCGGTATCCCGCCCCGGGCGGTCCCGCCAGAACCGGCTCGTTTTTCAAAAATCGTTCAACCTCAAGTCCCACGCCGTTTGCCGTCTCATAGCGTCGTGCGCGGTCCTTCTCCAAGCATTTCATCACGATCCAGTCGAGCTCTCCGCGAACCTTCCGGATCAGCGTTCGCACGTCCGTCCCTCGACGCCGCGCGATCTCTGCCGACCTGCCGTCTTTCGGCACAGAAGAAACGCCGTCCAGCGCAGACAAACGAGCGCTCGGTCTGGGCGGTTCGACCTCTCTGACGATACGTTGAATCTCCACATACCCTTTGTGGCGAAGTGTTTGCGGATTGAACGGCAGGGAACCCGTCACCAATTCGTACAACAAGACGCCTAACGAATAAACGTCCGTCCGCGTGTCAATATCGACCTGACTTGTGTCCGCCTGCTCGGGACTCATGTATTCAAGCGTGCCGACCAGCATGCCCTCCTGCGTGAAAACGGAGTGCTCAGTCAAGCGTTGGTCCATGGCCTTCGCAACGCCGAAATCGATGACCCTCGCGACGGCCGCCGCCCCGCTTGCGGGACCCTGCTGAACGTCATCGTCGTGCTGCCCGTCGGCGTCCCTTGACATCACCAGGACGTTGGTCGGTTTGATGTCACGGTGGATGATACGCTTTTGGTGCGCATGCTGAACGGCGTGGCAGACCTGGACAAATAACTCCAGTCGCTCACGAAGCTCTAACCTGTGCCTGTCACAATAGGCTGTGATGGGCTCGCCCGGTACATACTCCATGACAAAATACGGCCGCCCTTCCTCGGTCGCCCCGGCGTCAAGCACAGGCGCGATGTTCGGATGGTTCATCATGGCCAGCGCTTGTCTCTCGCTCTCAAAGCGAGCAATGACTTCTCGCGTGTCCATTCCGGGTTTGATCACCTTGAGCGCGACGATCCGCCGAACGGGGGCTTCCTGCCGGGCGCGATACACCGTGCCGAATCCACCCTCGCCGATCGCTTCCAATGGTGTATAGCATCCGATGCGCGAGGGCAGAAACTCAGGTTTCCCTGGGATGACGTCCTCGGCTTCGCCCCTTCGGCGATCCAGGGTGGGCATCGCAAGAAAAGAACCCGCTTGCTCATGGGCGTTTATCAATCGCTCCACGGCCGCGCGCAGCTCGACGTCGCCTTCGCAGAGTCGCCCGAGCGACCTGTCGCGATCCTCATCGGAAAGTTCAATCAGTTGCTCGAAGATTGATTTGACTCGCTGCCAATCGGCCACAGAAGCCCCTCTCACGCAACCGGATCGTACATCTACGCTTGAAGCTCCTGGTACAGCCATGCCCGGGCGAAAGCCCATTCGCGTTTGACGGTGCGCTCGGAACATCCCAAGGCCGCCGCAGTGTCCTCGACGCTGAGACCGGCGTAAAAGCGAAGTTGCAACACATCGGCCGCACGCGGATCCCGTTCAGCCAGACGGCTCACAGCGGCATCGAGCGCTTCGACTTCGTCCGGATCGGACGAGACGGCCAGGTCCACGGCATCAAGCGGCTCACGCTTAAGATCACCGCCGCGTTTGGACCGTCCGCGTCGGCGCGCGTGGTCGATCAAGATCCTACGCATGGCCTTTGCGGAGGCCTGGAAAAAAGCCGTTCGACTTGACCAGCTCAACGGATCACTGCCGACGAGCCGCAAATAGGCTTCGTGCACCAGGGCCGTCGCCTGGAGCGTATGCCCTGGATTCTCCTGATGCATGTGGCTTCGGGCGAGTGCAAGCAGTTGCTCGTAAATCTGCGGAAACAAACGATCGGCCGCACCGTTGTCGCCTCGTGCAGCGGCGTGCAGGAGCCCCGTCACCGAACCGGTGGGTTCATGTTTCGCGGAACGCTCATCCGAGTCTGCGGAATCGTACCTTGGCACGGGTTCTCCAGTTCGCTCCAGCCGGTACAAAAAGCCATTATAACAAACGAATGAGCGTGGTTCCAAGCATGCATGCCGCGAGAATCGGACGTCCCCGCTCCTGCTCCTCAGCCTCTTTCGGGTCCGTCAACGTTATTCGTCCGCCGTCAGGATTTGGTACAACCGTGTCCGCGCATAGGTCCACTCACGGGCAACGGTGCGAGGGGAAAGGCTCATCAACTTGGCCACCTCGTTGACATCAAGACCCGCATAGAAGCGGAGCTTCACCACCTCCCCGGCTCGCGGGTCCTCTTGCGATAGGCGTGAAACAGCCTCGTCGACAGCCACGATTATCGTGGAATCCTGATCCACCGCCAAATCGACGACATCAGGGATGAGCGGGACACGGTTGCCTGCACGTTTCTTGCTCCCCTTCTTACGAGCGTGATCAATCAGGACCCTGCGCATCGCTTCCGCCGCCGCTCCGTAGAAGTGCGTTTGCTGTTCGGCGGACACATTGCGATCGCCATGCAACCGCATGAGCGCCTCATGAACCAACGCCGTCGCTTGCAGTGTATGCCCGCGGCGTTCGTCCATCATGCGCTGCTGCGCAATCGCTCGAAGCTTTGCGTAGACGATCGGTGTCAACGCCTCCTGGACGTTTTCGTCATTCGACTCCGAGTTCAACACACGGGCAAATTGAGTGGTCAGATCATCGTGATCCATCCTCATTGTTCCTGTCCGATGTGCCGAAAAAGCCGCCTCACCTTCCGAAAAACTCGATTCCGAAAATTTTTGATCTAAAAGCGGCAGTTCCCGAGTCCATTCTACGCCATCCCGTGCATTGGTTGAACCCGGCTCCAACGAGAGAAATCTGAAAGGGGCCTTTTGCAAGGAGACGACATGATGATCACGCAACTGGAAACCATCACGACGCACGGTGAGGGCCGGAAAGGCCGACGGCACGACATACGCCGACCGAAACCCGGAAGCAACGGCAGATCCTCCCATACGCCCGCGCCCGTGATGTTCGCCGAGGACGTCTTCACCTTAGAGACGATGTCCGCCCGGCTCCCCGCGGAGATCCTTGCATCGCTTAAAGATACAATCCATCGGGGCAAACGCCTCGACCCAACAATCGTGGGGCCCGTGGCGGATGCGATGAAGGCCTGGGCCCTTGAACGCGGTGCTACGCACTACTGCCACTGGTTTCAACCGCTCACCGGCGGAACCGCCGAAAAGCATGAGGCCCTCTCGATTTCCAACGGCCACGGCGGCGAACTCTCATCCTTCTCGTTGTCCAATCTCCTGCAGGGCGAACCGGATGCTTCGAGCTTCCCGTCGGGTGGTCTTCGGGCCACAAGCAAAGCTCGTGGATACACCGTCTGGGACCCGGCCAGCCCGGCGTTCATCAGCCGGGTTGGCAATACGGCTACGCTTTGCATCCCCACCGCGTTTATTTCGTGGACGGGTGAATCCCTTGACAAGAAAACACCGCTTCTTCGTTCCATGGAAGCCCTGTCCAAACAGGCCATGCGCATTCTGCGAATCTTCGGTTCGGACACCGGCGTTTCGCGCGTCGTCACGTCACTCGGCGTTGAACAGGAGTACTTTCTCGTTGACGAATCGGCCTATCAAAATCGACCTGATCTCGCCGTGTGCGGACGAACGGTGTTCGGCGCGCCTTCCCCCAAGGATCAGCAGCTTTCCGATCACTACTTCGGCGTGATCCCGGAGCGCATACGGGCTTTCATGGCGGAGGTCGAACGTGAGCTTACGCGGCTGGGCGTCCCGATTGCGACCAGGCACAACGAAGTCGCCCCGGGTCAATACGAAATCGCCCCCCTCTTCGAAAATACAAATGTGGCCTGCGATCACCAGATGATCATCATGGAAACCTTGAGCCACGTGGCCGCTCGTCATGGCATGCGCGCGTTGCTCCATGAGAAACCCTTCGCCGGCATCAACGGTTCGGGAAAACACAACAACTGGTCGATGTGCACAGACACAGGAACAAACCTCCTCGATCCGGGAGAAAACGCTCACGAGAATTTACAGTTCCTTGTCTTTCTGACGGCCGTCATCGCCGCTGTCGAAGAAAACGCGGCCATCCTTCGGGGTTCGATCGCTTCCGCCGGCAATGACCACCGTCTCGGCGCCAACGAAGCGCCCCCGGCCATCATGTCCATCTTTCTAGGCGACGCATTGTCGGACCTCGTCGGTCAAATCGAGCGCGGATCGCTGAACAGCACACCGGCCTCGGGCTCGCTCGACGTCGGGGCCGCGATTCTGCCGACGCTGGAACGGCACTCCGGCGACAGAAACAGGACTTCGCCCTTTGCCTTTACGGGCAACAAGTTCGAGTTTCGCGCGGTCGGCGCCTCAATGACATGTGCCTGGCCGAATACCGTCCTGAACACGATCGTCGCAGATCAGTTGGAACGAATTGCTACGGCGTTGGAATTGGCGATCAAGGACAACACCACGAAGATCATGATGGAAAGAGTCGTCGGCGCCATCCTGCAGGAACTGATCAGCAAGCACAAGCGGGTCATCTTCGACGGGGACAACTACGACCCACAATGGCATGACGAGGCCGAGCGGCGCGGGCTTCCCAACAACCGCCATACGGCCTCCGCGCTGGCCGCGTTCAACAAGCCGGCGGTCGCTCGAATGTTCGACCGCCACGGTGTGATGACGCCGCAAGAGCTGGACGCACGAATCGCCGTCCTGGCCGAGAATTACGCGACTCAGCTGCGCATCGAAGCAGATACGATGCTCCAGCTCGGGCGAACGCGCATCGCTCCGGCCGCCTACGCCCATCTCAATCGGATCGGGAATGCGGTGGAGAACAGCCTATCCGCCGGTCTGAATGCGGACCGGCGCAGCCGTGCGCTCCGCACCATCAGTGAGCGGCTTGATAAGTTCGAGGACTCGTTGGCAATGCTGGAGATTATGACTCAGCAATCGACGGACTCGACTCCGACTCAAAACGCAAATTGGTGCGCTCGCGAACTGCGAGCCGCCATGCAACGAGTGAGAACATGCGCAGATGCCCTCGAAGTCGTCGTCGATGAACGCGAATGGCCGCTCGCCTCCTACAGAGAGCTTCTGTTCACGCGTTGAAGTCGAACGGTTGGCAGTGCACGGAGCCTTGACCATGATCGTCCACAATGAATCAATATCAGTTCGCCAGAGTACGACGCGCTTTCGAATTCTCGCCGCGCTCAACGAGCTGCATCTGAAATACCAGGATCTCGGTGACGGCACGGTGGCCGACTACATTCCCGAGCTTGCAAGGGCAAACCCGGACTGGTTTGGAATCTGCGTCGTGACGGCCGACGGCCAGGTTTACGACGTCGGGGATTTCGATAAACCTTTCACCCTTCAGTCGATGTCCAAACCCTTTGTGTATGGACAAGCACTGCAGGATCGCGGACGAGACTTCGTGTTGAGCCGTGTCGGCGTTGAACCCACGGGGGATGCATTCAATTCGATCATCAAACTCGATGCGACGAATCGGCCGCACAACCCCTGCGTGAATGCCGGGGCGATCGCAACGACCGGTCTGATCCACGGCGCCGATCCCACCGAACGCCTGAATCGGATGCTCGACATGTTCAGCAAGTATGTCGGGCGCGACGTCCACGTGGACATGTCCGTCTTCATGTCCGAGCGGACGACCGGACACCGAAATCGCGCGATCGCACACTTGATGCTGAACTTCGACATGATCGAAAGCAACGTTGATGAGGCGCTCGATCTCTATTTTCAACAATGTTCCGTCCTGGTGACCTGCCGCGATCTGGCCGTGATGGGCGCCACGCTCGCGAACGGTGGAGTGAACCCTCTCACCGGACAACGTGCTGTTTCGCGCAACTACTTGCGCGACATATTGACCATCATGTTCAGTTGCGGGATGTACGACTACGCCGGCGCATGGGCTTACACGGTCGGATTGCCGGCGAAGAGCGGCGTGACAGGCGGCATTGTCGCGGTCCTCCCGGGCCAACTCGGCATCGCCGTGTATTCGCCGCGCATTGATGAGCATGGGAACAGCGTTCGAGGGATTCAGGTCTGTGAAGATTTGTCCCAGAACTTCAACATGCACCTCTTTGACAGCATGCTTCATGAAAGTGTTTTTCTACGTCGCCAATCGAACAAAGATGCGCCGCCCGAAGATAGGCGTTCAAACGGTCGCATTCGATTCGTCGATGAAACCGATCACGACGAACGAATCGATCATGAACTTGCCGTGGACGGGAAGGATATCCGCGAAGGAGTATGATAATGGACGTCAAAGACCTGATTCTTCCGATTCGCGTTTCAGAATCGGAGGAAATCACGGGATTAGACCTTTCTCAACACGGCGAGATTGCCTGCACCGCCGCCTAGGCGATGGGGCAACGGAGTTCCGGCACCGCGCTTCCCCCAAGGCGTGCCGGGACTTCGCTCTCGTGTTATCCTATAGTACTGGGCTGCAGACTCTCGGAGACCACGACCATGATAGCCAATCGCGAAACATGCCTGACAGACGAGGAACTCATCGACGCCTTTGAGACCACGACGTTGCCGCTCACCGAATGGACGCATCGAGCCCACGTTCGCGTCGCCTACATTTACCTGAAGAGACACCCGTTTGTCGAAGCTGTTGACCAAATTCGCATCGGCATCCAGCGGTACAACAAAGCTCACGGCATCCCGAGCACACCGACAGGCGGTTATCATGAGACCGTGACAGTCGCGTTCACGACACTTGTTGCGTCGGGCCGATCCAGAAGCGAAACGATGGATTCGACATCCTTCCTCGCCTTGAATCCGGAGCTCCTGAACAAGGAAATACTCACGAAATATTACTCCAAAGGGCTGCTTTCATCCGCATCGGCGCGACGCTCATTCCTGGCCCCGGATCTCAACCCCCTGCCGTCCGTCTACGGCGATGACGGTCGCAACGTGACAGACGACGGCCTGAATCGGTCTCCGATCACCAAAAAGAGCGGGAATGATTAGAATCGTTTCGAAAGCATCATGAATGCCGGCCCTCTCGAGACCGGGCGACGCCCTACTTGGAATAGCGGGCCTGGTAGAGCTGTATTTGAAAATCGCCCGGAGCCTTAAAGTGCGTCACGAGTCCGTAGCCCATGTCGGTGATATCATCGACAAACTCGACGCCACGTCCCTTGAGTTCGTTGACGGTCTCGCGGATGTCGTCGCAGTAAAACGAGATATCAGGCGTTCCTGACGGGACCTCTCCGTTCTCATTCCTGGAGGGGTGACACCCCATGTCCGCCTCCGGCACTTTAAAGATCAACCAGCCGTCGCCGATGTCCGTTCCGCTGAACCCAAGTTTGTCGCGCATAAACGCCCTGAGCGCTTCCGGCTCAGACGTGTAAAACATCGTGTGCACTCCCCGAATCATATTGGACTCCTTGACCCTGTTTCTCTAATCGAATGACCATCACCCCGCCGTCGTCAGGGCACTTCGTCAATTTACGATGTGGACCATATCGATGTAAAGTAGGCACTAATTAGTAACCAGGTTTCCCGGAGGATACTCATCAAGCATCGCCGCCCAGGGTCGTCGCAAGAGCGCGCTCATTGGCCATCGGCCGAACGCCTGCAGTCTCCTATCGATCCCCGTTCGGCCCATCGGGCCTACGGATCTCGCGAGCGTTTCGAATGTTTTTCGGTCGCCTTAAGTATCGTCTCTCTGACCAGGGGATGTGCGTCGTCTTGAAGAGATTCGAGGACCTGCGGCCGCGCCAGTTCGGGATGGCGTCTGAGGATTTCGGCGACGTACATCCTCACCCACCAGCGTTCGTGTTGCGCAAGCAAACGCAACTGCCGGATCACGGCCGGCTCAACCGCCTTGGGTCCAAGAAATCCGTGCCGGCGTTTCCAGAACAGATCGGCGACCACATGTTCCGCCCAAAGGATGAGTTTCATTTCGTCCGGATCGCGTAGCTGGTAACCGCGCATAATGGCTAGAAGCGCCGTGCCCGGGTCCGATTCATACATATGCCGGACCAACGAATCCGACGGCTCCCCGCCTGTCCGGATCTTGGCTTCAATAAAAGAGCGATATGCGGAAAAGTCCGGCGGCCGGGAGGCCGACCGTTCTTCGTAACCTTGCAAGAGGCTGCGTGTCATTTCCCGAACGGACGCATCGCGATCATCGAGATGCGGAATCAAGGCAAAAACAGAGGTCTGCTTGGGCACGTCATGATGATCCAAGACCCTGCCGACGACGCTGCTCGCCTTCACTTTTTCATCGCTCGTCGCATAATACCAGAGGAGCTGCCCGATCATATGATCGTGACGACCGACGCTGAGATCCTGAATTCGATTCAGCCGCTCGTTACGCTGTTCGTTGTTCTCCGTCTCCGAGACGTCCCGAAGCGCTGATTGAAAAGCGACATCGGGGCGTATCTGCCCGTCGGCTTTCGATATTTCCTCTGAAGCGGAAGCCGGAACCACAATGACGCCAATTGTCGCCACGGCGCGCAACGTGGTGTTGAATCGAAAACGAAAATGCCGATAAGTTGACCCAATCACCTGACTCATATGACAAACCCTCACTATTACGGGGTCACGTTGGACACCAGATTTGTCTCGATAAAATCCCGGACCTGCACGAAGTCATCGACCTCAAAATGCGTCGCCCCCGCTCCCCAGGGCGTCACCTCGACATTCAAACCGGTAGGCGACGGTTCGGAGTTGGGAACCGGACCTCCATCCAGGAAAAAATCCGCGAAACTACCGTTCTGGTAGTGATTCGCGTGGTAGCCGCTACTCGGTGGACGGCGCAGCTCCTGAGAAATATCGACATCTGAATCATTTTCCACCGCATCGGCGTACGAAGTGAAGCGTATTTCAAACCTGCCGATCCCGGCTCGATCAGCGTCGAGCCGATCCGCGAGGTCATAGGTCGAGCCGCCGCCATGGCTATAGCCGAAGATTCCGACCTCATCGACAAGCCGGTGCCGAATCGCATTGACGACCTCGTCGAAGACCGGGCCCGATCCATCCGGGGCGACATCATCCTCATCATGCAGATGAACGTCAAAACCCTGATCATAAAGGCCCACGGCCACGACAAAAGTCCCATGGTTCAAGTCGACCGGAACGGACGGGACCTGACCTTCACCGCCCAATGCCATGACAATACCAACGAATGAATGAAAACGGAGCACGTCCAATGAAGCAGCAACCGTGGACGGTTCAAGCACCAAGTCCGCGGTCCCATGCATGGGGACCGCCCACTCAACCCACACTGTTGTCATTGTTTCGCCGGGACCGAACGGAACGGAAGACGTCTTGTCGTTCAGAAAAGGAATCTCGGTGCCGACGTCCTTCGTCCGCGTCGTCCAGACCTTGAGATGGCCGTGGCTTCTCCTTAGTGCGACCTCGGCGCCCGGTTGATCGATGGCCAGAGTGACCTCGATCAAGTCGTCCTCTCCCATAGGATCGTCGTCACTCGGAGCGTTGATGCGAATCCCGGGGCCTTGAGTGCTGCTCTCCTCATCGAAGTCCGAAACCGCAGTTCTTGCAAAGGGAAAATATCCCGCTCCGTGTTGTGGACGGTATGCGGTCATATCGCCGGTAATACAGGGGTCCGGATCGCATGAACTGCCTGGACCAAACCAGCCGCCCTGACATTCCGCCTCGTTCGCCAGGAAACACGCCGTGGATGGTTCGCAACAAGCGCCCGTTTCCGGCGGAACCAACAAGCAATCGAGAAGCGGCTGCATGTCCTGGCCATTGACTTCGCCGTCGTTGTCGAAATCACCACGGCACGGCGAACAGCCCGGCTGATCGCCGAGCAATGCGTCTACGAAGGCCGCGATATCGAGTTCATCGATCAAGGAATCGCAATTGGCGTCGCACGGTTCGCAGGATATGCCTCGATCATCAACCGGGGGTCCGTGCTGCGCGCTTGCATCCTCGGCAACGTGGAACAACAACAGCACTCCGATGCTGAGAATGAAGCGCACTGCGGAATCTCTAAGCCTAAAACGCATCCAACTTATCCTAACTGCGTCGCCATTCACGAGGGCACGATGCCCGTGAGACGCTGCCGCTATAGTAGAGCGAATCATGCGTGGCCGATCAAGGATGCATCTCCTTCGAACCTCTGTATCCTCGCTTCCCGTGCGTCATTCCAAAAGGGGTTTCGCCGAACCGACCATCTTCGTCCCATCCGGTTTTTCGATCTCAATCCACCACATGACATTCGCGGGCAACGGCACCGGCGCCGTTGCATGGATGTCATAATCGTCGTGGGAAGGAGCGTATTGGCCCTTGCTGACCACCGACTTGAGCCGATCTTCGATTCCAATCCACGCACGCACGATGCTTTGACCATTGTCGTTGTAGGGGAGCTTCACAACCAGATGGCCTTCCTTGCCGGCTTTGACCTTTCCGTGTCCTTGGGCGAGTTCTATTTTCATGCCGTCGATGGTCACCGTTCCCAACGGAGCTTCCGCGTGGGCATGGTCGGCGCCACTCTGCTCGGATGCCGTTTCTTTCCCGGATTCCGCCGGTTTCTCCTTTTCCGTTTTTTGGCAACCCGTAAGAAACGGGATGAGTACGCAGACCAAAATAACAATTCCGATTGTACGATTCATCTTACTACTCCTTATTATCGTTTTCTTCTTCAACAAGAGACCCTTGTTTAACCGTCTTGAAGCCGTCACGCGGGACGCGATGTATGGCCGCGTATCCCGCAGGGACGACCACGAGATTCAGAAACGTCGATGACAAAAGACCACCGAGGATCACGACCGACAACGGAGCGAGGATCTCGTTGCCGGGCGTATCGCCTTTTAGGACGATGGGAATCAGCGCCAAGGCCGTCGTCAACGCCGTCATCAGGATCGGCACGAGCCGTTCCTGTGAGCCGCGGATGATTGCTTCGTAAATCGGCGTTCCTTCTTCCATCAGATGCTTGTAATGATTCACCAAAAGGATGCCGTTTCGTACGGCGATTCCGAACAGCGAGATGAACCCCACTAGACTGGCAATTGAGATTACGGGCGCCGTGAAGACGCCGATTCCAAAAAGGCCGAGCGTGTTGCGGAGGATGCTCGGCGATTCCGTCAGGTAGATCGCGAGAATGCCGCCGATCAAGGCCAGCGGAAGGTTAAGGAGCACGAGCAGCGATACGCGAATTGAACCGACCGCGACGTTAAGCAAGACCAGCATCACCAGCACAATGACGCCGCTGAATAACCAGATCGTACGACTGGCTGATTGCTGGGCTTCGAACTGGCCGCCGTACTTTACCGTGTAACCATGCTTACGCACGATCGGATCTACTCGCCGGCGAACCTGCTCCACGAGATGTCCGAGATTCGAGCCCGACGCCACGTTCAACGAGACGACTGCTTTCCGCTGTGCGTTCTCGCGTGCGATGAGGTTGGACGCCATCTCGGGTCCGATGTCTGCGACCTCCTCGAGACGGACATGGGCGCCGCCACGGCCTCGCAAGACAAGATTGCGAAGGTCGCGTACGCTGTCGCGCTCGTAATCCGCGAGCCGCACGGTCAGTGCAAGGCGTTTGACACCCTCGTTGACTTCGGCGACCTCGACTCCGAAGATCGCGTTTCGAACCTGCCGGGCCGCCGAGGCTGGAGACAGTCCATAGGCCGCCAGGTCGTGCGGCCGGTATTCGACCGGCAACGATTGAATCATCACTTCGCGATTGGCGGCAACATCACGGGCCTCGGGCAGAGGCTTGAGAACACTTTCGATCTCTTTGGCGATGGTTCGAAGCACACCCAGGTCATCTCCATAAACGCTGATCGCAATGGCCGCGGGCGTCCCCGAGAGAATGTGACTCAGGCGATGTTCGATCGGCTGGCCCACGTTCGTCGTGATGCCGGGGACTTGTTCCAATACCTTGGTGATCTCTCGGCGCACTTCATCCTTGCGATACCCCTTCGCCACGGTGACGTCAATTTCGGAATTGCTCACGGGCTCCGCGTGCTCATCACGTTCAGCCCGACCCGTGCGTCGCGTCACGCTCTTGACGCCTTCGATTTTGAGCAACCGCCTCTCGATCGAGGAGGCCATCCGATCGCTCGCCTTTAGCGACGTACCAGGCGGTGCAAACAGGCCGACGGTAAACGTTCCCTCGTTGAACTCCGGCAGGAAGGAGGTTCCAAACGTCGATCCCAACCAAAGCGTCAGCGCAGTTGCAACCGCTGCCCCGCCGAGAACGGACCACCGTAAACGAAGCGCCAACCGTAGCGCCGGCTCGTAAAGATTCTTCAATCTGCGAACCACGAAGCTGTCGTTTGATTTCTGCCCATTTGGCGTGGCGCGGAGCAGGAAACGACACATCGCCGGGGTCACGGTCAGCGCAACCACGAGTGAGCCCAGAATTGAAATGACAAACGCAATTCCAAGGGGCCTGAAGAATCGCCCTTCAATGCCTTCCAGAAACATCAGTGGCACGAATACGATGGCGATGATAACCGTTGCAAAAACCATGGCGGGGCGGATTTCGTTGCTTGCATCGAAGATGGTTTGAAGCTTCGGCCTCCGCTCGCCCTCAGGCCTTGCCGCATTGAGCTTGAGACGACGGAACACGTTTTCCACATCAATGACGGCATCGTCCACAAGACTGCCCACGGCAATCGCAAAACCGCCCAGTGTCATGACGTTGATCGTCATGCCAAACTGATTCAGGGCGAGTAAACCAATCGCCAACGACAGAGGAATCGCCGCCAACGTAATCACAGTCGTGCGAGCGTTTAACAAGAAGAGAATCAGAATGACTGAAACGATGACGGCTGCATCGCGTAACGCATGCAGCACGTTGTCAACGGAAAGCTGAATGAAATCCGCCTGTCGAAAAATATGCCGGTTGACATGAACACCGGGCGGCAGCGTCGGCGTCAGCGCATCCAGGACCGTGTCGATCTGCTCGGTAATGATCAGGGTATTCGTACCGGGAGACTTCTGTATCGTCATCACGACGGCAGGCTTGCCGCCATCGGCGCCGGTTCCTCGCTTCAACGCCGGTCCCAATCGAACATCCGCAACCTGACCGATCGTCACCGGCGCGCCATCGTGATATTTCATCACGGAACCGGCGATGTCTGCCACGGATCGCACACGCCCGCTTTGCCGAATCGGCATCTCCAACGAATCGACATCCGGAAGGTAGCCCGCACTGAGTGTGCTGTGCGACTCGCCTGCGGCCTTGACCACATCGGCCGGCGTAAGGTCGTAGAGTCTCAACTTTTCCTGCTCAATGAGCACCTGGTATTCCGGAAGCTCGCCGCCGATCACGGAAACCTGCGCGACGCCGGGAATGGCCAGAAGCCTGTTGCGCAAGTCGAACTCGGCATACGCACGCAGGTCGAGGTCGCTGAAATTTCCGTCCGGCGCAGACACGGCGAGCAACATGATCTCGCCCGTGATCGACGTGATCGGCGTCATCTCCGCATGCGCGTCAGCGGGCAGATCCTCGCGCACGGCATCAAGCCGTTCGGATACGAGCTGTCGTGCCCGATAGATATCCATGTCCCAATCAAACTCGACATAGGCAATCGACAAGCCGATCGCGCTGGAGGTACGCACCCGACGAACACCCGGTATCCCGTTGACTGAAGTCTCTATTCGAAAGCTGACGTACTGCTCCACCTCGTCGGCGGCCAGGCCGGGCGCTTCGGTCATGACGACGACCGTCGGGGCGTTCAGCTCCGGAAACACATCGACGGGCGTCCGTGGAAGCTGGTAACCCGCGAAGACAAGCAGCACACCCGCCAGAACAAGGACAAGCGAAGCGTTGTCGAGCGAGAAGCGTATAAGTCGTTTCAGCATCATTCGCTCCTCATTCAGTGTTCACCGTGAAATGATCCGTCGGCGTGGAAGTGTCCGCCCTTTTGGGTCGTACCGCTCCGGGCCGTCGCCAGCTTGAGTTCGTACGCTCCTTCCAGGACGACTTCATCGCCCAGTCCCAGCCCGCTCTTGATCACGACCCAGCGCCCGTCATCGACGCCCATGTCAGCCTCCGTGCGAATCGCCTTGTTCGGATCGGCGGGATCGCGCCGAAAGAAGATGTGCGTAATGCCGTCCTTGACAACGGCTGACCGAGGAATAGCGAGCATCTTGCCGCCGGACGACTCGACCACAACTTCGAGGAACGCCGAGACACCGGCCCGCATCCATGGTTTCCGTTCATTCGGAGTGGCGACGAGGGTGATCGTCCGTTCGTCGGGATGGGCTTCGAGCCCGATGGTCAGGGCCGCGTG
This sequence comes from Phycisphaerales bacterium, assembly GCA_022360095.1. Taxonomy (GTDB): domain Bacteria; phylum Planctomycetota; class Phycisphaerae; order UBA1845; family UTPLA1; genus JAKSDK01. The sequence continues at coordinate 168,854 of JAKSDK010000668.1, forward strand.
CACTCCGTCGCCAATGTCCGTCCCCGAGGTTTGCGGGGGAACGATGTAGGCCGATGCGTTGGCCGAGAACTTCGGCAGATCACTCTGCAATCCCATCGCGCGAAATCGGATAATTTCCGGTTGGACCGTCGTAAGCACCAGGCTGATCTCCGCGGCCCACGACCCGTTGGTTAATCCGATCGATTCGACGACGCCGGGCGCGCTCGCGCGCACCTCAACCAACCTGACCTCGCGCCATCGTGCGTGGCCTGATGAAACGTCGATGGCGACCAATTCATCCGTCGGCGCCCCCAACAGCGAACCCGCATTCATGAGCAGAAGCTCAAAGCGCTCGTGGGCCGCGTTCCTGTCCGACTCCACCTTGACCTTTTGCGACTGCAGTTCCGCTTCTCTTTCCAGCACTTTGGCCAATTCCGCACGCGTGTTGGCCAGCAAGGTCCGGGTCTGCGCAAACTCTTCATCGGTCACCACCCCGCTGCCGCGAGATTGTTCCAACTGTTGCACGCGCTCCGTCCAAATCTCAACGGCCTTTTTCAGTTCGTCATGGTGACGTTCATGCGCCGCCATGAGTGGCCCAAAGCTCTTCAGGCGCGCCTTCGCCTGTAGAAGCTGTGATTCCGTGTCATTGAGCCGCTCCTGCAATTGGCGCCACTGTGGCGAATCAAGCGTAAATAGAAGCGTTCCGGGTTTGATGCGCTCGTACTGCGCAACGTGCAGCTCCACGCGCCCGCCGAGCATCGCACGATACTCACGCCGCGCCTGAGGCGCCGGCTCGAATCGTCCCGGCGCGCGTATCGTCCGCCCGACGTCCCTCGCTTCAACCTTGACGAACTTGATGCCAAGGTTGCTCCGCACGGTTGGTGAAATATCAACGCGATTTGTCTCCGACGACTTCGTGCCTGAAGGCGCAGGTCGGTCACTCGGCTCCTTCTCGCAACCGGTCAGACAAATCAATGCGAACACGACAGCGCATCGCAATTTTGAGACTTGCAAGATAAGTTCTCCGAACTGTTATGTGGCTGATCATGCCGCGCGCACGCGGACATACAACGGAAGCATGGCCGTTGATCAAGTCAGCAACACAATCGTTCGGAGATGGAGAATATCGTCCTGGTTACCGGGAGAACGTGGTGGACGCTTTGGAGGTGGAACAGCCGGAGACTCGCCCTCACGCGAGGAAGTCATGGCCGCGAGCGGCCCGATCACCTTGCTTTCCGCCAAGCGACGATCGTTACGCCGCTGTGTGCGCATGACGGCGATGGCCTCCGATGCGTCATGCCCGACAGTGACTTCGTGATGGTCATCATCTTCTTCTGGAAATCCGTGCCCCTCGTTGCCGCGATGGCGGTGCCAATGCGTGTGTGTGTGACCATGATGAGAATGCTGGTGCGCGTGATAGTAGCCCGTCTCGTGGCGCGCACTGGAGGACGGCCTATGAAGACCGTTGAGCGCACCCGTGAGAGACACGAGCGAGACGAGGCACATAACACGAGGAAAGACCATACTTATAGTATAATCGCAATTTGGCCATAGATCACACGCACGGGCCGGTATTCCGCAAAAGACAGAAACTCGCGCGCCAGTGCCCCGTCCGATACATCCACCTTTCCGGCTTCCGGCTTTCGCACGCAGCGGCGTTTGGACCGGCCTGCATCCACCGGGAAGTCGATCACTTGCGGCCAGCCCGGACAATCCGCGCAACTCTAATCTTGACAGGCACTTCTGAGTTGTCCTGAGAATGTCGCCCATTTTAGGTCCTCAGACTTGGAAATCCGCAGACCAACGCCAACCCCATGCGGCCAGACATGCGCTCGTCGTGAATCCGCCGACACCAAGAAAAACGTGAATGTCAGCAACGACTGTCGCATAGAGCTTGGTGACAAAACTACGGCTCGTAGGAGATCTGACGATGGTACGAAATTCACTGCCCCGCCTGTTATCACTGGCATTTTTCTTCATCGGCGCAGGTGCGCTGCTTGGAACGGGATGTCCCGCGGAAATGCCGCCTGACGGATTGCCTGTCGCTGATACGGACAAGGACGGCGTTGAAGATCGAAACGACAACTGCGTGCGCGACGCCAATGAAGATCAGGCGGATGCGGATGGCGATGGGATCGGCGACGCGTGTGATAATTGCCCTGATGACGACAACAAGGAACAAACCGATGCTGACGGCGACGGCGTTGGCGATGTTTGTGATCTCTGCGAGGGAGATGACACGAGCGGTGACAGCGACGGCGACGGCACATGCGATCGCAATGACGAATGCCCGAACGATCCGGACAAACTCCGCCCGGGTCCCTGCGGCTGTGGCAATCCGGATGACGATCGCGACGTTGACGGCACGCCGGATTGTCTCGACGATTGTCCCGACGATCCGAGCAAGTTGGAGCCCGGCGCGTGCGGGTGTGGCAATCCGGACACAGACTCCGATCGCGACGGCACGCCGGATTGCCTGGACAACTGTCCGAACCAACCCAACGAGGATCAGGCGGACACCGACGATGACGGCATTGGCGACACATGCGACAACTGTCCCAAAAACGAAAACGCCGACCAGGCGGATTTCGACGGCGACACCATTGGGGATGCCTGCGACCGGTGCCCCAGCGCGGATGACCGGGTGGATGACAATGGTGATCGGGTTCCCGATTGTCTGGTGATCGCGGTGAAGATCATCCGCAACGAGCCACGGGGAGATGTTGAGCCAATCCCTGATTTCAATTTCGAACTGACCGACGGCACCGGCCACGTCTGGGATATTCAGGCGGACGGCCAAGTGTTCGACGGTTCGAACCCAACGTCCGGCACGGACGATGCATTTGACCGGGCCGTCAGACTCGTGATCGATATCACCCAGTTTCAACCGGAGGCGAACGGCCAACTCGAGGACGGCCGCGAAGTCGTGCTCGGCCCCGCGGCCATGAGCGGACTTGACGTCACGCGGAAAATCTTTGTATCGCCGACACGGGGCTTCGCGCGATGGCTGGACATCCTCGAGAACAACAGCGGCAACCCAATCCGGGTGCCCGCCAAAATCCGTGGAAACCTCGGATCGGAAGAAACGGTGGATGGCGTTCTGGACTCGTCGGATGGGGATCTCTTCTTAAACAACGGCGATACATGGTGGGTCAACTGCATGGACGCACAGCTCAGCGATCCATGTGTCGGCTCTTTTTTCTGTGGAACGGTTGTCACACCCTCAAAGAGAAACGACTCGTTCGAACACGACTATGGTGAACTTGTGATCCCGGGCGGACGGCGAATCATCCTGGCCACGTTCATGGCGATGGGCGTTTCAGATCCCGCGGTCGGCGTGCCGGCGATGGCGGAACTCATGGGAGAGCTTGAAGCGTTTCCGATTGTCGATCAGGCCTTCCTGCAAGGGATGACGAGTGCGGAACTGGACGACACTTTGGGCTTCGGCGGCTCCGTCGCCGTGGCAGGACGCCCGGGCTCGGTCGAAAGCGGCGCGATCCTGCTCATCACCAACACGAACAACGGCGCTGAGAAGAAAATCGCCGCCGAACAAGACGGGTCCTGGCAAACGGCGATCGTCGGCAACGTCGGAGACTTGATCACCTTCGTGGCCGATGACGGCACCTCCGGTGAAGTCACCGTCATCGGCGGTTTTGATCGGTAGCAAGGACCGGCATTCGCTTTGACACGTACGCGCGAGGGCAATGATCCGCTTGGTTTTCCATCGACGCATCAAATGGACGCAACGCAGCAAGACGTGAAGGATCTGTTTCTACAGGCCATGGACGTGCCCGACGGTGATCGTGCAGCGTTCATTGACGGCGCCTGCGGTCAGGATCGAGCACTCCGCGGGCAGTTGGAGGAGCTTCTGGAAACGTACGAGCAGGCGCAAGGATTCCTCACGTCGCCGACCATCAAACTCACTGACGAGAACCGAGAAGCAGGCGCCGGGCTGAGTCTTTCACCCGGAACAAGGATCGGCCCTTATGAAGTCGTCACGATGCTCGGGGAAGGTGGATTCGGGGAAGTTTATGAGGCGCGTCAGTTTGAGCCGGTGCGCCGCAGGGTCGCCCTCAAAGCCATTAAGCTCGGCATGGATACGCGCGAGGTCATCGCACGATTCGAGGCTGAGCGCCAGGCACTGGCCATGATGGATCACCCGAATATCGCCGTTGTGTTCGACGCCGGCGCGACGAAAGCCGGAAGGCCCTACTTCGTCATGGAGCTCGTGCAGGGTTTGCCGATTACGCAATATTGTGACGAGAAGAAAATGACGGTTCGAGAGCGCCTTCTACTATTCATGAAAGTGTGCCGAGCGGTTCAGCATGCGCATCAGAAAGGCATCATCCACCGCGATCTCAAGCCGTCCAACGTTCTCGTCACGACCACCGACGAAAAACCATTGCCCAAGGTCATCGATTTCGGCATCGCCAAGGCGGTTGAAAAGCGAGCGTTTGGGATCACGCTGATGACTCGTGCGGGCCAATTTGTCGGCACGCCGGCCTATGTAAGCCCCGAACAAGTGGGCACGGCGCAATTCGATACCGACACTCGCAGCGACGTGTATTCGCTGGGCGTTCTGCTCTACGAACTCCTGACCGGTGTGACTCCGCTCGATTCAAACCGACTGCGAAAATCGTCGTTGTCGGAATTGGAGCGCGTGATTCGCGAACATGTGCCGCGGCCGCCCTCACGACGTCTGCAGACCATGAAGGAGCGTTTGCCGGAAGTCGCCGGACACCGACGAACCAACGGCCCCAATCTTCTTCGGTTGGTCGACGGGGATCTTGATTGGATCGTCATGAAATCGTTAGAGAAAGATCGCTCGCGACGATATCCCACGGCCAACGCACTGGCCGCCGACATCGAGCGCTATTTGACGGACCAACCCGTCGAGGCCTGTCCACCCGGTGCTGCCTATCGCTTTCGCAAGTTCGCCAGGCGATATCGTGCCTCACTCGCGCTATCGACGGTCGCCGTCGTGGTCCTTATCGCTCTTGTGAGCCTCAGTGTTGCTTCGGCCGTTCGCGCGCGCCGGGCTGAAAAACTCGCTTCGGCCGAAGCCCGAAGTGCCCGAAGAGAACTGGATAAGACCGTAGCGATCGGCCGTTTCGTACGAGGCATGCTCTCAGGACTCCATCCGGCGGTCGCCCAGGGCGCGGATCGCACGCTTCTCCGCGGCATCCTTGAACAGGCTGCTCGCCGAGCAGGCGACGAATTGGCAAATCAGCCTGAGGTCGAGGCGTCCATTCGCGATCTGATTGGCGCAACGTATTTCAAGATTGGCGACTATGATACCGCTGAGTCTCAGTTCCTGCGTCAGCTTCACGTGGCGAAGACGCATCTGGGCCCCGATCACACCGAAACACTCAATGCAATCAAAAACCTGGGCGCTGTCTATCAGAAACAAAGCCGCTACGGGGAAGCCGAACCACTGCTCCGTTCACTTGCCGAGAGGACGAAATCCGTTCTCGGCGAAAACCATGACGACCATCTCGAAGCCATAAATATGCTCGCCGTTGTTCGTGAAGGACTTGGAGACTACGAGCGAGCCGCGGAGATCTTGGAAGACCTTTGGGAGACCCGGAAGCGAAAAAACGGACCGGCTGGCGGCGAAACGCTCCTCGTGATGAACAACCTGGCCAGTGTCTATCACAATCAGGACAAGCTCGAACAGGCGGCGGCCATCTATGAAGAAGTGCTGGCGGCCCAGGAGCAGTCGCTCGGCGACCATCATCCGCGTACGCTTGTGTCAATGAATAATCTCGCCAATGTGTACAAGGACCAGAACCGTGTCGAAACCGCCGAACGCCTGTTCGTTCGGGCGCTGCATATCAAAGGGCGGATCTTGTCCGAAAACCATCCCAGCATTGCGGCGACGCAGAACAACCTCGGCCTCTTGTATAAAAGTTGTGGCCGCCTTGATGAGGCGGAAGATTACATCACCCGAGCACTCCATACGTGCCTGACGGCCTTCGGAGAAGATCATGCCAAAACGATCGCACTGCGCAACAGCCTGGCTCGTTTGTACCGCAAACAGGAGCGATCCGAAGATGCCCTGCCGTTACTGCAATCGGCCCTCAAATCGGCCCGGAAAGTGCTCGGCGACCGGCATCCTTACACCCTCGGAATACTCACGGAACTTGCGACGAGTTTGAACGAACTCGATCGCTGGACTCATGCCGAGCGTTATGCTCGTGAAGCGGAGAGGATGTCGCGAGCAATGTATGGACAGGATGATTGGCGATATGGCTACCAGATCTTGACACTAGGCGCCAGTCTCCGAGGGCAAGACCGTTATTCGGAGGCGGAGCCTCTCTTGTTACAAGCCCATCTGTTGCTCCAAGAACACCACGGTTCGGCCCATCCGCGGACCCTGCAAGCCGTGGAGGAAATCGCCGGCATGTACGAAGCCTTGGGCGAGTCGAACTCTGCCGCGGACTGGCGAAAGCGACTCAACGATGCGCGCTCCTACAACGAGTGAGCAGAGAAGTCTCTCCAGTCCAATAACATCCACTTTCTCCATCTGACAAAAACTACGGATAGATAAGCGTCGGCGATTCGTATTACCCGATGGGGAATAACTCTACATTGTTTGTATCGTCATCGGTGGACGTTGCGACATCTGACGGCGACTTACGATGATGGTTACCGGCACGAGTGAATCAGGCAAACAGGGTCCGTCCGGACGGCCCCATGTCGTGACATCGTGCGAAAAGCAATCGTTTTCTCACAACGCAACTGGAGGAGGTTCTGGAAGATGAAGTTGATTCCAATGATGAAATCCGTGCATTTCTGGATGGCCGTCGGGTGCGCGGTCTTTTGGTGCACGACGACGTCACATGCTGCGTTGCAAACGCAGGTGTTTCCCTTCGATTATGCCGGCGGTCCGTTTCCGGAATTCACGATCGATAAGTTCGACTCGATGGGAGGGACGCGTACGCTCACAGGTGTCACCATCGAACTCGACGGAACCACCAGTCTCGATGTGCAGGCCGAAAATTTCTCCAACGCACCCGTGACCGACTGGTTTGTGGACTTCGCCGTTTTCCCGCGACTCGAAATACTCGACGCCAAGAAAACCAGCTTTCCGCTCGGCACGGCCGGCTTTCCACATTTTGAAGCCGATTTCGCCCCAAGCGACGGCATCGAAGGCAGCGGCGACGACTTTGTGCAGTTTCCAACGGCCGTCGCCGACATTCACGCGGACATTGAAGTGTTTCCGGCAGATTTTCCAATCTTCCAAGGCGGCGGCTCCTCACCGGCGCTCCTCACCCTGCCGTTTAGCATTGCAATTCCGCCCGGCCCGATCGGCTTCGACTTCAGTCGGCGCGACGTAGGAACCGTATCGCTCACCTACGAGTACGTACCTGAGCCATCGACATTCGCCTTACTAACACTTGGCGGCGTGCTCATCACGCGGCGCCGGCGCGGTCTCTAATAATTTCAATCACATGTTGCTCTGATAGAAAATCAGAAACCAGGAGGATAAATCCGATGTTGAAATTCAACGACTACAAATATGCCTGTCTTTTGACCTTCGCCGGAATTCTTATCATGCTTGCAGGTGCGCCGGCACAAGCGGGCATCCAAACCCAGGTGATACCGTTTAGCCACGACGAAGGCGAAGGCTTTCCCTTTTTCACGATCGACTACTTCGACACCATGGGCGGCGCAAGAACTCTGACCGGCGTCACGATCGATCTTGCCGCGACATCCACGCTCGAAGTCACAACCGAAAACCTCGGCAACCAGCCGATCAACAACTGGAACTTTAACTTCGGTGTACTGCCGTCCATGGAAATCCTCGACTTCAAAAAACTCGCGTTTTTCTTTGATCCAGTCGATTATCCAACCGTCGTTCTGAACCTCGCCCCCAACGACGGCACGCCCGGAAGCGGTCCTGACTTCGCGCTGATCCCGGAACGAACCGTCGACATCATGGATACCATCAATGTCGGCCCCGGCGACGTCCCCAGCTTCATCGGCAGCGGCTCGGTCGACGCATTTCTCGGATTGCCGTTTCTCTTTCCTTTTCCGCCGGGTCCCACGGATACAAACTGGATCCGTAACGAGACCGGCACGCTCACGGTCACTTATGAATACGTGCCCGAGCCTTCCAGTTTGGCTTTGATGTGCGTTTGCGGTGCGTTCATCTGTGGGCGCCGCCGGCGCGCCCAACGCCTCGGATGAGACTCTGGAGGATGGGCGATAACGGTCATCTACGGCTTCGGCTTTGAGGCCGATGCTTCGCACAACGACCTGATACGCTCAGCATCCTCTACCTGACCGGAGCGTTTATAGAAATCTGCCAGCATGCGAGTCACTTCCTGGGCGAGCGCTTTTTGATCATGGTTTGACCGCTTGAAAAAATCCGGCAAGGCCGAGCCGATGACACAGAACTTGCTGTACAACGCATCGGCATGCTCGACTTCACCGGCGTTGATCAGGGCCCGTGTGCACCGCAGCCAAGTCGTCGGCGCCTCGGTCCCGAAGCGGTCCGGCAATGCTCGATTCGCTGGAAACAGGACGCGCGTGATCGCAAGCAAAGCCGCCCCGTCACGACGAAAGGCGTACACATCGACCAGCAATCCGCCCAGTCTGCGCGTGACGTCATGATCATCGCCGAGATGCTTTCGCGCGTCGGACCAACCGGTTTCAAGCAATGTCAGCGCGTCGCCGTCATCATCGCACGCCGTCATACACAAAAATTGTGCAATGACCGCTCGGTAGTAGAAATGATTTCCCAATCCAAGCGCGGCCGCTCGATAGCGGCGGGCGTCATCCATCATCGTGACGGCCTCGGCACAACGCCCCGATACCTGGAGCACTTGTCCCAGTCGAAGCATTGTCGAGCAGGTGTGCGGATGATCGATGCCGAAACGCCTCTGACGATACGCAAGCGCTTCTCGCAAAATCGCCTCTGCCTCAGCGAGTCCGCCTTGCAATAAGAGGACTTCGCCGAGAATGGATTGCGCCTCCGACAACATCGGATTCGTCCGGTCGGCATACGAAGCGATCACTTCTCGCAAAATCGATTCCGCCTCGGAGAGATCGCGCAGTTCGAGGCATAGATACGCCAGTCCGATTGCCGCGTTGCGCGTCAGTTCATGCTCCGAACCCAGCGTTTGCAGGAGCACCTCATACGACTGCGACGTGATCTCGCGCGATTCTGCGAGCCGTCCTACTTCCTTGAGCACCGAAGCGCGCGCGTATCGGATTCGTGCCGTCATCGAATCGCGTGCGCCGAGTGATTCCATAGACTTGCGCTCAGCCTCTTCAAGAATGCGCAGCGCATCCTCGACTCGGCCTGCTTCGTTAAGCACACCGCCGAGTTCCTTCATCAATTGAAGAATCTCAACGATCGACATGTCCCCGTCCTCGCGCGTCATTGTCAATGCCTGTTCGAAATGGTGCGCCGCGGTGTCAAAGTCCCCCACGCCCTGATACCCGCTGCCCAGCGCCAAATGCATCCCGGCTTGTACTTTGAGCGAGCTTGGAGGCATCTGCGCAAGTCTGTCCGCCGCCTCGTTGAGCACGTCTACAACCCTCACATCCGGGCCTTGTCGACCGTAACCCGGCGCGGCAAGCACATTCATGAGGAACGAAGCCACCTCGCGCGCCATCGCCTCGTTCGTAACGGCCCTGTCGGCTTCGACAATCGCACGCTCACGCGCCCGATCGGCTTCGACGGTCTTCCAGGCCATTCCCGCGACACCAAGAACCAGCGCGGCAAACGCCAGTGCTATTCCGAATGCAAGCCCCTTGTGTCGTTTGATCTGCTTACCCAGGCGGTAGGACAGACTCGACGGCTTGGCGAGGACCGGCTCTCCGTCCAAATGACGCCGCAAATCGTCCGCGAACTCCGATACGCTGGCATAGCGACGAACCTGTTCTTTGGCCATCGCCTTCGCCGTGATCACATCGATGTCGCCTCGCAATTGCGGATTCAACGAACCCAACGGAACCGGTTCATTCTCGATGATGATCCGTGCGGCATGTGGAAAATCGAGCTGCGTCACGTCGAAGGGCAATCGATCGCCCAGCAGACCATAGAGAATCACACCTAAAGCATAGATGTCCGCTTGTGTGCTAATGTTGTAGGGATCACCGCTCAGCTGCTCCGGACTCATATACGGAAGCGTGCCGATGACCTCGCCCACGCCCGTAAGAAGCGACGTGTGCTGCGCGTCATGGCTCAGCGCCCGAGCCAGGCCGAAATCGAGAATCTTCGCATTGCCTGCGTCGGTCGTGATAATGTTGCTGGGTTTGAGATCGCGGTGAATGACCCCCATACGATGCGCGTGGGCAACCGCGTCGCAAATTCGGAGAAAGAGGCGAATTCTCTCCGTTATGGTTAAGCCTTGCTCGCTGACATACTCTGTCACCGGCTTGCCCGCGACGTATTCCATGGCGATGTACGCCTGATCACCAAACGGTGTCGAAGCGGTCCCCGCCTCGTAAATCTGGGCGATTCCTGGGTGCTGAACCCGAGCCAGAAACTCCGCCTCCTGCAACAAGCGCCCTCTCGTCCGAGAACTCGCCAACTCGGGACGCACGATTTTGACCGCGACGTCGCGCCGCGGGTGTTCCTGTTCGGCAAGAAAAACCGTTCCCAGCCCGCCGACGCCCAGACGCCGTTTCAGACGATACTCGGCAATCCAATCCATCGCGGGCTGTTGATCGTGCGGGTCGCGTTCAGCCGCGCCGGTCGAAAGCCTGGCTGCGGCGTTTGGGTCCGAGTACTCTCCATCTCGGACCGGCGTACCGTCCCCGTCCCCCGAAATGTCCGTCAAGGTGCCTTCAAGTATCCGCCGCGCACTTTCCGAATCAAGATTCATGCGATAATCCTTGTACGGGATAGAGATTCCATTCTAATATACGAGGAAAGTCACAAGAATCATCTGCCGTCGTTGATTTGGGCCGAGGATGCCCAACAGTTGGTTTTGCACGACGGAAGCCCTGTCGTCGAAGACCGTAACCCGTCGGTACTGCTATGTCCAAAAAAAGGCCCGATTCCGACGCCGCACGGCGTGAGCGCGCACACGATTCGCGAGACTCCGCCGCTCAGTTCGTCACGACCAACTGGCAACTCGTCTTTCAGGCGGGCGAAGGAGGCGATGAACTTGCTGATCTATTACGAATGTATTGGGCTCCGATCTATGCCTTCCTCCGACGTCGCGGCTATCAGCGCGATGTTGCCGGTGATCTCACCCAGGACTTTATTGCGGAAGTTGTGCTTCGGCGTGACCTCGTCAATCGCGCCCGCCAGGACCGCGGCCGCTTTCGCGCGTTCATCCTTACTGCACTGCGCAATTATGTGATCGATTCGTCGCGAACCCGTCAGGCAAAGACCAACCGTGAATTGCGCTTCATGCCGCCCGATGAGCTGGATCACATCATGGAGGAGCATTATGACGATCAGGACCCGGCCGAAGTATTTGACCGCCGCTGGGCGACAAGTGTCATGGAGAACACACTTCGGCGTCTCGAAGCGGACTGCATCGCCGCCGGTCTCGAAAAACATTGGCAAGCCTACGAACTATGGGTTGTCGGACCGGCAAGAGGCCGTGAACGGCCGGCGTCGCTTGATATCGTCGCCGACGCCGTTGGCGCCAAATCCGCCAAGGAAGTGTCGATCCTGCTCCACGCGGTCAAGCGTCGGTTCGTGCGCACGTTCCGTCAAGTTGTCGGGCAAACGCTGGGCAACCCACGGGACATCGATGCTGAAATCATGACGATCAAACGCATTCTGCAGAGCGATTAGTTTCGACGGTGCGGGCATCGTCAAAACCGACATTTGTAATTATGTTGGGGCCAGCCGCCCGCTTCGCGTACGACTGGCCCCTACGAGAGTTGTCTTGTGGATCACGCCCGTTTACGGACAGGCGGAAGCGTTTACTAACAGCGAGACAAACGCATCGAGATCGTCCGAATCAAGCGCCTCGCCGGTTGGTCCGTCCAGCTCCGCACAAATCCCGACCGGCGAGTTGCCGACGTACATGTCAACAAAGTTCTGAATATCTCCACCGTCGACCGTCGTGCTGCCGTCCAGATCGCCCGGGCAATCACAGATTTCGGGGGCCACCGGAGCCAGAACGACTGAAGTCAGCGATGAAGGTGCAATCGGTCGGAACAACCCGAGCGTCGCGAGTGCTCCAGGCGCAGGCGGCGCGTTTGCATCAAAGCGGAAGTTGTAAAGCGTACCCCATCGTAGCGCATTGGCTGTGAGATCGTTGCCGGCCGTCCATGTCTCCGTCTCCCAGGTGATGTTGCTGCCGCCAACCGTCACGTTCCAGTCCGTCCCGCCATGAATTTCGTTGCTGTGATAATCGCAATCATGGAAACCGATGTTGGAAATATTGACGCCTGCAGGAATGGGAATCGAGAAGGATTGCCCGGAGGCATGAGAGGTCAGGTTCTGAACGGCATACTCGTAATGCCACATTCCGCCGCCAAGATCCGTAACCCGATAGCCCAACCAGAAGCGACCGCCGTCGGCATCATTCATGGGAAGAAGCTTGACGAACGGGTCGGCATCCTGCCAGGCGAAGATGGCAGGCTCCTCTCTTACCGTCGGCCCCTGGGGTATAATGAGGTAGTTTGGCGCGGCGCCAACCGAGACTTCGCGCCATGACGCGTTGTTGTATCCGTTTCCAGCCGCCGTATCGTCCTGTGTGACGTACTGGCCTTCGAAGTAATACTGCGCACCCGGGATGGCGAGATCGCTGGTTTGAACCTGCAGCCGCCCTCTAATGAGATTCGGTACGCCTGATGCCGTTCTGCTGAACGGGCACGGAAAGACGCCCGTCGTCGCGTTCACGTCCGACTTCGGTCCCAGGAAGCTGCCACAACCGCTGCCGCCGGTCCCATTACGAGAGCCCGTGTACGGGTCCGAACAACCCACGCCGAGCACGTCGAAGCTGTTGGGATTGACACACGGGCCGCAAAATGTCTGATCCAGCGCAGAGAAACCGTGCTTGAGCCAACTCTGACCGATGTGCTCAAACTTACCGTCCATCAATCGGAACATGTTCTGGCCGATGATCGGGTGATGATTGATGCCGGGGCTGCCGCCGCCATTGTAGTCATACCAATTCAGGGGACTCGTGCCGATGTTGCACGACGTGGTCGCGATGGAAAATGCCATGATGCCACCGGAACCCCCCCACTCAACAAAGTCATTCTGATTCGCGCCACTCGCGCCTGAGACGCCGACACCGCCGACAATCACGTCGGGCACGGCGAGTGCCGCGGGCGCAGTGAGGCAAAGGCTGAGCATGGCTACAACGACGACATTTAGGCGATACGACATCGATCAACCCTCATCAAAAAGAAAACCTACCGTGAGTGTAAAAAATCATTCCCTACAAGCGCGGACGACTTGATTCTGCTCGCCGGGTCCCCTTGTCCATCCGCCCCCTTGCTAACACGTCCATCCTGACGCCAATGCGTCATATACACCTAGCCCGGTAATCGCGTCTTTGTGACATCGAGATTGATGAATGATCAAAGGTTCGCCTTCGACAAATGCGTGCTCATGACCGACAAATCCCGCGCAGAGATCCTCCCATGCGCGATTTCTCCCGCGAACTTCCGAAATAGTCGTCTCGACGGGCAGAATGCGAGCAAAGACCAATTGGCCACATTGGTAGATTCTGAAAATTGACGGTGAAGCTTATCCGTGACCGCTCACCGAGATGAAGTTTAAGTGTCTTTTTGAAAACACTTTATCGTTGACGCCGGTCGGCAAGGGGCAACGAGATCAGTGGAACTCGCGGAAGCGCACCCCCACACAATATGGACCAACTGTTTCCTTCCGCGATCAAAGCGATTCAACGATATGGCCGCTCAAAACAAAAAGAGGCCCGCCACCAAAGTGACGGGCCTCTCATCATATCTTCACTTCGACTCGGATGTCAGCCGTTGCATGCGTCGTCCGCACGACATCGACCGACACCGCTCATCGGTCACTTACGGACAAGTTGCCGACAAACCCGCCGCGGCAGCAAGCTGATCGAGGTCGCCCTGATCAACATCGCCGTCGCAATCGACATCACCTTGCGACCAAGCGGCGTCCATCGCGGTCGGGAAATTGCCGCAAAGGATGGTCTTATCAGCCTGATCGACCACTCCGTCGAGATTCAGATCGTTGATCGTCGTCCCGAGTATATCAACGACAACCTCATTGACGTCATCGATATCGACATCGAGGTCACCGTCCATGTCGCAGCTCAGATCCTTGTCGAACGCGAGGTCCAGATTGGTCCAATCGCTGACAAAGTTCCGGCAGACATAGTCGATGTCTGCAGTGCCTACGACACCGTCCGCTCCGGTGGGCTTGGCCCCCGGGCTGGGTGTGCCGCCGGCAACGTCGCCACGCGAATCGCCCGGCTCGTAAGCCGCGGCCGTCGCCAGCGTCGTACCGAAAAAGTTGTTACCGTTGCCAAGGGTGTCCCAGGCCTGGTCGATACGAGTGAAGCCCATGTCGCGGTTAAGGGTGCCCCCGTTCAAAGCAAGGCCGTCCCCAAAGTAGCGAATGTCAACGTTCGTAAAATTACCATCACCGTCAAAGTCACCGAGGATTTCCGGAATGATGTAGTTGCCGGGGTTCAGCGCTGCGTCGGCCACCTGGAAAGCACAAGGATCATTGAACGCTTCCATCAGCTTGTCGATATCATCGACATCACGTGAGCCGTCCACGTTGAAGTCTCCGTGAATTTCCATTCGCGGAAAGATATCGCTGTTGCTCGAGACCGTGAAGCTCAGATCGGCGCCACAGGGGTCCCCGCCATTTGCATCACGATAGCCGATGATGCCGCCGGCGCTTCCGTCGCCGTACGTGTCGCCACCACCCAATGCCAGGCGGCTGGGCACGCGACCGTTGGGATTTCGGGCAACGCCGTAATCCGGAACAAACGTGGTATTCGTCGATCGGACGGCGTCCTGGGCAGCCTGTGAGAAGACGGGATTGTCATCGGCGTCGTTCGGTGTTCCATTCGCACCTGTGTAGTCCAACGGGTCTGCGTTCTTCGGAGTTGCATCCACAGCCGAATTGACGACGAAGAACTCGGACAAGGCCGCAGCCGGCGTTGCTCCTCCAAGTACGAACGGCTCATTTGAGAAGGACGCGATGCTACCGAGAAGGTTGTTCAGGTAATCACGCGCAGCCGGGTTGCTCATGGCGGCCGGCCCCACGTCAACCGTTCGATCCCCTCGTGAAGCAAGGGTCTGCAAACCACCGATTTGCCAACCCGTGTTGGCGTTTCCGTTGTCAAGAACCGCATTCAGGCTCGGTCGCACGAATTCGGTCGCGGCCGGCTGATCGCCGTTTCGGTCAGGAACATCTTTCCTGACGTTGAGAATCTCGTACCGTCCCGAACTGGCGTCCGCGGCCGCACGGCTGCTGCCGAACAGACCTGTGTACCCCAGGGCGAGTCGAGCGTTCTGCACGACGCCTTCCATACGCGATGATCCACCGGCGTTGCTCGGGATGAACAACGGCCCCAGAATCGTCTGGGTGGAACTGGTCGTCTTGACGCCGATGTTGTCGCCTCTTCCCCAACTTGGGTCGATGCCGAGCGAGTTCATGCAGGCGTTTCGAGTTCCGGAACCCGAGTCACGCACGGCGGCGACCAGGTTTTCACCGGTCGGCCAGCGACCCGTCACGAAGTGATGCTGGAGTTCCGTGAACTGGACGTTCTGCTTGCCGGTGCCGTGGTTGGAGATAATCACGACCGGAGAATAAGCGATGATGTTGTCGAAGACCGTCTTGTCATTCGGACTGGCCGTATCGACGTTCAGTGACGTCGTTCCGCCCAACGGCAGGTCACGCTCAAGGCTCACCAGTTTCTGGCTGAAGTCGGTGCCGGACGAACCGATCGGGTTGTTGCCGTAACCGTCAACGAGCGGCGGCAGGTTCCACGTGGGGGATCCACCGGGCTGGCGCACGACCCATGCCATCGGCACGTCGGTGCTGGCCAGATCGACGGACGTCGGGCAAATCGGCGTACCACTTTCGAAGAGACCGCAACCCGGAACCAGACCCAACAAACAATCGATAAAGACGGGCAAGTCAAATTCCGTCACCGAGCCGTCAAGATCGAAGTCGCCATTTTGAGGCACCGCGGCAAACGGCGACATCAGCAACTCACCCACGAAATCTTGAATGTCCAACGCATTTGCGACGCCGTCGCCATTCATGTCACCACGAAGCGCTACGCCCGGAAGACAGGTCGTCGGACAGATGGTGCCCAGGTCCACGGCGGAATTGTCTTCGCTGAACAATCGACCGTTCAGCACACCACGCTCCGTCAAAGGCTCAAACGGAATTGTTCCAAGCAACTGGAAGTCGATGAACTCATCGACACCATTGAGCGAACCGACCGAACGATATTGCACGACCCACTGATCCCACCAAACCGGCGGGAACGGCGGGCAGAGGTAGTTTCGGGCATTGGTCTCAAAGGTTGCGGGGAAACTGCAGTCGCCGTAATCGGACTGCTGAGCCGGGACACTCAATGGGAAACCGGTCCGCAAATTCAGATCCCCGTCAAGGTTAAGAAAATCGTTGTTCGCACCGAGAATTTGAGCAAAGTTGGAGAACAACGTGGCTCCGGACATGTTCACCTGGCCACCACCGGGCTGAAGAATGACGGACGGCAGATTGTTGCAGTCGGTGCCGGGGCCGAGGAACAAGTGATAGTCGTTGAAGACGTAATCGTTTTGCCGCAGGCAGTCGCACTCGGTCATGATCGAGCAGTTGCCGAGCTCGTCGAGACACGCGCCCACCGCAGCAGCGCTGCTGATCGTGCTGCACTCGACGGTTGCGCACGTCGTATCGTTGCCCTGGTAGCAACCGCCCATACCGAAACAGTCGTCGGGCAGGCGTTCTTCGCAAACTCCTCCCGGCAAACAGCAAGCACCGGCTCCGGGGCAGGCATCCGGGCCGCAGCTCGTTCCAATGCCCAGGAAAATACCATCTTCAACGGAACAACACTCCTGGAAGCTAACGCCATCCACACACGTGCCGTCACTCTTGCAGCAGGCGCCGGTGCAATCCACGGACATGGGTCCCGAACATTCCGAACCAACGCCTTGGAAAAAACCAAGACTGATGAGACAACTGGACAAGTCCGTTTCAATGCAGAAGCCACTGAGCAGACAACACGCGCCTCTTAGCGCCGGGCAGTCGGAACCTGCACACGTGCTTCCGTAGCCCTGGAACGTGCCGTTCTGGCTTCCCAGGACGTCACAGTCTTCCTTGGACTGTCCGTCGAAACAATTGCCGTTGTTATCGCAACATGCGCCGACGCAGGACACGCCCGCACAATTTGTACCGTCACCACGGTATTCACCCTCGGCATCCTTGCATTCCGCCTCGGTCAGATCGTTGCAGGTGCCATCTCGAAAACAGCAGGCGCCCATCTGGGCCTTTGCGGCCGTTGCGACACTGAGCGACAGTGCGGCCGCAAGGCCTAGAACCAGTTTGCGAAAACTATCCAAGTTCATGCTCTCTTTCCTCCAAAAAATAGAATGTAAGATGTATGCTGCTGGATTCTCTCGGAGTGCCCCCTATGTGCGTGCTATCCCCCCGGCCACCTCCTTTCTTTCAAGCGTTTCCACTCCGAGCACAAGTTTTCCATGACCATCGATGATTCATCACTTCCACGGTGGGCCGACTTTGTTATAGCCGCTGATGCTGTAGTAGCGTCGCCCCCATTCCCAAGTCTCCAGGGTCTGACGAATCGTCTTCCGCTCAACGTGGCCGTCCGAGTAAAGGAAATTCGCCGTGCCGCCGAGCTTGTCGCCTCCCGGATGATGACGGCCGACGGCATTCGCCTCACTCAGCGAGCTTGTCGATAACAATCCGTTCGCCTTATCAATGACGGACGACGGTCTCAGACCAAAGTCACTATTGGGGTTGCCGTAGGTATATCCCGGCGCTCCGATCGGCGCGGCGTATTCATCGGATCCGGTGGAAGGATGCTGCAGCACGTTAATCGGACGGTGGCTCTTCGAAAGCAAGGAACCCTCCGATCCCTCTGAGACGACTTTCCAATTCTGATTAAACTCGGTCGCCAGCATCGTCCGCGCCGTGTCGTCGATATCCTTCTCGTTGACAAACACGTTGATCCGAGCTCCCGGAACCTGACCGAGCTGGAATTTGTTACGCGGGAAAATTGCGGCATTGCCACCGTAAGCCATCCTCACGGCCTGTTTGTCCTGCAGCGCGCCGGAACTCGGCCCCGTTCCACCGTTTTGGTCCACCTGGCCCTGTTCCCAACCGCGACTGCCCGGATTCGTGCGAGGCGTCCCTCCGTTCGGAATCGTCGGGCATTGAAACGCCTCTTCGGCGACCTGGTCGCCGCCGTACAGGAACCATGACCAGTGAATGTAACCAAATGGATGATCGTTCACCGCCAACTGGTCTTGAAGCTCGAAATTTCCCGCGAAGTCGAACGGATAAATATAGGCCGGCGGATAAACTCCGGTGCCTTCACTCAAATAAGAACCCATCGCTTGCGCGACATGGTGGAGATTGGTCGCACACTTGACTGCCTGTCCGTGCTTTCTCGCGGCGCTCAACGAAGGCAATA
This sequence comes from Phycisphaerales bacterium, assembly GCA_022360095.1. Lineage (GTDB taxonomy): Bacteria > Planctomycetota > Phycisphaerae > UBA1845 > UTPLA1 > JAKSDK01. The sequence continues at coordinate 187,432 of JAKSDK010000668.1, forward strand.
GGATGGCCAGGAGAAGCGAGATGATGGCGATCACGACGAGGAGTTCGATGAGCGTAAAACCGCTCGCAGACTTCGTGATAGCCGTCAAACCATATTTAGATCTTCGTATCTTTATCGTTCGAGCGATTTGCATATCGCGACAGGGCAGCATCCGACCGGAAGAGGATTCAATCCACATACGAGAAAACCTCCGAAAAAATGAGGACTTCAGTTGCTACAACTTATGAGTGCTCCGACTTGACGAGAGTCCTCTTGCTAAAGTGACATTGTTCGTCGGTCGCACAAGCAATACAAATCAAAAAACAATGAACAATAGATTTACTTTTCGTGAGTGATCCACTGACGCATGACTGCGCATCACTGCTTGCGACTGCTTGTCAATCGATATCCACCACGACCGGTGCGCGTCGGCATCAGGATGACGGCTGCCCATGCCGAATCCTTTTTTCGAAGACGCGCGAGGACTTCGTGCCCTCCTTTACCGACTTTTTGTTCAAATTTCACCGTGTCTATTTCACTCGGATAGGCGTCGAGAAGCACTTTGACCGCTTCGTACTCGCGCTTTGTTAACGCCGGTTTCTTTTGACCGAGAACCAGGCACGGACCGGAAGGCGTTCGTATCTGCACAGGCGGCTGGGCCTCAGTCGTCATCGTTTTTTCGTTGAGGGCGCTCATGGCAATACGGATCGGCTGCCTATCAAGAACGAACATCCCATGCAGATGGCCCAAACTTTTTGGAGACTCCGGTGCCCGCGCCACAGCCTCGGTCAACCTCTTCACACTTCGAAACAGGCGTGATAATCCAGGATTTGCTTCGTAATTCCAAGATAATTGGACATGAAATGTTTATTAAGCTTGTCTGAACTCGCAAGCTAGTTACGAACACACAAGAGAGGATTCTTAAGAAAACATTAGCAAAGCACCGGTGATATCTGCCGCGCGTCATTCAATTTCAACATCTAATAATGCGCGACGGACCTTAAATGTTTCACGGTGGTTCGTGACGATTAATCAAGACAAATTCATTCTTAAGTTTAAAGACGCAAGACCTGCGCCGATGCCCGCATCGCAAATTCTTTTCGAGGGGCAGATGCGACCGTCACGTTCTCGACGACAAGCGCGCTCACATGTGAATTGAATAGTCGCCCGGCTTGATCTGAAATTCGGCGAGCACGATGAGCACTCCCAGAATGGTCAGCACGATGATCAGCGTCCCGACGCCGTATAGCGTTTTGGATGATTCTCCCATGAGGAATCGCCGACCAGTGAGTTTGGACAGTCGACTGGTGATGAAAGCACAGATCCACTGCCAATGCAGAATCAGGTGCAACAAAACGAGCATCGCGAAAACGGCAATCGTCCCGGACTGGATACTGCTCCAGGTGTCATAACTGTGCCCCCAAAGCGTGTACCCAACTGCCTGTGTGCCGGCGGGGAAAACGAATTGAACGACGCTCGTTGTCCAAAGGACGGCCATAAAGGAGAACAAGAGCACGACATCGACGATGAAATTGATCGCACTCTTGGAGAGTTTCTTTCGCGGCCGTGACGCTCGGGATTCGCGTGGCGAGACCCTGTCGAACGATGGCTCACCGGAGTTCGATCCAGACTTTTCGTGGGGTGACTGATCTTTGAATGATTTCCGATGCCTGACATGCATATGAGCCGCCATCGTCATGGGACCGTTACTCCAATCTGTTAAATTAGCATATAGCATCTTCTGTTCCGGCCCGGGTCCAAAGATCCTAAGTACCGTCGCCGTAAACCGTAATCGTCCTTTTTGGGCCGCCAATTGCGGAAAGATCCGCGGCACCTGCGGAATCTCACACAGTGCCCCTGTGCGAATTCGCCATTCGTTTATCTCTCGGACCCGGCACGGGAATTGCCCATCTCAAACCTAAGCATCTCAACGAACGTGGCAAACGGATCATCCGCTCGTTGGCGCGGTGAGCGAACAATCAGGCTGAAGATATGGATGACAAACAACGGGAAGCAAAAGAGGCCGAGCTGAGGCGGCTCAAAGCACAGATCTCAACTCTGGAGACGGAACTTGCTTACGAAGCGGAGACGACAGCTTGGGTGCCCAAGGGTTATTACACGACCTACCACATGATGGCAGGCATGGTGCTCGGCTTGATCGCCGCCGCGGCGAGCCTGTTGCTAAACGTCATCGGGTCGGCCATGGTGGACAACCACCCACTTGAATTGATTCGAGTCTACTTAACGTTTCCGATGGGAGAAAAAGCGCTCGAGCTGACCAGCGGATTTGCACTCGCGGCCGGTTGTTGCCTTTATCTGGCCACCGGGATGATCGGCGGCATTCCGTTCCACATGATCCTGAGCCGATTCTTCAGCCGTTCATCGACGCCCGTTCGCTTCGGCGTGGCGACGATTCTGGGGCTTGGTGTCTGGGTTATCAACTTCTACGGTGTCTTGTCCTGGTTGCAGCCTTTGCTCATCGGCGGCAATTGGATCGTGGAAAAAGTTCCGCCCTTTGTCGCGGTTGTGACGCATTTGGTCTTCGGTTGGACCATGTTGCTCGTCGCGCAATGGGGACAGTTCGTTCCGCCCGTGCAAGAGAAGAAGGAGCTAGCCGCGTGATTTCGAATTTTCTGTTGCGATCGGTGTGCCATAACTCATGGACAACCATCCGGCATCTCGCATCGGTGCGGGCTGCTCTCGTCGCCTTCTCGTGCCTGACCGTCCTCGCGTCCGTCATCGGCTGTTCGAAGGACGGTCTTGATGCGGACACTTCGCGACCGGACGATCTGGGGCTCGACCGAACGTATCATGTCGCGCTGATCGAAGAAGGAGAGATCGCATATGCTCGCCATTGCACCGGCTGTCACGGTGCCGAAGGCGATGGCAATGGTGAGGCCGCCAAGTTTCTACACCCCAAGCCGCGGAACTTTGTCTCCGCCAACTTCAAGTTCAGTTCAACACGATCGGGACAGCTCCCGACCGACGAAGATCTACACCGCACGATCAAGGAAGGCCTCAAGGGCAGTGCGATGCCGCCTTTTGATCTCCTGCCGGAGCGCACCCGGGAAGCGCTCGTGGCCTACATCAAAACGTTTTCGCCCAAGTGGAAAGAGCGTATGCCGGCCTCGCCGATTCCGTTCGTTCATGATCCATACCTGTTGGAACCGGATAAATCCGAAGCCATCGCACGGGGTGAGGAAATCTATCACGGATACGCGATGTGCTGGAACTGCCATCCGGCCTACGTGCCTCCCGACCGGATCAACAAATACCGCCGATCCGTCGACGCGATGGAATTCGGAGAGTTCCGTGAAGACCTTGACGAAGCCGTCGGCAAGGAAAACACCGAAGGCCAGCTGATCTATCCGCCTGATTTCAAGCGCGACTTCGTTCGCGCCGGGATGGACGTCGCGGATTTGTATCGATCGATTGCAGCCGGCATCACGGGCACTGCGATGCCGACGTGGGTCGATTCCATGGACGTACCCGCGGAGAATCCGGAGGATCCGCCTTTGGTGAAGGTCGAAGACTTGTGGGCGATGGCGTACTACGTCCGGAGCCTGATCCAGCAAAGACCTCAAAAGTTGTCGGAAGATCAAGTCGTCATTCGAGAGCGCAAACAAGCGATCTATCTGCAAGGCGAGCCGCCAAAGCCGGTCGTCGAACCCGAGGCGGAGCAGCAGGTTGGTGAGGACGTTGATTTCGGATTTGATTGAACATGATTTCTCAGGAAAAGCAAATGACGAATAGTGATGCTGGCGCGGCCGCACTTCCAAAAAACCCGGCTCTGAGCGACACTGGCCCTCTTGTCGACGAGAAGCTCGTGTTGTGGTATTTCCTCGCAAGCCTGGCCTATGTCTTCATTGCGATGATGGCCGGATTTCTGTTCTCGTTACAGTTTCTGCAAACATACCCGTTTGAAGGCAGCGAATTTTGGTCACCGGGCCGGTGGCGCTTCGTCCATACACAGGGTGTCGCTTATGGCTTTATCGCCAACGCGTTTTTGGGCGCGCTGCACTGGGCCGTGCCGCGACTGACAATGCACCGTGTGCTGAGTACCAAACTCTCCTGGTTCATCTTTTTCGCATGGCAGGCGATTCTCCTCGCTACCGTGGCCGGCGTGTTGTCGGGACAGGCTCAAGCCCTGGAATGGGGTGAGACGCCGGTCTGGATCGATCCGGTGGCCCAGCTCGGACTGATCCTGGTGGCGTTCAATTTCCTGACGCCAATCTTCAAAACAAAAGGGCCGATGTACGTGACGCTGTGGTACTTCATCGCCGCCTTCATCTGGACGCCGTTGGTTTACGCGATGGGCAACTTCCTGCCCGAATACGTCATCGGCGGTTCGGCGGCCGGCGCAATCGGCGGCCTGTTCATTCATGATCTGGTCGGTCTGTTCGTCACGCCGCTGGGTTGGGGACTGATGTACTACTTCGTTCCCATCATTTTGAAGAAGCCGATCTGGAGTCACGGCCTGTCGCTCGTGGGGTTTTGGGGGTTGGCCTTTTTCTATCCGCTCAACGGGATTCACCACTTTCTCTACAGCCCCATCCCGATGTTCCTGCAATACGGGGCAGTCATTGCCACGATCGCCGTCGAACTGGTTGTCACGACGGTCATCATCAACTTTTTCGGCACGATCATCGGGCGAGGGGACACGTTGCGAACCGTCCTGCCCATCCGGTGGTTTTATGTCGGCATGATCTTCTATTTTACAACCTGTCTCCAATGCGCCTTTCAGGTCACGTTGACCTTCCAAAAGATTATTCACTTTACAGACTGGGTCGTCGGCCATGCCCACTTGGTCATGTTCGGTGTCTTCGGTTTCTGGATCCTGGGCATCCTGACTCATCTGCTGCCGAGAGTGATGAAGGCCAGCGGTTGGTATCGTCCCCGATGGAACGAATGGCACTTCTGGCTGACGGGGATCGGCATGTTGGTCATGTTTTTCGACTTGATGATCGCCGGGCTCATTCAGGGCTTTGCCTGGCGCGACCTGGCCCCTTGGGAAGATACGATCACGTCCTCCGTTCCGTTCTGGCAACTACGCACGATTACCGGGACGATGATCATCATCGGGCAAATGCTCTTTATGGCGAATGTGGTCCTGACCTGGAAGTACATGCGGGTCCCGTACGAGCATCCGGCCCCCACGCCGACGCCCACACCTCAGGATGAAGGCGGTGCGGCCCCGGCGGTCGCATAGAAAAGGAATACAGAGATGTTTGAATCAAAAGCAGGTGTCCTGCTCGTCGGCGGCCTCGGCTTCTTCGTGCTCGCCTTCGTCGTCATGGCCTTGATTCCGATGACGATTTACTACGGCGAGCCGGAAAAAACCATTGACGACCTTGCGCAGGATGGAATTCTGCATGAATTTACGCAACTTGCCGAGAGATTCCCCGAGCAATTCGGGAAACACTACGGAGAAGTGAACTACAAGAGTTACGGCGAGGCGCTCGAATTGGGACACAAGCTGTATGTCGGCGAAGGGTGCTGGCATTGTCATAGCCAATATATTCGGCCCGTTTCGAATGAAGACCGGCGCTGGGGTCCAAGATCCTATGCATGGGAGTATCAGAACGTCTTGCAACGACCCGTGCTTTTTGGAACGCGACGCGTGGGCCCGGACCTGATTCGCGAGGGGGCGCGCAAGAGCAACGACTGGCACATCGCGCACTTCTACAAACCCACGAGCGTTGTGCCGGTCTCCGTTATGCCTGAGTACAAATGGTTCTTCGACGAAGAAGGCTATCCGAACAAAAAAGGGATGGCCATGATCACCTACATTCAATGGCTCGGTAGTTGGCGGCAGGAATATCCGTATTGGAACGGCGAGGGACCGACAACTCAGGAACCAACACCGACGCCGGACGAAACGACGGTTGCGCGAACGAACGACTCGGTCGACCATGAATCGACCATTGACGGTCACGGGGGTGCAGGATGATTCAACATCGCGAGACTCGCGCCAAACGGATTGCACTATGGTGCATGGCCCTGGGCATTCTAATTCCCGGGGGCTACGGGTTTACCGAAAAGCTGATCCAATTCATCCGTACGCTAAACACGGAAGAGGGAGCCGGGTTTACCATCATCCCGATTTCCAACTACTTCCTGATCGCCGCGGGAATGGCCTGTCTGCTGGGTTGGGCCATCATCCACGGGATGTTTCGGGACGTGGAAAGTCCCAAGTACAAGATGCTGGAGCGAGAAGCCGAATTAGACCGTATCGAAGGGCTTGGAGAGTGATTGTAATGTCCGAATTACCTGATATTTCGACGCCTCGGGACGAAGACAAGTTCCATACCTATACGACGCATCGCATCCCATGGTACGTACGTTTGATTTGGGTCGGCTTTTGGGTCGGGGCGGTATGGTACCTCATCAAGTTTGCGATCCCGATGGCAAAGAACTTTTATCGATAAACAAAAATCTCCGCATCAACCTCCAGGGCTTTATCGCCCTGATGCTCAACGTGACGGCGCTTCCAGTGACTGAATTCCTCTGCGACTATTGCCGCCTGCCGATTCCTTCCCGCCATCACCCGTCGCAAACCGACGGACCGAACGAGCCCATCTATTGCTGCTACGGGTGCCGTTTTGCGGCACAAATCACGCACGCACGTGGAGAGAAGGGGCAGGCCACGTGGATGCTGACCCGCCTGGGCGTCGCGATTTTTCTTTCCATGAGCGTCATGGTCTTCAGTCTCTATCTGTATGGGCAGGACGTCTACCAGGGCGGCGTCGTATCCGGTTCGAACTTATCAAAACACCTGGCGAGCTTCATGCAATACGCCTCGCTCGTTTTCGCGACACCGGTCTTGTTTCTACTCGGTCTACCGATCTTTCTGAACGCCCTGACCCAGTGGCGAAACGGCATCGCATCCACCGACGCCCTGGTGTTCTTAGGTGTTGCAGCCGCATTCTCCTATTCTTTCGTCTCGACACTCCGCGAAAGCGGTTCGACCTATTATGAGACTGCGTGCATGATTCTCGTCCTGGTCACGCTGGGCCGCTGGCTGGAGGCGTCGGGGAAACTGAAGGCGTCGGAAGCCGTCGAAGCACTGGAAGCATGGCTGCCGCAGGAAGTCTCGATTCGCCGCGATAATGAAACGATGACGGTCCGTACCGAGACGTTACGTCAGGGAGACTTGGTCACCGTGCCCGCGGGAGAACGCATTGTGGTGGACGGGGTGATCGAATCGGGCCGCGCCAACATCGACGAGCAGATCGTCACCGGCGAAAGCAGGCCGCTGGTGAAACAGACGGGCGACACGGTCCGCGCGGGCACCGTCAATCTCGACGGTGCGTTGACGATTCGAGCGACAGCCGTGGGAACGACAACAACCGTCGGCCGCCTGATGGCGCTGCTGGAATCCGCAAAGAGCGCCAAAGGCCGATACGAGAGACTGACGGATCGAGTCGTGGTCGTCTTCCTGCCGTTGACCATTTGCCTGGCGCTGGTGGGCGGTGCCTGGGGCTATTGGCGCGGTGGCGCGGACGAAGCCATCATGTCCGCCTTGGCCGTCATGCTCATCGCCTGTCCTTGCGCGCTGGGAATCGCAACGCCCATGGCCATCTGGATGGCCCTGGGACATGCCGCGGCAAACGGTGTCTTATTCAAGACGGGTGAGGCGATCGAGAAACTCGCCCACGTGCGAGCATTCTGCTTCGACAAAACGGGCACGCTGACGACCGGTCTGCCCGACGTCGTTTCGTTCGCATCATCGAACGACTGCGCCGACCGTCTAGCGATCGCATCGGCGGCAGGCCTGGCAAACGTATCCACACACGTCGCGGCTAAAGGTGTGGCCGCGTTCGCGGAGAGGAAGAACGTCAAACCAAACGCCATCTCCGATCCGAGAACGGTTGCCGGAAGAGGCCTGGTTGGACACAACCAGACGGGTAAGGTTTTTCTCGGCAACGTCGCGATGATGCGTGAAAACGGTTTGGCATTTGACGAAACGACACAACGCGCAATCCAAGAGGCCCTCGACCACGGCCGCAGCATTGCATGCATCGGCTGGCACGGCAGAGTGCGAGGCGTATTCACGTTGACCGAGACTCTCCGCACGGAAGCCAGGCAGACACTCCACACGCTCAAGGCCGCGGGCTGTCAGGTTTTCGTCCTGACCGGCGACCACGCACAACGGGGCCGCTCCATTGCGAAGGCCTTGGAAATTGAGACGTTTGCCGAACTCCTGCCGGAAGACAAAGTGCAATTTGTCAAACAAGTCCGCCGTACAGCGGGGCCTACCGTGATGGTGGGTGACGGACTCAGTGATGCCCCGGCGCTGGCGGCAGCGGACGTTGGCGTGGCAATGGGTTGCGGTGCGGACGTCTCACGTGAATCGGCCGGTGTTTGCCTGCTGGGTGATGGTCTCGAAATGCTGCCTTGGCTCCAAAACTTGGCAAAGCGAACCGTCGGCACCATCAAGCTAAACCTGTTCTGGGCCTTTTTCTATAATACGATCGGCATGTCCCTGGCGGTCGCGGGTTTGCTGAGCCCCATCCTGGCTGCAGCGCTGATGGTCGTCAGCAGCTTGTTCGTGGTGACCAATTCATTGCGATTAGGCTCAAGGGAGTCTTCGTCTTCGCTTGAACGGTCCACACCGGCGCTGGAACGGTTGTCTCTGGAGGCGACGACATGATCGAATATGGCGCCGTCTTCGCAGGTTCGTTGCTCGGCTCGGCTCATTGCGTCGGCATGTGCGGCGGACTCGCAGTGACCATCGGTGCAACGCATCGCTCGTTCTGGCCCACGTTTGCCCGGCAGCTTGTCTATACGGCAGGGCGTGTCTTCACGTATTCCTTTCTCGGCGCCGTCGGCGGATTCGCAGGCCTGTCATTGTCACAATATCAAATGCCGCTGATCGGCGCCCAACAGGTCTTTTCATTCGCGGCCGGGCTCATCATGCTGCTTGTCGGGTTGTCGACCTTGGGATGGTTGCCCTTTAAAAGCAAAAGACCCGTCGGCACTGCCGGTAGATTGTGCGCAACGATCTTCAATCATTTCCTCAACGGCCGAGGTTGGTTCGGCTATTTCGCCGCGGGACTGGCCACCGGCTTTCTTCCGTGCGGGCTTGTTTATGCGTTTCTGGCCATGGCCGTCGCCGGAAGCAACGTCGGACAAGGGATGCTGCTCATGGCGTGTTTCGGACTCGGCACCGCTCCCGCCATGTTGCTCGTCGGATGCGGCAGCTCACTTCTGAGCCATCAGAAGAGAGCGCAGGTCTTTCGGGTTGCCGCGGTGTTCCTGATCATCATGGGCGGCGTCATGATCTATCGGGCAATCCCCAAGAAGAACGGCACGTGTTGCGCGGGAGCGTTCCAGAATTCCCCAAAAACAATGCTCGGCCAGCACGGCTAAGCCGGTAACACATTTTTGCGATACCTCCAGCTTATGCCCGTTGGCACGAATAGGGGAAAATCTAAGACGGCCCACCTGTCCAATTTCTCCATTTCGCGACGGAGTAAATAGTGGGGCAAAACCCCTGATTTGCAGACGGCTCCGTGGACAGGAAGGAAGATCCCCCTACCGCCGACGTGCGGCCAGATAATATTCGCTCTTTTATCATGAAACTCCGCGAGATCACACCCGTCATCTATGACCACTTGCGAACCATTGCGCGCGGGCGAATGAACACCGGTCCATCGTCGCCTTCGCTGCAACCGACGGCTCTGGTCAACGAGGCCCTCACAAAGTTGCTCAAGACCGATCCGCTCGTCCATGATGAAGACCATTTGGTGTCTCTCGTCGTTCAGGCGATGCAGCAGGTCTGGATCGACCATGCCAGGGCCAAAACGGCGACCAAGCGCGGCGGCGGATCGACGCCGGTCGATATCCTGATGACCGACGTGGCGGCCCCGCATTGGACGTCCGATCGCCTTCTTGATTTAAATTGGGCGCTGGAGGGAATCGAGGAATCAGATCCCCAACTGGGGCTGTTGCTGAAGCTGCGGTTGTTTACAGACTTGAGCATGAAGGAGATAAGCGTCCTGGTCGACCTTCCACTTCGGACGACTGAGCGGCGCTGGCGTTACGGCGCCGCCCTCCTGCGACACCTCATAGGATGAGTCCGCATGAACGCCGATCGCTCGACGCCGAAACCCGATCACGAAGTCGAGCGCATTTTTCTAATGGCGCTCGAACTTCCCGAGTCGGAACGAGATGCATGGATCATCCAGGCTTGTGCCGGAGATGAGGCAATGCAAGCAGAGGTTGCCGCGCTCCTCGATGCGGACGCGGACAACGCCGACGGCGCGTTAAGCGCATTCATCGACCGCCCTGTCGCAGAGGCACCCATTTCGTTCGGCGACTACGAATTTCAAGCCGAGATTGCTCATGGCAGCATGGGCGCCGTGTACCGCGCGGTTCATGAACCCACGGGACGACTTGCCGCCGTCAAGCTGTTGCGCAACGGGTTTGAGTCCGAGACGGCCGAACTTCGGTTCCAGGTGGAAGCCGAAACGCTCGCGCGATTGAACCACGACGGCATCGCCCGAATCTACGATGCCGGTTTCGCATGTGTACGCTGGCCCGGCCGCGAACAGCGTCGTGCGTTTATTGCCATGGAACTCGTAGAGGGCGTGGATCTTCGCTCATTTGCCTCGTCCCGGAACGATCGTCAAAAACTGTCGCTCGTTGCTCAGGTCGCTCGCGCGCTCGCGCATGCGCATCAGCGCGGCGTGATTCACCGCGACCTCAAACCTGCGAACATCCTTGTGACAGCCGATGGGGTCCCCAAGATCATCGACTTCGGCGTCTCGCGCCGCAGTGATCGTCCTGCCGGCGCACGCGATCTGACGTACGAAGGACAGCTCATCGGGTCGTTGCGCTACATGAGTCCGGAACAAGCGCGCGGACACAATTCCGCGGTCGACACGCGCAGCGACGTTTATGCGCTGGGCGTTATCCTATTTGAACTGCTCTCCGGCGAAACGCCGCACGACCTGCCGGCGCTTCCTACGCCCGACGCCGTCGCAAAGCTCCAGACGGAGCCGGCCCAGCTTCGTTCCCGAGCCGCACAGGTCTCCCGCGACGTCGAGGCCATTGTTCAGACCGCACTCGCACTCAACCCAGCCGACCGTTACGCCTCGGCCGCAGCGCTGGCCCAGGACATCGAGGACTACTTAAACGATCGGCCGATCGTCGCACGACCACCAACGCTTCGAAAGCAACTTGGACGCATGGCACGGCAACATCGGGTCGCAGCCGCCGGTGTCGGCTTGATACTGTTCGCCCTGGCGGGAATTGCCCTTTCGGTCAGCCTGTACGCCTCGCGCCTCGGACAGGAGGTTCAAGCCAAGCAGCGCGCCGTGGAAGACGCGACCGCCACGATCAAATTTCTCGATGAGATGCTACGGTCAGTTGAACCACGAGCTGTCGGCAGAGACGTTTCCCTCCTCGAGGTCCTCGAGAAAGGCGCGCATCGCCTGCACACACTCGACCGGCATCCAACCATCCAAAGCGAGATGAGGGCCTTGCTCCTCCATGCCTTTACGCACCAGGGTGTGCCCGCCGACCACGCGCACGTGCCGCCTCAGCTATGGAGCGACGAAGTCACGCCCGCGGAAGCCGGTTCTAATCCGAGCCGTACCGAGATTGATGCGATGTTTCAGCGGGCGAAGAGCTATAGCAACGCCGCGGAGCACCATCTGGCAGACACCGGTCTAAGGGCCGCAGCACGCTGGTATCGAAAGACTCTCGGGCCGACACATCGCCAGACTCTCCGCGCGGAAGCCGTACTGGCGGATCACTTGTCGAATCTCGATTTCGAATCGGATGGACTTCAACTGCTCAAAAGCGTCGTAAAGCGCTCCGAATCTGCGCTCGGGAAAAACGACAGGGACACATTGGAGTTTTCGGTAGAACTCGCGGTCACGATCTACCATCGATTCGGTGACGTGCGCGAGGCACGAGCGTTGTCCGAAAGCCTCGTGCCAAGGCTGGAGGCGCAGTTGGGTCCGGACCACAGGACCACACTGAGGAACGCAGTACACTTGAGCCGTATGCTCAACTACACAGGACATCGGGAGGACGCTGTCCGACTCCTGGAAAAAACAGTACAGCTCGCAAAGATCGCTCTCGGAGCAGAACACGGGGTGACCTTACTCGCCGGACGCCAACTCGCTCTTGCCTATCAAAGCTCGGGACGGCGAGAGAAAGCCCTTCGCGAGTATGAACGACTGCTTCCCATGGTCGAACGGGCATACGGTGAGCGCGATCGTCGTACCGCCCTGACCAGGGCGCATTGGGCAAGGCTGTTGATCAAACTAGGCCGAGCCGTCGAGGCGGAACATGTCGCTCGCCAGAATATCGAGCAGCGTCTCTTCGAATGGCAGCTCGAACGCGGGCGCGACATCGCACATTCCTGGTCCGCGCTGGGACAGTCGCAGTTCGCGCTCGGACGGCGCGATGAGGGCCTCGTCAACTTACACCGGGCACTTCAATGTGCACGATTGCACAACCCATCAGACCATGTCGAGACTGCCGTGCATCTTATTACCCTGGCTGAAGCGCTCATGGCATCCGATCTGGAGGGCGGCCGGCCTGAAACAACCCGGTTAATCGAGCGCGCTTACAAGATCGTCACAACCAAGTGCGGCCATCACACTCCGGCTGCGCAAGAAGCAAGGCGCCGCCTAACAAGCACCCCAGCGCGATAATTTCGCCCACGGCCCCTTCATCCAAGACAACGTGTTTTTTTTTGCCCATCGGAAAGATTCTGGCGGGCGACGAGCGTCCTTTTCGTTCTTGTAAGAAAAGGTCTCGAAGGGCGAATATGGACGTTGTGTCAGTCCACAACATCTTTATTCAAAATGGCAAGTGAACTCATAATGTTGGAGGAGATCATGGAGTCCATTAGACAAACAACCGTTATTTCGAAGAGAAAGGCATCGACACCGCGCGTCTCGCAGCTCTCATGGGTCGGCGTATCGGCCTGGTTGTTCCTACCCTGCCTTCTCGCCGAACCGGCCCGCGGAACGGTCATCAACTTTGATAGCCTGTCAGCGATGGCCAGCAGCGCAGGCAGCCCCGTCCCCGGATTCGCACAACTCTCAAACCAGCTACATCCTACGACCGGAGCCGTGTTCAGCTCGCTTACAACCAACTACGTGGCGGTGGTCGAGCTGGGCGTTGCCCACGCACCGAGCGAGTTGAACGGCATCGGAGGTGTCAATGATCTTGGACAGTTGGACTTCTCTGAGGCGATCATCGTGGATTTCTTCGATCCCACCAACATTGGCGTGCCAGTCACGGTCAGTTCCGCCTCCATCCAGGGAGATCTGGCGCCTTCAGCCGGAAACAACATCCACATGCAGGCTTTCAACATCGGCGGTTCATTGGTCGACTTCGATGATCAGGCTGATCTGGGCGGCACAACGCTTAGCGTTTCTGCACCCGACATCCATCGCCTTGTCATCTTCAGCGACGTGGCCAACGTCGGATTTGACAATCTGACGTTCCCGACAATCCCCGAGCCAGGCACCCTTTCGCTGCTGGCTGTCTGCGCATTGCCGCTTCTGCTTCGCCGCAGAAGAGAATAATCAGTTATCAGCCAGGCGGGCAACGGTCACGAACATCCGCTTCCGGACAACAAATCGGCAACAAAAGCATCGAGGTCGTCGAGGTTAATACCGTTCATGCCGTCGATGTCCGCGCATTGACATGACCCGACATTGAGAATGCAACTGACAAACAAAGCGATGTCTTCCCCGTTGCGTAGTCCGTCGCCGTTTGTGTCGCCGAGACACTGACAGCCCAAACCCGCGGCCGGAAGGCTGATCGCGTCCGCCGTGGCCTCGCCGACCGACAGCTTATGCTGTGCCGCCGTGTGACCGATCGCGACGTTGCCGCTGGAGGACAGATTCATGGCGTCGACGAGGGTACCCGCAGTTTGCGTCCTCAGTTGAAGGGCGATATCGGAAACACCCGAGTCGTCGCGCGCTTGCACGTACGCGGTCCCGTTGGCGCCCTCGCCTTCGTAAGCGTATAGAATGATGTGTCCCTTGCCGTAGTAATCTCCCGCGTTGTGCAATGGAAAACGGGGATCGGTCACTCCCCCGATGCCGACATTGCCGAAGGGGTTGATCGACAAGTCCGACCAGAAGCTCAACTGGCCGTCATGGCCGCCGATCGTGGCGACACCTAAGAGTTCGCCGAGGATGACGGAGTTCGTCGGGCCGCCCATCGCCGCCGCGCCGTTCCAGTTTGGATTGCCGGTCGAATACACACGCGCGTCAACACCTCCCACATCGGCCGTCGGCTCGCCGACCGAAAGCGGATGTTGCGGCGACACGTTGCCGATACCGACGCGTTGCTGGTCGTCGACGAAGAGCCCGCGCGTTTGCAGGGCATACGGCGCGGCACTGAGCGACTGCCGAGGGCTCAGCGTCGCGAATCCACCGACCCCCGCCGGACTGCGGACGTCCACTTCCAGCCAACGGGCATCACCGTTGAACGCCATCACGCCGAAATCGAGGACCACAGTGAACACCCCGTCCACGACGTCGATGTTATGGGCCTGGACGAGACTCCCCACCTGACTCCCTCCGAGGTCCGAATCCCAGAGGCTGAATTCGAAGTCCGCCAGATCATTCACGGGCGATCCGTCGGCCTTGAGTTGGCCTTGATATGTAAACTCGCTGCTCATCGCAACTTGCGCGACAGCCGAATGACTCAGAAAAAGCTGTAACCCAGCCGCTGCCCCAATGACGCATTTTCTCATTTTTTTAGCCTCCCAATCGGTGATGGAAAAGATGTCCCCCGTACTCATTGGGATGCGCAGGACGGCCCGGGTCCGCGCAGGAAATCGGGAAATACCACCGTCGGGCAATCAGGTATACTTAATGAATGCAATCAAACGGCGAAGATTGCAGCCCACGGCCTTGGTTCATGAAGCCTATCTCAAACTCCTCGCGGACAAAGTCGCCGATCCAAAGATGTGCAAAAACCGAAACCAGTTTTTTGCCATCGCCGCTCGGGCGATTCGACAGGTCTTGATCAGTCATGCCCGGGCATTTGGGGCTGCGAAACGGGGAGGCGGGGCTCAGCGCGTTCCGCTCGATCCGGATGGGGTGATCGCCCCGGCGGGTGATGTGACACTCGACACTCTGGCACTTCATGAGGCGATCGAGGATCTGGCCCGGCTCGACGCCCGACATGCACAAATCGCAGAGATGCGTCTGTTCGGCGGGCTATCCGTCGCGGAGGTTGCTGAAGTCATGGGCGGATCGCGCAGACTGATTCAACTCGAATGGAAAGCTGCCAA
Source organism: Phycisphaerales bacterium (assembly GCA_022360095.1). Taxonomy (GTDB): domain Bacteria; phylum Planctomycetota; class Phycisphaerae; order UBA1845; family UTPLA1; genus JAKSDK01. The sequence continues at coordinate 202,688 of JAKSDK010000668.1, forward strand.
GCATTGGTTGACGGACCGTCTCAAGTAGGTCCGCACGGAGGCCATGATCAATGACGCCCGAATGATGTCAGCGCATAAAGACGCGGCCGTTCGAACGGATGAGGCGCGTCGAGCTTTCCTGGCCGATGCCTGCTGCCGACGATTTGCGGACAAAGGATCGCATGACCGACGAACGTGTTTTGATTTGCTCAAGTCAGCGCTAACACCAAGAGAAAAGCCAGGGTGCCTGTAATCAGGCAGCCGTACAAGATGTTAACGACGAAATAGGTCGTGCGCCATCGGCTGACAGGATTGACTGTTTCCCCGCCTGTTTTACGGTCCCCGACTAGCTGCGAATGAACCAGAGCCTTTTGCATGATCCAGTAACCTAGCTGCTGTTTATTTGAAGAGCGAATGATTTTTACGGTTGTCTCTTTTCAGAGTGAAGCCGTCCAAGCAAGTTCTTATGATAAGAAATCCACGCGGCAATAATTGTGAAGATCCTGTTTAGATTGCGCTAAGCCCGATTGCTTTCCACAACTTATTCAGGTCCGAATAACTTCCCGCGCTTGTTAACAGAATCCTTACTGGAAATTGATTTCATTTTGCATTGCCGGACGAGGCGATGCGATGACAATGCGGGAGCTGCATCCGAATCGGCTGAGCACTTAAAGAATGCGACGATCAGCGACCCAAAGGACAAGACAGCATGCGGGACACTGTTGATGAATATGACAGGCAACATCTAATTCTAAGTGTCAGCGGTGTTATTTTCGCAGGAACTGCTGTGATTTCCCGGTTCAACTTGAGAGGCGAAACCATTGACGCTAAATCCAGCGAGCAATCGGAGGGGAAAGACGTGATTTAAGCATTGGGTCCGGGCTGCCGTCCAGGACGACCGCCCGGACCCCAGTTGAGAAAAGAGAGTCTAAGGGAAAAAGGATAACGATCAGGAAAGAGATTGGGAAGCGTCTTTTTTGCCATTCAGGATTGCCCTGATTCGGGCAATTGCTGCCGCCGCGAACCTCGCCGCTTCTGAGCACACGCGCCTGTGTACCGATTGGGTCCATCCGACGGTCGAGCGAACATGTCAGGCGACCTGTTCTTGTAACGCGGCAAGGACGGATAAGACCCTTTTGCTTGCAGAATCTGAAGAAACCCCCGCGCTCTTCGAAGGCTCCTTCGCCATGACGTAGAACTTAATCTTTGGCTCCGTTCCACTGGGGCGAATGAACGCTTTCGTGCCGTCCTCCAGCCGCAGGATGACAACGTTGCTCGGCGGAAGATCATATCGGTAAACAACACCACCCGTTTCGATCTCTTGGACTTCTCCGCTCATCAAATCACCGATCCGCATCACTTGACGACCAGCGATTGTTCGAGGCGCCTCTTTGCGGAACGATTCCATATAAGCCGCCATTCGCGCCGCCCCTTCACGTCCGGGCAAAACCGTGCTGCCGGAGGCCTCATAGTATTGACCGTAGCGCGCCGTGATATGTTGAAGCATGGCATACAGGCCTCCGTATTCATCTGTCGCGAATGCGGCGGCCTCCGCGACGATCGCGGCACTGGTGATTCCATCCTTGTCACGCACGAAATCGCCGGGCATGAAGCTGCACGTGTCCTCGGCAGCGAAGAGGAAACTGCGGCCGGGAACGCGAACATCGCATGCCCTTTCAAGCTCACCGAGCTTCCGGGCAATCCACTTGAAGCCGGAAAGCGTCTCGATAACCTCCGCGCCGTAGTCTCGTGCGATGTCTTTCATCAGATCGCCCGAGACGATCGTGCTGAACATCACGGCATGCTCCGGAAAACGGCCCAGCCGCCGGCGCTGTTCGCAAATGTAGTAGGTCATCAGCGCGCCGATCTGATTGCCGGTCAGCACGAAAAATTCCTCGCCTGACTTACGGACCGCAGCTCCAAGACGGTCCGCGTCGGGGTCCGTGGCGAGTACCAAATCGGCATCGCGTTTGATCGCCAAACGTATGGCCAATTCAAGCGACGAAGGTTTTTCGGGGTCCGGCGCAGTGACCGTCGGAAAATTGCCATCGGGCTCCGCCTGCTCGGGCAGTTCGATGACCTTCTCAAACCCACGCCGTATCAAAGCCTGTCTCACAAGCTTGCGTCCGGCTCCATGAAGCGGCGTATAAACAATCTTGAGGTCACGTCCTCGTGCGCTGCAGACATCCGGATTGAGGCAAGTTTTCTGGACTTCCTCCAGAAAGGCCTCGTCGACGTCCCGACCGATCGTCTTGATCAATCCACCGGCCTTCGCCTCTTCGATGTTCATGAAGCTGATCTCAGAAAACGCCTTGATGGATCGGACCCGTTCCATCATCTGCCGGTCGACCGGCGGCGTCACCTGGGAACCGTCGGCGCCATAGACCTTCAGGCCGTTGTAATCCGCCGTGTTGTGACTGGCTGTAATGACGATTCCTGCGATGCAGCCCAGATGCCGTATGGCAAAAGACAGCTCGGGCACGGACCGCAGCTCATCGAACAAATGGGTCACGATGCCATGTGCTGCCATGACCTCAGCCACACGGACGGCAAAAGCATCGCTCATTCGGCGTGAGTCATATGCGATCGCGATCCCTTCCTTGGCGGTCGGCCCATTCAGATCACATAGATAGCGGGCAATCCCTTCAGCCGCGGCCCCGATGGTATAAAGATTAATACGGTTGAAACCCGACCCAATGACGCCTCGCATGCCACTGGTGCCGAACTCCAAATGGCGATAGAAGCGATCGATCAACTCCGGTTCATTTGCGGAATCAACAAGCTCGCGAATCTCGTGCTTGTCCCTATCCGCAATGGCCGAATCCGTCAGCCATGCCTGGACGGCTGCTTTGATCGATGCTTCCATCAGTCGCCCTGTCGCAGGGAGAAAAGTCGTTGTTTAAACGATGACACTTCCCCCCCCACCGGCCAAGAACATCTTTTGTCGAAGTGATCGCCTGACCGGACTTCAGTCGAACGAGTTTGTGATGATCAATCCTGGGAAATCACGGAGACGTTGGCACTTCCTGAGGTTCTGCCGGGGCCGACGGCGGTATTTCGGCCGAGATTTTCAGACCTGCCTCATCCGTATGGGGTTCCGGTTGAAGTCGCCAACTGAGCTTGAGTGAAACCGACTCCTTGTGCTGCTTTTTCCTGGCCTTGACTTCAACTCTGACCAGTTCCTTCGGCTCGAAAACGAGTGATTCCTCACCATGCTGAACACAAATCCGGCCTTGCTTCAGGCTGCTCACGATGCCCTCGAGATAAGAGACGGCCTCATTTAAGGCGACTTCATTCTTGACTCTGATTTCATTGCTTTCCATGACCAACCCTTCCAATGTTCTGTTCGTCAACGACGGTCACCATTCACGGTAATTCATTCTAGATTTCACGAGACTCGATTGCAACTGAATCGATGTCGCCAACCCCCAACATGTCCAGACAAACCGCTTTGGCCGCCTCGAAGTCGACCCCGCCCGAAGCTTCCATGACCGGGACACCTTCCAATAACTCGAGGTAGTGTGCTTCGGGAATGTCGGTTTCCGTTTTTCCGGGGCCCGAATAGTAGTGAACGCCGGGGCGTTTCATCAACGCCTCTAAAAGGTCGCGTCGGTCTCGAAGTTCGACTTTCGAAAACTGCGCCGGCCCTCCCTCGCGATTCCAGTTCAGTATCATGGCGCCAACCATGTTCGACGCCAGACTGATTCTCCCCGGGCCAAAGCACTCCTCAACGTCCGCGTCATATTTCTGCTCAAGCTCCCACAGTTCTTCCGAGGACAATTGCTCAAAGTGAAGGCGTTCTTCCTCAGTGATCAACACGCCGAGACGCGGGTTGTTCAGAATCGTTCCAGGATTGATCCGCGGCAGCTTGGCCAAACCCAGCATTCGCACTTTTCCGGTATGACGCTTTATCATCAATCTGTCGTTGGATACGAAGTCGAGGCCTTGCCCCATGATATGAAGCCCGAGCGTTGACTTGCCGCGTCCTGAGAAACCGGCCAGCGCGATGCCCCGTCCTTGCCGAGCGACCGCCGCCGCGTGGCAAAGCAGGTAGCCGCGATCAAGCACGCTCTGAATAAAGCGGTTGTTGATGAAATTTACAGCCTGATTGCTGTTTTCCAAACAGGGGCCAACGGCAATGTTGTGCTCTCCGCCGAAAAGAAACACCATACGCGTAAGTCTTTTCCGCAAGAGCCGGCCGTCAGGAAAGTCGACATACTCGTCCTTGATCCGTGTTTTTCCCGGCCCGGGCGGATAGGCCGTGAACGGCAAATCGATGGATTGTTCAGGAGCCTCGAGGAGATAGACGTGAATACCAGGATCAGCACTCTCCTTCGCGACAAAACCCCCATAGTAATCCGTCAGTTCCTCGATCAGGCGCTTTGAATTCGACTGAACGTAGATCGTGCAGTCGTCAAACCGAAGATACAGTTTGCAATCGGCCGAATATTGACCCAAGAACCCTTCGGCCCATCCGCGAAGAGTCGCATGTTCAGTCATCATAATGGAGTTCTCTCAGAACGTAGTCTACGTATTTCTCCGCGACATCGATGTCGTCGGATTCAAGGAGGCCGCGAAATCCCCCAAAGGCGGAGACTTCGAAAACCAAGGGGCCCGTGGGAGACTCGACGACGTCGACACATGTCAAATCCAATCCGAACAGGGCTTGTGCCCTGTGTGCAATGTCGATGATCGGGCCCTCCGGTTTGCAATTCCTGTACTTGCCGCCGTGGTGAGTGGATGTATTCCAGGAGGTTCCGTGCGCCACGCGAGCATAACTGCCTATATACTCACCTCCGAGGAAAACGACACCGAGGTCACTTCCCGGCAACGGCACCATCTTTTGAATGTAGATGACGGAATTTCCGGCGTCGCGAAAGGCTTCGACTGCTGCGCGGCGATCGTCGTCGGGCTCAACAACACACATTCCTCTCGCCTTGGAAGTAAACAACGGCTTCAAGACGGCTCTTTCGAATCTGGACACCGCCTCCACAGCCAGGTCGATGTTCTCAGTCACGACGGTCTCGGGCATCGGGATGCCGCCGAGTTGGAGAGTGACCGTGCAGCTCAGGCGATCCAGCAATCCCATGATCGCGCTCGGTTTGGAAAAAACTCGCACGCCGCGTTCGTGAAGAAATCGTAATACCTCCAGGCGATCCCTCATCTCAGGGCGGTAAGTAAGGCCGAGTTTCTTGACGATAATGGCGTCAAGAGAAGACAAATCCGTATCCTCATGCAAGACATGATTGTTCGTCAGGTCGAACGATACATTCCCGAGATCGATCAAACAGTGGAAACCCGTCTTCTCCCGGATAACATCGGCGAGTCGTTCCGACGACCAGCCTTCCTTCACACCAACGACACCGATGCGGATGTTTCGCTTGCGATCGCTCATTCTTCTCAGAATCCCCTTAGTATGCCAAGACCCCGTCGGGTATATCGAATGATTCCAAGGATTTGCCTTTGTGGTCGATCAACGTCGTCAACAGCAGGATCGCCCGATCGTACATGGACCTCGCAAAACCCCGGTTTAACTCAAATCGCATCGAGGTAATAAACGAACGCACCAAACCGAGAGTAAGGCGAGCCTCGAACGTTGCGTCACCTTGCTCTCTGGCAAAGGATCGAACGAAACCAAGAAACTCGGAAGACAGCGCTTCCAGATTTCGCCGGATGTCCTGCTCGAATACGGGCAGACGATAACATGAAACGAGAAACACGGAGACGTCCTGAACATAATCCATGTCACGTGAACGATAAACGTCGACCAAATGCAGCGTATCGTTTTGGCGGTTGTAAATAATATTGTCCAGGTTGAAATCACCGTGGATAAAGACGGAAAAAGGCGCATCCGTTTCAGCATCGATCTCATTCGCCGCATCGAGCAATTGCTCCCGAGAAGGAACGTTCAACTCCCCGATCGATATGTTTTCATCTTCAATGAAAGAGTGCAGGCGTGCGACATCGTCGATACGATCCCTTAATTGCTGGAGATAATGGCCGTTGACGCGTTGTTCCTGCCGTGTCTCGGTCCACATCATTCGAACCGTTTCCTCAATACGGGCGAGTATTTTCTGTAATATGTCGCCTTCGGCGTTAAGAACCACGTCTTGTACGGTGTTACCGTCGATATATTCGAGTAGCAATGCCGCATCACGACCTTTGCGCCGATACTCCACCACTTCCGGCACAAGCCCGGGCGCGATTTGACCCCAACGCTCCAGATTCTCCTTTTCCTGTTGCAGCTTTTCGGGATTGCCTCCTTTGAACAACACCTTGGTGGTCGCGCCGGAATCCTCGTGATCCTGAACCACACCGACTCGGAGACCGGAACGCGTGCCCCAAATCGAGGCAATCTCGACCTCAGACAGGGGCCTCTCTATCGTTGTCGTGGAGGAAATCGCCGCGTCAAGCGCCCTGTATTGCCGGATCTTCAGCCGCTCGCCCAACACCGCGAAGAGAATGGCCTCGCCGATATTCAAGAGCGCGTCACCCATCCGCTCAAGGTAATGCAGAATAAACAATAGCGTGACCAGTTCTCCAACGTCCTCGGAAGAGCGCAAAGCCGAAAGGATGCGTTGAAAATCGTCATGATAGAGTTTGTCGAGTTCGTCCTCGGCTCGACAGATTTCAAGGGCCAAAGACGAGTCCCTTTCAAACAGGGCATTGCAGATCAGGTCCATTCCTTTGAGGAGCAGGCTGAAGTAGGCTCGATGGTCGGTGTCTTCGAGGACTTTTCGATCACCGAGAAACCTGACCTGGTTGACGATATTCACGGCGAAATCTGCGATCCGCTCGAGATTTCCGGTAATCACGTTGATGGCACGGATGAAGTCCACATCGCGATCGTCGGCCTCGCGATTGAATCGTACGAACGAAAAACATTCCGTCTCGATTCTGCTTTTCTGGTTGTCGATGTAATCGTCGGCGTTTAGGAAAGACTTGCTGATTTGAGCCGTGGGTTCGTCGAGAAGATGCAGCGCATGCTCGAGCTGCTTCGTCACCTGCACAACCATGAAGCGAAAATTGTTGGCGATCCCCTTGGACGGAAGCATCCAGTGCTCCTAGGAAGACTTCGGCGTATGTGAGACTTCGATCTCCAGGTCGTCTTCCGGCTGCTCCTCTTCTCGCCAACTGATTTTGACTGTAAAGCGTGAACGGCTGTCACTGCGCTTCGCCTCGATGCTGAACCGCATCAGGCCTTTCGGCGTCAAGAGCACCTCCGAGCCATTGGAGGCCAACGAGATTTTGCCCTTCGACAAACCGTCGACGAGCGCTTTCATGTAAGAGGTGATCGTCTCCTGGTCCTGCATCGACTCATATTCAAATTTGTCCGATGGTCCTGCCATGATACTGCCTCGGCAACGCCTCTTACGAGTCCAAACGACTTCTGTATTCTCTAATCTGGCTCTGGCGATCGACGTTTGCGATGATCATGCTCTTGCAAATCGCCAGATCGTCCCACGCAGGTTGAACACCGATTTCCCGATTTGCCTTCTCCACATCCTGATGCTCCGGCTCCAAAACCTTCTCGCCGAAATGAGTGTCGTCGCCCATGAAAACCAGCAACGGACGCCGTCCGCGCCGACGCGTCTTGTTCTGTTGACCGACCACGTTGATCAGGAAGGCCGTGTACTCCTGAGATTGGGGATTCCATACCTCGATGCCGTCCACGTCGTAGTCCGCAAGGAGAATCGGCCAGAACTGCTCGGGGTGAGGCACCAGAATTCCCCCACCTAAGCTCCGCACTTCTTCGATCACTTCTTCAGTGTGATAGAAGTAAGACAGCTTGAAGTCGACCTTGACTCGCTTCTTGATCGCTCGAAGAAAAACCTGGGCCCGATCGATCAGGCTGTCCGGGTACTGCCCGCGAAGCGTATTAAAGTAGTTGCGAATCAGCTTGTTTTTTAGCATATCCGGAGGCGTATCTGCGTCATGCTGATCGATCAGTGTCCTGATCTTCTTGACGTGGATTTGGACAAAGCGGATCAGTTCATCCGTCGCGCCCACCTTGGCCGCAGCCTGTTCAACCCGACTTCTGAACTTGGGATTCAGAATCGAGTCAATAAACTCGAACAGCTGGCTGGAGCGGTACTTAAAGGTGTGCAGGAGCATCGCCTTCAAAACGTCCGCCTGCTCCAACTTCGATTCCGCGAAGTGAACCAGCAACTGGACTTTCCGATTGAAACTGGCGGAGTAACAATCAATTTCAACACCCGAATAATTCCCGAACGTCATCAGGACGTTATGCTGGGTCGGGATGATCAGTTCCTCGCGGCGATTGGGGAAGAGCGTGTTGATTCGCTTTTGGATCAAATCCATCGGCACGAACTCCGGATGCCAATGGACTGCGAGAACCGAGTCCTGTTTAGGAAAAACCTGCCCTGGCTCCAGGATTCGGGCTTCCTGCTCGGGTGTGAGGCTGGTGGATACAATCTGGAAATAGGCCTGCCGATCGCATTCCGTCACCTCTTGCTCAATCTCATCCAAATTGAGCTTAGCCGTCCGCTCCTCTAACTCAGTCGTTTTCATTTGGTGTAAACTTGGGGACCGCATCACGAGGCCCAGTTGCTGTGCCATCCGTGGCGGTAATGAAGCAGACCTGCGCCTCACACGAAAGGCGACCTAGCACAAGCCGCTTACAGGCAGCATGGCCCGATAAACCGCCAATGAGTCAATAGAGATTCATTCACGGATTACGAACCTGAATCAGCACTAACTCCAAACTTGCATTCTATCGCCCACTCAAAAATTGTAAATGTTAAGAAATGGTTAAGGAATCGTCGCATCCGGACGCCCCCTCCCCAAAATCGACCAAAAGATGAATCGTTTTGTCCGGATATTCCAGCTGGGTAGACTCTGTAAGAGATTATCAATAAGTCATTTAATGACACGTAGCCGACCTCCTTGTCGCCACCAGAGGGACTTGAATAAGAACCGCCGGCTGAATCCTTCCTACGAACGCTGTATTTTGTGACGTATCAGCTTCCGGCGTTCACGAACGTCCTTTCCCAGAGTCTTCGAAAACTTGGCCCACGGACCGGCCTTGCCGTCCCCCACAAGTTTGCGGATTCGCTTCTTTAACGGATTGTCCGTCAGAGCATGGACTTCCACGACATAGTCTTTCAGAGCCTTCCGCTCGTTGTACATCCTGAGCGACGCCGCATTCAAATCTTCATCGAACAACAAGATCGCTCCGCCGTGAACTTCTTCGGTCTGTTCAGAGTCAACGACCCAGCCACCGGTGTTGTAAACGCCGACCGGCGTATTCCCGTAGTTTTTGAACTTGATCCTCCGCTCGAACGGCTTGTGCGTGTGTCCGAATACAAATGTCAAATCCCGGGGCGGCTTCGCGTTGTGGACCCGCTTGTATTCATCTGCAAACTGCCGATGCAAAGGCTCTTCAACGTACTCACGAAGGCCTTTCTCCAGAGCCGGGCCAAAATCAGTCGGTTGACGTCTTTCTCGCCCGATCATCTTGTCAACGATCGCTCCGACGATTTCCTCGATAATACGCTCGATGGCCAAGTCAATTAGCTTCTCCGCCCTCGGCCCGACAAAGGGCGTTTCGATGACCGTCTCCACCTCTTTCCTGGTCTTGAAGTCACGAATAGCACCGGCCATATTCTTGAGAATCGCCTTCTGAATCAATTTCTTCAAGGCATCCGGGTTCTGCAGTTTGGTGTAGATCATGTCCACGTCTTTACCGACCTGACCGGAACGCCCCAGCGCCGACCAGAAAAAATCGATCCATGCAAAATTCTCGGCTTCGATTTCAAATATATCCTTTGGCTTTTGACTATTGGGAATCAAATGCGTCTTGAGGATACTCATGAGATGATAGATCCGTTCCACGAAATGACCGTGGTGGAAAATGACGCATCGATTTCCGCCTTTCGCGCGAACGGCAAAATTGGGATAGGCGCAGGCGACGAAAATGCCGCTTCGACCAGGATATCTTTGAATCAGGGTGGTCAGAAACCTTGACGGGAGTTGATTGGTGTCGTGTTCGACAAGCATGTTCGTGCCATGCCAGGGGATCGGGAGAACAGGACCGAGCGAGCGTATATGTTTCAGATATTGTGTCTCGCGGGCGCTCTCCCAGAGATGATGATCGTGATTGCCCGGGAGGAAGAAGATCTTGTTGTCGAAGAGAGGGCGCTCGCCCTTTGGAAAAATCAATTCCAGAAATCGTTCGAACGTCATGGCGGCCACATTCGTCGTCGTGAGCGCCAATTCAAGAATGTCTCCATTTAAGATGAGCGTCGGCTTGCGATCGGATTCATTCTGGCCGACGACGGACTTGAGACATTCGACCATTTGAACCAGAACCTTATTGGCCTTGCTTGGATCTGGAGTCTTGCCATCGGGACCGAGGGACGTGAGTACGCTGGTATCCGCCCCAAAATGTAGATCCGACATGCACACATAGCGAATGTCTGACATCGTTGCTACCCTTTCCTATTCGGCGTCTCCCTTTTTGAATATCACTTACTCACCCAACAATACGGCAGCGATCAAACCTGCGGGGAATGTGATTAGCGCACCCATGGTCAACCATCCGACGTCCGCGCCTTCAGTTTCCGCTCGAGCAAATCGGGTGATCGCGCCGCCCAAGGCCCACGGCAAATACAATGCGGCGGCAATCGCGAGATTGATCCATGCACGATCCGGATGTCGGTATGCGGCCAGAAAGAGAATGAAAGCCAGACAGATCGCCGGCAGGAGCGTCAGCGTACACACGAGCATGTGCACCAAACGAGAACAGGTTCCCGTATTCATATACGCCGTACGCAGCAGATAATTCACCATAAACAGAAAGGCGAGAAGCGTGATGGAATACCCGAGACGACTCGGCGCAAGGCTGATCAGATCGAACAAGTCCGTCAAGATAGGTTCGTCGAACATCACGACTCCTCCGGATTGATCAAGGTCCAGTCGAGTCGAGAACGCGTGCGCCGGGCGAGACTTTGCCCGTATATTTTGATTTCACTCAATGATTTGTCCGAAAGCCCATAGCGCGGCTCCGCCAGCAGCGGCGGCACGCCCGCTCGCCGGAAAATCAAATAGAACCAAAGCGACATAAGGCGGCGGGGTTCGAAACCTTGATGCGTCCAGGATCGCGCGGCGACGACATTCGCCCCGCAACGCTCCAAGTGCCGAACGATCATGGCCCGAGTCCGCTGATAGGCGCCTCGACAGACAACCAGTGCGGCTGCATCTCGTCCGCAAAAGAGTCGACGGTTCGAAGGGTCCTGAAGAACCGCTTCGACCGGAGCCGCCATGCCCAAAAGCCAGGTGGGTGACTCGACGATGACAAGGTCGTAATCGTCATTCGGCGTTTCAACAGGTTGAATGCGCGTGGGAGCACGTACAAATGCCCTTAATATGATCTTTACAAATTCAATGAACGACATGGGAAAGCGATAGATCTTGTCGTATGGTGTCGGCGAGATCGTATCCACTTCATATCCGCCTGTGCGCAAACCCTCGGTCAGACATTCGATTGCCTTGGCGCCGTTGCCGGTCAACGAGAAGCCGATGATTAGGGCGCGATTGCTATTCGGGCGCTTGAGCCCCGCCATCGTCTGGTGTTCCAACTGCAAGAGGTCAGAAGACTCAAGCTGAATCCAATAGAGAAAGAAGATCAGGACGAAGACCGCATCCCATGCGGCGTAAAGAAGCGGGAACCAATGCAAGCGGCCGACTGCAAAGAAGGTGAACGTGACAACCGCGTATGCGCCCTTTCCGATGATGCAGATCTTCAGCAGCCCGATGGCCCGATCAGGATGCAGAAAAACCAGCAAAGCGGCCACGCCAATCGTAAATGAAAGCACGGATTCCAATAGGAAATGGTACATGTCGACGGGCAAGGGAACACCCAGCCATGTATAAATGGGCCGGTGGAAAAAGACGATGATGACATTCCCCGCCATGTTGACCACGGCCGTGAGAAGGCACAGTTTGCGCAACAAGATCGCAGGTAGAGTGGGTACAGTCATTGCAATAGCCTCTCGGCATAGAGTTCGGCAATCGCGGCGATGGTCAGTGACGGATTCGGTCCGACCGACGTCGGGAGAATGCTGCCATCCATCACATACAATCCGGGACAATTGAAGACTTGACCCGTTCGAGCGCTGACAACGCCGTCGGAGGGAGAGTCCGCCATAGGGCAACCGCCGATGGGATGCACTGAAATGTACCGATTCAGAGCGCTCGTCGGGTTTTCGATGAACGTTCCGTTCAATGCATTTGCGATGCATCTCATTGCGCTGCGCATGCGTTGATAATGGAGGCGGCTGGGGCCAATGCGCCAATCGAGATGAAGATGATCAGGCCGGCCTCGCTTACCAGGCCGCAGTTTCAGCTTTCCTGTCGAGCGGTCCCTCCCCATGCCCAGGATCGGCATCGAAGTGTCCGTCCAATCGGCTCGTGAAAAAACAACTTCCGAAAGAGCGCTGCCGAGGTTTCTTTCACCATTGCCCGAAAACCAACCAAGCAAATAGCGAAACGCCCGCTTCAAGACGGGGACCGAATTATGCTCCAGCAAACCGCGAATGTACCAGGCGAACAGGTTGGAATAGCCTGCGTCTTCAATCCAAAGGCCTGCCGGAAATCCGTCTTGCAACGGCCCCGTGTCCACGACGGCCGCGCTCGTAATGACGGGCCCTCGTGTCGGTTGGAGTTGACGGGCCGCGTTGGCGACGAACGCCAGAAGATCTCCGTTGGGCGACCAGAGACTCCCGAGCGCATTGCTCAACTTAAGTTTCGGCGATTGGAGCAGAAGACGGGTCGACCCCAGCGAACCGGCCGCGATCACAACAATATCATAATCATCGGTGCAATGCTGCGAGAACTGCGGATCACGATGAACAATTGTATAGCCGCCGACGGGGCGCGGCCGGATTTCACAGACCTCGCGCTGCAGGCGCATGGTCACATCGTGTTGCTGAGCCCGAGCGAGATAGTTCAAATCAAGCGTATTCTTAGCATGCGTGTTGCAACCGATGTTACACTCACCGCACAAAACGCACGTCGTTTGCGGAATTCCCTGGGCATTGGTGCGGTCGTCACCGGGTTGGTCATCGGGTTGATCAGCGAATTGAATCGCCAGCGGCGGACGTTCAAGCCGAACCGGTAACTGGAACCCCGAACTCGCTCGAATGCGCGAGACGGCCTCCGCAAGCGCATGGGACTTCGGCGTGTTGGCATATGGAGAACCGACATCATGGAGGGGGTAAGGTTTCGCTTCGAGCATCGCGAGCGCTCGATCGTAATATGGATCAAGCAGTTCGCGCGTAACGCCCCCGGGCCAATCCGAGAAAAATGCCGCAGGCATACGATACAGCACATTGGAATAAATCAGGGAGCCGCCTCCGAGGCCACTGGCCGTGACGACGTCGATATGACTGCGATCAAACGAATGGTATTCGATCAATCCGAACATCCCGTCACCGGGATCCCAGAACGCGGAAGCGAACTCATTGGGCCGACGCGGAAATTCATGTCGGCCGTATCGGCGTCCACGTTCGAACACCTCGACTCGAAAGCGTCCCGATTCCGCAAGCCGGCAGGCCATCACCGATCCGCCAAAACCGGAACCGATGATCGCAACGCGCGGCAGCTCAAGTGTCATAACACCGGCCTTCTGTCAAGCGATTCCACGATCAGCTTGAAGTCACGCCCATGACATCATGCTTCACAGGCACAATGTGTCGATAAACACGCTTCTAACCGAATCGTCGTGCCTGCGCTTCGAATGACATCCCTATAGCAATGCGAATAACCTGGATGCGCATGGCAACAACAAAGCTGGAACCGGCCTCAAAAGAGACGGACCTGATCTCAGTCCGCGCGCCTGGAGGACAATCGCTGTCTGCCTCGAAAACATCATGCCAAAAGCCTCCGGCTAACTTTCGGACTCCAGCCCGCTCACCGAGATAGAGCTTCACTCAACAAAAATGTTATCATTTAGCCTGAAATGATACAAGAATAAAAGAAAAAGCCGCATGGACAAAGAAGTGACAGTCTCGACTTTCCCTCATAAGTCATTGTCACCACCAACAATCCGTTTATCAACGACTTATTAACAGTTCCGATCGCCAAGTGGACTGACGTCGTTCAATCGATGTAAGTCTGCGCAATAAAAAGCCTAAGAGACACATATAAGAACAATGCCTCTTAGGCTTTCTTAGTTAGGTTGTGCGCTTTCCTATTGTCTAAACAACATCGTTGTATTCCTATGCATCCCGGAAACTACCAATCACGAACGACCAGTCCCATTTCACCAACTGCATAGGACTCATGATTCTTGACTTTCACGTTGTATACCGTGCCGGACTCGACAAAACCAATCGGTTTCACGGCGGAGACGACGGCATTGCCGCGCAGTGTCCTGACATCATCTCCCGACTTCAACATCTCAATTGGAATCCATTTGCCGTCAGCACGAAGAATGAGATGCCCCTTCACGACTTGAAGGGTTTCTTGTCCAACCGTGAGTTCCCACATTTCAAACCGACCTTCATGTCGCTCGATCGCGTCGATGTCTGCACAACTCGCGCGCTCGACATTGTCCAGTTTCGGCAGCGTGATCGAATCGGACTCCGCAAGCTCCGAGAGTGCCTTGGTCCCCGATGCCGTATGAACCACAACGTCGCCCGGAAAACAAGCGTACTTTCTGTAGAGAGGAGCGCCAAAACTGCATGGACAAAGTGAAGTTTCAGAAAATTCTTGAGTCACTCCGGCACCGGCGCAACCGGGTTGTATGAGGCCGGTCCTTATCATTTGAGTGCACGGAGGACTTCCGCAACATCTTTTCCAGACAACGTGTAGATTACGAACGCTCCCGTTATGAGGCAGCAATCCACCTACGATATCTTCAATATCCTCTGGTATTCGTCGGCAGAAGAAGTCGGGATTTCCTGTACCGCATGTGCTATCCGCGTCTTCGAAGTACTTGTCAATAAAGGCATCGTCCACACACCAAGACCATTGTGTGTGACCGCCCTGCCCTTTTGTATTGCCGATGGTGTTTACGGCCAATTCATAATGGTGCACCGTGTTCAATGACTCGCGATATTCCCAGATAGAATTTGACGTCGTGCTGATAAATTCTGTCCGGCAAACGTTATAGCTGAAAGTGCTAACCAGACGTGTAAGGTATGTACAGTTTCTGCTGTCCTGACAACTGCATAGCCCCAGTTGTGCGGTCCAAGTCGCTCGCGGCACAGAGATCGTATGGCCGGATTCCGACCAGCATCCGGCGCAGCATCCCGGGCATTCGACCGCCGCAAGGCCTGAAGGATCGCTGTTGGATGTAGGCAACAGATCCAACAACGAAAAGAGATTGATGTCATCTGCATCTCCGCTCGGAATCGTGCGTTGCCCCGGAACATAGGATCTGGCTGCCCGATGCCCGTACTCGATCGGATCTCTGGTCAACCACCGCCCGGTGAGAGGGTCACTGATTCTCCCCCGGTGGTCGTTAAGCATGAGCTTGCCTTCGCCCCGCGCCGTGGACACACTGTCGATCGCCATGTGCGGCCGACCCTGGAACATGAACGGGTTGTCCACTCGGCTGAAAGGCCAGCTCACGAGCGGACTCGTTTCCTTCCATGTCGTCAGCGCCGTGCCGTAGGGGGCGTTGTCGAGACCGTCCACCGAACCGTCGTCGTTCATGTCGGCACGCGGGTCCCAGCCCGTGCCGTTGAACGCGCCCGTATAGCGGGTCGTGTCCGCCCCGGTGATGTCCGTGTTGTTGTCCATGTCGCCGCGGCCGGCGCTCTCGCGGATCTGCGGACGCCCGTAGGGATTGTACGCATACCGTTCCACGATCGCCCCGGCGCGATCGACCACGCTCCGAACGTTGTACATCCGGTCGAGCGTGTAGTAATAGGGCCGGTCGGCCTCGTCGCTGTACATCATCAGACGTTCATCCACGTAGCTGATGCCGTGGACGTAGTATCGGCTGCGGTTGCCCGACGTGTCGTGCTCGACAACCTCGTTGGCGCCGTCGTAGTAGTAACGGATCGTCTCACCGGTAACGTCGTTGGCGAACTGGATCCGCCGGCCCAGGGCGTCGTACGTGAAGGCCGCTTTGCGCAGGGATGTGCCGAACTCCTCACTAACCTTCGTCAAACGGTTGAAATGGTTGTAGTCGAGCGTGTAGCTCGCCAGTAGATTGACGGAATATGCATTGGTCTGATTCCCTGCAAGATCATAGCGCACGGTGTTGCCGGCGTAGCTGGTCATTCGGTTGGCCTTGTCGTGGGCGTAGCCGATGGCCGTCGTGTCGCGATACTGATGCGAAATACGGTTGCCGATGTCGTCGTAACTGAACCACGTCGTCTTCTCCGTCGCCGCGGTCCAGTTCTGAGTGTCGGTCAACCGAGCGGTCACCAACCGATCGAACGTGTCGTAGTCAAACGCTCGGTCCGCGTCCAACTCGCCCATCGATCCGGCCTGGGTCTCAGACAGCGGGTTGCTCGCGCTGTTGTAGGTGTAGTCGAACTCGCCGAGATCGTTGAAACCGGAGTCGGCCTGGTTCAATGTCAAGTGCTCATTGTCCACCTTGGTGACGCGCAAGATGCCGTCCCGATCGAAAGCGGTCTTGAACTTCGGCTTCGTTGTGCCGGGATAGTCGCAGGTCGTGTCGCGCTGATGGATGGCCCCACCCAACCAGGTGTAATCGGCGAGACGCACAGTCCCGTTGTCGATCTGCGTGCAGCGGTCCCTGCTGTCGTAGGCGTAGGTCGCCGTCGTCGCGTTGCCGTGGAGGATCATCTCGATCCGGTTGCCAGCCTTGTCGTAGTCATAGCTGATGACCTGGGCCGTGTTCTTCGCGATGGCCTGGCTCTCGCTTTGCACGCGAGAAAGGCTGTCATAGGCGAAGACGCTCTGGCTCACCGCTTCGGAATCGGTTGACGTACCCTTTTCCGCGGTGATCATTCGCCCAAGCCCGTCATAGGCATAGGTCTCAACGTCGGCCGTGCCGCCGCTCTTCTTGCGCTCGATCAACTGGTTGGCGGCATCGTAGCTGAAATCGACCGCAATGCCCACTTCGTCGGTTCGCTTGGTCATCTTTCCGACCGAGTCATACGCCATGTTGACGTTGCCCGTCTCTTCATAGCTGACGACGGTCGGCCTCCCCCTTCCGTTGTACGTGTAGACGGTGTCCTGAGCCCCGGTGGTCCCGTCCGTGTAGCCGGTACGGGTCACCACTTGGCCGGTTCGATCGTAGACGAAATCGGTGATCCGCCCGACGCCTCCGTCGTCCTCGGTCACGCGTGTCGCGCGGCTCAATGCGTCGTAGGCGGTCACCGTATCCTGCCCCGCTTCGTCGGTCACGGTCACCTGTCGCCCCACGCCGTCATAAACATAGACGATACTGAGGTCGTCGATGCCGCCGAAGCTTCCGTCCGGCCCCTGGTTGATGGTCGTGACCATCCGCCCCAAAGCGTCGTATACGCGGTCGGTGCGGAAGCTGCGGGTCACGCCGCCGACGATCTCGTAGCGGATCTCTTTGGTCGCCCGACCCGCATCGTCAAAAGTGTAGGTCGTATAACTGCCGTCCGGCAGGGTAACTCGCGTCTGACGGTCATAGATATCGTAGTCGTACGTTGTGTCCTGGCCGGACGCGCTCGTTTCCTTCGTCATCAAGCCCGCGCTATCGAAAAAGCTCTTGATCACGAAGTCGGCGGTGTCGTCTGGATTCGCTGCGTCGGGCGCGCTGCGGCGACGTCTGAGCGTCTGGCGTCCGGCATCGTCGTAATCGTACTGCGTGCGGGCCAACCGTGCGCCGCCACCGCTGGCGTAGAAACTGACGTCGGTCTGAAGACCGCGCTCGTCGAAAGTCTTGACCAAATAGTGCCCCAGCGGGTTGGTGACCTTGGTCTGTCGGCCTTCGCCGTCGTACTCATAGGTCGTATTTTGGTTGTTGGCGTCGGTGACTTTGGTCTGTCGCTCGTCGTCATCGTAGGCAAACGTTGTGGCGTAGCCATCCGGGTTGATGATCTTCGTCTGGAGCCCGGTGCTACCGTACTCAAAAATCGTGTCGTTGGTGGTCGACGCACCGACATACTCTTTGCGAGTGATCAATCGGCCCTCGTCGTCATAAACCATTTCGGTCAGGGCGTCGTTGCTATTATCCGCCCCGCCGGGGTTCTCTTTCTGACGTTTCTTCGTGACCAGCCCCACGGCGTCGTACTCGGTGACGCTGTGCGTCAGGATCACGTGGCTGCTGCTGTATCGCTTCTCCGTCGTGATCCTGCCTCCATCGTCATATTCAATCACCGTATAGTGCCCAAGGGGATCGGTGATCGTGATTTGGCGGCCGAACCCGTCGTAAACGTACTTCGTCAGTCCCCCTTCAGCGTCCGTGGAGGAAATGACGTTGTTCATGTCATCATAGACCAACGTCTGCTTAACAATCATGTTCGTGCCGTCCCCCGCCTTGTGGGAGATCACGCGGCCTAGGACGTCATAGACCCGCTCCGCCACTCCGCCTGCCGGACCGGTGGATTTGGTCAATCGCCCATTCAAGTCATAATCATGAGCCACGAAGGGCTCGACATAATCCGGCCCCACGGGAATCGGCTCAAGCTGATTTACGGTGGAGATCACCCTGCCCAACGTGTCGTATATTTGCTTCGAGGTCCATTTGTTCGTGGGATTCGACCCGTCCACGATTTTGCTCTTCAACAACCGTCCGTTCGTATCGTATTCGTAGTCTGTCACGGTCCCCGCGGCGTTGGTGCGTTTGGTGAGCTTGTCCCCACCATCGTACTCGCGGATCATCACCATACCTTCGGGCGTGGTCGTGGTGACGGCCCGACCCAGGGCGTCACGCGTAAAGATCGTCAGCTGATTAAGCCCGGAGGGATCGGACTTCTTCGAGACCACGAAGCCCTTGCTGTCGTATACGAAGTCAAACTTACGCCCGGTGGCATCCGTAACGCTGGTGGCCAGGCCTTTGCTGTTGTTGGTGTACGTCCGATGCAGAGCGCCCGGTAGCGTTAACTTTGTCAGCGCGCCGCTGGAATATTCGAAGGTGATCTCGCCAAAGCCCGCGCGCGTGATCGAGGTCGGTAACGAATAGGTCGCATCCACCGTGGCCTCGTAGGTTCGAATGGTCTTGGCGCCGGCCGTGACGTCGGTCGTCAATACATTACCCCGGCTGTCGTAGGTGGCCTCCATTATTGTGTTGTTGGGAAGGGTGGTCTTGGTGAGGTAATGGACGTCGTCGTATTCAAAAACGTAGGTTTGTGCCAGGCTTGTGTTGTGGGCCATCACCTTGGTGACAAGATCCCCGTTGCCGTCAAAGGTGTAGGCGGTCGTCGTGCCCAGAGGATCGATCACGAAATTGGGTGTGCCGTAAACGAAATCAAAGGTCGCGTTGTCGGCGTCGTAGTAGTAGTCAACCTGATTACTGGCGCCGACGAAGGCAATGGTACGAATGGTGGCGCCGCCGGCATCCTTGACCTTCGTGATTCGCTGGTTGCTGTCATACTCGTATTCGACCGCTGGGATGGAGGAACAGGCGCCGCAGGTGTCCTCGACCTTGGTCAGGCGACCGCCCGAATCGAAGGCGTAATCGACGGTGCGGCTCGCATAGTCCCGGATTCGCGTGATCGTGTTGTCGGTGTCCCGTTCGACATGGATATCGTCGCCGGCGGCCGCGGTGATCTTCGTGACATAGTTGGCCCCGCTATAAAAATAGTCCTCGCCTTCATCGAAACGGTTCCGGGTGCTCACAAGATTGGCAGGGTCGTCGCCGGTCTTGAAGAAATACCGATAGCCAGTGCGATCAGTTAGTTTATACTGGTTGCTCACCTTTTCGAGTTGGTAGCGTTTCCATCGGCCGGGGGTGATGAAGGGATCGGACACTTTGGCCCGGACGAAGACCATGCGTTCGCCGTTGCCCAGGTTGACACTCGCGGTAAGTCCCCCGGCGCTCTCATCCACCACGACCCAAAGGCTGGTCTGAAAGTTGCGGCCGAAATTGAACGACCCGCCGTCTTCGTGTCCGGCATCACTGCGATAAGTACGCTCGATCGCCACGGTGGAGCCGTCTTGCCTCCAACTCAGATCACGGGCGCGAAAAACGTACGCTCCCGACTCGACCACCACAGGATCGGTGATCAGTCCGCCGGAGGGAGACGCCTCGTCGATGCGGTCCAGCGTCGGCCACCCGCCGGTCTCCACAATCTGGAAAGCTTGACCGGCGGGAGGATTAAAATCTGACGTCGCAGGAACGGGCAGTACGCCGGGATCGCTCAAGTCCCCGACGGCGCCATTGTATGGGACCAAACCATTGCAAGGGTCGGGCCGTAGCCTATCAATGATGATTGGCGTTCCGCAGTTTTGGAGGAACCCCACATTGTCCGCCGATCCATCGAAAGGCTGTACATTGCTCGACGACGGGTCAAAAGTCTGCTGCACAATTTGACCCGATACGGTCGTCACTCCCGCGTACAGGCCCAGTGCTGTTACAACGCCAGCCATGATCCACATCCGTGATTGCCGAGTCATGATTTCGCCTCCGATGAAGGGCTACCAAAGTCTTCGTGTTTGTCTCGAGAGCAAACGCCCACGCCGCGGCAACGCTGATGGTTGAAAGCTCTCGACCAATTTCATGCGCGCAAAGCGCCTGTCCTTCCGATGCCGTGTCTTTGAACACAACCATCGTGCTAAGACAAACTGCTCGCCAAGAATGCACCGCTGATGCACTTAGTTCTTCAGCGAGCTACGACAAAACTAGGAATCCTCGGCGCTCACGGAGCAAAGACCGCGAACCACAGAGTTACACTGGAGCACAGTGAGAAATGAATGTGATTGAACCGATTAGAAGATAACACATTTTCGTCCAATGTCAAGGGAGAACACAAAATAATCTGAATCGCCCTCACGCCTGCTTACGAGTTGACCGGGTCACTCGCGTCTGGTCCAAGCGGTTTTGGCGATGCCCCGAAAGGCTTATCTTTGTCCCGTGCCTTCTTGAAGCGGCGATCCCAAGTCAAGAACCGTCGCACCACCCTTAGCGGGTCCGAGTCTGATCGGTCGATCAAACGATTCTTCCAATTTCTCAGTCGGTTTCGTTAAGAAAACGTGTCGAGCTGCGTATTTGACAGTGAAGGTTGCAAAATTTGAGAACGGTCTGATAAAGAGGAAGGTGTTTTCAAGTGGCCGGTTAGCGTTTCCCTATGCAGCCAACTTTCACCGCTCGGGCCGTCTCATGGCTGCCCTCGCGCCGATCATTCTTTCTCAATTTTCAAGCTCTGTTTTTAATCGTCCCTTCCCCCTTTAAGACTGGTTGGGCGGGCGGCCGGATTGCCTCCAGGCCGCCTTGCCCACCGGTTTTGCCGTGTGATCGACGCCTAGGGCTCGAATGACTCGACCGGCAAAGGCTGAAGATCACGCCGAAACCTCTCAGCACCGACAAATCGCAACCCGGGCATCCAAACCGATCCTGGATCGACCTTCCGCGACACAACAGATATGCTTCCGTAAATGACGAGCAACACAGTCGAGCCGATCGAAATACCGTCCTATCGAGGTAACCGATGCGCATTGCACTGGTGACATGTGCGAACTTACCGGAACCTGATCCCGACAGGGAACTCCTAATGGAGGCACTCCGCAACGCCAAGTTGCAAGTCGAATGGCTGGCATGGGATGATCCAAACACGGACCCCGGCGGTTTTGACCTCTGTGTGCTCCGCTCGTGCTGGAACTACTATGAGAATCCGCGTGTTTTTCTCGACTGGATAGAAACAACGGCTCGGGTGAGCCGCTTGCTCAACCCTCCTCAGGTCGTTCGCTGGAACCTTCACAAGGGATATCTCCGAGAACTTGATGCCCGTGGCGTTCCCATCATTCCTACAGCGTGGGTCTCGAAAGGAACACAGTCACCGCTCGAGAAAATCGTTGAGGAAAACGGATGGACAGATGTTGTGATTAAGCCGGCGGTGTCCGCCGGTTCGTTTCAAACGCGCAGGTTCAGCGCCGATCAGCTAAGGGTCGGGCAGACGTTCCTCGACGAATTAAGTCGAGAACGTGATGTCATGATCCAGCAATATATGACATCGATCGAGAATGAAGGGGAACGGGCTCTGATCTGGATTGCAGGGCGATGGACCCACGCGATCCGAAAGAGCCCACGATTCTCAGGCGGCGATGAACAAGTCTCAGAAGCATCGGAAGTGTCCGCGAAGGAACAAACATTTGCTGAACGAGTCCTGACTGATATCAAAGCCGAACTACTTTATGCCCGCCTGGATGTCATTCGTGCGGCCGATGGCCGACTCTGCTTGTCCGAGTTGGAATTAATCGAGCCGTCGTTGTTTTTCCTACAGCATCCTCCTGCATTGAAGCACTTCGTACGTGCCGTGGCCCAGCCTCGTTGTGGTTAACCACATTCGATTGGAAATCGACCAATCACCTGACCCTCGCTCGAGCGACTCGCATCGGGTACAACTGTGCATCGTGCGACCGCATTTCGGTTTGCTGACGTCGATATTGTAGGAAAGATGAACGTGGTCAACCCACGAGGCAAGCGATGCCCAAC
Organism: Phycisphaerales bacterium; assembly: GCA_022360095.1. Lineage (GTDB taxonomy): Bacteria > Planctomycetota > Phycisphaerae > UBA1845 > UTPLA1 > JAKSDK01. The sequence continues at coordinate 225,234 of JAKSDK010000668.1, forward strand.
GAACTCGATCGTGACATCCGATTTCTCAACGTTATTCTGACCGACACACTCAAGCGTCTCGGCCCTCGGGAACACACACAGTTGTGCGATCACTTGCTGCAATTGTGTTCGTCGGGAGAGCAGGACGGATTCCGTGCAACGCGAGAGCGAATCGCACACCTGGGACTCGAGGATATCAGGGAGCTCATCAAGTCGTTGACGCTACGATTCCATCTGCGAAACCAGGCTGAAAAGGTGGCGATCGTGAGGATCAACCGACGCCGTAAACGCGAAGCGACAACCAACAACGTGCGGAAGGAGTCGATCGCAGAAGCCGTGGCCAACCTTAAGTCTCGCGGACTGTCATTCGAATCCGTTGTTGCCATTATTAAACGTATCGATATTCAACCGACCCTGACGGCACATCCGACCGAATCCCGACGCCGCACGCAACTTCGCAAGCAGCGAGATATCTCAGACGGGTTACTCGCACTGAATGAGCCGTCCGATGATACGGCTGCCCGGAGGCGTCTAAAGTCCGGCATCCGCCAGTTGGTCTGCCTTCTTTACGGCACGGACGAAGTACGGACCGAGCGACTCAGCGTGGATGATGAGATCGAAGGATCGCTTTATTTCCTTACAACCTCGATCTGGGATGCCGTGCCCCAAATTCTGCGCGACGTCGGCGATGCGATCGAGCAATGCTACGACGTCCGGGTGGACGTTCCTTCGATGGTGCGCTATCGCACATGGATCGGTGGTGACCGTGACGGCAATCCGTTGGTGACGCCCGAGATGACGCGAGAGAGCCTGCGACGACACCGACAGGCGGCCTTGCGCCTCTACCAGGAAAAACTCTCCGAATTGATACGCCTCATGAGTTTGTCCGATCGACGCATTCCCGTGCCGGCGGAACTGATCGCCAGCGTCGACGCCGGCGAGTCCGCCCATCTTGTCTCCGAGGAATCGAAGAGGGCGCTGCGGCACGAGCCGTTCCGGCTGAAACTGATCCAGATGCACAGCCGCCTCGCCGCGGCTGCCGACGACAGCGCCGCGTATGACGCTTCGTCGTTCGTGCAGGACATCGGTTTGCTTATCGACAGCCTTCGTCAAATGGAACTCTTGGAGGTTGCGGATTACTGCGGACTTGTCGACCTTCGGATGCAGGCTCAGGTTTTTGGCTTTCACATCGCTGCGCTCGATATCCGTCAGCACAGCTCCGTGCACGAAAACGTGCTTGCCGACGTGCTGTCCAAGCTGGGCCTCCATCCGAATTATGACACACTCTCCGAAAGCGATAAGGAAGACCTGCTCACTCAGACCATCGAGGGAGCGGCCAACGCCACGCTGCCAACAGATGATCTCACGGGGACCAGTAAAGAGGTCATGGAAGTATTGCAGATCGTCGCCGGGGCCCAAAAACACGATCCGAGCGCGTTGGGAAGTTACATCATCAGCATGACTCACGGCGTCAGTGATGTGCTTGAAGTTTTGTGGCTGATGAAGCTTTCCCAATCCGACGCACTGGACATCGTGCCCCTGTTCGAAACGATCGATGATCTCGCCCGTGCTCCGGAGCTGCTGCGAGCGATGCTCACCAACGACGCCTATCGCGCCCATATCGAATCTCGCGGGAACTTTCAGGAAATCATGCTCGGCTACTCAGACAGCAACAAGGATGGCGGATACCTCAAGTCGAGTTGGCTGCTGCATACCGCCCAGTCACGTCTTGCCCAGGTGTGCCGGGAATGCGGCGTGACTTTTCGATTCTTTCACGGCCGGGGCGGCACGGTCGGCCGTGGCGGAGGACGTTCCGGTCGAGCCATTCTGGGCACACCACCGGAAAGCCGAACGGGACGCATACGCATGACGGAGCAGGGCGAAGTCATCTCATTCCGGTACACACTTCCCGATATTGCCCATCGTCACCTTGAACAGCTGACGAGCGCCATGATTCTCGCCGAGTCCGAAGCGTCTCCTCAACCGGAGTCCTACGCGGTCACGGGCGATGAGCTGATGGCACGGTTGGCCGACCGCTCCATGGCAGCCTATCGTGACCTCGTTGATGATCCGGCGTTCTGGTCATGGTATACGATGGTTTCACCGATTAGTCACATTACCGCTTTGCCCATCGCTTCGCGGCCCGCCGCCCGAGACGGTCGAGCGGTTCAGTTCGACAACCTGCGAGCCATTCCCTGGGTCTTCGCATGGACTCAGATGCGTTTCAACGTCCCCGGATGGTACGGGATCGGTGTTGCGTTGAGTGAGTCCCTGAACGACGGCGACGATCGACTGAAGCTGTTGAGCACGTGGTATCGCGAATGGGAATACTTCCGAACACTCATCGACAATGCCCAGCAGGAAATGGCGCGGGCACGCCTGATCATCGCCCGATGCTACGACGAGCACGCCGCAACGTCACAGTACGACCGCATCGCAACGGAATACCAGCGAGCGCGCTCAGCCATCCTGCAGATCACCGGGCAGCGCGAACTGCTGGACAACAACCCGGTGATCCAGCGTTCGATCGAACAGCGAAATCAACCGACCGACCTTCTCAATCTGTTGCAGATCGAACTTCTGCGACGATATCGCGATGCCGACGAAACCGGCAAGCACGAGTTGCGCCCCGCGCTGTTTTCGAGTATTAACGGCATCGCGGCAGCGATGCAGAGCACCGGATAGCATCTGATGTCGGGCCAGCGCCCGCCCGTCTATTCCTGGCAGCGCGCTCGCACGAAAACATCCACTGCCGCGTTCCCATCCATCGGCGCCAAGTCCGGCGCCTCCGACAGAAACACGACGAAACGGCCGTCTTCTCCGAACCCGAGCCCCACTGGAATCGTGTCCCCCTGTCCCTCGTTGCCGTTCTCGTCAAGGCTGATCCGCTCAGTCGTACCCGTTTGAGTGTCGTGCACGAAAAAGTCCCGTCGGGCATTGTTGTCCGCAGTGACCAGATCCAGATTGTCGGATTCGGATTGAAACCCGACATAGCGACCGTCGTCACTGATCGCGGGCTCGGCGCTGAATCCGTTGCCTTCGACGCCATTGCTGTTCAGACTGACTCGTACGGTCGTCCCCGCCTGTCGATCGCGCACGAAGATGTCGGCGACACCGTTGTTGTCCATCTGCAACAAGTCCATATCATCCGACGTCGTGCGGAACGCGACGAATCGCCCGTCCCCGCTGATGGCCGCATGCTCACTGTCGCCGTTGCCCTCGTTCTCATCACTGTCCAAGCTGATCTTCTCCGTGATTCCGGCGCCTCGGTCAAAAAGATGCACGCCGTTGCCGACAGTAACGGAATACGATACGAAGTTGCCGTCCACCACGCCGCTCGAATCGGCGTTGATGTCGGCGCCAAAGCACGCAGCGCCCCACTCGGCACCGCCTGGCTGGAAGCTGACGCGTTCCGTGTCCCCGGTCTGCATATCGTGCACAAAAATGTCTGCAACGCCGTTGGCATCCGCAACAATCAGGTCGAGATTGGTAGCGTTCGATTCAAAAGCGGTGAATCGTCCATCGGCGCTGATCGCCGGCGAAAAACTGCCCATATTGCCTTCGACGCCGTTGCTGTCGATGCTCACTCGGATCGTGTCACCCGTTTGGCGGTCATGCACAAAGACGTCTGACGCGGCATTGGCGTCACCCGGCACCAGATCGGGGGCATCCGAGGCAAATGCGACGTAGCGTCCATCCGCGCTGATGTCCGCCATGGTGCTACTGCCGTTCGCCTCGTTTCCGTCACTATCGACGCTGACGCGCGTCGTGATGCCGGTTTCGCGATCATGCACGAAGACGTCCGATGCGGCATTACCGTCACCTGGAACCAGATCGGGTGCATCCGACGCGAATGCCACAAACCGTCCTTCACGACTGATGGCTGCCGTACTGCAATTCCCGTTGCCCTCGGCGCCGCTGTTGTCGACGCTCACCCGAGCTGTGGCAGGGACCAGACACTCCTCTGGAAGAACGGCCGGTGCCTCCGCCTCGTCTCCTGATTCGGGCGATCCGTCTGTGACTCCCTCGTCTCCTTCGCTCGGGCCGACGCCTTCCGGCATCGTCTCACATGCCCCTGCAAGTAGGGCGATGCCGAAAAAGCAACATACAATCGCAATCCGGACAAACGAGATTTGGCGTATCGCTTCCTGAAGCATGGACGACTCCTTGTTTGAAGATCCGCTCTTCGACACACTCCCGGCAATGCGAGGACGGCTTGCACTTCGATTCCACACATTGGAATCGTTGAAGTGCGATGCTCAACCACCCAAACAAAGCGTCATTTCGCCGAAATCACTCACGCGCATTGATCAAAACGCGTAAAGGCTTATTTCACAAGATGTTCCAGGCATGGACAGGAATCGGCGCACGCGGAATGGAACCGGGACCATGCGCGATGACACATCAAATCTCCGCGAAATGTCTTAACTTGTCCGGATTGCGCTGTACGAAAATTCCGCGAATGCGATCATCAACCACCTGAAACTGAAACGCCGAAACGAGCAAACGATCCTCGTACAGCAGCGTCCCGGGCGCCCCGTTAAACCAGACGGATCGACGCGAAACAGCGCCGCGACTCGGCGCATCGATGAAGACCTTGCGAAGAAACGATACGACGGCATCGGCGCCGTAAATCGGCTGCGGCGCTGCCGGGACCTTTCCGCCCCCGTCCGAACGCATCACCACGTCTCCCGCAAGAACAGACTGCAACCCATCGAGTTCGCCCTCGTCGATCGCCCGAAAGAAGGCGTTTGAAAGCCGTTCGATCGTTGCGTCGTCCGCCGTCGAACGGACGCGATCGTCCGTCAGATGTTTTCGCGCCCTCGATGCAAGTTTGCGGCAATTCACAGATTCGAGTTCGAGAATCTCCGCGATCTCGTCGAATCCATACCCGAAGACGTCGTGCAGCAGGAATGCGGCACGTTCTGCGGGGCGAAGGCGTTCGATCGTGACCAGCAGCGCCATCGACAACGTCTCGTCGAGTTCAGGTCGATCGCCCTCGTCGGTAACGAGGGGTTCCGGCAGCCATTCACCGACGTATCGTTCACGTCGGGCCTGCGCCGACTTGAGTCGATCGAGGCAAAGACGCGCACATGTGCGCGTAAACCAGGCGCGCGGCGCGTCCAGGATCGGCTCGCCGGCCTTCCGCCATCGCAGAAACGCCTCCTGCACCACGTCTTCCGCATCTGCAACGCTGCCAATCATGCGATAGCAAAAACGCAGAAGATAGGCTCGCTCTTCTTCGAACGCTTCAGAATCTTTCAATTCAGGAACTCCAACGAGAGTTTCGAACATGCCGTCGTTTTGTCCATCGCCCGCTTGAGCGTAGGAAAAATCCGACAACCCGTCAGACATACCGCCAGCTCACTCAATCCAGCCTCGCCGTAACGATCACGAAGCCGTCGCATCCGGTCCGGGCACCTCTGTGCTCCCGTCGCAACATCCCGCACGTGCTCGCGGACATCCTGGAGGCAGGACGGCAGCCGATCAGGGGCGTCGATCAGACATTCAAGCACCTCACGATCGACGCCGGCCTCAACCGCCATGCGCAGATTCAACTGCGCGCAAGCGCCGCAATCCTCCATCTGCATCATGGTGATTCGCGCAACGTAATGCACGTCCAGCGGAAGCACGTCACGATAAGCAATCATGCCCATACCGGCTGCGAAAGCAGCATGGGCGCCCGGAGACGCGTCAAGCAAGGCGGTCTGATAGCTCGCATCGTAGTCGTACGCGTCGCTAAACTCAGATATTTGTGCTCGAATTTCGGCTGTGTCAATCATGTCACTTCTCCGCTTGGGAATCTCGTCCATCCTACGTCGCCCATGCGACGCCCACACCAAGTTGACGAGCACAACCACGAAAACGTGACAGCTTGCCGGAAAAAACTGCAATCCGCCGTATTTCGCGAGGATATCAGACCCTCACGCAAAATCCGAATGCCGCGAAGGTTCAGGCAATCTGCGATATCCCGCGAGCACCAAAGGAAATACGGCTTTGGCCTGGTCCTGACGTAATAGTAATACGGGGTACCGATTGGGAGTCTGCCGTGCATACCAGGGCGGGAAGGCCATTCATGATTGCACCCGAGATGAACCTGCAGGAGAGGGTCTCCCGCGCCTACGGCATGCTCAAAGAATGTGAGATGTGTGAATGGCGATGCGGCGCAGACCGGACGCGTGGAGAGCAGGCGCCGTGTCGCCTCGGGCAGGATACTTTTGTTTTCAATCAGTACCTGAGCCTGTCGGAAGAGCATGAAGTGAGGCCGGCGCTACGAATCTACCTGGGCGGCTGTAATCTCCGCTGCCGTTTCTGCGACACCGCTCCGCAATGCTTCGAGCCAACCGCCGGTCAAAGGATCGTTCCGTCCCTTTTCGCCGGCGAGCTGGCCGCGGCCGTCAAGGCCGGCTCGAAGTATATCAGCATCCTTGGCGGTGAACCTACGCTTCATCTTCATACGCTATTGGAAGTGGCTGAAGCATCGCCGCAACCGCTTCCGCTCGCCGTCAACACAAACCTGTACATGACACCGGAGGTGATCCATCTGCTTGAAGGCATCGTGTCGCTCTATCTGGCGGATTTCAAATTCGGGAACGATGCATGCGCGTGCCGGTTGTCGCGCGTGCCGCGCTATCTCGAGAACGTTACGCGAAATCTACTGCTCATCCACGGGCGGACTCCGATGATCGTTCGGCACCTGCTGATGCCGGGTCATCTGGAATGTTGCTTCAGGCCTGTCGTGGATTGGCTATCGGCGAATCTTCCGGGCGCACGGTTTCAGCTCTACACGGGCTACGTTCCATGCTATCGCTCAAAAGATGATCCGACGATCTCCCGGTTGAATTCGCGAAACGAAATCCGTGAGGCGGTGAACCATCTGAAGGGGCGTAACTTGAACTGGAGCAAAGACCGCGATGAACGCACGGAAGACTAGAGATTGCGACGTGGATTCGCCGCCCTACGACGTATCTATCACGATCGGAGTGGACGGACGGCTTTATTGCCACGACATCACGCCGGCGCTACTTCCGGTGTTGTCGGCTTTATGCGGAAATCATGATGAACTCAAACTGCGACAAAACGCCTGCCAAGAACTCCGACCGGCAGGCAATGAGCGAATCAAAGACTGAAAAGAAAAATCCGGTGCGCGCCTCTGCAGCGGCGGAACTCGAGATTCTGATCAGGGCACGGTACCCAATCATCTACGTCGTGAGCTGGGAGGAGACCCGGGTCGAGCACCGACTCAAGGAGATTGCGGATCGTCGGAAAAAGCAGTTGATCTGCTGGTCCGTAACGACCGGCCTGACCAAGTCCGGATCAATGGCGCCGTCGCGACAAAAGGGATTGGCTGATCCGGTCGAAGCTTTGGATTCGGTGATCGAGAACAAGGAACCGGCCATCTACCTCTTCAAGGATTTTCACCCATTCACCCGGCCTCGAGAGTCCAATGTGGCTGTGATCCGAAAGCTCCGCGAAGTGGCCTTGGCGCTTAGCGACAGCTATAAGACGCTGGTCATCTGCTCGCCCGTCGTGGAGCTTTCTTCTGAACTCGAAAAGGCCGTCACGGTTCTGGACTATCCACTCCCCGATGTCTCCGCCTTTGATCGCCTACTCGCACGAATCTGTGAGGATGTCGCAGCGCATGCGCAACTGAAGATCAGCCTGACACCCGAGGACCGGGAGCGTCTCATCCAGGCCGCCCTGGGTCTGACGTTACAGGAAGCGGAGAACGTCTTTGCGAAAACCATTGTGACCGACGGCCACTTGTCCGCGGAGGACATGTCGATCGTATTTTCGGAGAAGCAACAGATCATTCGAAAGAGCGGCTTGCTGGAATACTACGAATCCACGACCGAGATCAAGGACATCGGCGGGCTGGAACAACTTAAGAAATGGCTAAAGAAGCGCTCGTTGGCCTTCTCAGAAAAAGCCAAACAATTCGGTCTGCCGTCCCCAAAGGGAGCATTGCTTGTCGGTGTGCAGGGCTGTGGAAAAAGTCTATGTGCCAAAGCCGTCAGCCGCATGTGGAATATGCCGCTCCTGCGTTTTGACATGGGCCGCATGTTCGCCAGTCTCGTTGGTTCGTCAGAAGAGAATATCCGTCGAGCCATCACCGTGGCCGAGAGCATCGCCCCCGTCGTGCTTTGGGCGGACGAGATCGATAAGGCTTTCGCAGGGTCTCAGGGATCAGCGAACACGGATGGCGGCACGACGGCCCGCGTGATGAGCACATTCTTGACGTGGTTGAGCGAGAAGCAGGCGCCGGTGTTTGTGCTCGCGACGGCTAACAACATCTCCCAGCTGCCTCCGGAACTGCTCCGCAAGGGACGTCTTGACGAAATCTTCTTCGTGGATCTGCCGAATGCCGCGGAACGCGGACAGATTTTTCAGATTCACCTTCGCAAACGAAATCGCAATCCGAAAGGATTTGACCTTTCCGCCCTGGTTCAGGCGAGCGAAGGGTTCAGCGGCGCCGAGGTCGAAGAGGCCGTCATCAGTGCGCTTTACGACGTCTTCTATAAGGGCAAGGAATTGGAAACTGAGGACATTCTGGGTGCGATCCGTGAAACGGTGCCGCTGTCCAGAACGATGGCTGAAGGGATTTCCGCATTGCGCGCCTGGGCGGAGGGTCGCGCGCGTTTCGCGTCGTTTCGAGACGAAGTCACCGCGGCGGCGCTGCGCAGAAAACTGGAGATGTGAATTACCGCCATTCGAAAGGAAAAACGATGAGTGCCGTATGCGTTCTGACACCGTTGGTGGTTACGTCGTGGCCCATTCTCGCATCCGCAATCGCCGGAGCCGCAGCCAGTATGGGCTTTTCAATTCAGCCATCGTGTTCCAATGAGGAGGAGGAGCGAACGCCTCTCAAGAATGGTGTGGAGACGGAAATTGAGAACAGCGAGATTATCCGCGAGGAGATGGGGCGCGGGCAAAAGATCGTCATCACGAAGGGGGACATCACGATCGAGCTCGGTCATGACGAGCGCGGTGCCTGCACGGTCTGCGTCAGCGGTTCGAAACACAGCGATTCCGAACTCCGAGCCATCGGTGAAGAGGTCGCCGGCCGCGTGGTTCAGCAATTTGCATATCACAAGCTCATGACCGAGCTGAAAAATCGGAATTACTCCGTGGTGGACGAGGAAGTCTTGGCAGATGAATCGGTGCGCGTTCGCGTGCGACAATGAAACGAGAGGAAATCCCCATGGAACGACCCGAGTTTGACATCACGATCGGCAAAGACGGAAAGGTCACCGTTGAGGTGAAGGGAACAAGCGGCAAACGCTGCCTTGAACTGGCCGACCTGATCAAGGAAATCGTCGGCCGGGAAGACAAACGAACGCTGACGACCGATTATTACGCCCAGGACGGCAAGGTGCGAATCAATACGAAAGTAAATCAAGGCTGACGAATCGACCGGGCGAGGTGGAGTGTTAAATCATGCAGTGCATGAACTGCGGATTCGAGAACATGCCGGGGCTGGAGGCATGCTCGAGATGTGACAGTGCGTTGGCACTGGGAGAGATCTCCGTCGTTCCGGCGCGTGCCTCCACACTACGGTTGAGAACGCGAATTCATCAACTCAGAAATCGCGTTGCGGTGGTCTTGACGTACCCTTTTCGCATTCGAATCCCCCGCTGGGTTCCGCGTTCGAAGTCGCCGATCCTGTGGCCCACCCTGGCGCGCACGGTCGTGCCCGGGTTGGGACACCTGCAAATCGGCCAACGGACCACGGGCTGGATATTTTTGCTGACCTGGCTGGGATTCCTCGTCGCGGGACTCTTGACATTACCGAGCCAGGCAACCGTGTGGCTGTTCTCCGCAGCCGTCGCGACACATGCCTCCGCGATGATCTCGGTGTTTTCGGCCGATCTATCGTTCCAGCGCCCTGTCATTCGCATGCTCTTCGGCATCCTGCTCTTCATCGCGCTGCGTCAATTGGTTTATGTGCCGATCGGCATGGCCGCGGAATTGTTCTGGGTCCCAATGGTCGTACCAAGCAATCTTCTTCCGGGGACGGTCACGCAATCGGGCGAGGGATTGGTCTACGAAGGTCGCTGGCTGCGGCCCGACCAATTCGAACGAGGCGATCTGATTTTCTATCGCATTCGGGCGATCAATGGACACGGATACTACTCGTTGGAGGGTCACGGGCTTGACCGAATCGTGGGCATCCCGGGAGACAACGTTGTGGTGAAGGATGGGATCTTGCTTGTCAACGGCGAAACGCCGAGCGCCAACGAAATGCCCATCGGGAGTGTCGAGCGGATGCCCGACATTTCCATCGACGTCAAAGACGGCCAGTATGCCGTGCTGCCCACACGGCTCTCGTTTCACGCACACAACGCTTCCGTTTATGACGCGATCGTCCGGGGCGTTTTGCTGACGACGGACGAATTCATTCTTGGACGAATTCGATTTCGCTTGCAACCCTGGTCTCGATTCGGGCGGATTGAGTGAGAAGGACGTATGGCCGGAAGATTTACGAACCTGGAATTTGATGAAGAGCGGCATGAGAAAGCGGAATCGTCCTCGAACATTTCCCTTCCGGACCGTGATGGTTGGAAAATTCTGGAGAATGCGCGGTCGGCCCACATTGCAGCGCGATACGAAGAGGCGCTTCGTCTATACACACGCGCCCTCCAGGAAGACCGTCGCCTGATTCGGGCCTGGGTCGGACAAGTGCAGATGCTGGTCAGCCTAGGTGAGTTTCACGAGGCCCGAGTCTGGAGCGATAAGGCTCTGCAGTTGTTTAAAAACAACGGCGATCTGTTGTCGGCCAAGGCACAGGCTTGCATTCGCTTGAAGGACAGAAAAATCGCGCTCGCCTGCAGCGACGGTGCAATGGAAGCGCCCGGCAGCTCCGCGTGGAGATGGGAAGTCCGCGGGGAAGTTTTGTTGGCCCGGCGTGACCGGCAGTTCGACGTTTGTTTCCAAAAGGCCCTCGAGGAACCTGAAGCGGATTGGTTCGATCAAGTCATCATCGCGCGAATTTATGCGTATTACAAGCGAGCAACGACGGCAATGCGGTATCTTCGGAATGCCATAGAGATGGCGCCGGATCAGGCCTACACGTGGTATGAGCTGGGAGCGTGTCAAAAAGAACTGGGGCTGCTGAATGCCGCCTCTGCGAACTTCGAGCGTTGCCTCCACCTCGACTCGAATTGCCAAGAGGCCGCCGACGCACTGCAATCACTCGACAACATCACGTTTGCGGATTGGATTGGCAGCGTCCTACGCGGATGGAGATGGCGATGAGTATCCAGATTCAGAATCTACTTCGAAACGGCCGCAAATTAAATGCGAGTGACATTCACATCGTCGTCGGCCTGCCGCCCATTCTGCGAATCGACGGTGAAGTCGTAACGGCCAAAGGCGGCGTCGTCACGCCCGAAGCAGCCCGAAGTCTCGTGCATGACTGCCTCAGCCCCGAGCAACGCCAGGTGCTCGATTCCACCTGGCAGCTCTGTTTCTCCACTAAGTTCGGCGAACGTGACCGTGCTCGTGTCACGATCTACATGCGGAATGGCTGCCCCGAGTTGTCCATCCGCCTGAGCGAACCGGTGATTGGGTCGCGCGACGATTTGAACCTTCCGGAGATTGTGGACGACCTGGTCCGCAAGCCGAACGGCCTCATCATCCTGACGGGACCGACAGGCGTGGGAAAGACGACGACTTTCCATTACATGATTGATCGGATCAACAGCGAGAACCGTGCAAAGATCGTGACCATCGAGGATCCGGTCGAATACACCCACCCGTGCAAGCGCGCCGTTGTCGTACAGCAGGAAGTGCTCACGGACGTCAAGAGTTTTCATCACGCATTGATGCACGTCTTGCGGCAGGACCCGGACGTCATCGGCATTGGAGAGATGCGCGAACGTGAAACGATGTACACGGCACTGACGGCTTCGGAAACCGGACACCTGGTTATTGCAACGTTGCACACGCCGGATGCGGTTCAGGCGGTGCAACGCATCGTCTCGGCGTTTCCTGAAGGGCAGCAGAACGAAGTGCGCTATATGCTGGCCAACACGATCCAGGCCGTGATCGCACAGCAGCTCCTTCCGGCCGCGGGCGGCGGACGACGCATACTCTGCTGCGAGGTGCTCGTGGGTACACAAGGCATTCGCCATAACATCCGTGAAAATTCAATCCACAAGGTCTACTCAGAGCTCCAGTCCGGGCGAAAACACGGTATGGTCACGATGGACCACGCCTTGTTAGATCTATATCAGAAGGGGGAAATCACTTATGACATGGCCGTCACAATGGCCCGCGATCCGAACACGATAAAACAGCGCGTCGCGTGATTGCAAACGCCGGACTAGTCAACTTCAGCCTCGGGTTCCTTCCGGTGCTCACGAAGCTCGACCAAGGCGCGACGCACAAGCGCGATTCGATTGTCGATATCGATAACATTCGTGGCGTTCGCCAAGATCTCCTGAGCTTCAAGCAGTGCGCCTTCCGCCTCGTCAAACTGTTGTAATGCCGTCAGGCATCGCCCATAGGTGCCAAGATAGACACCAAGACGCCAGCGCCGCTCGTCGGGCAACACGCGCCGGGCCGACGCGATGGCCTTCTCGCAAAGCGATTTCGCCGCGTCATACCGACCCTCATGATAAGACAACCTGGCTACACTGTTCATCGAATCCAACGTTCCGAAGTCCTCCTCACCGGAGTCGCGCCGCCGAATCTCAAGCACGTCTTCATGAAGTTCCAGGGCTTCCAGCGTCTTATGCTGCACTTCATAAACGTCGGCGAGCGCCGCCATGCTCGACACGATCAGGGAGTCCTTTTCGAGGTTCAGTTCGGATGCGACATCCAGGACACGTTCATATTGCTCCGCCGCCTCGTCGTGACGCTCCATGCGGGCGTAACACATCCCCAGGCCTGTCCGAACCAAACGCGTGATCGCCTTCCCTTCTCCCTCGGAGTCGATGCACATCGGCAATAATGGTTCAAGAAAGGACGTCGCCTCATGGTACTGACCTTGAAGGAAATGCATGATCGCCACTCGTTCAACGGGGTAATAGGTGCCGGGATGCGTCGGGCCAAGGTTTTTTTGAAGGATCTCGACAATTTCTTTGTACACGTCCGCCGCTTTGGCGTAACGTTGATGACTTTCGTAGAACCAGGCGAAATCAAACATAACGCCGGCGATTGACGGAAGCTTCACAATGTTCCGCCAGTTTTCAATGAAATCGCGATATTGTTCTTCTAAATCGTCATGCTCTCCCACCTCCTTGTAAAATCGTAGCTGGGCTGCCCTCGTTGAGAACAATATCATGTGATCTTCGCCAAACATACGACGCCAACCTTCGATAGCCTGTTTATAAAGTGATTCAGCCCTGTCATATTGGCCGTGAACACGGTATGCCTCGGCCAAATTGACCTTGGTTGCCAGCGTCTCGCCGTGGAACTCACCATACTGATGGCGCTGGATTTCCAGTACGACCTCCAGCAGTTGCACGGCCTCCTCGGCTCGGCCTTTGTACAGGATCCTTGCCGCTAGCGCTTTTTCAAAACTCAACCTCTCATGGTTTTCCGGGGCTAGCTCGGCGCGTACGTGCGCCACGGCCTTCTCAAACAGTGACGCTGCTTCACTCTCGCGCCCATGGCAACTATGCAGGTCGGCCAAGGTCTGCAGAAAAAAGTGTTTCGGACATTGGTCACCAAGAACACGGCACATTTCCAACGCTTCTTCGAGCAAATGCGCAGCCTCTTCAAGACGCTTATCTCGACGATACATTCCGGCTACACCGGCCGTGAGGCGCATTTTGTCGATATCGGTGAGAATATCGCGGCCATGCTCTCGCATTTCAATGAAAATCTGCTCTGCCGCGACGTTGTCTTCGTAATATGCTGTACTTAATAGATGGGCCAGGTTGCGCAGATAAAGCAGCGTGTCCTCATGCTCCACTCCATAGAGTTGGCGGCCGAGTTCTGCTGCGCGGTTGAGATGCAAGCCGGCCTCTTTATAGAGGCCAAAATCTCGATAGAGCACACCCAGTGTGTTACGAAGGGCGGCCTCGATACGCGGTTGGCCACGAAAATCGTTCTCAATGGTGTCGGAAGCCCAGCTAAGAATGTTTTCATCAAGCAGATCCCGGCCGTAGTCTGCATAATTCAGCTTGGCTAAGGAACTGTCAAGAACTGCAAGGAACTGCTCGACCTCTTTCGGACTCCATTCGTCGTCCTGTGCGTAGTGTTTCACGCGATCACGCAGCTTGTCGATCACGCTACGGGCAAACTCCCGGGGGACAATGTCACGTAACATCCTGCCTTGGAAATCCACCACGATTTTCAACTCGTCGAGAGCGTGTTCCGCCTCCCCGCGTGCCCGATTCTCATCGATGGCGAAGTCGATTGAAACACCGGCGCCGGTCACCAGCGCCGACAACACGAGCACAAAAGCTGAGACCCACACCTTGTTGCGTTTGGAAAACATCCAGGACCGATACAATGCGCTGGGTGGCCGGGCCTCGATAGGCTTATGGTTGAGATAAGAGCGGATCTCTGACGCCAGTTCTTCTGCCGTTTGATAACGGCGCGCCTTGTCCTTCTCAAGCGCTTTGCCGGTGATCGTGTCAATGTCGCCGCGGTAGCCGCGGTCCACGGTGCCCAGCGACAATGGATCTTCTTCGATGATGATCCGGCTGATTTCAAGAGGGTTTTTCTTCTCCAAGTCATAGGGCAGCCGGCCTACCAGCAATTCGTAAAAAATAACACCCAGCGCATAAACGTCCGACCTGGCGTCCAGCGCATTGGGATCACCCTGACACTGCTCCGGGCTCATGTACCGCAGCGTACCGACCAATTCTCCGGCCCGAGTATGATGAGTTGCGCGCGGAGCATTCTCATCCGTCAAACGGGCAACACCGAAATCCAGGATTTTCGGCTGGCCCGTCTCGTCCACCAGGATGTTGTCCGGCTTCAAATCCCGGTGGATGACGTGCTTATCGTGTGCGTGATGAATCGCATCACAGACCTTCGCAAACAATTCGAGCCGTTGCCGAGTGTCGAGTTTGTGCTTGTCGGCATAGACCGTCAGCGGAATGCCTTTGATGTATTCCATGGCAAAAAACGGCTGCTGCCCCGCTCTACCTTTGGTCCAGCCCGCCTCGAACACCTGCGCGATACCAGGATGTTGCAGGCGCGCCAAGGCCTCCGATTCCTGCTGAAACCGTCGCAGCATCGTGTCGGATGTCACGCCGGGCCTGATGAGCTTGAGCGCCACCGTGCGCCGCGGGTTCTCTTGCTCCACTTCATAGACGACGCCCATCCCGCCCCGGTCGAGTTCAGCGATGATGCGGTAGGCCCCGATTCGCTCAGGACGGTCGTCGCCGCGGACTTTGTTCGCATCGGCTGCCAGAGTTGTGATGCCGGGAAACTTCGCATAATCGATGGCGTGAACGCTCAACGGACTCGCCGGATCATCGTGTTGCCTCAGCAGGGACTCCACCTCAGCCCTCAACGCCGCATCCTCACGGCAAGCTTTATCCAAGACGGCAACTCGCTTTTTGGGGTCGCGATCGCAAGTACACAGGAAGATTCGCTTGAGCCGCCTAAAGTGTTCTCGTTTCATGGTCGCCATCATTCAATTCCTTTTCCAGCCACGCCTTCGCGAATTTCCAATTTGCGGACACCGTTCTCTCGCAAACCTGAAGATGGTCCGCGATTTCCTCGAGGGTCAAGCCGCCGAAATGGCGAAGTTCCATGACTTGGGCCGCCCGCGGGTCCATCTTTTCCAGACTCGTCAAGGCCTCGTCCAACGCGAGGATATCCAGGACGGACATGGCGGGGTCGGTCTTATCCGTGAAGTTCTCCCTCTTACGATCTCCACCCCGTTTTTTGGCTTTTCGAACGCGGGCATGGTCTACCAGTACTTGATGCACGATGACCGCCGCGGCTGCGAAAAAAGTCGTGCGACTTTTGCAAATGCTTCGTGTCTGCTCGACGAGCCGCAGGTAAGCCTCGTGAACCAGGGCGGTAGGCTGAAGCGTATGGCCCGGGGGTTCCCGGTTAAAGTGCCGGGCGGCCAGCCGCTTCAGCTCCTGATAGATCAGTTCGATCCAATCATCGACGTCACGTTGGTTCGGTGCATCTTCATTCGAATCCTCTGAATTTGTCATCTTTCCACCTCCAAAACGCTGAAAAAAATTTGCAGCTTTCGAATTCTTTCTGCGCAATTAGTCCTGGAGGGGCAGAGACGGATGGAATGGACCATCTCCGTGCAAACGGACCCTGCCCCGGCCCGCGCAGAGGCGCGGGCTCGCATGCCGGCCGAAACAGTCGCGTGAAATGTGACGTGCGTCGCGTTATTTGTTTCTTTTCCAAATTCCATGGGGGGATTCCCAGGACGAGCTTAGTGCGTTGAGCCCGGCTGAGGCCTTCAGCTTCCGCGGGGATTCCGCGCGCTGAATTCGGAGCCCGTGTTTCCCGCCCAAGATCGTGAGGTAGATAATGTCCCTGAAGACAAAGCTTGTTTATGTCGTGGCCGCTGGTCTGCTGAGTGCCTTTACCGGCAAAGCGCAGGCGCTGCCGCCTGATCAAAGTCTGGAATACAGCATCTATGACGGAAACGTTCTGGTCTTCCAATTCAGACTGTTTCTGTCGTCCAAGGAATCCGGTTCCGGCGAAGTCGGATGGAACATCGACAAGGCCGAGTTCCACCAGCCGGGTACGAACGGCGGGGATTGGGTGAAAGACAATCCTACCGTGGATACACCCGACGGCCTTTGGTGGGTGGACCATGCCGATGTCCAAAAGCCTGAGATCTCGGAATTCTGCCTGCCTCCACTCCTTGAAGGTCTGGCCACTTCGGAAGATCCCGCCGATGACGATCTGGATTACAGCCTTGAAGGGCGCAGTTACACGCCTCCACCGGAGGGCAAACCCTTCAACATCACCGTCGCCCTCGACTACATTTTCCAACGAGTCGGAGCGGCGCAACCCGAGGAGTCGGGTGACGACGAGCCCGCAGAGTTGGACGAAGTGCCCGGGTCGGGCGCTTAGTCGCGATCGGATGGCCGTGCACGTTCGAAGCGAGCTATGAACACGCACAATTAAGGCCGGTGGAGGACGCACTGTTAGGAACCTCCACCGGCCTTTTTTTGCGCCTGCGCGTCTTCTGCAATCCGACCAAGCACTGTGTCAATGTGGGATAGTGTCCTCTTGAATCTTCGCTCGTGGCCGGCCAATTTGTCGAGACGACGCGCCTCGAGCAAGAGCGTCTTCGCTTTGTTCAGAAGACCCGCAGCCTTTTTATCGTGTTCAATCGTCTCTTGACTGCGATGCCAGGTAGCGAGTTTTGTCTGGGAGAGCACAAGATCGAAGATGCGTTTCGGCACATCCGGCTGCCCCTTATGAAGTGCCTGACGCATCTCATAGGCTTGGGTGTAATAATCGAGGGCCGCCTCAGAATCTTCGAGACGCATGGCACATTTTCCCAGCCAGTCAAATGCAGAGGCCAGTTTGGCCCGCAGCTCGGCGTTTTCCTTGTCGGTCAGCAAAAGGGCCTGATAAACGGCCTTTGCCTCCTCCAGTGTCTCGAAAGCGGATTGCCATTCCTCCTCACTCACCAGAATGCAGCCATGCAGCATTTTGGAAGACGCCAGATTCCGGCGCCATTCGGGGTTGCCGGATTCGACTTGCACCAAATCATCCGCCAGGGCGACGGCCTGCTCACAGTGCGGCTTGGCCTGCGCAAGTCTCTTTTTAGCCAGGAAAAGTCGGGCCAGTTCGTGATGAGCCTCGCGAAGATCGCCCTTCCAGGCTGTAACCGATGGATCCGCTTTCGTGAGGTACTGTCCGATGACAATTGCTTCTTCCAGGACACCCTGTGCACGGTCAACGTGATCGCTGTCATAGTGGACGACACCCAGCTTTAGATTTGTCTGCAATAGCACCTGTCGCAATTCGGTGTCCGTCGGCTGCCGTCGACTTAGAGATTGACCTAATTCAACGGACTTATTGAGTGACGCCAATGCCGATTCTTCCTCGCCGAGTTCGAATAGATTTCGCCCCTGGTAAAGATGGGCCATCGTAAAAAGCTTGGTCCAGCGGTAGTCGTCACCGTCCGACTCGATCACAGGCTGGGCTAACTCGATGACGGAATCGAACAGCGGCGCGGCGCTCCGATATTGCCCCCTGTCAAAAAAATGCTGCGCGAAATCGACACGAGCCCGGCATAACTCATACTTCGCTTCCAAGGAATCGTCGCTTTGAGCAATGACGAGCTCACACAAACGAACGGCTTTTTCGAAATGCTGTCCGGCATCCCCACCAACCAGACCCAGTTTGCGATGAGCGCGTGCCATGTCCAGACGGTAATCGTTGCTTCGGTCTCCTGACGAACGATTGGCCTCCACGAG
Source organism: Phycisphaerales bacterium (assembly GCA_022360095.1). Lineage (GTDB taxonomy): Bacteria > Planctomycetota > Phycisphaerae > UBA1845 > UTPLA1 > JAKSDK01. Next base: position 243,587 of record JAKSDK010000668.1, read on the forward strand.
CCTTTGATTGACTTGGAGACAGGCTTGATAGTGCTCAGCCGCTTCAGCGTGCCTGCCCTGAGCATAGGCGATATCGCCCTGCTTTTCGTGGAGCCGCATAAGCACATCCTCCAATGCGGCATCCGATTCCACCAGTGGCCGAAGTTTTTCAAGGTCGAGGTCAACCTGAGTTAAGATCCGTTCAGAAACCTGCTTTCCCCCGGCAAGCGGGCGAACCGCATCTTCAAATTCCTGAATGACTTGATTAAGGATTGAATGAGTCAGTGACGTCGCTTCGCGCGCATTGCTGCGTTGCTCGCTGGCCTGAAACCACAATGACGTGATGAAGATTGTCGACAGACTTAGTAGTACCAGGAACACGGTCACAACCGCTACCGGAACACGATACTTCCGGATCGTTTTCCTGAGTACATAGTACTTGCTGTTCGCCTTGGCCTCGATGGGGTCACCGGCCAGATATCGCCTTAGCTCATCTGCGAGCGCAGCGGCCGACTGATAGCGCCGCGCCGACTCTTTTGACATCGCCTTCGCGATAATTGTCTCGACCTCACCGCTCAGAGCGCCGTTCACGGAACCAAGCAACGGAGGATCCTCTTCCAGTATGCCGCGGATTTGTTTAGCGATCGGCGTGCTTTGCCAGTCGTAAGGCATCCGCTCGCCGAGCAGTTCATAGCCCACCACTCCCAAAGCATAGACATCCGTCCGAACGTCGATGGCGGCGGAATTCCCCGTGCATTGTTCGGGGCTCATGTAGGCGAGGGTTCCGAAAAACTCTCCGGTGGCCGTGTGCGGCCCTCCATCGACATCGTGACCTTCGACTGCCCTGGCAATCCCGAAATCGAGAATCTTAGGCTGTCCGATTTCGTCGACCACAATGTTGTCCGGCTTCAAGTCACGGTGAATCACGCCTTTTTGATGGGCGTAATGGACGGCGTCGGCGACTTTGGCAAGCAGCATGAGTCGATCGCACATCTCCAGACCCTCGCGTTTTGCATACTTCGTCAGCGATGGACCCGAGACGTACTCCATCGCGAAGAACGGCTGATCGCCACGATCCGTCTCAGCTGAACCTGATTCATAAATCTGAGCGATGCCCGGATGGCGAAGACGGCCGAGCACTCTGGACTCATATCGAAAACGCTGCTGCTGCTCCGCGGAATCCACACCGATCCTGACGAGTTTGAGAGCAACCTCGCGCTTCGGATTTTTCTGTTCGGCGAGATAGACGTCGGCCATTCCTCCTTCACCGATCTTCGTGAGCAGCGTATAGGCGCCAATGCGCTGCCCTCTCTTCAAATGCGACGACCGTGGGACGCTCATCGACTCCTCGACGAACTCGATGTTCATTCCCTCATAAAACGATCCTTCAAGAAATTCCTGCGATTGTCCGTGAGACGTCAGTAGTGCCATCACTTCGTCCATCAGCTTTCGATCACCATGACATTGCGCTTCGAGAAAATCGGACCATTGGCCGGGGTCACGCTCCATCGCGCTGTAAAACAGTTCTCGGATTCGAGCGGAGTGCTTTTTCATGCTTCTTCGCCCCCGTAGAGTCTTTGCCAGAGGAATGACCGTGCAAACTCCCAGGCCTTTCTAACAGCCCAGATCGACGTGCCATGTTTGACCGCAATATCCTGCAACGTCATCTCCAGAAACTTATGGAGCATAAAGACCTCGTATTCAAACGGGTGTTCGTGCGCAAGGTGCTCCAATGCTTCCTCCAAATCCAACTTATCTTCGTGTTTTCCGTTGCTCGCGATGATTTCCTGCAAGTCCTTATCACTTACTTGGAATACCGCACTTTGACCGCGTTTCTCCCGCCGCCAATAAGTAAAGACAACGTTCTTCATCGCCGTCCGAAAGTACGCAAGCAGTTTGATTTTTTCAGTCGGCAACAGATGGTTCTTGCCAAAGACATTTAGAATTGCGTCGTTGATGAGAACGGTCGTTTGCAGGAAACTGCCACGCTTCCTTCCTTTGAGAAGATTGCTGGCAATTCTCCGAAGATCGCTCAATAGCAACTCCGTCAGCCGTCGCATGATGGCACGATCATGACCGTCATACCGCCGGAGTAGAGATCGGATTTCGTCGTCCGCCTTCATAGGAGGGGCCTCCTGAAAATCCTCGAGATTTTCCGCATCAACGCGACGAATGCGCGTCTATCACTTCGGAGGTGTTAATCAGAATCGGCCGCTGCTAGAAACTCCCAATGGCAGCGACGAGTATAACCGATCGGGCGAACGACATCCAGTAAAACCACGTCGTCACTCGAATTATCTCGACCGATTCTCGTTGAAATCGTGATCTGATTCTTTCCCCTCCAGGATGCGCCGGTAGTCGCACCGGTGAGTATCGGCGCATCGCCTCTTGGCACGAAGGGCCGTGCTCTGCATTAACTTCCGCGCCGCGAGCAGAGAGCCTGCGCCCCGTCTGCGCGGTCGAAGTCCTGATTCGTTGATAAACGCGACACACGTTCAATGGTCATGCATTCACCAAATCAAAAGGAGACCAAAATGAGACGACGAAAAAAACACCTAAACCGACTTGCCATCGCTGCTGCAGTCATTGTCACTGGCGCAGCCCTGTCCGATGCCCGAGCAACCGATTTGCTCGTCAGCAGTTCGAGCACCGACAATGTCCTGCGCTATGACACGGCGGGAACGTTTGTCGGTGTATTCGCCTCGGGCGGCGGCCTTGACGCCCCTACAGGCCTCGTGTTCGGAGCCGATGGAAACCTCTACGTCAGTAGCCAAGGCACACATCAGGTCCTGCGGTACAACGGAACAACGGGAAGCTTTATCGACGTCTTCGTCACTGCAGGAAGCGGAGGACTCAACTCACCACGCGGAGCCGTCTTCGGAGCCGACGGGAATCTGTACGTCGTCAGCTTCGTCA
>JAKSDK010000800.1 GCA_022360095.1 Phycisphaerales bacterium
ACGGAGAAATAAAGGTACTGCCTTTGCTTTGCAAATGGCTCCACCTTCGCGTGGCTCGGATGAGCACGTAAAATGGCGGTCCCATCTCCAGCAGGAGACGTAAAAATAGTGTCTTTAAAGTGACGGTGAACGTAACCTTCGCGAGTTTATTACAGCAGTACCTGTCATCATTTGAATGATTTACAGTTTCCATTCAGAGCGAGAGATATTTTGAAAAAGACTTGTCACAATGGAATGGTTATTCAGACTCTTTGGAAAAATTGTAAGTGTCAAAATAGAACCAAAATTAACTGTGACTCAGTTTTGTCTCATTCGCTACTTTAGAAACGAAAAGGGAACTGCAGCCAAAATGTGTGGCGCAATTGTTTCTGGGATCGTTACTTGGGAAGCGCAGACCCGTAGGGAGGCGGGGGTGCGACGGGTGCGCTCACACCCTCTCACAGGCCCCAGAGGTCCACTTTTTTGTTGATCAACGATTTAAAACAAAGTGAATTGATAGTAATTTTCAATTGTAATTCACTGATTGTGTAGTAAAACTGAAAATACTGTGGAGAGTTAACAAGCCCTGACTCACGCTTTCCACAAAACGTGTTTAGCCTGCGTGTAAAAGTATAAAAGGGGATTTGGTATACCTACAAGGCATTTACCCCTTGCTGATTCGTCGTTTACTTTTTTTTTTTCTCGGGTAAGGTCTGTTTTGGAGGATTCGTAGTGCGGATTGAGCAAATGTTTTCTTGCCGCTTTTCCTTCACTGGGAGGTTATATGGTCTTTTACTGTGCAGTTGCTGCCTGTGGTTTCTTATCTTTGCTCTATCAGGAATTGACCTCTGATCGCTAACTGAAGATGTTAGTGTTTTCCTTTCTTATTTTCAAAATTGAGTCGCTAACCATTAAGGTTTGTTTCCACAGTTTCCTCCAAAGTGATGGATCTGAATTATTATTTTAACAGTGAGTAAGAGGTTCCCTGGTGTAGTTTTGACATGCTCGATCCAGCTCCTTACCGTTGCTTGCAGGATGTTGAATCTCCCTGATTAAAGCTACCCTACTCTTGTAATATAAAAACGAATTGCACTATCACTCGGCAACAGTGTTGCTAGCATCAGTCAACTCCAAGCCCTTTCATATTAGTTAATGCAAGACTTAGGACTAGAGCGCGATGATGTTATTATTCCTCCCTTTGCAGTTATTGTGACAGTTGCTACTAGGAAGTTTTTTGGTGGCGAGAATAGTATAACCGTTCTGACTGGCTTAATGTTGCCTTTACGTAATTATTAGGCCTTATCAAGGACCGAAAGTTCTAGATTTCCAATTGACTGCTTAACAGCCAATCACAGGGGGTGGATCATGAATCCTCTTGTGCTTGAAAGACATCATAGAAGGTACACTGACATTGTTCCTTTTTTTGAATAGCCCTTTGTCTTTGAGGATAATTTAAAATATCTACTGTTTTCTGTGGCCAAAAAGCAGTATTCCTGGCACAGGAGAGGCCCTATTCCCTGGCTCTTAAGCACATCCGCCATCGAACATAAACTGATCTGTTTCTAAGAGCACCCAAGTATGCTTGAGCTTGGTACACTATTGAAAGATCA
>JAKSDK010000298.1 GCA_022360095.1 Phycisphaerales bacterium
CCCTAAACTATCCTTACCTATCCATCGACGGGGTTAATTTCCAACATAGTATACTACTTAAGTCGAACAATCTCTAAACGGTCCTATACTGGCAGCGTTTAGAGGAGTGTGAGAAGAAGTGAACTTTACGTTTCCATTCAATATAATCAACATGGTTAAGGGACTATTGTTAAAAAAAAGTATGACAATATAACAGAGAGATGAAGAGATTCTTATATGGCTGTAATATGTCTTTGAAAGTATAATTAAATATACGTTCCAAAGTGGAATTCAATGCTGTATCGTCAAAATTCAACCTTCCCTATTTGCTTTTTAAATCAGTGAATGCTTGCAACGGCAAAGAAAAGAAAAAGTTAGGTTCAAGTGACTTAGGCGATTCTACAACGATTACGGCCTTCAGAAAAAAAAAGGTGTTTCAATCCAATAAGAAGTCTTCCTAATTAAAGACTCTTTAGGCTTTCACCGACCACTACTTTAACAAATATGACAATCTTACAGTGCTATCACTAAAATGTCGAGTTCTGAAGATTTCTTTAATACTTGTGTTCGAGTCACATTTTTGATTCTGTACAGTGTAGGACACGGCGTGTTATGGACAGGGTGACTTTTAAGATGATACTTGGGGAACTTTTTATAGTCATTCAATGTACTGTAAAAAATTCAAGATGTGCAACAAAATTAAACTGCTGTTTTAGACTACCGAACAACCTTTAATAAATAAAAATTAATAAGCAAACTTTTTGCTAGAAAGCTTACGGAACTTAACAACATAACTTAACAACATGACTTTTTCCCTCTAAAAAGAATACAAACACATGTGTAACTGACTGTAGTTTTGACTTTTTACTTTGTGTATCTATGTGCATAAAATTAAATTGAAGCATTACAACGCCTCGGAGATCCAGTGGTACCCTTTCACATACATCAACTGTTAAAAAAGAAGGGAATTAAAACACAGCAACATATATCCTTCTCTTCAACGGTTTTCTGTTGTGTTTTAGCTTTTCTACCTATATGGTGATACTGAATACAGAAACTGTTTAGGGTTCAATTTTGTTCTTGTTTCATGACCACTACGTCACCACCACATTTTTTAAAATAATTTAGCTGTAATTAAGTTCTGCGCCTTATATCACCCCCCAAACTTAACAACACTTATTATTCATTCAAAATATTTCCCCGATTCTGATTGGCTAAAAGCACACGTTTAATTCACCATAACC
>JAKSDK010001728.1 GCA_022360095.1 Phycisphaerales bacterium
AACGTAATCAGGCAACTCACTGCATTGAGAAAGAAAAACTTGAAAGCTGCTGAGCTAGAATTCAATTTTTTCTAAAGCTCTTTATAGTGTACGTCCTGTATTTATTGGGTCAGAATACAGTGGACTTTTCCCATTGCTCTGAGAACAAAGCTTTGGAGATACATTTTAAGGTTAACTTTACCTCTTTTGGTACATACGTTATAAAGCAAAGGTTTTCTGAGTAAATTTTGTATAATTTTCAGCTCTTAATTGCTACAAAGGATGAAGAGCTGGCCGTGTTGAGCAGTGATTCAACATCAGTGAGACTGCTTTCGGATGCTGGCAACAGCGCCCTCCCTACGGTACAGTACATTGTGTTCTTTGTTATTATTACCAAGGTAATTAATTTTACAGGGCATTCTGTAATGTTAAAAATAACCTAATACCAATATCATCTGCAATTATTGCAGGTGAGGAACAGTCAACTAATGGTGGAGTCGCTGATGCTCCACACCATATTAAGCAAACGGAAAGTCCTTCTAGACCACTTGAGAAGAGGACTTGAAACTTTAAGTGTAGTAAATGAGGTTGTCACAAGGCCCCTGATCTTCGAAAAACTGTTTGTTGGTGGTTCAGAGGAATTAAATGCTGAGGCAGTGAAGGCATCTCTTTCCTTTCCACAAAGTATGTCTGATGAAGAAAGAGAAACAAAGCAGCATCTATTCCATTTCTTGGAAACATGTTCAAAAGAAGGTGAAGAAATAATGTGGTCTCACGAGTTATACTGAAAGTCATTTATCACCTAAGTACTTTCTTATTAATGTGGACCTGCTAATGTTCAGGCCAATGGAAAAGGGTCCCGGAGTAGATGTAGGGTATTTGAGTAAAATTTTATTTTGTTCCTCAGTCTTGGGCATTGCATTTCATGTGATAATAATGGTTCTTGATTATTGTGGTCAGGAGCCAAAAAATATTACTCAGTGAGCACATAAACCCCATATGATGTGAAAAAACCTTCATGAATAAGGCATGTTTTGAGCTTATCTTAGGAAACTATGGCCAACACAGTAGAAGCCTGTTGTTGTATTGCATCAAGCCTTTGATATGTGTCTTGAAATTCATGGTGCCTTGCCAAATAGCTTGCTATTTGAATTTAAGGTCTTTAAGGTACTTGTAGCATTATTTTACGAAGTGCATGCCACTCGCACTTTAGACTTTCAACCCAGTTGACCAACAGTGTACTATAATACTCAATGGTTTCTTGCATTGGGTGTACAT
>JAKSDK010000318.1 GCA_022360095.1 Phycisphaerales bacterium
ATGTGACAAAGGTGAAAACTCTGATCCTATGTTGTACCCAGGTCCCATCCAGTATGAGAGAACTTTAATTCATTCCTCTTTTGCAAGCTCAGCCAGATAGGAAAACGTTCTTATTTTGCATATTTTTGTTTGGTTTGTCTAGATGTGTGACCATTAACTCACTGGCTTTCAGCCATGACTCATTGTTCTTATGTGCCTCAAGCAACACAGAGACAGTACATATTTTCAAACTTGAAGCACCAAAGAAGGAGTAAGTAACATTATCAGGACCTAACTTAGCCACACTAAGGATTATGCATGCCGTGTAATTTTTTCACTCGTCTATATATTTAGGTTGGTTTTGGGTCAATAAAACTACGCCAGCTTGAGAGACTCGCGCAAATAATAGGAGAGGGTGTTATTGTTGAAATGATTTCTTGTGCCTAAAAGTTTGTAAAATCAGAAACGCTTCCTCCTATTACAATAATCATAAATTTGGATTTTACTCAGTGGTTAAATGAAAGTTGACACTTAAACTAGATAACACTAACATACTTGAAAAAAACTAACCGTAAGACTAGAAAAACGCCAATAGGGAGTGGGTTACCTGTGTTAACAGCTTGTAGCGTCTTGTTCTATTTAGCAATGCTTTTGTAGGCTTTGGCATCTGACGCACATTTTGTGAACCTTTTTTTTTTTAAGATTCCAATAAGAATTGATGAGGGTACCTTAAGTTTTATTAAATAGGCGTGGTTTTTATTTGTTGCTGCTAATGTACTTGCAGACCTACAGATGAGGCTGGTGGTTTGATGGGTTATTTTGGCAAAGCACTTTCTCCTAGCAGTTATCTTCCAGTTCATGTAAGTAGGTTACCCTCGATGACAACCAGAAACTGTATCTTGTTCTCAGTGTGCACTTACAGTAGCGGCTGGGTTTCAGTCGCAGTTTTACACAATACATTTTGGATAATGTTTTTGTGATATCCATAGCAAAGCCGATCGAGGTGCAGTACATACTTGTAAGTGACATCACCCAAGGCCGGAAGCCGAGATGCTGGTAACACTTACCGAGACATTGATTATTCCGGATATCACGAAACCCGAATCTAATATTGTTTTATTGAACATTTTTTAAAGAAAATAATGACAAACTCACCCTCGCATGGAACACAGTTTGAAATACTGCATTGCGGGCGCAACCTACAGATTACTCAGTTATTAGTCAGTTAAAGAAGTGTTGAACAGCGAAAAGTTTAGAAGATGTTAAATGCCTAGGTGATTGCCTGATGAAGCATGCAATCGTGATAAGATTTGGAATTGACTGACATAAGTAACAGTTAGAAAGGGGGTTACTGTTTCATAGGACTTCAGTTTTCACCTTTTACCTTTCCTTATAAGTAACTCTTAGTAACTAGAACGTGACCAATCTGTTTCTGGTATAATTATATCTTTAGATGGCTGAGGTGTTTAATCAAGAAAGAGCGTTTGCCAGTGTGAGGTTACCACAGGCAGGTAAGGGTTTCGGTTAATTGTTCAGTAGCAGACTGCTTCTTGTCACATTTTGTAATTTATGTTGCTGTGCAGGTAGTTCGTTGCTTATTGTAACGAGGCCAGGTTAAACTAACAAGCCACAGTTTTACGTGTTCGTCAAGTGTTGGGTTCTGCTAGAGAATCCTTACCTATCGTAACCTTCTCTCACAAATGAGAAAAAGATCGCGACGTGATTAACATTGCTTCTTTCTTGCATTGTTTCATCGTCTTTATAATCATACTGACTTGGCTCGCACACGCCTTAACACTCAAACTAGAGCAGCTCAGGGAATACACGCAACTTGAACATTAAATTGAAC
>JAKSDK010000313.1 GCA_022360095.1 Phycisphaerales bacterium
GGACAGAATTCGTACTGACATCTACCAAAACTGACAGTCCCATCCCGTGTCTCTTCCTCCAACATCTCCAGATTTCTCCGCTAGTTTCTACTTTATAAGCACTGCCTTTTAAGAGCGGCTCCGCGTAAATATCAACTAGACGAGGAAAAAGTCAAAAAATGACCTGGCCTCAAACTCAGCCAGAATAAAGCCCTATGGGCCCTAGTTACAAAATCGTTGGTTTAAGTACGATCGAGTGAATAATATTTTTTTAACGAAGTTTTTTCTTCCCGAGGCGTAAAATAAGCAAAAATCATGCGAAATTAGAGTCACATTCAGTGGCTCTTATATTTTTAAATGAAGTTGGCTACTAAAATATAATAGAACGTCATAATTTTATTATCTGATAGGCTATAATTTTTACTAATTAGATAAAAAGTTACATCATGCTTTAGCGCAAACGGTCAACTGGTATTTCATTAGTGTTTATTGCCACTAAGCCATTTCTGTAACACTTCACAGACTCTCACACTACAAGAATCTTACACTATGTGACAAATTAGTAATGAGCAACCTCATCTTCAGACAGAACACCACTGAATATACATCTCTCCTGTAGGTTGTGTAAAGAATGAAGATCTGTACAGTAGTTTCCTTTAACATTGTTTATATCATTTGAGTTTACAATCATGAAGTCTGTTTTTACAAAGATACAATCCATTGTGTACCATTATAAACATGCTTTCAAGTGCTGAATAATGTTTATTAAACGCGGCTGAGCCTTTTTTATGTGTCCCTCTCTAAATGGACAGTTTTCTTCATACAAATACCAAACTTCCTGTAACACTATTTCATTCCTCTACGATACCAAAACCTTAGTAATATAGACACTAGGCCATGTCTCTTTGGTGTCACATGGCGGAGGAGGTTTGCCTGTTACAGTACAGCTTGCATGATCATCATACCATAAAATAGTTCACTTACAAATAATAAATCATGAAAACCAATCTGCCCAGTGAAGAAAGCTGCATGTAATGACCTGCCTTGTTTGTCCGCAATCTGAACTGTAAAGCAGAAAGTACTGCATTCACTCACTAGATGACACTAGACATTTTCTATGAGGCATTATCTTTCAGGAGAAGTAACCAAAATTATGGGTGTTTTGTTCGGACGATTCTATATATTGTACCGGTACATTGCGTCAAATAGCAGCTTAATTTGGGAGCTTTGGCAAACATTTGTATTCTTTAAAAGTTACATTATGCAGTTAGCGCAAAAGGTCAACTGGTATTTCCTTGGGGTTTATATAATAATACAAACTAGTATATACACACTCAGTGATCTTGGTGATTTA
>JAKSDK010001535.1 GCA_022360095.1 Phycisphaerales bacterium
TATCTTTGTTGTTGAGGTAAACAAAATATTTCATAATTTTCTGATTTATCGGGATAAGCAGCGGCAATCTATCAAGTTCAGCTCTGCGAGCTATGTTAGAGGCCTTATTGTTAACCTCTAAGTAACGTTTACAGAATTTGAGTAGTAGTAGTACTAGTAGTGGTAGTAGAAGTAGTTGTTGTTGTTGCAAAGTAGTTGTTTAATAGTGATTTTTGCATGGAATCAAAGAACTGCTAGATTTATGTAAGTTTTAAAGTTCTAGCATGAAAATTATTATTTTTAACTTACTTTTCGGAAGTTGATGAAGTCTTGAATGTTAGGCTTGCTACTAATTCTGCTCCATATGTTACACTTTTTACATAATGGGTTCCCATTCCAGCTGTGTTCTCTAGAGGTATCGGGTTTCCGTCGATGGTATCAGTAACCTGCGAAAAGTGTGATCATTATGTCGGTATCAAAAAAGAAAGCGAAACTTTATTATTGCGCATCCCTGACCGCTCCTTACCTACGGTTTAGTGGCGGTTTTTTTTGTTGTTGTTGTTGTTTTGAATAAAATACACGAAGCTCGAGCGTTCGCAACTTATGAAACCCTTTCTGATTTTCTTTTTTTGTTTTGTTTTTGTCACTTCAAAATGTGTTTGGGTTCAAATCCATTCCGTCTGTCTAAAGTGAAATGAAAAGTTTTGAATTTCTTCAGAGGCGTTTATTTTTCTGATTGGGTATTTAGTGCAAGGAGTTGCCCTGCTTTGCGTGCTTTTGCCTGGCTGAATTTGATAAAACCATCTGTGTTATCTTTTTTATGAGTTGTCTGCAATTATTTTGAACATACCCGGCTTTATTACCTTTGCAGTACCAGCATTTGTCTTGACCTTAATCATAACAGAAAAATGAACTGAGCTTACTGACCGGTGACCACTTTAAACGTGTGGGTATCAATTAAATATACTTGAAAGTATCTATTTCTTGCGACATTTTGCCTGTTGCCTTCGGCATCCTAACAGCCATATTGTATCACATCTTGAACATGCTTGAGAGTAAAGACGCACTGTAACCCAGAACTTCTCTGCATTGTTTTTAGTACCGTTAGATCTTAATCCGGGGACAGCTCATCTTATGTACGATAACTTTCTTAGCGGAATGATTAGTTCACTCGACTACCTTTCAGTGCATGAGATGCATTGTCCCATAGATGCAGATTACCCGAGGGCTTTTGCCTAGCTGGATTTCAAACAGGCTTTTGCTTCATTTTGAAGATCCCTGGGATATTATGACTAATATATAGATTTAGCCAGGGCTAAAAGCGAAGCTCTGGTTAATAATACGTGTAAACAAAAAAAAATTAAATCGTGTAATGCTAAACGCGGACGACAATGAATATGGCTTCAAGACTAATAGATGTAATTAGCAAAAAAAACAAATTGCACGTGCAGCACACTTTTTCTTCTAATTAGCAAAAAAAAATTTGCACGTGCAGCACGCTTTTTTGTCTTTCCCTTGTTGTTGTTTTGCACGACTACAACGCTGTTTTTTACGGCTAAAACTTCAAACTTCCTAGTTACACATTGTTTTCCTGGA
>JAKSDK010000790.1 GCA_022360095.1 Phycisphaerales bacterium
GCACTGAGAGCGAATATTTGTTTGAACGTGTTCCGTCTAGCGCTAGCCCATGTGTCACCAACAGAGACAGAAAGGTTTCTCGTGTCTCATGCTTTGAATAATTCACTATTGAAAACATCCTTAAAATATTGAATTGTCAAGTTAAAGCGTATTGAGAATTATTTTATTTTCACTCTTTGGTATGCTTGGTATTTAGCAAGATAGATCCACATGTCACAATTCTAGGACTGTGTAACAGGGTTAGGAGTTGATCATAATTTAGCTATAATTATGCCTGTTAATTAGAAGAAAAAATGTTTTGAAACCATGTAGAAATAGGTATGCAGTTTTTATTGTGCGGAAGCTATGAGAAATAAAATTTGCTATCAGACAATCAGAAAAGCCATGTCAGCAGGGTTTAAAATGCAAAAATGTTCAGGCTTGTTTTCAAGCTCTTTCCGTAAAAGGACTTCACTCTTTCAAAATAGTCTCCTGTTACTTTACACTATTCTCCTGCTACTGCAATTCTTAATGAAACCCCTGAATTCAAGGATGGTATCCGAACTTTGCCCAATAAAACCTGAAGATGATGTGCTCCACTGAAACAGACAAAATTTTACCACTGTTAATCAGTGGATGGAGATAATAATTTTATTTGTTGATGATTTTTATTTTATTTATTTATTTATTTTTTCATATGACTTGTAATTTTATTTGTATTTATTTAGTTATTTGTTTTCATTTTGTCTTTGTTTATCGCACTGTCAATGTCATGAGCTTCCATGCACTGACTGTCCAATGCCAGATTAGCTTGCTAGAGGCAATTATATTGATTTAAGATTAAAGATAAAGCTTCTGAGCAACGTAACCAAGACAATTCCAGCCAGTGCCATAATCCATGTCAATGGCTACAGCATTTCTGTCTTTCATTTGTGTGCTCTGGTCTTAATCTAACCATAACAGGAACTCGCTCTTTATGTAATTTTGTCTCTGCATTTTTTAAGAATTCCTGGTGGGATTTTCACGTGCAGTGCTAATACAGTTGAATCCTAACTTGTGCTGTACACTTTCTTCATCACACTCGCCATTACTGTCCTGCCTATGGTTGTCTCTGTAGACGTCCGGGTACAAATTCTGATTAATAGACTTGGTGTCAATATCCAAACCTTCCTCGTCTGGTTCTGGTGATTGACCTGCCGAAAATCACATACACGCATCATGTTAGCCACCTTCCTAAAATTTTAAACAACAAATAAAAACTTTGAACATTATTTTCAGAAGGTTAAAATGAACACAATCAAAACCCTTACCTTCTTCGTGGCCAGTTTCATCTTCCTTGCCTTGATCATTGTGTCAATCAAAGAATATCCCGCTCGTTTGTCGGAACTTTGAGCAACTGCATTCTACTACAGTTTTTTAATGTCCAACAATGGAGCCTCTCGACAGGTCTCTGAAAGGACTATCGGTGCTTTAACGTGCGCACCGACAGCATGCAAGAATTCCGGGTCCATGACGACGATAATCAATTTCTTGAAATCCCAGACGACTATGAAATAGATACAGAAAATTATCGCTATTCACAGGACGAAAATACAACTACCAGCAGAGGGAGGATTCTGATTGATCTTTGCACAGCTCTCAGTCTTAGGATCCTGAACGGCAGAGTGGTA
>JAKSDK010001550.1 GCA_022360095.1 Phycisphaerales bacterium
CCCCTCTTCCCTCTCTCCTATTCCTGGCTCTTCTTCCCTTGATCGCGCTTCTTTTCAATAGGAGACCAAGAGACAACTGCAGACAAGTCAGCGCGACAAACACCCACTCAACCGCAGACGAAACTCAAGGAGTGACCCGACCCTGTTTGCGCGACCAACGTTTCCCCACATAAACACTTCAGCTGGTCCAGCTGGGTCAACTCAGTCAAGATAATCATAGCATGCGCGATCGCTGTTTTGGACAACCGGAGCATGAGCTTTTCCTTTAGGCTCGGGCAATGGGATCAACGTTTTTCTCGTAAAGTAAACGCTCGCTAAAGTTAATTCGGCTGTGAGGGTGATCCTCCTACTCGGGACAGGTTTTCTCCACATTAACGGTGTGTTAGAAACTTGTTATATCACCAAATCCTACCAATTTTCCCCTTGGATGACATACAATATAGACGATCACTATTTTTTTATTACTGTATAATACCAACCCTGTACACTTGATTCCGTTTTCAAAAAGTGAAATTTACATTGTACGATGCATAACCTTTTTTCTTCCAGAAAAGATTACATTTAAAAAGCTGTTACATTTCAAAAGCCAAAACATAATGCAATACAATACTCGCGCATGTATATCCTAACGCCTCCATTGCTGCTTATCGGAAGGAAAAATCTCTAAAGGATTCTCTTGTTGTTAGAGCTAAAATTCCTTCACTTTAAGAGTTATACACGGTAAGGGTCGAGTGACCATATTAGGGAACTTAGCAAGGAAGCTTCGGAAGTGGGCTTTTGCATCCTTGGGCAGTGGTTTTACCCAAAGTTTGGGCAAATCTTCTTTATAAGAGAAAGAACACTTAGCAGCACAATTTTGGTAGCGTTTAGGCAGTGTTGCATGGGAAAATGCCGCACTTCCGGTTGACGTATGTCGCTCAAAAACGTCTTTGCTGAAGTTCCCTATTAAGTGCACTTAAATGGTGAGTTCTATTACCGAAATGATCGAAATCATTCATTTCGATTGAGTTAGGAGTTACGCATAAAAATGACGTTATTTAAGTATGGTAGTTTTATAGCAGCGCTTTGCGCCGCGGGTGGGCGGAACCCCATAGCTAAGGAAA
>JAKSDK010000125.1 GCA_022360095.1 Phycisphaerales bacterium
GGGATGAGCATTCTGGACATGGGCTGCGGCTGGGGATCCTTCTCGCTTTGGGCAGCCAAAGAATATCCCAAAGCGGATATACTAGCTGTATCCAATTCTCGGTTTCAGGGAGAATTCATTCGAACCCAACCAGGTGGGCGCAAAGAAGCCCAATCCCTGGGGGCTTTACGATATGTATGGGAATGTCTGGGAATGGTGCGCCGATCGGTCCGGGCCGGAGAAAGCGATAGTAGTCAAGGGAGGATCCTATTCCAGTGGATCGCAGATGACCAACTCCTCCTTTTTCATAACGGCCGACCCGAAACAGAAATACTCCGATGTCGGCTTCCGCCTGGTAATGGTCAACCCTTCCTCGGACCCGTCCCCCCCGTCTCAGACTCGGAAAGGGTCGGAGGGCGATTCCGCGCCCCGGCCGACCGAGGCCGAGTGGGAGTACGCCTGCCGGGCCGGAACCGACGACGCCTATTTTTTCGATTTTCTTTGCCCTCTTTCGGTTTTCGCCTGGTTATGACTCCAAGGGACAACCAAGGACAAGAATAGTTCTATGCCGGTTTCCGTCGATATTGGGTGAGGACCTGTTTTGGGTGCACGTCCGCAACAGATCGATAAGACCCGTAAGGAAAGACCGGCGGTAAATATCGAGATCGCCTCCGGGGTCATATCTGCAGGCGGGGTGGTCCTGGCCTACCTTGTCTTCGGGGCCCCGCTCTGGCTCTGCCTGGCTCTGGGCCTGGGGCTCTACCTGGGGATCGCTTTTCTGGGATCCAGCCGGCTGGACAAGAGGATCAGGGTCGAAGCCCGTCAACTGGCCCCCCCTGAAATGGAGTCCAGGCTGGTGGCGGACCAGGAAAAGCTGGCCCGCATCCGGGAGCTGTGCCGGGACTTGGAGGACGAGGAGATCAGGCTCAAGATTCTGACCATCTGCGGCTTGGCCGAGGGGATCTTCAACAATCTTTTAGAGGGCCGAATCGGCGGGCCTCACCTGGGCCGGTTCTTCCTTTATCTGGAACGGACCATCCAGGTCGTGGAAAGGTACTCCCAGCTTTCGGCCGATCAACTGGGGCGGGAGCTGCTGCAAAAGGAGCGGTCCGAATTCATAAGGCTTTTAGACCAGGCCCAGGAGGCCTTCAACAAAGGGTACCGCAACCTCCTGAACGATCGGATCGTCGAGTTTAAGACCATGAGCCGGGTTCTGGGGCGGATGATGGAGATAGCCGAGATTGGGCCCTGAGCCGCCCCTTCGGGACTGTCAGTTTTCAGGTCAGGGATGATTTTGGACAAAGACAATCCCGATCCTCAGTCAATCCCCTGCCCCTGTCAAGGCTTTACCCTGGAGGCGCCCCGGGCGGCCTTGACAGGGGCAGGGGATTGACTGAGACACAGATA
>JAKSDK010001601.1 GCA_022360095.1 Phycisphaerales bacterium
AGGGGTTTTGATCCCGGGGCATGCTCCAGCCTCATGTTGCACGTGTCAGTACACACAAGGGAGCGTCTTCAAGTTCGCTCAATTTGCCCCGGGAGCTTGCTCCCAAATATTTAACCGGTTAAATATCGTGGAGCATTTTGCGGGGTGGAAATTCTGCTCCCGAGGATGAAGTATACCCACGAAATCGTTGGTACACACGGAGGAGCTTTGCTCCCGAAGCGTGCTCCTGGAGCATGCTCCGGGAGAAAAGTCCCTCGCGTGTATCGGCCTTTAAGAAAAAATATTCTAAGCTCAATTTTATTAAAAATCTAATATAAATTTTACTAATAACAAAATTTTCCTGAGTTTTGTGACTCACGGCCACTTTGATTTTCTACCAGGCTGAGTCAGTCGCCGATCACAGATTTACGGAAAAATATGTTGACCAAAAAAGTTTTTAATTATTTTCTTTTCTTACTATACTGAGAAATACATTATATCATTTATATTTGCTTTTCTCGATATAAATTATTCTTTATATTTCTTTGTATTTTACATTTAACTTCTTTCAGGCTCCTGCTCCTTTACATTTTTAAATATGAAGACAAAAGAAAGAAACTTTCTGAATATATAATATATAATTATACAGTCCATTGCCTTTTTTACCTTCCTAAACTTGGGCACAAGTTTCGACCATACACTAGTCACTTTTCTGCAAAACCAGCAATACCTGAGTTAACAATAGCGAATGTGCTTCTCACTAACAAGAAAGTAAACGGATTCAAAGGCTTAGAAATTGCTTCTGATGACCACTGTAACCATCCCTTTTCGGCCTGTACTGTTTTGAAGCCGGCTTGTTTTATACTGGTTAGCGTTTCCTTGTTACAGCGACAACCATTAAAAAGCGTGGGGAAAATGAGCAGCTTTGTTAGAAGATGCTGAACAAAGTATTGGAGAGTCCAAGGTTTCCCTATTGAAATAAATCAATGTTTGGTGGTTAATACAAGTAATGGCCATTTTCCATATATGGAGGCAAAGAAACAATGCATTTGTGAAAGGTTTGAACCCAGGGGTCATTTCAAAAGGTTGAGTTTGATCGTCCGGGTGAACGTAGTCATGAAGAGGACTGTTGCTGTTGACAGTGACTGACGTTTCAACAACCTGTGCAGTAGTCAT
>JAKSDK010000548.1 GCA_022360095.1 Phycisphaerales bacterium
ATAGATAAGTTTTGCCCAGAGGGGTGTGCAGAAAAGTTTCGTACGCCCTAATAACTACGTCAATTGGTTATTTTGCTTTAAAACGGCAAAGCAGGCTCAAAACAATGTTTCTATAATACAAAGGGTTTAAGGTCTTTTACCCCACGTATTTTTTAAGGCATGGGGCCCCTCCTTTTTTTGGCTATAGTTTGCAAGAGCCTATCAAAATAGTTGTTACCTCTTTTAGAGGGAGGGGTAAAACGAGGTTTATGCCTGTTTTTTGTGTGTCAATAAAGGGCGTTTTTATACGCCAAGGCCTCAATTCTTATACACCCAATAAGGTTTCGCTGGGGGGCAACACGGCGAACATCTGAGGGGAAACTAACGAGAGCTTAAGGTTTGTTTTGTTTAAATAAAAACAATGTGCATGAGACTGCGGGTTTCTTAAATTGCTTTAGGCTAAGGGGCTAAAAACAAACAAAGCAAAGGGGCTTTTATGTTTGCCACAAAACAAACGCTCTGCTCCAACTATAAAATTTTGCCTACTTTAACAAGCTCCCTACCCATATTGGTTTAGGTTATTGATACTAAGATAAGTCTGAGAGGCGGAATAAAAATTGGGCGCATACCATATTTTTTTAAAGGAGCAGAGCCAAGATCATAAAATTTCAGCCCCTGTCATTTAAATGGTTTAAGAGCCAGGCACGCCCTATTTAAACCTTACATTTATAGATATACAAAACACGCGACTAGCCCAGGCTCCGGAAAGGGCTCAAAATAACGAGGGGCGCTATTAAATAAAACGAACAAGAACGTTTGTATTCTGGTTGGTTGGTGATATTTAAATTTTGTTCTAGGGGCTCAACCAACGTCCCCGTCGTATCCCTTATGAAGATACAAAAACAGAGAGAAAAACTAAAGAATTGAGGGTTTTCTTTAAAACTAGGCGGCTGCCTATTTAATAAATGGTTTTATTTTTACATCTGTTTTTAGTTGGAACACTAGAAGATAAAATTTGTTGTTTATGGTAATAAAACTCGGCACAAAGAAAGCCGAAACATACGAGGCACATTTTTTTGTTGTTGTTTGGTTAAATTAAAATCCCTCCGTTTTAACAACTGTAATGAAAATACTAATCAATATCTTGCGCAGTTAACAAGTAACAGTTATTGGAAAAAACACACTATTTTTGTTACAACAAACCAAAGAACCCCCTCTCTCTAAAACACGGATTGTTTTACTAAAAACATTGTTCTTGGGGGGGGGGTTTTGTTCCTGTTTATGTACTTATAAAGATCCAAGCAGAAGACAGAAGAGAGCCCTCTATAAAATACCTTGTGGCTTTGCCCTCTATATCTTGGGGGTGATTTGTTTAGTAAGCCGGTATTATAAACACCTTTTATAATACTTTGCGGCATAAGATTATAGTTTAAATATTTTATTA
>JAKSDK010000750.1 GCA_022360095.1 Phycisphaerales bacterium
ATCGATCTCGGCTGCATGCAGATCAATCACTACTACCACCGGGGCGAATTCGATGATCTGAGGTCCATGCTGGACCCCGTGAAGAATGTCGACTACGCGGCAAAATTTCTCGCCGATCTGCGTCGGCGCCACAGCAGTTGGACGATGGCCGTCGCCCGTTACCACGCCGGCCCGCATAACGACCCGGCACAGAAAAAATATGTTTGCCGCGTGATCCGCAACCTGGTTGCAACCGGATATGGGCGCTGGACGCCCGGGGCAAAATCATTTTGCAAATAACAACCTGTAATTGAGTTTTGTGTGCAGGAGAGTTGCGCGCTCAATTGTGTCGCCTGGATGGCCTGTCAAGACAAATTTCGTTAATCCATCGACGGAAGTGTTAATATCTCCACATCTAATATGTATCTATCCACAGGCAGCCACTATATCTAGCTGCAAATCACCATTCCTGTCATGTTCAACTATGAAAAAGGACCATTAACTTTCTGTAATTGTCGATGAATCAGTCCTTTCGTTACCAATTGATTAACGGGGGTACAAAGTGATTCGGGGGCGGACTGATGATCGTTGTGGTTGACGAGCGGGAACTGGTGACGGAGGGGTACACGTCACTGTTTGGCAGGGAAGGTGTTCCATCTGCGGGATTTGATCCCGACGAGTTCGGTGAATGGGTCCACACGGCGGCGGATTCCGACATTGACGCGGTGGAAGCATTCATGATCGGCCAGGGCAATGACAACATGGTCCTTCCACGGGTGATCAGGGACCGCTCCAAAGCCCCGGTGATCGCCGTCAGCGACAAGCCCTCTCTCGATACCACGCTTGCCTTCTTCGACTGCGGTGCCGACGACGTCGTGCGCAAACCGATCCATCCCCGCGAAATCCTTGCACGGGCCGCCGCGATCAGGCGGCGCCTGGAGCCGGATCTTGAATATACCCAGATCGGCAGGATCCGTGTGTATTCGGACGGGCGCGATCCGGAAATCGACGGGCGGGCCTTCCCGTTGCCGCGC
>JAKSDK010000560.1 GCA_022360095.1 Phycisphaerales bacterium
AAATCCCGTGCGCCACCTTCGCGATCAGGTTCGCCGTCGCCGGCGCGACCACCACCCGGTCCGCCCACCGCGCAAGCTCAATGTGCTGCGCATAACTGTACCCACCCCTCTGCCACAAAGACGTGTACACCTCCCGCCCCGACAGCGTCTCAAACGTCAGAGGCGTCACAAACTTCGTCGCGCTCTCCGTCATCGCCACCGTCACCGCGCAACCACCCTGAACCAGCCGGCTCACCAGACCCGCCGCCTTGTAACACGCGATACCACCGCACACACCCACCAACACCTTCAGCGGCTCCTGCCCAGCGCTCGCGTCCTGTTCGGCGGCGTTCATCAATTTGGATTGTCCGAAAAGCGGCAGGGCGCCCCGCCCTCACCGATATACAGATTACTTCAGCGCTTTTTCCGGAGGCGTCACGTCACTCGAATCGAAATCAATCGTGATCTTCTCTTGAAGAACCTCCTCGATCGCCAGCTCCAGGTCGCTGCGGCCCTCACGCTCGATCAATGGACGAGCCCCATCCAGCAACTCCGCCCAACGACGCTGGATCAACGCCGTCAGCTTGAACCGGCCGCCCAACTTGTCCACGATCTCGTCGCTCTTAAGCGCTTCAAGCATTTCCGATGACTCCTGGTTCCCGTTTGCCAAGCCCAGCAATATACGCCCTAAACCCGCCTATGCCAAGTATTAACCACAAAAATCGACGATCACGACCCCAGCCCCGCCATTGCAAATTTAACGCCAAATAAACCAGATGACGCCCAATCATAAGACGATTTACTTTGTAAAAGATTAAAAAATAGGCATTGACATGGTTGATGTGTTGAGTCATTATGCATTCATGAGCCGGAAAGAACTGGAACTGTCTGTATTAGAGCGTATTAGCCAGATCCTCGGCAGCGGCCTCGACCTCGAAGAGCTCTTCGGCCAGGTCATGCAGGTCCTCGGCGATCGCCTCGGTATCCGCCGCGCGGCACTCGTCCTCCGCGATGAAGCTACCCAGGACCTCCGCATCGCCGCCGCCATCGGCCTCAGCGACGAAGAAAAAGCCCGCGGCCGTTACGACATGGGCGAAGGCATCACCGGCCGCGTCGTCGAATCCGGGCAACCCTCCATCCTCCCCGACGTCGCCAACGAACCCGACTTCCTCAACCGCACCGGCATGGTCGATGCCGACACCTCCGTCAAGTCCTCCTTCATCTGCATCCCCATCAAGTCCGCCGACCAGATCGTCGGC
>JAKSDK010001842.1 GCA_022360095.1 Phycisphaerales bacterium
CTATGACGGTGATGTGAACGGTGACAGTCGGATCGATGGTCGCGATATACAGGGTTTTATGGGCATGCTTCTTGATGGCGGTGCGGTCGTGACGGACATCCCGCTGTTCGTTGAAGCAGTTCTGCATCCCGCCGACAGTGATGACTGCATAGGCGACATGAACGGCGATGGTCTAATCAATGGTGGCGACATTCAGGGATTCGTCGAAAGACTTGCGGCTGAATAAGATCAGTTCGAGTCCGACAATCCGGCCGATTCCTCGCTTCCTAAATCACCGATCGGCACAACTCGGTAGATCAGCGCGATGTCCAGTTCTGAATGGAACCGGAAAGCTGGCCTTCCTCCGAAGGGGCAACAAAACCTGCGGTAGTATGGCTTTGTTGGGGCGGTTTGGCTTATCGTTCATCGGATGCCTCTTTGGGTTCTTATAACAGGAAAACATTGGAAAATCTGCGGTGGTCAGCTCAGCTTGGGCGAAGTCTTTCTGTGCCAATGCAGCCCTGGCTTCGGCCAAATGGATCTTCAAATTGGTGACTGAGGTTGCCATACCCTTTTCATGGGCAGGCTAGGTGTGACAAAACAATGGGGGTCTTACCAAGAATTGGTAACAACATGAAGATTTTTTCATTCTTACGACAACGCGCAACGAGGACTCAGCCCTCCAACCGCTTTGCCTGAACATCGCTGCAAGTTTTAACTTCTAACAACCTCAGAAAGCCATCGTACCACCCTGGCCCCTAGCTTTCTTGGGTTCTCTGGATCTGCCACTACGAACATATGGCCCGTCAAATCTGATGGTACGTCGACTTCAAAGCTTGGCATGACGACCAGCACGCGATTAACTCCTAACTTCCCAACAAGGTATCCCAGTTCGAATACTGTATTTTGTTTTGGTAGTCGACTCACTTCGGGAGTTAACAGGACAATTGCACATTCCGAGGAATCTGCTAGACGCCGAAATCTCTCAAAAAGGGTGAGGCCGGACCCGACTTCATCCTCAAACGCAACAATCTCGAAGCCCGATGGCTCTACTGCCTCCCGTACATCATCAAGAAAACGATAATTTCCTGAGTGAACAACGAAAATTCGATTGCTCTTCGCAATAACTGGAGCGGCGCGGCGTTGTTGCAGGCGCTTCGCGATAGCATTGAGAAATGTAGGGATCTCGTCGAAATCCATGTCAAGGAGCTGGACGCCACGACTCTCCCACAAGTGTTTTGTCAAAGCATTATCCTGGTTTTCAATGACAACCCAGTCCGTAGCGATATCTGTGGACCCTCTGTATTCTTCAAAGATCTCCCTAAACGTACCATCATGGACAGAGAAACCAATAAAAAAAGTCAAGCTCGACTGAAAGAGCGTCCTCAAGTAAGCATCAAATTCAGCTCGGTGCGATACGTGTTTACTAAAAGGAGAAACGAGGCGTAAAGGCCTATCAATAGTCCCACGCAGTTTGAAGATCGGTACCGCGTTTCGATCAAGTAATCGTAGGTCGTTGTCATCAATCAGCACTGCTGGCCGCTTTCCCTCTGCGATAAATGCTTCTTCGATCATTGGGTCGAAGTTCGTGGTAATAATGGCAGCAGCTGGCAGCTTGGTAAGTATGATATCGAGCTCGCTTGGCGCTCTCGATTTCAAAAAGTGCGCACTATTCCATTCAAAGAAGGCACTATCATCTGCCCGTACGGCGTCATCAATCCATGGATACGATGCCCCAGCGCCGACGCAAACGACAACCTTTTGCGCAATCCGCGCTTTCTCTATCAGCATTTGAACCTGCAACTCAGGGTCTTTCACGGTGAACCTACCTTAGCAGACGCACGTATTTCCTCTATGATTGTAGCAACTTGACTATAACTTTTGGCTGGCAGAATCTTCAATTGATCCTTCTCCCAAAGATCTCGCTCTACTTGGTTTGTGTCCGTCATGATCGCGTACGCCAATCGCTTCCCACTGTCATAAAGCCCTCTAGCGTCGTAATAAATTCTCTTAAAATTAGGATCGCGAAGACCGAAGCCTACAAATAACATCGTATATTCATTGACACTATTGTGAAATTTCTGTTCAAATTCACGATGTCTACTACCATAATTTGCATAATCCATGCGAGTCAGCACAACCGTTTTTGGATGATCGATATCCCCGTGCAATTTAATAATTCGGATACTCGTATCTTCTATGTAACCAAGTTGTTCCGGAAAAATAATGACTGGTGGATCAATTCCGTTACGGTCCCGATAGGCTCTTTCAAGAAGTTTATCATAATTTGTCGTAAAGATCGTTTTGATTGGTAAGCGAGAAATCGCGCGATGAAGCTTTGAAAGAGGCACATCCCGCCTGTAGTGAGATCGCAGGAAAGAATAGTATCGGTGGTCTTGGACCGTAGCCTTGAAGACATCAGCGATCTCAAGATGATCTGACTTGGCAAAGAAGGATTCAAGGTCTTCATTTGAATATGTGTTACTCTCGGTTTCGATCACGATTTTCATTTCAGTGATAAGCTTATCCCATGACGTAAGGCTAGCGGCACTCGAAACACCCGACCCTACAAAAAGGCGAACGCGTGCACTGGCTAGGGATTTTGCTAGATCGCCAGGGATTATTGGAAGCTGCCTTGATCGATGTGTCATTTATGTGCTTCGTATTAACCGGCTGTCGTGTACACAATGTAGTGTCTTTAAAAACGCTCGTCGAGCCTATATGTACAGTGGATTGTCCTCTGTCACGCACAGTTTGGTCAAGAGCTTTCGAAAACTCCTTGACAGGATCGCTCTTCGACACTTTTGAAGTTGTGCCCGCAGTCCGTACATCTGTGATAGCGAATTGGTCGTTCCGTCTTGTATGTTGGCATTCTTTGGCTCCCGCATTTCGGGCATTTTAGTATGTGGTAGATGGCAGTTTTGGAGTCTGAATCAACCTGAGCCTCAATACGCACCCTACCATTTCCTTCGGCAGTGTCTGCGTTTGACGTTGCTGGTACTGTCGCCCCATACGCTGCTGCTGATCGAGGATCTCCGAATGTGGACAAGCACACCCCGGCACTTCGGATCACCTATTTTCTCAACTTGAAACTGCAACGCACGCTTCTTGCGACTAAATAACCGTCCTTGATCACCTTTTCGACCGCTGCCAGCCGAACCAATTCCGCAAGACCCTGATAGATTGCGACATGAACCATGATGGCGTGTCGGACGGCCTGGACATTCAGTTGTTTGTCCATTTCGCACTGATGGTGAACACGCCAGACTGGCGAGATGTGTGCTCGGGGGACCTAGAGATACCGCCTGACCAGATGATCGACAACGACGATGTCGTAGTGTGTTCGTCACCTGCCTACTGGACGGCTAGTCTGAGTGTTTCATCGGGGCGACGTCGTTTTTCATGAGATTTTGTAAAGGCCGTCAGGTGGCATGCCCGATCAGGCCAGCCTCTGTGAAATGTTAAACTGGGTAATTGCCGGTCAAGTCCGATCGGACATGGATTAAGTGATTTATTGAAAAAGCTTTATCGATTTGTCCACCCTCGAATGTCCGGACAAAACGGACATCTTTTCGGCTCGTTGGAGGTGTGTTTCGACGTCGGCGCTCGGGATTCTGTCAGAATGTATACAATGATACAGACCGAGAGGAAGTCCCGTGTGTCGGGTACCCCCGGAGGTGAGTCATTAAGATACAAACACATCGGGCCGGGGCTTAACTGCCTGTTTTGATTTGGTCATTCCGTAACTCGCGCTTGTTGCCAAACTTCTGTCTCCTGCGCATGGACCTGATCGTTCCTCTCTCCAAAAGATCTCGCTCCATGCGCTCACATCCTTCGACATGATTGGCGCATCTTGGTCGAATCCTCTCTGTTTTGGCCGATGTCCAAGCGAAAGTGGTTAACTGCGTTCGTGCGACGAGGCGAGTTTAGCCAGTCAGAAGTTGCTGGAACAAGATCTCTTGCTCTTGCCAGTCGACTTCATCCAGGACCGATCGAAGTCGGCGCTCACTGAGGTGTTGGATGCGATCGGGTTTGGTCAGGATCGTGGCTTGAATGGTGGGGGAGAGCAATAGCAGATTCGTGATTTGAGTGACGCGTGCACGGGTGAGGCCGAGTTGTTGGGCCACGTCCATGTAGTCACATGCCCGGCCCTCTTCGACCGCTTGCTCGATCTGATAGGCGAGGACCAGGAGCTTGACGATTGCAGGGAGTCGTTCAGTGTTTCGACTCGCATTCGCCGGTTTGATCCGGCGTTGAATCGGTTTCAGATCGACTTCGAATTCGAGTTGCATGGTAATCCTACGCGCTGGCCTTGACGCACTTGGCGATCTCCGGATTCAGGTCGATGGATAATCTTTTGGTTCGACCATCGTAGGCGACACGATCCATAACGCGTCGCAAGAGCCGGGCTTGATCCTCAACTAGGAGCAACTCCGATTTACTTCCAAACAATCCAGCCGTCTCGGCGAGTGGTGATGCGGCCAGTGTCTTAAGGTCCACCGGGAGTTGCCTCAGCTTATCCAAGACTGCTTGCTCAATCGAGTGGGCGTTGACCGACTTGGTGGGGCAGACGTTATGGCCATGCTTCTGGGCGTGGCTGCAGACGTAATAGCGATGCTTGCGGTGAGTCCGATTCGCGGTGCTGTGGACCATTGCCTTATTACAAGCTTTGCACCGTAACAATCCTTTTAACAACGCACCGTGCTTGTTTCTGACAACCGCCCCCTTCGTCTTCGCGTTCCGGGCGAGAATGGACTGCACTTTGGCCCAGGTGGTCTCGTCGATGATGGCCTGATGCTCGCCTTCGTACACGTCGTCGCGATGGCGCACTTGGCCGCGGTAGATGACGTTGGACAGAAGATAGTTGACGTTCGACTTATCGAACGACCCGCCACCCTTACGTTTGCCTTTCTTGGTCGTCCAGCTTTTGGTTTGCCAACCGCGACGATTGAGCGCACTAGCTACGCGGATCAGCGACTCGTGCTTCAGATAAAGTTCGAAGATCGCGTTGACTTGTTTGGCCTCTTGTTCATTGACGATCAATGTGCGGTTCTCGCGATCGATGTCGTAACCCAGGACCGGCCAGCCGCCGGACCACTTGCCCTTGCGCCGGGCGGCGGCGATTTTGTCGCGGGTCCGTTCCCCGATGATTTCCCGCTCGAACTGGGCGAAGGACAGAAGGATGTTCAAGGTTAATCGTCCCATGGAGTCGGCGGTGTTGAAGTGTTGGGTGACGGAGACGAAGTGGACCTGCTTGTCCTCGAAGAGCTTGATAATGCGGGCGAAGTCGAGCAGGGACCGGGAGAGGCGGTCGACCTTGTAGACCACGACCGCGTCGATCTTTCCAGCCTCGATGTCGTTGAGCAATTGTTGAAGGGCAGGTCGATCAGTGTGGCCGCCGGAGAAGCCGCCGTCGTCGTAGCGGTGGGGGAGTGGACTCCATCCCTCGTGCTTCTGCGAGGCAACGTAGGCTTCACAGGCCTCGCGTTGTGCGTCGAGACTGTTGAAGGCTTGGTCGAGTCCCTCACTGGTGGACTTGCGAGTATAGATCGCGCAGCGGATGGGCTTGTGATCGTCTTGCTTCTTCGCAATCTTTCTTCTGGCTCTGGGCATTCGTCCTCCTTTCAGTTATTTCTTTTGTGATACCAATCCGAAGAAGAGCAGTCCGTTCCAGTGCGCACTGGTGATGGTTTTGGCGATGGCGCTGAGCGATCGATAGCGCTCGCCCTCGTATTCGAATCCGGTTTGCAGGACTCGAACCACGATCTCCCGGCCCTTGTACACGCGGCGAATCAGCGCGCCCGGTTTGGGCAGTCGAATCTCTCGCGGTTGTCCGCGCCTCTTGGTTTGTGTCTTGACTCTGCGTCGAGCCTTGGTCGCCATTTCGGTTAAGGGATCGAGTTGGTTAGTGAGTTCCGTCAGGCGTCGTCGCGCTTCGGTCGATAGTCCACTCACCTTTTGTTCCTGGATTTTCCAGGCGACGCGCCGCAGCAAGAACAGTCGATGGCTGGCTCGCGGTGTCTTTCCGAACAACGCAACGTACCGCCGCTGCAATTCAACGATCGACAGTCGTTGCAATTCATCTAGTTCCGCGCGCAATTCTTCCGTCATGTCCGCCATCCCGGCACACACCTTGTCTGTGTGATCAACTGTCGATTCGCGTTTATCTATGACCTATAGGGGCATGAGAATCGGCCCCAGGCAAGGGAATTCCGAGAGGAATCTGCCTTTTTTGATGTGATTTTCTTAGCTGGACGAGGGACTCAATCTTCTTCCAGGGCCATCATTCGTTCTCTGACCTTGTTGATCACCTGCGCCCGCACGACGTACACGTGACCGACGGTCATTTCCAATCGTTGGGCGACCTCCGACGCCGGGACTTCTTCGAGTACGTACAGTCGGAAGGCCTTCATGCGTCGCGGTGATATGCCATCTGCGATCTGGTCGAGACACGATAGCATCTTCTGCACCTGCCATTCACAGTCCCGTGGCTCTTCTGGATTGCGCACCTTTGCCGCTGGCTGCGTGTTGTCGGTCGACCTTTCTGTCTTGCGGACGGCGCATCGGCGTCGCAGATCGATGATCTTGCGTTCGGCGATGGTTCGCATCCAACTGGAGAAGCGGCCACGGTTGGGGTCGTAGCGAAAATCTCTGATTCCACGGAGCACCTGCAACATGGACTGCTGCACGATATCATCGGCGTCGTTCGCGTCCAGCCCCTGCATTCGGGCCCAATGATAGAGCTCCGGCGCGAATTGTTGGAAGAACTCGGCCCATGCCGACTGCTGCGCCGCGCCGCCGGCTCGCAGGCGAGCCAACAGCGTTTGTACCGCCTCCTCACAAGATTGGCTGTGCGATATCGTCATGCGTGGTCCTACGTTTCAATGACAGTCAGAAAGCAGCCGGCGCTGCCCTCCCTGGCAGCGCCTTGCGAGGGCCCGGCCGTTCCGCCAACGGAGTGTTGGCGGATAGCCGCTTTTCGTTTCGAAAACTGCCAGCAAGGATCACCGGCGCTCGGGCGACCCTAAGGAATGAGGAAATGACAGGAATGGGCCGCACCGAGAGCGCCGGTAGTTCAGGAGACCATTTTGTTGTTTGTTTATCTTTTTCGTCACGCGTGCCGGTCACACTGCGCGCATCGGGAAAAGCCCCGGGCAGGCCGCCTGCCCGGGGCTTTGCGGGATGTCGAACGTGCGAAAAAGAGGCGACGGTACGGCGCGAGAAATCACTCCAGAGCATTCATCCAGTCGTTTTCTTTGCGCCCGCAGTTTATTAGGGAAGTGGCTGTCGAGATTGGAAGCGACAAAGAGGAAGCGGGCAAATAGACGGAACCGATCGTGGGCGATCTCACTCCCAACACGCGGGTGCAAAAAAGCGCGGGAACAAGACTTTGACCGGAGCGCCTACTCTGGGAGCCACTTTTGCAAGAACACTACCCATTTCGGCGCCCCGGTCGAAGCCTCGCCCGCGCTATTGAGACATAAGATGATATACATCATCCGTGCCCTGAACTAGCAGGGTTCGGCTGCGACCGGTTACTCATGATCTAGTGTTCCTTGCAAAAGTGGCTGATCATGAGGGCGCATTTCAAGTTGTCGCTAAGAACCTACAGCGATAGACTACCTCCAGATTCGTTATCGAGCCGCGGAGTGGGCGCTAGTCAATCAATGCACACTCCCCGACCGGTAGTTTTTCGGCCTGCGTTCACAAGTAAGCGCAGGCGTTTTTCCTATGTCTGAGACATAATACTAGGAATACTAGATTTGTCAATGGAAAATAACAAGGAATTTGCGAAATTATCCGATATCCTGATCGAGCGGCAATTCGCTTTGGGGTTGAGCACAAAGGACATTGCCAAAGAGCTTAAAGTCTCGGAATCCGCAGTTGGACACTGGCAGACTGGAAAACACGAACCGCCCGCGGCAAAGAGACCTCGCCTTGCCAAGTTACTTCAAATAACCGTTGCGGAACTAAATGGTGAAGTTCCGTTGTCAGCGGAGACGCTTGCCGTCAACAAGATGGACGTACCTGATCTGCTGGACAAACTGGAAGCCGCGCAAGAAGCCAATGAGAAAGCGATCCAAGCGCTTAGAAAAGCTTTGCCAAAGACTGTTGTCAAAAAGCGCGAGGCTATAAAGAAAAAGAAAGCAAAGGCAAAGAAGAAAACGAGCAAGAATCGTAAGGCGAAGAAGAAATAGCCTGCGACTGGACAGCGGATTTGGCAATGTGGGTTTCGTCTCCGAGCAATGCGATCAGAGCTCAAATCGGCCAACTTGCGAGTAGAGTGGCGAAACGCCGCCATGACGCTTGAGCCATTCCTCATAAACCTCGGTTGAGGGATTTGTCATGTCCAACACATATTCTACGCCGAGAATGCACACCACGATCAATAGAAATCCACCTTCAACGTATGCGAGATCCCACTCATGTATGACTTGCTCCGGCGTACCGTCAACGGTCGGAAAGAGTTGGTTGGCAGGGTAGAGCCGTCGTATGTGCACCGGCCAGACCTCCGGTGACGCGCCAAAGCGCACATGTCGTCGAAGCGGTTGAAGGCCTTCCGGCAGTTTTTGGGTTGCATCAAACTCGGCAACGCCTCGCCAACATGAGGCCAGCGTCTCTATCCCGATTTTGCCCAGAAGCCGGCCGAGCAAGGCCATTGGGGGCTGCGGATCGGCAACCGCCACGAGCATTCCTGAACTTTGCGTTCGTATTGATTGCACGAGCCGAAGTTCATCCCGTTCCGCACGCGCCCCTATAGACACGCTGCCATCGGCGTGCGCGATAAGCTCGCAAGGAACACAGCTAGGCAGATGAAGGGTTGTTACTGGTGCTATTTTCCCTTTCTTCCCTTCGATGCGGTTTGCGAATCGCTGCTGGAGAAAGTAGGGGCGTTCTGCGATCGGCTTTTCAATCTTATTACCGAAATATTGATTGCAACGGTCACAAACGAGTCCAGACGGGAGCGTATGCGGGTTTGCTCCGAAGCATTCCGGCATTACGTGTTCCTCGCGAACGGTTTCACTATGTTGCTCACAGAATACGCAGAGTGGATGGTTGTAGCTCATCTTCATTTCGAGTCAGCCTCTTCGCATCCAGATAGGTTGGGGGAATCACGACCGACTGAAATCGAATTCGCCCTAGGTTTGCGTTTTTTTCTACTGAGGTATCATTTGATTCTCAAGCCGGTCAATATGATCACGGCCAGCATGCCTAAAGCCACGATTGTATTCAAAAACGTCCCCAAGATCGGGAATAGCATTCGGCGCTTGGATCGATTCACTCCAACGATGCCCAGCCCAAATCCGATAAGCAACGCCAGTCCGCAGATCAGATAGCCGAAGAACCCCAGAATGAAATCAGCCGAGTTGTCGCCACCTGGATACCTTGCTTCCATAACGTCGATGTGATACTCAATTCCGACTTGCACAATCCCAACGACGATCGCGATCATCGTCGAGACGATTCCCATCCAGGAATGCCTTTTTGGAGGACGCTGAAGATCAGGTCCTGGATATGGTAGTGGTTCTTGCGAGTCCTGAATGGGTGCTTCATTCATTACGAGCTTTCAGTCTTTGCAAGGTATGCTGTGCATACCAAGGAAGCACGAGAAATCATACGAGAGCATGGTATGCACAAGCATACCCTACGGCCACTAAAAGACGAAGACGCTTACATGAACGGAACCATCGGTGGACGACCGATGTCCTTGCAAATCTGTAATCAATCCGGCTGGATTTCGAATTAGGTGCGATGGATCATAAACAACACACCAAAGACGATCACAGTCCGGATGACGGCGGTAATGCTCAATATCGATAATGAGTTCGTCACCTACTCTAGCTGCATGCGCTTTGTCACGAACGCGCTTTACTTCAAGCACTAATTTATGCTTTGGTAGCAAGAAATCCATTCGTGTGCTAGAACCCGCATAGCTGGGTGTGAACTCTTCAGGACGAATGTCAGCAACCCATGGTCGAAGCTGCGAATGTAATAGATCCTGAATATCATATTCTGATTCAAAGGATAATGATCGCGCGCCTCTGCGGCGATGTGTGAGTGGGTGCATCGCCCTCGGTAAACCGCGAATAAGTGTCTGCAGCAGATCTTCGATTGCGGATGGCTTCTGCGGTTCAACGGCCGGCGCCGCAGATTGCTCGCCTAACGCTGGTGTAAGCGGAACCTCTCCTTTCGGTAGAACGCGGCCACCACGAAAATACCGGAATCCGTGATCTTCGAGAACCTGAATTAGACGATAACGTTGCGCTTCGTAGTCTGCAGCTGGGTCATAATTGATTCCATTGAGAGCGTCAGCCGTGTGTTGAAGGGGAGGGAGATCCATGAATTCTTCGATCAGATTCCCGAGGAGCGCAAGGCTATCGACGTCTTCGTTGTTGCCCTCTTGGAATAGCCAGGTTTTCCACTTTGACCCATGAGAGAGATCAGGTGGTGATCCAAGTGCACCAGCCGCCCTAAAAAGAGCATCCAACGTCTTGTGAGAACCTGTTTTGCTGAGGATCTCCGCGACGACAGCGCAAACGGCCATTGGCAATCGAATGTTTGACATTCTGCATCTACGTCTACGAGCCAGATAATTCTTCAACCATTTTAAAATACAGGATACAGCTGGTACAGCATGCACTACAAACTTCGTGGCGGGGATTTGATGTGACATTTTCTCTGTATGTCGCTTTCCTTGCGCCCGCAGGACTGGGAGGTGACTGTCAAGATTGGAAGCGACAAGGAAAACGGAGAGATTGGCGGAACTGATCGGGCAGTCTCGATCCCGACACGCGGGAAAATAATACTCGGAACAAGAGAAGTCAAGCTCACTGACGCGAGCCATCCCCAAGACCCCGGGCAGGCCGGCCCAGCGCTTTGGGGGGTGTCACAGCTCGCACTCGCTGGGACGCTCAGTGTGCTCAACGCGACCGCATGTCGTATCGTCTTTCCTTGTTCCCGGCGCTACCAGAACGACGACCAGTCCACCGGCTCATAGGGGAACGGCGAATCGTCGGGTGGGATAATCGCATCCTCCGGGCGCATCGCGCCGGTGGGAACGACACGGCAGCTGGTCTCGACGGCCATCTCCAAGGCGTCGGGACCGTCGTCATGGGCGGCCTTGGGAAAGAGGCGCAGTTGTTCCAGCAGCGTCGTGTGCCGCCGCGAGAACTGCAGGTGTCCCGAACGAACCAATGGCTGAAGTCCTTGGATGCGACCAAGCTTGTCCGACGTGTGATTGATGTCATGGACCGGTAGATAGATCCCCGATTGATTGGAGCGACGCTTCAGTTCCTCGGCCAGAAAGGACTGGAACTGGTTCGTCTCGAAACCAAAACGCAAGTACTTGCGGTGCCGGGCGTAGGCCAGGATGTCGTCGAGGATCCGATCCGGCTTGCGGCGGGAAATGTCAGCATCGAGAACGTCAAGCGTGCCGGTCTGGCCGTCTCTCAATAGGGTGATGATGGCCGAGTCGTCGGCATGTTTGCCCTGTTTGCCGAGACTGGGATCGCACGCTCCGACAAACTGGGCCTCTTTTCCTAACGACGCGATCAGCTCCTGCTCGCTTGGCCAGCGGTCATCCCAGAACTGAAAGTCCTCCTCCAGAAAGAAACAGTCCTGCGGGTTGACCGGCTCGTTCTGTTTCTCGGAGTCGAAGCTGGCCGGGCCCTCCGACTCTCGCATGAGCATCAGCGTGTAGTAGTCCTCCATCTCCGGCCAGAGGACCTGGGTATTTGAGAGCATCTCCTCGCAGTGGTCTTCGAAGAACCTTCGAGCGGCGTTCGAACCGTGTTCGCCTTCGTAGTCTTCCCGTCGATGGAGGACGGCCGACCAGGTCTGCCACAGCTCGGGATGGTCGGACCACTGCTCCACCGAACGATAGACTTTCCCCTCCCACATCGGTCGCTTGATCGGGTCGGTCAGCTTGGCCAGCAGGCTGTCGTAGTGCTGGATGGTGAATTGTCGAGCTTGAGACTTCGTGGGGCGGAAGTTGGCGTGCTCGAGCAACCGCCGCAAGTTCGCTTTCCACACACAAGTGCGAAATCGATACTTCGCTAATGAGTGTACCAGGGCCGGTCGCCGGACGGAACGCGAACCAAGTTCCAATTGCCGACGCGTCTTCAGGAAACGGCACCCTCCGACTTTGCGCGGCCGAAGATTCTCCGATTCGTGCAAAATTTGGTTTCGAGGAAAAAGATGTGCTATGTCCTGACTTTCCGATTCCCATTCTTGCGAAAATACTTTCGGTCAGGATGTCTGAACAACCAGCGTTTTTACGTCTACATACAAGGAAGGCATTGGAGAGACCAAAGCGCGGTATGCGTGCTTTCGTGACATAATCCATTATATCCTACCACCATCAATTCAAATCTGTGCTACCCGCACATGACTAGAACTGGTTTCAAAAATCGATTTCAGACCGCCGAAACTGTCCTCATGACAGAAAACGCAGATTCGGGCAGTCGGTATGTTGAGAATCCGATTGCATATTTGATCAAACCATATTTTCAGAGGAGTGCACCATGCCAAGGAATATTTTAAGCCTACTCATCATCAGCGCGACAACAGGGTTGTTGCTGACTCCTGCACACGGATCCGATCATTGCGGGCCGTCTATTCCACCTGATGGATTGCCAGTCTTTAATGTGACGGACTTGGGTGACGATGGCCAAGGCACTTTGCGATGGGCATTTGATCAGTGCAAATCCACCGCCGGTTGTGTGATCAAGGGCATTCCTGGCGTAATAACACTGTTGTCGCCGTTAGATCTTGAAGGCGCCAAAAATGTCTATATTGAGGGAAAAGGACTCCAAGTAGGAGGCCAAGAGGTACTTATCAGTAATTGCAATGGCGTGTCGATTACAGATGTGCGGTTTGTCCTGGGCGCAAACGGGCCAACCAATAACGATTCGTTACTGATTAGAGACAGCAACAATATTTCCGTAAAGCATTGCACAATTGTGCAAGGACGCGACGAATGTCTTGATATCTTTCGTGATTGCGATTGCATTGTTGTCGAATATTGCATAATCGGAGATCCAATCAGGCCGTCCCCTGACGGATCGATCGGGGCATGTTTTTTGAGTGACCCTGCTCTCACAGGCGACGTAATAATGACACACAATCTATTCGGCCTCGCCAATCACCGTCAGCCGCAAATTGCCTGCAATGGTTGTCGAGTAGATATGATAAACAACGTATCAGCTGGCTATTCCGGGGGAAATAACATTTCCATCTCGCATGTATATAGTGAAGCACCAAGGGTCAACATCATCAATCACTACAACCATTTAAACAATGAATACAGAAATAACGCCAACAAGAATGCCCTCTTCTCACGCGATCCGCAAAATTTGCCATACCTAGAAAATTGTTCTGTATATTTTGATGGAATCGAGGGCTACCAGGTCGATCCACTCACCCACAAAGATCCAAACGGCCCCGGATTTATTCGTGACAAGCTATTCGGATCTAGGGACCGCAGTGCCAACAATGGCCAAACGCAACCTAGTCCCAATGTATTACGGTCATCGCCATGGGATTTTATTGATCCCGATATTGAAATAGATCCAACCTTAATCGCGTTAATTGACGTCTATAAGAGCTCTGGTGCGCGACCACGCGGCCCATTGGAGCAGGATTTTATCGATCGCGCATTTGACAACATACGTGATCCTTAAAAACAGGTTGGCTTATTTTGGCAAAAGGCGAAAGCGAATTCACTCTAAGAGGCCGCGTATCACGTGTCTCAAAAAAAATATGAGTAATAAGGAGATTATTGTGAAAAAGGTCAATTGGAATCTACTTATTGTGGGCTGTGTCGTGGGACGATTGGTGACATCAGCATATGCAGTGGATTATTGTATGCCCTCGCTACCAATGGCCGAATTGCCTGTATTTTCGGTGACTGACTTTTCAGACAGCGGTGTGGGAACGCTGCGTTGGGCACTCGATCAGTGTGTTGGTAATAGCGGGTGCGTTATCGAAGGCGCAGACGGCAATGTTGTGCTCACCAGCGACCTCGTTGTGGAAAACAAGGGCAATATTTACATAAACGGCCATGGAATGCGAGTGAAAGGCGCCGAAACCGTATTTAAAAATTGTGACGGCATTTCGATCACAGATATTCGATTTATTGCGGGGCCAACAAATCCTGCTGGTGACGCTTTGCGGATTGAGGCCTGCAGCAGTGTATTGATTAGACACTGCATGATTGTGCAAGGAACAGAGCAGAGTCTCGAAATCAGCGGCGATTGCGATTGTGTTTTTGTCGAATATTGCCTTATCGGAGATGGAAGTGATCACGCTACGCAAAACACTAAAGCATGCCGCGTTGGAGGATCCGATCTATCAGGCAAGGTTGTCATGGCTCGAAATGTATTCGGCTTATCCCGGTTACAGAATCCCCTTATTTCTGGAAATGGATGCCGCGTAGATCTGATTAATAACATATCAGCAGCTTTTTTTGAACGAGCTCTGATGCTTGAAGATGCGCACGCCACAGCGCCGAAAGTAAATGTGATTAATCATTACAATCATCTGAATGAGACCTACGAACTGACGCTTGCTGACAAAGTCATGTGGATGAGCAGTGGATTTTCAACCGATGGATCAGTCTATTTTGATGGGATTGAGGGGTATCAGGTAGACCCGCTAACGAGGTGGAGAACGACATCGAGCACGTTTGTTCGTGACAAGCTATTTGGAGTGAGAGATATCGGCAAATCCCTGCTTGAGCAGCCGGACCCAAGTGTTCTACGATCAAGCGCATGGCCTTTCGTATTTTCCGATATCGAAATAAAGCCAACGCTGCCCGGGATTGTGGATGTGTATGAGAACGCAGGAGCTCGCCCGAGAGATGAATGGGAAACATTCTTCTTTAAACGGGCGTTTGCAAATATCATTACTGATACAAGCAGTGGGACGCCTGGGGAATGCCAGCCAGAGGGATTGGCAATTGATTTAATTGAAAGCGTGGCGCAGCACCATGGAGGCAATGGAATTGATGCCTTACCAATACCGATCGATCCGTCGGATGGTGTTTTAAATGTAGAGCCGAGAAAACAAATGGCATCAGGGTTGTCACAACCGTACATTCGGATCACTTTCAACAAGCAAATGGCGGTTAATGGAGTTGATGTGACGCCTGCCGGATTGGGGACTACAGTCGCCACGGCCAATCTGGACCCAACAGATGCCAGAATAGTCGAGATTACGTTCAACGCTTTAGTTCCAGACGAGGCCTGCTATGTATTTGATATTGGCGAGCTCGTCGCTGATGACGGTACCACATTATGTAGTCGTTGCGAGGATACTACATTTTGCTTGTGTTTTCATGAAGCCGATGCGAATGGTGATGGTGCGGTTAATGCGCTTGACTTGGCAACAATTCAAAGCCCTCTTAATTGGGCCAAGTCGGCAGCCGATGCTTTCGGAGGGTCAGGTGTTGACCTAGACCGAAGCGGAATAGTGAGTGCAGCAGAGCTAGGTTTAGTCTCTGCTCCGTCTAACTGGTTGCATTCAGTATCAA
Source organism: Phycisphaerales bacterium (assembly GCA_022360095.1). GTDB lineage: Bacteria > Planctomycetota > Phycisphaerae > UBA1845 > UTPLA1 > JAKSDK01. The sequence goes on from JAKSDK010001842.1 coordinate 15,512, forward strand.
GCGCGTGTCCTTAATATGAATGATGATAGTGAGACGATGATTACCTTTGCCCCAAGGTGAAGCTGTCGAGTTTGGTGTGCCGCTGGTGCAACGCGAATGAGCGTACGATCGAGCCAAAGACGTAATGATTCGCTAGGGGCCGCGGGCTGGGCTGTGCGGAACCTGCCGTTGAAAACGAAGGATTTCTAGGTGAATCCGCTTGCGAGATGGTGGGCGAGCGCCCAGTCCCGGTACAATGGCGATTGTACAAATGATCGGTTCAAACACAAAGGATCGGAGCTGTCTTCATGTTTGCTCGTTTGTTTTTAATCATCGCCGTCATAACAGTCGTCGTCTCGTTCCCGAAAACAGCATCCGCAATCGATTGCAACGGCAACAGCATCGACGATGCCATTGACATTTCCAGAGTCGTCGGCGCGAATGCCAATTCCTATCTCAGAATAGACCCTGCAACAGGTACGGCAATTCCCGTCTCTGGTATTGGCATAGGATTTGACATCGTTGCCGGTTTGGCCTTCGACCCTAATACAAACACACTCTACGGAGTAGATACCGGTACCGACCAGTTGCTCGTGTTCAACCTGGATACGGGCGTGGCCACGGCGGTCGGACCATTAGGGTTTCCCAGCGTCTGGAACCTGGCATTCGATTCCAACACAAACACACTCTACGGAATCGACAGAGATATCGACCGATTAATTACCATCGACGCAGCCACGGGAGCAGGCACTTTGGTCGGGGCGTTTGGGGCGTTAGGGTTCACGAACGTGCAGGGTTTAGCGTTCGACTCCAATACGAACACCCTCTACGGAATAGACAGAGCCACCGGCCAATTGATCACCGTCGACACGGCCACCGGATCAGGTACCGCCGTCGGTCCGTTGGGAACTACGGTCTTCAGTCTGGCGTTCGATCCCAATACGAACACCCTGTACGGAGTCAGCACCCTTTTTGGATCTGACCGATTGCTCACGATCGACACGGCCACCGGGGCAGGCACCATGGTCGGGGGATTCTCGTCGGGTATTAACGTCGGGGGGATGGCATTTGATCCCAATACGAACACCCTCTATGCAACCGACATTAATGGCGACCGACTTCTTGCCATCGAACCCACCACGGTGGATGTTGACGTTGTTGGGTCGTTGGGATTTTCTTTGGTTCGGGGCCTGGCGTTCGATCCCAATACAAACACGCTCTACGGCACGGAGACAGTTGAACGTCAATTGATCACCATCGACGTGGCCACGGGAATTGGCACTGCGATTGAAATGTTGGGATTTTTGTTCGTCAATGCTCTGGCATTTGATCCCAATACAAGCACACTCTACGGGACGACTGGAGGCGCACTGATCACCATCGATACGACCACAGGCGATGTCACAGGAGTCGGCGGGCTGGTGGGATTTTCTTCCGTCCAGGGCTTGGCGTTTGATGCCAATACGAACACGCTCTACGGAACCGACACAGATACCGACCAATTGATTACCATCGACACCACCACGGGGGTTGGTACAGCCATCGGGCCGCTGGGATTTTCCTCCATCGAGGGCCTGGCGTTTGATGCCAATACAAACACGCTCTACGGCACGGAGACGGATGAAGACCAATTGATAACCATCGACACGGCCACGGGAGTTGGCACGGCAGTTGGCGCTTGGGGGGTTTTTGATGTTCGAGGCTTGGCGTTTATTCCCGGCACCTCCTTTGACTGCAACACAAACGACGTGCCGGACGAGTGCGACATCGCGAACGGGACGAGTTCGGATTGCCCGGCCGACGGCGTGCCGGACGAATGTGTTCTCACCGAATCGGGACCGCTCTCACCCATCGGGGCCGGCTTCCCTAAGGTCTTCACGATCCCGTCGGCTCCCGAGGCGACCGATGTGGTCACTTTGTTCTTTGCAGCCCTCGCGGATTTGTCCGCGGCGAACGAGTATATTGACGTGGATATCAACGGCGTCCACGTGGGACGTGCCTTCGAAATCGGTGCGCTTCACTGTAGTACGATTACGGACCAGATCATCGTCGCTGCCGCAACGTTCAATGCCGCAGTGGCCGGCGGCGATGCAGTGATCACAATGACGCCGTCGGCCACGGTCTCCTTCTGTCCTTCTTCATTCGTCGAGATCAACCTTAATTATGGGATACTCGAAGACTGTAACGATAACGGCATCCCAGACGAATGCGAAGTATGCGGCGATCTAAACGAGGACAACGATGTGGACGGGGATGACTTCGCGATCCTACTCGACTCCTTTGCCCTGAACAGCAGGGTGGTTGGATTTGAGACATGCGCCGACTACGATGGCGACGGCATTGTGACGCTCGTCGATTATCAGCAGTGGCTGCTCTGTTATCGCGATTTCATCGGCAATCCGTTGGCGCAGCCGCCGGCGCCCGGCAATCTCGGCGACATGGACGGTAACGGCGTCGTTGACGGCCGAGACATTCAGCCTTATGCCGACGTACTGACGACGTCGGCAGCGGGGCTCCGAGAACGGTTCGTCGCAGATATCAACTGGGACGGATCACTGGATGCGGCGGATGCCGGCGCCTTCGTCGAGCTTGTTCTCAATAATCCTTGATATGGCGAACAAGTTCTTTTCATAGATACCCTGGAACCGCCCCAAAGAAATCGGGTATACTGTGCATGCCTGCTTAATGGTCATCAGACACATTTTGACTCCGCTGGCTTAGAGAGTGATAAACTTTCCCCCGGCACAATCTTAAACAGGTCGTGAATTTCATCCGCTTCCTGTGTCGCATTGTTGCCCGGATCTTACTCTGACGACGGGGCCCGCACTCGCTGTGGCGACATGGGATTGCTAATCAATTGCAGCTGAGCCCATAACGAATGCATCATAAGCGACAATTGCGGACAGTGGGCGCAGCTACCGTGAACATGCTATTGCCTTGTTGTCTGACACAGCCAATCTTGCTCCGCCTCTCGTGCTCTCCAATCGTCCACTCATATATTCGCGCGTAGGGCTTGAGAGGTCATCATCAACCAGCGTCACCCGTACTGATTCACACGATTCTCGATGCCACGCACCACAGGTGAACTCGTCTAGAACCACAAACCACTCAAGGTCGCCGTATCGGAAGCAGGCGTAAGCGCGCCGATGGAATCCCGCAGCTGAAAACATGCTTCGTTCTAATCGTCGCCATCGCTGATAGTGACTGAGTCAAGCTTGATCGTGAAGTCGCTTGACGCATCGGTTGCGTGGAAGCGCACCTTCATCTGGTCGCTGCTAATGTAGTCGGAGCTGGCCGTCTTTGTCGCGTGGAACAACGCCATGGTGTTCGCCGTCGCGGAGAACGTGCCGACATCATCCCAGCTCGAGGTATCACTGTTATAGAGACGGACGGTGACATCCTTCGTCACGTCCAGCTCCAGGCGCGCGTAAACACGAAAGTCGGTGGGAAGCGTGGGTGACGCGCCCGACCATTGATCCGGCACTTCGAACGTGAAGTCGAACTCCACTGTCTTGGGGCTGCTGGGTGTTGTCACGTCATACGAATCGCCGTCCGAAAACTCCGCGTCGCCCGCAGTACCCGTGGCGGTGCCGGTCTGAAGGGTCACGGAGGCCATCGTCGCATGCGGCCGGAAAAACGGTGTTTCTGCCAGTTGCCATTTCGCGCCGCCATCCGCCGACATCAGAATGGCCGGGTATGCATAATGACCCTCGATTTCGCGCGGGATCTTCTGATCGACCGTGTAGCCGCAGTCATCCGTCTGCGCAGACGTGGCTTCCTCCGTATACAAGCCGATGCCGTTGTCACCGGTGTCCTGTCCGCGATAGCTATACGATAGATAGATCTGGCCCTTTCGGTCGACCGACATCTTGTGGTCGTACCAGCTCTTACCGTTTGAGCCGGACATGCAGGGTTGCGGTGAATCGAGTATCAACGACGTTTCACTCACGTTGAGCGGAAGGTCCAAGCTGCCGTTATCGCCGACGAAGGACGCGTACCTCAGGACGAATTCGGCCTTCTTATCCGCGCAACAGACGGATCCAACTGCATTGTCGACGCCGGTCTCACTGAGGAAGCGAAACGCGATGTGCATTAAGTCGTCGGGGTCGATGACAAAAGACAAGTAGGTCATCTTCTCGTCGGACCCGTCGTTCAGCACGTCGTGCTTGGCTCGCCACTCGTCGAAGTCGCGGGGATTCTTTGATCGACGATACTTGAACGCAGTCCCATGGCCGCCGCTGACCACATGAAGGTAGCCGTTGCTGTCGGCGACGATGCCCGGAGTATTGTGCGAGTCGGAGTCGGGTCCATTATCAGACATGATCAAGATATTGTCACCCACCGATGATTGGTCGTCGTCAAAGGTAAACTCACGACCTCGAACTTCGGTTTTGCCATTCCCTGTCGTATTGTCTTCCGCCCAAACCAGAAATGCCATCTGCGTGCCGGCGTTTTCGGTGGACACGGCAAAGCTGGGGGCGCCCGAGTGCGTTGTAGGGGCGAGCGCACTGTCCTCGGCTTCGTTCAGTCGGTTCGACGACTCAAAAAACTGTAGGTCGTCGTTACTATCAAAGTACGGCTGCACGGCGTAGACGTTGCCCCAGGGAGATGTGGCCATATCAAAGTACAAAAGGATTGGCGGGCGGTCGAGCGCATTGTGACCTGTCCAGTACTCCATCAGATAGATATCACTGCCGATTCCCGCGTCTCCTTCGAGGTCAATGGGAAGCAGTTTGGCCTTAAAATCCGCGGTTTCGTATTTGCCGCTTGTTGTGTTTCGCTTGCACCATACGATGACGAACTTCTTGCTCCCGGCATCGTTCGCGACCTTCACGACCGTGTACAAGATATCATTTGTATCGAAGACAATGCGGCCGTAGTGTCCGCCATGCTGCATGTAATACCATTTGGCGGGATCCCAGTTCGTGCCGGATGGAAGCTTAGCATCGACGGCTGCCGTGTAGTTCGAGGTCGACCAGTCGCCGTCGCGAACCGTGTAGATGTCGCCGGCTTCGGTCGGGTTCCCGCCGCTGTATGCGCGATACTCGGTTGAATCGCCGCCTTTGTCCGTGTTGCGGAATCGGAGGTAGGGGCGGTTCTCCGCGTCGAAGTCGGGAATGAATTTGGGAAAGTCGTAAGGGGCGCTACCGATGTCGTGGTCGTAGGCGAACTGGGACCCTTCGTGGTCGTTGATGCCGAGTCGGATCGGCGCAATATTCGTCTGAGCCGAGCTGAGGTCGGCAAAGCCGATGGCAAGCACGCATACAGTAAGGGCGTGAAGGTGGCGGGGTCGTTGTGAAAGGAGCTTCGCAAACATGGTATTCCTCCTGAACTAAGAACCAAGTCTTGCCGGGAGTGGCTACGGGAATGTTTGGCAGCAATCGGTCGGGATTCTCCATCTACCGGGCCTTCAGTCATTTTACCGTTTGAAAATGCTCGATTCAAGCGTCGATCTCTCTCGCCGTGAGTTCATCTGTTCGTCCACTTCGCCCCGCCGATTTTGCCGCGGGAAGGATGCGCGTCTATCCGTTCCTGATCCGGCCGTAGATGGAGGAGTTTCGGGTGTCGTTCGGTCTTTGCAGGAGGCTGATCGATGAAAGAAGGAGCGATTCACCGCTGAACGGATCATTCACAAGCTCCGCCAGGAACTGCGGTCCCGGATTCACCATTTGGTGGCCACGCTGCCGCCGACTTACCACGAAGTCCTTCGACTTCGACATGTAGAAGGTCTGTCCCGCGCCGAGATCGCCAGCGTGCTTGAGATTCCCGAATCTGTGGTCGAGTCTCGCCTGTTTGAAGGGCTAAAAAAGCTGCGCGAGCACACGTCGCTTCTGGAGAACTGAGCCTTTTGGCTGCATTCAAATGTGGCTTCGAATGATGCTTTACTAATCGCTTTATATAGAGAACTCTTGTGTGCAACATAACCCCGGATTAGGGGACATTGCCTTCGCCGACGACGCTGGTTTCTTGTCGTGGTAGAGCCTTTGTTTCAGGAATCAATTTCGAACAATGCGATGCGCACCAAAGACAAAGTGCTTGCGAAGGAAGAGCTCGCCACTATTACGGCTAAGACAGTTTTATGTATGAGGCATCGGCCGCTGACCGAACGTCGGTTGAGGTTTTCCAGGATGCCATCGAACATACAAGCTGTATAGGTGTTGATCTACGTTTACGTGGCGACCGACGATGATTGAGCGAACGGCATCGTCAGCTGGTCACGTTGCGGAGTTAATTTTGACTTTTCAAGAAAGTTGTGTTACCTTATTAGTTAGATCAATCACATTTCTTTCTCACTGACTTCGGTGTAACCCCGTGGTTCGCGGTCGTCCGTCCGTGAGCGCCGAGGATTCCTAGTTTTGTCCTAGCTCGTTGAAGCGAAGGCGGTGTTTCTGCAATGCGTTCGGCGAGCCGTTGTGTTCAGCGTGATGGCTGTGCTCACCAAACGTGGCCGTCACGAACGTGGGCTTTGCGCGCACGGAGTCTGGTGGCCTGCGCAAGTCCTCATGGCCTCGGCGCCAGCCTGTCTCGGTCTGAATCAGAGTTTGCGAATCAAATCGTCCTGACCGGTTCTATCACCGGTTGTCCAAGGAGACCTGTCATGAAACGTATCGGAATCACAATCATAGGTGTCGGTGTCCTTGCTTCATCCGCTTCGATCGCACGGGCCGATCTGAGCGGTCTTTCCAACTGCGAGTTCGCGAAGCTGTTGCGACAGGCCATTGGCCTGGGCCCTTCGGAGCTGGCGGCGATGGCCGTGAGCACGACGGATTGCAACACCATCGCGGCCGCGGCCGAGACCCATTGCACGACGAATCGCACAACGCTGGAGCCGTTGTTAGAGGCTGTGGAGGATGCGATGCAGGCGGCCTTTCGGGCCTATGAACTGAAGGCTGAGGACATCGCCACGAAGGACCAGGCTTGTCGGGACGCGATCGATGCCCTGGAGGCCCAGTGCGGGAGCTTGTTGACCACGGTCTACAACACCCTGGACAGCACACAGGAGACGTCGCACTCCCGTCGTTGCGAGCGTCCTTTGATGGACGTCGATGTGGCGATGTTGGATTTGACGACTCAGCAGCGGGACGACATCCGCACGGCCCAGCGGACGCGTGACAAAGTGCTGCGTCACCACAAGGACCGTAAGGACCTGCCGTCGGCCAAGCAGGCGTTCGACGACTTCGAGACCGAGTTGGCGTCGGTTTTGACGACGGCCCAGGAAAACGCCCGGGACGCGCACCTGACCGCCCTGATCGACAACCTGTCGCGCGTCA
>JAKSDK010000868.1 GCA_022360095.1 Phycisphaerales bacterium
CAGAAATGAAATCACTAATGAACCAGCTAATAATAACCTAGGACTGAAGTGCACAGAAGTTGCACTATACCTGCTTGTGAGTTTGTTGAGCTGCTGGAATACAACTGATGCAGTGATGAACATACAGCTGATGTTGGTTTCCAAAGCAACAGCTTACTTAAGGAATCTATCACAATAGCCACCTTTATCACACTGTCTGAAAAAATACATTGAAAACAAAAATTGTAACAGTTGCTTTAATTATTTATCACCTTTTTATAAGTGCGTCTTGCCTCACCATAAAAGGTCCTAATTTGTCTTCCTTGACCTCAAAAATGGAAGCGTGGTGGAAGCACTTATTTGTTTACACGTATCTATCCTCACAAATGGCAGTCTATTATTTGTTTGGCTTATTTTTACAATAAGAAGCCTGCATCTTACAGTACAGGTATATGGATCATAAATACAAGTAAATGGGGGTCTTTGTTCTCTTACCAGAGTTGCTTACAAAACCATCACTATTCAGTTTACTCTTGACAATTTGAGCCAGATTTGAGTTTTGATGGATGGTACAGACATGTTTGTCACTGTCACCACTGCAAAAAGCACAAAAAATACTTACAAAATTGTTATAGAATTAGCAGGTCTGATAAATTATTTACATACACAGTTTTCATCTATTACTTTTCTCTCCTTAGCATCCTTTAGCTTCATCATCAAAAGCCTTTCCTATAAGCACGAAACAAAATATTATCCTTTTCTTCAAAAAGAAAAACCCACCATTACACACTGTCTACTTGTGTTCACACAACTTCAAAATAAATAATCAAAAAACTGAGTAAAACAGTCAACCATTTACCAGCTACCAAACAGGTGTTTAACTTAAGTGGAGCACTTTTAATGACTTGACCACATTTAGATGTTCAGTTTAAAAAGTCAGCTTTCTAAAACAGACTAATATTAGCTTACCATTCGAGATTCCACCCTAAAGGATCGGTGAAACCATCATAGCAAAAAATCCTGCAAAAAATTAAGCCCTTGTAAAACTGAATTGAAGGGGTGCATGAAATAA
>JAKSDK010000353.1 GCA_022360095.1 Phycisphaerales bacterium
TCAAGGCAATGATGGAAATGACGATCGCAACGGCCCGCATACGCCTACCCCCCATGCGTTCGTGCACCGAATTCAGGGCATCATGCTACAAAGGAGCGCGATGTGTAAACTATTTACGCGTGTGGTTGCGCACGCGACTAACGACCGGCGGGAAATCCTCGTTGCTTCCGCGCCGCGCCCAAATTTGCAGGGATGTTTCCCGTTACCGGCCGTTACACAGTTTTTCTTTGCCGCCGGATTGTCTTGTTTTACGACCTAAGAAAACGGCATTGGCAAAGGGGACACACTCATGGCGGCACGTATTTGGAACCACCCTTACACGTTTTGGCTATTGCTTGCCTTGCCCTCGTTCGCTTTCATTGCCGAAGCGTTGCAGGGGAATGATCTGGAGGCGTTGCTCCACCCAACCGGGGAGTTTTCGGCGCGCTTCATGATCATCGCCTTGATGCTGACACCATTGCGGATGCTGTTTCCAAGAACGCGGTGGCTTGCCTGGCTCATGGCACGGCGGCGCTATTTGGGCGTTGCCGCTTTCGGTTATGCCGCTCTGCACACACTTTATTATGTGATCGATCTTGGTACCCTGTCTGCGGTGCTGGCGGACGCGGTCAAGATTGGTATCTGGACGGGTTGGGTCGCCTTCGTGATTTTTGTGCCCCTGTTCCTTTCGTCCAACGATGTCTCGGTACGGACAATGGGGCCCAATTGGAAACGCCTTCAGCGTTGGGTCTATGTGGCGGCCGTTGCAACATTGCTGCATTGGATTTTCATCCATAATGAGCTGGGGCCGGCCCTGGTGCATTTCCTGCCGCTGGCGGGTCTCGAAGCCTATCGGATTTGGCGCAATTTGCGCCCCGGAATGGCCGCCGCGTGATATTCCGTGCGCCCCTGCTGAATTGCTAAGCGGCCGGGCCTCCGTTATTAAGGACGCGGCGGTTCGGCAATTAGGGGTTGAGAAACGGGTGGCACGAGACGAAGCACGGGCGGCGCCGATCATTGCCGTCGTCATCCCCTGCTATAAAGCGCGCCAAACCATTTTGGGCATGTTGGACGCCATGCCGGCGACGGTTGACCGCGTTTTCTGTGTGGACGACGGCTGTCCCGACAAAACAGGCCTGTTTATCGAACAAAATGTGCGCGATCAGCGCGTGGCGGTTTTGTACAACCCATCCAACCAAGGGGTGGGCGGCGCGGTAATGACCGGGTATCGGGCGGCGCTTGCAGACGATGTGGACATCATCGTCAAAGTAGACGCCGATGGCCAGATGGATCCGGCGCTCATTCCCCGTTTTGTGGAGCCGATTGCCGCGGGCTTGGCGGACTACACCAAGGGGAACCGTTTTTATCATCCGGAATGGCTCGAAGGCATGCCGTTCGTGCGCCTCTGCGGCAACGCGGTTTTGTCCATTCTGACTAAGTTCTCCACCGGTTATTGGCACTTGTTCGATCCGACAAACGGCTTTACGGCCATTCACGCCGGTGCGTTGAAACTGCTGCCGTTGGACAAGATTGCCAAAGGGTTCTTTTTTGAATCCGATATGTTGTTCAGGCTCAACACCATACGCGCGGTGGCGATGGACGTGCCGCAAAAGGCCGTATACGGAGAAGAAGAGAGCCATCTGAAAATCTGGAA
>JAKSDK010000818.1 GCA_022360095.1 Phycisphaerales bacterium
AGCAGAATCAATAACACTCATTGGATAGTCAAGGCGACTAAATATAGAGCGCAACTTGGCACATTCTGCATTGAAAGCCTCTGTTGTAGACGACAAGGAATAGGCACGATGTATCATTGTCTGTAATAAAGAGTCTTTATATAGTCTTTATATAGTCTTTAAATTATTAGAGTTTAAAATGATGTAGTCATATCAAAATATTAGCTTTTTTGTTTTTTACACTGCTCGATATTCGCAACTCAGCAGTACATCAAGATACGTAGGGAGGGAGAAATGTCGTCAGTAACCTTTTTATCAAGTTAAGTGGACTCTTTGAAATGAAGATGATTTTATTTCTAACTTTTTTTGTCTGGCTAAGTTCAGTTAAATATTCTATAGTTGTAAACACTAACCAAAAAAACCTATTCCTAAAAACTGTCAATCATTGTAGAGATGGAATACGTACTTGTTTTAAGCCTTATTCTCAAGCGCTTGCTGGCGTGGTCCAGTGGGTTAAGCCAGTATTTTTTCTCAGTTTTCCGCGTCCAAAGACGCAAACAAATTTTGTTTTAATTAGATGACTTAATTTTCAAGTTGTCAAAAACAAAAATGATGGGCTAAAATGATATTAAAACGCGATCGGCCATTATATTCAAACATCGGACTCAATTTCTTTTCTTTAGACAGAGATATAGGATGTTTATCTAAACCTATTTAATCATGAAAACGATTTTACAAATCTATTTCTTGATAAACTTGATTGGAATTATAATTTAATACACTAAGTATTACAGCTTGAAAAAAGTACACACTACAACCAACAACTTGGCAATACAGCAGGGGCACCCAACGACAATTTTCGGATAAACATCTGTTCGGAAGACGATTTGAGATCTAGAATTTTCGGAACATTTGTTGTAAAATTTCTTGCTTGCCTGCCTCTCCTAGGATTTTCGAACATCTAAAAATTGTTATAATTGCCCGTTTTTAACAGATTTTTACCCTAAAAAGGTCACCTAGAATTTTCGGTAGCCTTTTTTCTGGCTGAAATTTTCGAAAAGGTAAATTTTGATCCCTATAATTTTCGGATCACTATACTTTCAGCTAGGATATCCGAACAGATGAAAAATTTTTAGGGGATAAAAATAAGCCTTTATCTACCGTTTAAATA
>JAKSDK010000540.1 GCA_022360095.1 Phycisphaerales bacterium
CAAAACAAAATTGAACATCGTGCTGAGGAACTTCGGTGTAAAATAAGGTTGAATCATGGTTGAATGTACAGAAAACAAAAGTGAAGAAAAGACTCTCATTGAGATGAAAAAGATACAAAGAGACGCTAACGAAGGCGCGAAAAATGGCACAAACAACTAAACGCCTAAACTCATGTAAAGAAACTAAAAAAACGGATAAAATCGACTACAATTAACTAGGCTTCATTAAACGTACGGAAAAATAAAGAAAGGGATTCTGGAAAATTGTTACACGTTGATCTAAAAGAATGTGACACGAAAATGACGTCAACGCACACTGCACCTTTAAATTTGTTGCACTCACACCTGCAGTCACACCTGTGCACCGGCAAATTAAAGCCTCCTTATGCCTCTTGTTTCTTTAGATCTAATTAAGTAAACTTATAAGGTTTGTAACAGAGCATGTTATCTGCCATAAAAAGATGCAACAATGTTAAATTAGCAGACATCTACCTTGCAAAGTAGCTAACAGATCGTGTCAACAATGAGGAAGGATCTGTTCGTGCAACAACGATCTGGTTTGTAAAGCAAGGATATCGTGCCTCTTCACTCCCAGTAAACAGATTCAACAGACCTTGGCAGAGTAATTTAGACAACGTGCAAAAAGTGTTTCCTTCAGGCTGCAAAACCCGAGTCTCTCTACCCTTTCCTTCGTTCAGCTATCGAAAAAACAATAACAACAACACCACCAAACAAACGAACAAACATTAGGAATAGCTGAGCACGTGATTAAATAATTGTTTTTACTCCTAGTTAACTGGAATTTCTGGCGTAGCCGGTCCAGAAGTCCGAGCAGGAATAACTGGGGATACTCTAATGATCCCAGTGGCAGTGACCGTGTTGACGCAATCGATTTCCAGACAAATGGTGACGTCATTTTGTCAGGTTACCGTCTGTGGGGAGTCAGCAGCGGTTCAACTAGTTTCCAGGTCACCATTCGTTTGTACCGTGGAAGCAGTTTGATCGCCGAAAAGTCTGGG
>JAKSDK010001542.1 GCA_022360095.1 Phycisphaerales bacterium
CCGGGCGCGTGCTGCGATGAATTCAATCAGGTTTGCAACGAGGGGGTTTTGGAGCTCAACTGCGACGGCGGCCGGCGTTTCCTCGCCGGCGCGACCTGTGCCGACTTCGCACCGGCGTGCGGCGATGATTCCGGAATTCGCGTGGTGTTGGATGTGGGAATGAACCCGCCGCCGCCCATGCTCTGCGACCGGAACGTCCAGTCCCTGGGAACGGACAATCGACCGCTCTTTGAGGAAGTGTCAGACTTCATCCTACCCTGCACCGTACCAGGAACCATCCAGATCGACCCGCCTCTGTTCCATGCGATCGTCCCCTTCGAACCGCCTCAACTCGGCGGATGGAGTCACGGCTATATGGGGGACACCTACCTGCTCTTTCCAGCGGTCTTTAAAGAGGAATACGACATTACCCTGACATTCCCGCCGGGCTATGACACGTTCTACGGGTACATTCGTGCGGACGCGGACGTATTCGCGCCGGATGACCAGACTTTCAAAATCATCGTCAACGGCGTATTTGAAACCGAGGAATTCGTCATCGTCAAACAGACAACCCGTTATTTCGGGATCTGTGCCGAAGGCATTGAAACCATTCGCATCGTGAATACGAGCGGTGAATTAATGACGCTTGGCGATCTGGGAATCGGTTGCTTCGGTCCCGGCGACGTGCTCGGCTCATGCTGCGACCCTGCCACGGGAATCTGCACGAATGACGTGGACCTGCTGAATTGTGCTTCGCCGTTGCGGTTCACGCGCGGCGTGGATTGTGGCGATCTCGACCCGCCGTGTGGAACACCCGGTGCCTGCTGCGACGAACTCGCCGGCACGTGCACGGAATCGGTGCTCGCACTGGATTGTGCGGAACCGGGAGACCGTTTCCTCCCCGGCGGCGTCTGCGCCGATCTCGATCCGCCCTGCGGCTCGGTCGAGGTGAGCTTCGACTTTACCCCGGGAACGGGCGAGCCTCCCTTCAACCTGTGTGACTGCCTTCCCCTGGATCTGGACGACACGCGTCCCTTCTTCCAGGATGTCTCCGATGTCCCGATCACGTGCCCGAGCGGCGGCGTCATCGGGCTTGATCCGTCGGCGGCCCATTTCCAGGGCGCCACCGTGGGTTGGGGGGGAAGCGCCAACGGCAACGCGGACGCCTACAGCAACTTCGACGGAGATCGGATCACACTGACGTTCCCGCCGGGGTACACCAACTTCTCCGGCTACGTTTCGCAGCGAAGCGGCGGTCCGGAATCGTTCAAACTCATCGTCAACGGCGTTTTCGAGTCGGCGGAATTCAGCGTCGCCGAACTCGACGAACCGGGTTACTTCGGGGTCTGCACAAACTCCCTGGATTCGATCACCGTCATCAGCACGAGCGGCGCTCCGTTCGCACTCGGTCGATTCCGGATCTGCTGCGATGCACAATCCTTTGGCGCTTGCTGCGATCCGTTCGTCGGCACGTGCACGGACAACGTCCTGGCAAGCAACTGCGCACCACCGTCGCAGTTTTCGCTGGATACCGCGTGCATCGATCTCGCCCCACCTTGTTTCAATCCGGGCGCCTGCTGCGACGAACTCACAGGCACTTGCGTCGATGACGTACTCGCCGCGAACTGTGCAGGTCGGTTCGAACCGGGCGTCACGTGTGAAACGCTTGTGCCGCCGTGTGGTGCTTTTACCCCTTGTCTCACCCAGGCACCCACCGGCGTGAACGCGCCGCAGGCGTCCGATCTTGATTGCGATTTCTGCGACACGCCGATCTTCATCACCTCAGAAGTCTTCATCCTCCACGAGCCGACGGCGCTGCAGTACATCACCGTCTGGGGAGGGTATGTCCCGGACAATCAGCCTCTGCAGGGCAACTTCACGCTCGTTCTCCGCGAAGACAACACCGGCGTGCCCGGGGACGTCCTGGTCGAGATCGGGCCGATGGCGCCGGCGTTCGAAAAGAAGACAGGTCTGGTATTCCAGGATGATATCGTCGAGTGGCAACACACGTTTGACTTGAGCGGAGAGAATTGCGTCGACCTGGCCCCGGGCATCTATTGGCTCGTGATTTACAACGACACGTCCGATTCCACCGACACCTGGGTCTGGCGGCGCGGCAGTGGCGACACGGCCATTCCGACCGGCAGTGTCAATCGGTTCGGCTTTATCACCACGCTGGCGGAGGATGTTCCGTGGTTTGTCAACTCCGGCCGCACGTTCGCCATGCAGTTCAGTTGCGCACGCTGCTTCGCGGGCCCGGTCTGTGACGTGACGAGAGACGGCAACGTCAACTCAGAGGATTTCGAGTACTTCCGCGCTGCGTTTGGAAGCAACGATCCGGTCGCCGATATTGATCTCGATGGCACGGTGAATTGGCTCGACTATATTCAATTCTGGTCATGCTACCAGGAGTTTGGCTTGCAGGCCCTCATGCCGGCGCCGAACCGTCGGGTACAACCGGTGCATCACCGACGAGACCAGCCGATTCAGTCTGATTCGAATGCCAACGAAACCATCCGTTCGGCGCCTTAACCTAGGTATTGATCCTTAACAGGAGGATGTAAAGATGAAGTCAAAGCTAAGCTTTCTCGTTTGCCTTGTCGTGATTGGACTGCTGACCGGTTCGGCCCGGGCGGACATCGTCGTCTCAGCATTGCCGGCCCAACAGTCCTTCGCCCCCGGACCAGGTTCGACCACGCTTGATCTGATTGCCGACATTCCGGAACCGGACGCGATCATCGGATTCGGGATCGACGCTTTGATCGACACCCTCTTGGGACCGGGTAACCTGACGATCGATAACGTGACCATTGGCACCGAGTTCGACCTGATCGCCGCACCGGACGGTGACGAACTGGCCGGTATTATTCCGCCGTTCGATTCGCTTTGGGGGGACGGCGTGTTGCTCGCGACGGTCGGCGTCTCCTGGGACGACGTCGGAATCTGGACGGTCACGCCGAGCGTAACTCCGGGCGATCTGACTGAAGGTTTTCCTACGCCCACCGGCTTCGCGGATGTGAGCTCCTTTGTGGGGGCACAGATCACCGCGCCGGAGCCTGGTTCACTGGCGCTGACGTTGTTGGCCGGCATCGCGCTGCTTCGCCGCCGCCGTGCGGCGTAGGCGGTCCGACTTCCCAAGGGGTGTTTTTTGACACTCGCACTCGGGGGGGGCGCATATCCCAGAAGCGGAGCACACAGTCCCGCTTGGAGTCACGCTGCATTGTAAAGCAGGGTGGATAGGTAGCGATCCCCACCGCTAGGGAGGATCGTGACGATGACCTTACCTCGATTCTCCGGCTTTTTGGCGATGCGGCTGGTCGCGCACAGAGCGGCCCCGCAAGAGATTCCGCAAAACAGTCCTTCGCAGCGAGCTGCCCTGCGTGCCCACTCAAAGGCGTCTTCGTTGCTCACGTGCTCCACCTCGTCAACGACGTCGAGGTTGAGCACGCCGGGGATGAAACCTGCGCCGATCCCCTGAATCATGTGTTTCCCGGGCTTGAGTTCCCTACCCTCTTTGGCTTGGGTGATCACCGGCGAATTCTCCGGTTCGACGGCGACGCAGCGGAACGAGGGCCTGCGCGATTTCAGAACTTCGCCGACGCCCGTGATTGTTCCGCCGGTTCCCACACCGGAGACGAGAATGTCGACCTTGCCGCCTGTGTCACGCCAGATCTCCTCAGCCGTCGTTCGGCGGTGGATTTCCGGGTTCGCCGGGTTGCTGAATTGTTGCGGCATAAAAGCGGTCGGATCCTGAGCGACGATTCGTTTGGCGGTGGCCACCGCGCCTTTCATTCCCTCAACCGCGGGAGTGAGCACGAGGTCCGCGCCCAACGCGCGGAGGATCGCGCGGCGCTCCTGAGACATGCTTTCCGGCATGGCGAGCGCCAGTCGATATCCCTTCGCAGCGCACACAAACGCCAGGGCGATGCCCGTGTTGCCTGAAGTGGGTTCGACGATCCGTGCCCCGGGCTGTAGTCGGCCGTCCTGTTCCGCGGCCTCGATCATGGCCGCCCCGATTCGATCCTTCACACTTGACAGGGGGTTGGAAAACTCGCATTTCGCCAACACCGTAGCCGGGGCGTCGATGATTCGATTGATCCGGACCAACGGCGTGCGGCCTACGGCACGAACAACATTGCTGAACATGGACTTTTTCTCCTGAAACCAAGGCTCTCGTCGTCTCTACGCGAGTTTGTCAGACGTCGGCATGGCATTGCGGTGATCCGCCTGTATCTCTTTCGCGGTCGAACTCTGTTTTCGTACAATGGTCATGCGCAGTCCGTCAGAAACCAGTGTCAAAAAAAGCGACCGAACCATGGAACACCACCCGAGGCCCGAAAAAATCGGCGAGTTGACCCAAATCCTGGATCATTTGCGCATGGGCAAGAAAGAGGCCGAGGGCGATCTGTTCAAATTCGTCTACTCTGAGCTTCGTGGATTGGCCGCCGGCATGATGGCCCGCGAACGCTCAGACCACACGTTGCAAACCACCGCCCTTGTCCACGAAGCTTATCTGCGGCTGATGCGAGGAGAAGACGCGTCTTGGGAGAATCGCGCACATTTCTTTGGTGCGGCTGCTCGGGCGATGCGACAAATACTTGTCGACTACGCCCGCCGCGCCGGGAGCGCGAAACGAGGCGGTCATCAACGGAAAATTGGCCTAACGGACCTACCGGTGGTCATGACCGCCGATGCAGAGGATGTTCTTGTCATAAACGAAGCACTGGACGCGCTGGGAGACGTCGATCCGCGAAAGGCCCGGTTGGTTGAGCTGCGTTTCTTCGGTGGACTTAGTTTTGACGAAGTCGCAGACGTCCTCGATGTCTCGCCGCGCACGGTCAAGCGCGACTGGAGCTTCGCCAAAGCATGGCTCTCCCGCCGACTGCGGCAACCCGAAAACTCAGAGAGCGAATAATGCCGTCGAATACCGAAACACTGTTCCACGAAGCGCTGGGACTCGCCCCCAACAAACGCGGTGCGTTTCTCTCGCGCGCGTGCGCGGGCAACGTAGCGCTTCAACGTGAGGTCGAATCGCTGATAGAGGCCCACGACCACGCTCCTCCCTACTTGGATCAGCCTGGATTCACGCTCATGAATGACACGCGGAGCACGGATAGCGCTCAGCGCGATCCTACGACTTCCGTCTCGGGGTCCTTAGAGGATTTGGACGCCATGATCGGACGTTACAAGCTCATCGAGAAAATCGGTGAAGGTGGATTCGGCGCCGTCTACATGGCGAAGCAGGAAGAGCCCGTCTGCCGCAAGGTTGCGCTCAAGATCATCAAGTTGGGAATGGACACGAAGCAGGTGATCGCTCGATTCGAGGCGGAGCGGCAGGCCCTCGCACTCATGGATCATCCCAACATCGCCAAGGTGCTGGATGCCGGGGCAACGGTCGGCGGAAGGCCCTACTTCGTGATGGAATTGGTGGACGGCGTGCCCATCACAAAGTATTGCGACGCGAAGAGCGCCACATTGCGGGATCGATTGAGTCTTTTTCGCGCAGCGTGCCGGGCCGTGCAGCACGCTCATCAGAAAGGGATCATCCATCGTGACATCAAGCCCAACAATATCCTGGTGACGCATGTTGACGGCAAGCCTGTGCCTAAAGTGATCGACTTCGGTATCGCCAAGGCCATGGAACGGAGACTCACTGAGCACTCGACCGTCACTCAACTCGGCCAAATCATCGGTACACCCGCGTACATGTCGCCTGAACAAACCGGCAAGAACGCGATGGACATCGACACGCGCAGCGATGTCTATTCATTGGGTGTGGTCTTGTACGAACTTCTCACGGGCACGACGCCATTCAGCGATACCGCGCTACATGCCGCACCGGATGAAATCATGCGAATCATCCGTGAGGAAGAACCCACCAGGCCGAGTTCGAGGCTATCCACATTCGGCGCGGCAATCCATTCCGTGGCCAAGCACCGTGCGACCGACTCCAAGAAACTTGGAAACACGCTTAAGGGCGACTTGGATTGGATCGTCATGAAAGCGTTGGAGAAGGACCGCCAGCGCCGATATGAAACGGCGAACGGCTTGGCACGTGATATTGAGTCTTACTTGAATGACGAACCCGTGTCGGCCGGTCCACCTTCACGAATCTACATCGTTCGCAAGTTCGTCCAGCGTCACCGCGGCGCGGTTCTGACAGGGATGGTTGTTTTCCTGTTGCTCTTGGGGTCTTCCCTTGGGATGACGGGTCTCTATTTTCGCGCGGAAAAAGAAGCGGAGAAGACCGGAAAGTTCGCCGAGTTCATGGACAAGACGTTCGACGGGGTCGCAGCCGTCGTCGCCCGGGGGCGCGATACGACCATGCTCAAGGAACTGATGGACGACACCGCCCGGCGCATCGATATGGGGGAATTGACGACGACTCCTGGCGCCGAGCTGCGTCTTCGGCTGACCGTCGGCGGAGTGTACAGTGAAATTGCCGAATATGAAGCGGCTGAGCGAATGCTGGGACCGGCAATCGAGCTTGCAGAGCGTGTCCACGGCCGCCACAGCATCGAACGAGCCCACGCCTTGGATGAAATGGGTTTCTGGCTCGAGCGTGTAGGCCGGTCGGCAGAAGCGCTCCTGCAGTTTGAAGAAGCGCTGTTTATCCGTCGGCGCCTCTATCCCCGAAACCATTTGGAGACGGCGGAAGGTCTCAGCAACGTTGCAACTGCACTCTATTCACTCGGCCGATGCGCGGAGGCGCTTCCCCAATTCGAGGAGGCACTGGCCGTTCGTCGGCGTCTCCTCGCCGGCGACGACGCAGCGGTCGCGGAAGGTCTCGCTGGTACGGCGTCCTGTCTCGAAGCGCTCGGTCGTTCGCCGGAAGCGCTGGTCAAACTCGAGGAAGCACTGGCCATGAACCGGCGTCTCTATCCCGGCGATCACCTGGTCGTGGCGGCTTGCCTCAATAACCTCGCATCGTGCCTTGATTCCCTGGGCCGCTCGGCTGAGGCCCTTCCCAAGTTCGAAGAATCGTTGGCTATTCGCCAGCGCCTCATTCCCGGAGATCATCCGAATGTGGCTGCGTCGCTTAATAACTTCGCGGCCTGTCTTGCGTCTTTGGATCGCTCGGAGGAAGCCCTTGTTAAGTTCGAAGAGGCGCTGGCCATGCGGCGGCGCCTCTTCCCTGGCGACCATCCGGCCGTGTCGAACGGACTCAGTAATGTCGCATCAAGTCTCGATTCATTGGGGCGTTCCGCAGAAGCGTTGCCGAAGTATAAAGAAGCTTTGGCGATGAGCCGCCGCCTTTTCCCCGGTGACCATCCCGACGTGGCGATCGACCTTAACAACGTCGCATATTGTCTCGATGCTTTGGGCCGCCCTGCCGAGGCGCTGCCCATCTTCGAGGAATCGCTGGCTATGCGCCGGCGCCTGGCCCCAGGCGACCATCCGTCCGTGGTCAAAGGTCTCCACAACGTCGCGTCCTGTCTTTATTCCCAGGATCGTCCGGCGGAGGCGTTGCCCAAGTTTGAGCAGGCGCTCGCCATGAGTCGGCGTCTCCACAAGGATCCTCATCCGTCGCTGGGGATGGCCCTCACCAGTGTCGCGGGCTGTCTTCATTCACTTCACCGGCCTGCAGAAGCCTTGCCCAAATATGAAGAAGCGTTGGTAATATTCGGGCACACACTGCCTGCCGGACATCAGTGGCTGAGCATCACAGAATTAGGCAAAGGCAACAGCCTGCTTACGCTCGAGCGATATGAAGAAGCGAGGCAGACCCTCGTCGCGGTTTGGGGGGCCATTGGTGATCGCGTGGACGTGCCGAAGCGCCTTAAGGTTCGTTCATTACAAGCGCTCGTGAAGCTCTTTGATGCGCTTGACGCCGCCGAACCGGACAACATGTACGCCGAGGACTCCGCCCGATATCGCGCACTGTACGCCACATTCAGCACGCACGCCCCGAGTCCATGAGCACATTTCCTCGTGGTGACGCTCCCGCTC
Source organism: Phycisphaerales bacterium (assembly GCA_022360095.1). Taxonomy (GTDB): domain Bacteria; phylum Planctomycetota; class Phycisphaerae; order UBA1845; family UTPLA1; genus JAKSDK01. Next base: position 7,933 of record JAKSDK010001542.1, read on the forward strand.
GTCGCTCCAACCCGCAACAGCAATGATCAGGCTCGCGCTTCGAGTACGATATTGGAGGGCGTCTCAGCCACGCGCCGGATTCGCTTGAATCCCGCCTCCCTCAGTACTTCGGTGAGCCGCTTTTCGCCGGCCTGTGCACCGAGGGCAAGCCCCACTTCCTGAGCCTTCGACGCAGGCGTACAAATCATGGTTGAGAGGGAATAGTAGATTTGCCCCAAAGGGTGGAGGTTCTCTTCCAGACTGTCACCGGCGAACGGTTCGACGACCATGAATGTGCCTCCGTCTGAGAGACTGCTTAAAACGTGGGCGGCGGCGCCGACCGGATCACCCATATCATGTAGCGCATCGAAAATCGTGACCAAATCGTAACTCCCCCCTGGGAACTCTTTGGCGGCCACAACTTCGAAGACCGTGTTTCCGGCGACGCCGGCGTCACTGGCCCTTGATCGAGCATGCTCAATCGAGGGGCGGTGAAAGTCGAAGCCATGGATCGTTGATTTAGGGAATGCTTGAGCCATGAGAATCGTGGAAGAACCGTGGCCGCAGCCAATATCGGCCACTCTCGCTCCGGCTTCAAGTTTCTCACGCACGCCCTCAAGCGCAGGGATCCAGGCGTCGATGAGGTTGGCCGCATACATGGGTCTGAAAAACCGTTCGGTTCCACAGAAAAGACAACCACTGTGATCCGACCAGGGAAGTCCCTGACCTGTACGGAATGCCTCCGATACCTTGGGCTCATCTCGATATGCGGAAACGACGATCTGAAAAAATCCTTGCATGCAATCAGGGTGTCTCTCGGCGGCGAAAATCACGGCCTGCTCCGGGCTCAAGGAGAATTTTTCTGACAGTGGATCATAATCGACATACCCGGCCGCGGCGTTCGCCGACAACCACTCACGCACGTAACGCTCATTGAGTCCCGTGCATTCCGCAAGATCCTTGCTCGAGACCGGGCTAATTTCGACCAGCGCGGTGTAAAGACCGAGCCGGTCGCCCATATAGGCCATGATGAGACCGAGCGACCCGGCAACGTCCTTCAGCACGTTATTTTGAAGTTCCTCTAATCTCTTTTTGTTCAGGTTTCTCAGATGGTCGGTCATTTGTGTCTCCTGCTTCTGTGAGGCTTTTTTCAACAATTTGTCATCTCGCAACCCCATGCGAAAAACAGAGGCTTCAAGTGCAACAAAAAAATGAGAAATTTACGAAGAAAGCCCCGGGCAGGCCTGCCCGGGGTTCTTGGGAAGAAAAAAAGAAAACGCATACATGAACCTTGCATTTGACGTCTTAGGCTCGCTATATTCTGAAGTCAGTGGAGGGGTTGGATGAGTAGCACTGGGCCGGTGCCCACACACGGTGCTAAAGCTTTACCTCTTTGGGGAGACAACTGAAACGTCGATGGCAATGCTGCCAATGCGATGCCTTTATGCGCATCGATGGCTGGTAGGTGTGGTCGGTGCGCCTACATGGCGCCGGGGCTGAGATAAGTAGAGGCGCTCGGGTACAAAAAACAAAGGTGGCCAAACTGGGCTGACAACGAAGTGGAGGTTTGCGATGTTGAAGTGGACGGAATCTTTGCGCATCAATCTTTTCGTGGTCGTGATGGTGCTGGTGGGATGTACTTCGTCGACCGGGGTGTTTGCTTCTTGCCCTGACGTGGCCACGGCCACAGCCGCCGGTGACGAAATCGTATTAAAGGCGGACGCCGGTACGTTCAAAGAAACGAAGGAAGCCGATACGCCGGCCGAAGGCGGAATCTGGCTGGCTGAGAGCGATGGTGGCACAACATACGCAAGCTCGCAATACACCTTGGTCGTACAGCAGCATCGGATCCTCGCGTACGTGTCACAGACCATCTCCAGCGATGGCGTTTCCACCGTAACCGGCGACGGCGACATCGTGATACCGGTCAAGATCTGGTTGGCTCAGGGCGAAAGCGCAACCGTCCACGTTGATGTCTACCGCTCGGTCATCCCGGACGGAAACGCCTCCGGCACCGTCACGTTCTCGGGATACAACGGCCAGGTCGTCTCGACCGCCTCTGGTTCGTACACCCAGCATGAAACCGATTCGATCGCGGTTCCGGCACCGCCGGGCCCTGGTTTGACACTCGTCAACGTTGGGAACATCACGGTTGGTTCGGATGTCAGCGAATCGGGCGGAGACGTGTCGATCGAGACTGAGATTGAAATCTCCGTTGGAGAATGCGGCAGCGATTCGGGTGGCCCCAATGCCGACGAACCACCGACCGAGGACCCGTGCGGCGACGCCGGGTCAGGCGGAGGTTTGCCCTACGACGAGTATGCTTCACTTAGCATCCAATACGGAAGGCTCCACGCCCGGCTCAGGAACCTGGAGATCTATAGCGCAGGAAGCTCAGATTATCATCAGAGGCGGATGATGCTTCAGGCCCAGATCAACCAAACAGAGGCGAGATTGAGTTTGCTCAGGGGTGCTCGATCGCGTGGTGTCAACGCCGCAGGCGACGGCTTGTTTATGCAGCAGACCACCGGCAATGTCTGGACACAGATTCCTGTCCTTCGAACGTATGCCAATGGCGTCGCCGAGTTGGACTTCTACCTGCGATACGAGTCCATGCGAGGGCACGAAGACGGTCCGCTGGGGTACGGCTGGACTCACTCCTACAACGCCCGGGTGGAGGCGCAACCCTCGGGAGAGGTATGGTACTACGACGCCAACGGTCGACGGACAGTGTACGACGCCAATCTCACAACCCCGTATGGCCGCCGAATGGACATTTCCTGGGTCTCAAATCATTACGAAATCTCCTGGCCGGATGGCGGCAAAGAGGTCTTCGACACACAGGGCCGCTTGGCAAAGATCGAAGATCGTCGCGGTCGGACCACGCGCTTCAAGTACGGAACAAATGGCAAGCTGAGCCATATCGTCAGCCCGCACGGCCGGATCGTTACGCTGCTGTATGACGTGAACGACCGGCTTTGGAAGATCACCGATCCGGACGACGAGTTCACGGAGCTGATCTACAACGGCAGCGGGGAGCTGATCGAGATCACAGACCCGCTCAGCTTCGATACGACTTTTGAGTACCAGACCTACAACAACGGTACGTACTCAATCCACCAGATGACCAAGGAGACGCATAAGAACGGCACCTATTACACGGCCGAGTACGGCAACACGGCTCCAGAGAAGCGCACAATTTACGCCCACGAAGGCATGACGTCGCATCGGGTCGTAGAGGCCACGGCGATCGTGGGCTTTCCCGACACGCGCCTGAGTTCCATGAGTCGAGGCTCAATCGAGGTCATCGACGGACGCGGCAAGGAATGGCGAATCTTCCGTGACAGCCTCGGCCGGATTATTAGCACCGTCAACATCGAGACTGTTGCGGATGCATCTTACGAGCGCGGCTTAGTGGACGACGCCCGCGGCTATCTCACCGAAGTCCGTGATCGTGAAGGTCGCGTCACGACCGCCACTTACGATCAGAATGGCTTTGTCGAAACACGCACGGATGCCGAAAACCATGTGGTCACTTTTGAGCGAAGCAACACGAACTTCCGTGCTTTTGTCACTAAGATGATCGAGCCCGACAACGATGAATGGGTCTTCGCCTACGACAACTCGACCGGTGACCTGCTGAGTATCACCGATCCGATGGTCGAAACGCCAACCGACAAGAAGATCACGATTCAATACGACACGCGAGCGGCAAACGATTCGGTTCCCTCAGCGGTGACCGCGATCGATGCAGCATGGACGACCCTGCCGGGCCGCGTTAAGGAGACCCGCTTCTTCGATCCCGAAGGTCATCAAATCAAGTTCGAGTACGACGCGAGCGGCAATCTTACCAAGGTGACCCGCGGCGTCGGCGCGCTCGACATGGTGACCGAATATGATTACGACCTGATGGGGCGCGTGAAGAAGAGAACTGTGCACCGGGACGTAAACACCGATGTCATCACCGAATGGCAGTACGACGCGATGGGGCGCGTGACTAAAATCATCGATGACCCGGGCGTCGGCAACCTCGCCTTGACCACCGATCTTGACTATGACGAAGACGGCCTGCTTGACAAGTTGACCGACCCTCGCGGCACGATCACTGACTTCGATTACGACTACCGCGACCGACTGATTCGTCGTGTCGTTGATTCGGGCGTGGGCGGACTGGCACTCAAGACCGAGTGGGACCCCGACGGCAACGGGAACGTCATTAAGCGGCGCGACCCCAACCATTTCGAGAGCGGCGCCCCGGCGCACGAAACCACCTTCGAATACAACGCGCTCAATTACCTGACCAGGATCACCGACTCAGAGGGCTATGTCACCGAGATCGACCGAGATCATGCAGGGAACGCGACCGAGACTCGCCGTGAAATCGAGACGGTGGCAAGTGTGACAACATGGCATACGGTCAAACTTGTCTATGACGGCATCGATCGGGTAACAACAAGGCGAATAGACCCGGCCAATCTCGACCTCACAACAACCGTCGAGTACACCGCCTCCGGCGGATGTTCCTGCAGCGGGTCGACACCTGGAACGGGCGCACCTTACAAGATCATTGACGGCGAGGGTAAGACAACGTTCCTGCACTACGACGAGCTCGACCGATTGACGCGGATTGTCCGTAAAGTCGGCGCTCAAACCGGCGAAAATGCCGATAGCGACGACGCCGAGACGGTACTCGAGTACGACGCCAACGGTAACATGACAAAAATCACCGGGCCGGAAAGCGAAGTCGTTGCTCTGGAATACGACGAGGCCAATCGGCGCGACAAGCTCATCGGTGATCCGACTGGCGACAACATCGCGACGACGCTGAAATATGACGCTGCCGACAATGTGATCGAAATCACGATGCCCAACGGCAATGTGACTGATCTCGTTTACGACGACGTGGACCGATTGACTAGCGCGACCGACGATCTCGGGCTGATCACGTCGCTGACGTACGACGAGAATGGGAACGTCAAGTCGCGCTCGACCGCGATCACGAACCAGACCTTGCAATACATCTACGATCGGGCGAACCGGCTTAAGGAAGTGCGCGACCCGATCGTCGAAACGCCGACGGACAAGGTCACGACCTACGGTTACGATGCCAACGGCAATCAGACATCGATGGTCGATCGACTCGGAATCGAGACCGCGTTCAAGTACGACAAGCTCAACCGGCTCATCGAGATAATCGAGGACTTCCAGGATCCGCCGCCGAGCCCGGCGACGAGCACATCGAACACCAGCACCCATTTCGGTTACAACGGTGTCCGCCAGACATCGATCAAGGACCACGACGACAACGAGACGACCTACGATTACGACGAAGCGTTGCGTCGAATCAAAGCCACGTATCCGGATACGGACGGCGTTCGCAAAATTGTCGAGTTCAGTTATGACGATGCAGGAAACTTAAAAACTCGCAAGGACCAGAACGACATCACGACGACCTACACCTACAACGATCTGCACCAGCTCACCCGCCGCGCGTACGATACGACGAGCCGGCAGGAGGATTACACGTGGGATCGCTCAGGTCGCCTGAAGACCGCTGACAACGACACGGTAGACATCGACTTCACTTACGACCAGTTGGGACGGCTCGATTTGACGGTCCAGACCTACGCGGACCTGACGGCCTACACAACTGATCTGGATTACGTGGTGGCCAACAATGACGTTCGCCGGATCGTCACCTACCCGAATCTGCGTGAGGTGACCGAGACGCGTGACGAACGCTTCCGGCTGGAAAGCGTGCTGAACGGCACGACGATTGGCGCGAACTGGACCTACGATCTCGGCAATCGCCGGACGGACGCCGTCTTGGGTAACCTGCTCGAAAGCGCGTTCCAGTTCGACATCAACAACCGGATCACCAAGATCAACCATGCGACGGATGTCACCGACGTGCTCACAAGCGTCTTCCACGTCAACTACGGCTACGACGCCGTCGGCAACCGCATCTACGCGGACCATGTCTCCCAAGGTGTGAGCTGGGCCGGGTTCGACGAGATCTATGAATACGACAATCGCCACCGGCTGATCAACTTCGAACGCGGGACAATCGATCCGTTGTCGCTGCCCGACAACCCGTCTCTATCGTCCTCGTTGAACGATTCCGAAATCCCGTCGCAGCAGTCCTGGGACACGACCAACGGAACGCTTGACGCGCGGGGCAACTGGACGGCGCTGGAAGAGACGATCAACGGCACGACCCACGAGACGGAGCGGGAGCATACGTCTACAAACGAAACGACTCGGAACGGCGGTCCGATCGCGGGGACTGTGCTTTTCGGTGGCAACCGTTATGTCCACGATGACGCCGGCAATCTGATCGAGGTGCAATTGCTGGGCGATATGAACTGTGACGGAAAAATCTCGCTCGCCGACAATAACGCGTTCGTGCTCGCGTTGACGGACCCAGTGCAGTACGCGCTCGATTACCCGGATTGCGCAATCGAAATTGGCGATTTCAACGGCGACGGCTCAACCTCCAACCAAGACATCAGCTCGTTCACGGATGTGCTGGTCAATCATTCCGGCGATCGCGGCATTCTCTATGACTACGATGAGGAGAACCGGTTGACCAAGGTATCGGAGGCCGGCGGCGGCGCGACGTTGCTGGAGATCGAATACGATGCCCTGGGCCGCCGTGTTGCCACCTATGATCATCAGCCGGTCCTTGATCCGTGCGGTCCCGCGCCGCCGTCCACAGACTCGATCGAGACGCGGCATATCCTGCTGGGTTTCCAGACCATTGAAGAATATGAGCGCGGCAAGTGCAGCGATGCGACCTTCACGTCGTGGACGCTGGTGCGCGAGTTCCTGTGGGGCGAGCGATTCCCCGAGCCCATCGCGATGGTGGACCATACGGCCTGGGGCGACGTCGCGGCGGGCAGCGAAGAAGTGCTGCACTATGTTCACGATGCGCTCGGCAATGTCGTCGGCCTGACCGACGCGGGCAATCCAAGCGCAAATCCGCCCGTCGAGCCCAAGCTCGTGGAGCGCTACATCTACGACCCGTACGGCAAGACGTACGTCGAAACGTGGAACGGCAGCGCCTGGACGCGCGGACCGGCGTCCGATTTCGGTAACCCGTTCCTCTGGACCGGCCAGCGCTACGATGCCGGCGTCGAACTGTACCACTTCGCCTTCCGCAGCTACATGCCCAAGCTCGGACGCTGGATGCAACGCGATCCGGCAGGCTACGTTGACGGGCCGAATCTCTATGGATATGCGAGTCAAAACCCTTTGTTCTTCGTCGATCCAATGGGACTGGCTGGACAGCCGCCGACCATTGGTCCTCGGAATCCGAGTCAGCCGCAGTTTGGTAATCCTTGTGCTGCGGTTCGAGACATCGAAAGGCTGATTGACAGCTTAGATAAGGAAGCGGAGCGGCTGAACGGCCAGGAAAGGTACTTTGCCGGCCGAGTTGACGAATGGAGAAACAGGATCGATGGTCAACGGAATATCGTACGGTTTCTTGTCGGCTGGATCGAGTACCTGATGGGTGGACCGGCCGCTTGGATTACGTTGGGCGGCGCATTGGATCTTTTGGAACTCAGAAGGTGGATCAATAGGATAATGGCCGACCCATCAAATGCCGGCCGTTACATCGCTGGTAGACTGGATGCGGCGGTGGATATGCTCGAATTCATGGAAGAACAGCTTGAGAGGGACGAGGAAGAACATGAGCAGATTAAGCAGAAGATCTATCGCAATGGGTTGGCCAAGGAACAGGCAAAAGGCGATCTCCGCAGGGCAAGACGACAGTGTAATGAACAAAGGCAGCAGGAACACCAGGAACAGAATGCCCATGACGCATGTGGCGAAGCTCACCGACGGGCTGCAGAGAGGGGGACTCCGGTGATCTCGGTGTACTGAGCGCAGGGTGGCGGCGTCCCTCGCAGAAGCGAAGCAAATACGATTAAAGCTCCGGGCAAGCCTGCCCGGGGCTTTGGGAAATGCCGGCTGTTCTGAGTGTTCTCGCGTTTTTTCTTTCCTAGAGGGTGAGATTTCGTCGGATGATTTGATAACCGATGCGGAGACTCAGGCCGAGATTTCCGAAGCGCATTTCTACGTTGCCCGTGTCATGATGAACGCCGGCAGGAATTCCGACGCGCTAAGTCACTTGAAGGCGTGTATTCGACCACAGCAGGTGAACACGCTCGAATACATCCTTGCCAATATTCCGGTCTCAGCCTTCGAAGAGAAAGTCGCCTCTCGAACGACACCCGACGATCACGATGCACAACGTTAAGCCCGATTACCCGGCCGCCCGAACCGATTCCATCGAATCTTGACGTGCGGAGAGCCATCCCTGAATCACTTGAGTGTCGTCATCGAGTCGCCGGGTTCGGCGCTCTATTTGCCCCGGTACGCCCGCACAGTCTAACGAGCACAATTAGCTCAACCGAAGCGTTGTATTGGTAAACACTTTTTTTTGGGCAAGAGTCAACGGTTGGGTCTTACGACAGCCAGAATCTTCCCAATGATTGCATCTAGTGACTGCTCGCTTGTCACGGCCAAACGCCCGGCGAGCGACAACGAGTATTTCTCGACATCCTCTTTTGACACTCCGTGCCAGATTGGGAGGATTACTTTCACGCCGTCGCTCATCTCTTTCTGTGCCAAGCCGTCAAGCTCGTATTGCGGCCAGTTTTTATTGAAGAAGGCTTTACTTAGCACAACGACGCCAAATTTGGATGACTTGAGACCTTCATCAATTTTCTGACGGAGGCTGTCGCCCACAGTAAGACTGAATTCGTCGTACCACACTCGGACATGGGGTTGAAGCGCCTCGGCGAACGAACGAACGAAAGATTCTTTGTCTTCGGACGCATGGCAGATAAAAACGTCGGCTTCAGTGCAGGCCTGAGATTTCTGTTGTTTTTCTATCGCTATGGTCATATCGAGCAGAAAGGAAACATCGGCCGAATTCACGCTCTCGTCCAAATGGGAAAGCGCCATGTCATATAGCGTTTTCCACCGTTCTTGCAGATGTCCACCCAGGAAGAAAGCATAAGCGAATCTGGTATTGGCCTGAGCGCGCGTAAACCTAGGACATTTTTCAAACAGCGATTCTCTAATTGTACCTGACGTAGGCTCTATCGCAGTAGACAACCACTGCAGCACAGCAGTGTAGAGCGGATTGGCACGCTGCTCAAAAACTCGAGCTACATCGATGAACACGTTAGAAGCATTCTGTTCGGGGGGTACTGATCCATATGCCCATTTTGATTCGGTCCATTTCTCTTCGAGGTAATCCACTGTACGCTGTAAGATCACTTCGACATTTTTGGTCTCACCACGAACGAAAAACGTGGCGTGAACCAAGAGCTTTTGAAGAAGTGCCGCAGCGTATACGGATGCCCAGAGGTCTGACTCACGAAACTGTGCACTCTGTCCCCAACCTCCGTCCTTGTTCTGCCAACCTAATGAAGGATCAAACATGCGACCCAAGATGCCGCGGACCTTTTCCAGGTGCTTACCAACATCCAGCAAAATCTGAGCCGCCCTGATCGAGTGCCGAAAGCTGACAATGACTGGAGTGGAGTCTGGTGGCATGTCCGGTGCCGAGGATTGCGAGACATGAACTACCTCATGGCGCAGCAAGCGGTTGGCGCCTTCGGCTGCCAACATGACTTGTTGTTCTGCCAGCCCGTGACGAGCCAAGATGACACAGGGCCATCCCGTGAGATACAATCGCGGCTTCAGTGAAAGGACTTCTTCCTTGTTCGGTTGAAAAAAAGCTTCTTCGCTCGCATCAACATGGCGTCCAAATTGACCGAAATGGTGCCCCTCCTTCGATTGATCCTCCATTAACCACTCTACCAAGACCTTAACAACCGCGGCGTGCTCTCTGTTATTGGCGATGCTAGCGAGGTGACTCTCCAGGCCATCAGCACCCATGAACACTTCTCCTAATCAGGAATCCCTACCCTTCGACAAGTAATGCACCGAAACCCACGTCATTGCGGCCCACGTTAATCTTAGATGCCCCTGAATCGCCAACCCGATGATTGTGGACCCATGCTAAGTATCAACGAAACTCCTCCTGCGAAATAGGGCTATTTGAAGGAACGTTGGACCGTTTGACCGCAAATCTCTCGTCCTCGTCAAAACAGCCTACTGGCGATTCTGATGTATCAAAACGGACAAAAAAGGACTTCCAGCATATCCAAGGAGACCATTGGAGACTTGATCGATAAGCGGGAACCCTCGATAATGCGTTGGAAATGGCGATTTTCGTCGCTGCGGGCGTAATTCAGTGGTAGAATGCCAGCTTCCCAAGCTGGACGTCGAGGGTTCGAATCCCTTCGCCCGCTTTTTCTAAAAACGATGCATCACGTCGCACGTCGTCGTAAACCGCCGCCTTTACAACAGGTTCCGTATCGGGCATGTCAACATCCGTTGATTTTTCCGACGCACATCATCGCACGTCGAAGCACCAAAACGCGCCCCAGCTACCTGCAATGTAGCAGCGCGCCGTTTGGTGTCCGTTTCGACGTCATCGATCCCAGTTGCCTGAACTGTCTGCGTCCCTGGCTCCTCAATGGTTGGAAGCTGTTGAATGGCAGCGGCCGTGTCGTTTAGGCCGAGCACCGTGTAATGCTTCAGTGTCGTTTTGTAGTCACCGTGACGCATGAGCCGCTGTGCTACTTGTGGAGCAACGCCGGAGCGTGCGAGGGCCCTTCCAATGGCGTAGGTGAACCTATGTAAGCAGGAGGTCGAGCCGTTTCACGGTGCCTTGAGTTCGTGGTAAACCGTTGGTTCGTTTGAAAGATCCATCTGTTTCCACACAAGGAGCAAACCATGAATTATGTCGGCATCGACCTCCTGCTTACATAGGTTCACCTTTACGGATGGTGATGGTGCTGGCTTCGAAATCGATATCCCGCCATTCAATCTGTCTCAAATCACCCAGGCGAAGCCCGGCAAGAGCGGCACACAAATAACACGTCTCCCGACCAAAGAGCGCTAAGAAGACGAGCAAGAAGCGTCATGCGAAGAAGAAATAATTGCTCGTTGAAGTGCGTAGTGTCAGCAATCCCATTGTTTCCTTGGTTCACTGCTCGAGCGAATAGATGGTCGCTCCGTCACATTGACCCTGTCGCATTCGTCCACTCTTTGACTTTCCACCCTTCTGGTACGTCGATCAACGCCCTTCGCTTTGATTCTAGGTGATGAATGTATGATCGCCTCCAGAAGGCTCCGGGAACAAAATAAGCAAGGTACTCACCACATGGCGATATGCCCCAAAGAGAAGAGTAAGAATGTCCTGTTTTCGCACCGCTAATTTTTTCGCCTGTTTGTTCATCCTTGACGGTAAAATAGCCGGAGCAGCCCGGGCCAGCCGAGATTCTTGATTCACCGATTTTTCTAAAATGTGTACTGCGGTGCACACTACTGATTCGCTTGAGACGACTGTTGTCCTGAATCGGGAACTTATGTGTTTGCAAAATAACCAAATCGCTTTGTCCTGCAAAAAGATCATCCGTTGAAATCCTAGCAATTACTTCTTCATCTTCAGGTGTCACAAAAATCATCTTCCACTGCTGCCCTGATGGAGCTCGGCAGCCAATCAAGAAGAACATAAACGTAATTGTATTTATAACAATTCTAAGTCGCATTGAATCTCCTGCTCATTGTTTCGTGAAGCCACGCCCCTAATTCATATTTTACGGAGCGTCACCCGATCCTGCACAACAACTAAGACAGAAACTCAAGGGAGCCAGTGGGTTCCACTGCACGCCACATGGCCGGGCGTTGCACGCCTCAAGAACTCGATCTACGGCATTACGACAGTTCTCGTCCGTCCATATGCAGAAATCATCATTTTCCTGGTTGAATTCATCCATTTTCTCAATTAGACATAATGATAATTCAAGTTCGCCGATACCATCATCCGGAACATCGGCACATACGCTCCAACTGAGTTCAATATAGGCAGGGTTGGCTTGGCATGAATGGCTATGGAGGTAACCTTGGGGATAATCTAAGACTCCGGCCCCTGCCGGGAGTTGGATCCAGGTATGCCCCCAATCAAGACAAGGGCATAGCGGGGTTCTGAAAATCTTGATTGATGTCTGTGTGTCAGTCCCAAACGGATCGAAGTAGCGGAGCGGATTGCTCAGCAGAAACCTATACAGTCCTAGTTGAAAATAATGTAATCCGAGCGTCCTCGTGACTTTAGGCTTCACCCATTGGATCGAACGAAAATCGGGCGTTCTGGTAATTCTCCCTCTTCTATCGATGCCAGGCGCTCGCTGATCAATCAAATTGTCGTTGTAATACAATGGATCCCTGTTCACCCACCGCCCGATCACCGGATCATTGAATCTCGCCCTGTGGTCGTTGAGCATGAGATTGCCAACCGTGGTGGGCGGTGCCGTGTCGAGGGCCATGTGCGGCCGGCCCTGGAACATGAACGGGTTGTCCACGTCGCTGAACGCCCGTGCCACCGTCAGATTGAACGGGTTGGGGTTGTTCCACGTCGGACGTTTGGCGTCGTACAACGTC
>JAKSDK010000152.1 GCA_022360095.1 Phycisphaerales bacterium
AAATGACTAAAAACTACCGTCGTCTTCTTTCGAAGATCAAAGCCGTCCTTTGCGTATTGCTGATCCTGAATCTCAACTACTGGACCGGCGGTTGCGGCGAGGCTGTGCTCACGCCGGAGAACACCACACCGGGGCAGGTCGAACGCATTCCCTTGACGCCCGATCATCCCGTCAGCCAGGCACTCGACCGAAGTCAGTTCGCAGGCGCCGTCGCCATCGACGTCGATCGCGCCAGCGGTCAGTTCAACCTCGTTTATGCCGACGGTGAGTCGAAACAGGCGAGCGGACGATACGTCGGCCGTGGCCCGACCATGAGCATCACCGAGTTCTCCTTCTCGCGCGACGGCCAGGGTGCTACCCTCCATCTCGATCCCGACACCAAGCAGGTCACCCTGCTGACGACCACCACCGGCTTCGAGTGGCGCCCGTCCGCGCAGGTCTCGGCGCGCGAGATTGCTGCCGAGGCGCAGGGCGCCGAGGCCTACCTCGCCGCCAATGCCGAACTGATCGAATTCGAGAAGGACCTGGTCAAGAACGGCGCCGCCCAATTCGATCCGAGCCTCATCCTCGGCGTCCTCTGGCTGGCCTGCATCGTGATCTGCCCGGTCATCCTGTTGATCCTGTCGCTGCTGGGTCTGCTTCAGGACACCATGGGACCGGGACCCAATCCCGTGCCGACCGATTCGGACGGCGACGGCGTCAACGACGATACCGACAATTGTCCCAACGCGGCCAACCCCAATCAGGAAGATACCGACGGCGACGGGGTCGGCGATGCCTGTGACGACACGCCGGCGCCCAATCCCCTGCCACCGGTGGCTGGGGACAACAACACCAACACCGATGAAGACACGGCCGTCGTCATCGACGTGCTGGCCAACGACAACGACCCGGACGGCAACCTCGATCCGACCAGCGTGACCGTCACGGTCGCGCCGACCAACGGAACTGCGGCGGTCAACGCCACCAACGGCGAGGTGACCTACACGCCGAACCCGGATTTCAACGGCAACGACACGTTTACCTATCAAGTTTGTGATGCGAGCGTGCCTCCGTTGTGCGACACGGCCGTGGTGACGATCGTCGTCAATCCGATCAACGATCCGCCGGTGGCCAATGACGACAGCAATTACCAGGTGACCAAAGGCCAGACGCTGGTCATCAACACCGTGCCGACCGGCCTTTTGGGCAATGACACGGACGTCGATAATGACCCGCTGACGGAACTGACGGTCACGCAGGTCGGCGGCGACCCGGCGAACGCGGCGACTTTCACGTTAAACAACGACGGCACGTTCACGTATGAGCACGACGGGGTGGACATGACCAACGTGTCGTTCCAGTACATGGTCAACGACGGCGATGCCGACAGCAACACGGCGACGGTGGACATCGAGGTCTTGTTCGGCCCGGCGGCGAACGACGACATGTACGACACGCCGTTGAACACCGCGTTGAACGTCAACACGGCGGACGGCGTGATCCAGGGCGGCGCCATCGGCGCGATGATGGACACGCTGGGCAACCTGGCGGCGACGCTGACCTCCTTCGGCGGCGGCTCGCTCGGCGGCGCGGTCACCGACAATGCGGTGGGCGCGACGGCCAACTTCGGCGCCGGCTCGCTGACGGTGAACGCCGACGGCTCGTTCGCCTTTACCCCGGACACCAATTTCACCGGGAACTTCACCTTCGACTATCGTCTCACAAACACCGTCGATACCGACGACGCGACGGTGACGATCGCCGTCGGCGACCCGCCCATGGCGCAGAACGATGGATACACCTGCACCGGCAATATCGCCATCGCAGTCGACGCGGCCAACGGTGTCTTCGCGGACAACGGCAACGGTGCCGACGAAGGCGCGATCATGGTGACGGCGGTCCAGGGCAACCCCGGCAACGTCGGCAATGCCACGGCGACCAACCAGATGGGACTCAACAACGTCACCGGTTTTGTCACGCTCAATGCCGACGGCAGCTTCACCTACGATCCGCCGCCGGGGTTCGTCGGCAACGACACGTTCACCTACACGATCGACAACGGCTTCAACGCGCCGAGCATGGCGACGGTGTCGATCACGATCAGCGACATGGTCTGGTTCATCGACGCCTCGACCAGCGGCTTCGACAGAGGCACGGTCGCGGACCCATTCTCCAGCATCGCCAATTTCAATGCGATCCAGGGCGCTGCGCGGCCCAATGCCATTGCCGGCGATGTGATCTTCATTTACAGCGGCAACTACAATGAAGCCGACGGCATCAACCTCGCGAACAACCAGCAACTCTTCGGCCAGGGCGTCAACATCACGACGGTCTTCACCGCCGACGCCAACAGCGCCGCGCCCTATCCGCCGGCCCAGAGCGTACGACCGACGATCAGCGCGACAGCCGGCAACGGCATCGACCTCGCCTCGGGCAACACGATCCGCGGCCTGAACGTCGGCAACACGCCCAACAACATGGGCATCAGCGGCACGAACGTGGGCACCTGCACGATCAGCGGCATGAACCTGGTTGGTTTGGGTCAGTCGATCGACATCGACGGCGGCACCTTGGACATCATCCTCGACAGCCTCAGCTCGACCAACAGCCCTGCTGAGGGCATCGATCTCAACAACGTCAGCGGCAGCTTCGCTGTCACTTTGAGCACCACGACCGTCAACGGCTCGACCAACGCCGGCATCGACATCTCGAATTCGACCGGCACCTTCACCTTCAACGACGTCAACATCGACAACACCGGCGGCCACGGCATTTCGCTGTCGAACAACAACACGACCGCTATCAACATCAACGGCGGCAACATCGACGACATCATGAACAACAACGACGGCATCCACTGCGTCAACACAGACAACCTGCTCGTCGACTCCGTGAGCTTCAGTGGCAATATTGCCACCATCACCGGCGACGGCATCGAGATCATCAACGGCGACGCGACGAATCGATCGGTGACGATCCAAAACTGCAACATTGGCATCTCCGCCTTCCTCCCCGTCGGCAACCGCGGCATTTTCATCAATTCCAGCGGCACCGGTACGCTGACCGCCACGCTGGCCGCCCTTCATATCGGCGGCACGAATCAAGCGTTCCTCACCAACGACGGCGGCACGGCCGGCTCGTTGGTCTTGAATTTGGAGGACCTTTTTTTGTTCCGGAATACTCCCGGCTTGACGCAGGAACACGTCGGCAGCGGCTTGAACTCGACGATCATCCGTTCGTGGACCGTTCGGAATCACGTGCGGGGCGCAGGCTTCGGCAACGCCGGCGGCATTCTGTTCAATCGCGTGACGTTCGACAGCGACGCCAATCCGGCCAACGGCTTCCAGCAGGTCGTCCTCAACGGCTCGCTACGATCTGGTCTACCCTCCCTTAACCAGAACCGCGTCTCGGGCGACGCCGTGACCTTCCTGTTGCCGACCGGCGACTTGAGCATCGACGATTTAATGATCTCCAACATCGACGGTATCGGTTTGAAGGTCGACACCAAGACCGGAGGACCGACGACCTTCAATCTGGTCACCAACACCGGCACAGTCGATACGCTCAACGGTCAGGCGATGTTCCTCGATCCACTGACGACCAACATGACCTTGGCAAGATTGACGAACAGGAACAGCCCCACGACCGGCATCACCCTGGAGGAAGTCGACGGCATGATCGATATCCAGGCCGCCTTGATCAACGGGACGGACGCTGGTGCGTTCCTGGTCGACGGCGGGACGGTCAGCGTCACCTACAACGGTGACCTCTTGCAAGCCACGCCGGGTCATCCGGTCGTTTCGGTCATCAACGGCCACAACACCGGCACCCTGACCTTCGACAACGGCAGGGTTTTCGACGACCGCGGCACGGGTCTTCATTTCAACAACGCCGACGGGACCTACAACTTCAACGACACGACGACGCTGAACGGCGTCGGCACCCGCATCAACATCCTGAACGACTCGAACGGCACCTTCACCTTCGGTGCGGACACCAGCATCACCAGCCCGGTCGGCTTTATCGCCTTCAACATCGACCGCAGCACCGCCGGCGACGTCACCTATGACGGCACCATCGTGCATAATAGGCCAACAAGCGCAATCCGGATCAACGAGAAGAGCGGAGGGACCGTCGACTTCAACGGCATGGTGACGGCGAGCACCGGCGGGGCGACCGGCATTATCCTGATCAACAACGCCGGCTGTACGATCAACTTCGACGGCGGGCTCCACATCGACACCACCGGCGGGACTGGCATCCGCGCCACCGGCGGCGGTACGGTCAACGTCACGGGGGCCAACAACACGATCGATACGACCATTGGCAGGGCCGTCAACATCGACGGCACGACCAACGACATGACGTTCCAAAGTGTGTCCTGCAACGGCGCGGCCGACGGTATCCTCCTGCACAACGCCGGCGGCACCGGCATCAATCTGGGTGCGACCCACCTTCAGAACGTCACCTCGCGCGGCGTCGACATTTCAGGCACGTTGGACGCGATGCTGACCTTCACCGATCTCGACATCTCCCTGAACGACGCGGCGGCGATCGGCTTCGACATCAACGGCGCCACCGTCAACGCCGGCATCACAGCCAACGATTTCGATCTGACCAACAATGCCGCCGCCGGCACGACGATCGCGATCGACGCGGCCGGAGCGACCGGCGCCGGTGTCATCCAGCTTGGCGATACCGACACCAACGGCGGCGACAATGCCTCGACCATCGGAACCAACAGCGGCGTCCAGTTCTCATCGACGACCAACCTGACGAGCTTCACCTTTGGTGACGGCAGCGGCGTCGATCCCGATGGAACGGCCTCTTCGATCAACGCGGTCACGCCGATCACGGCGACCGACACCCTGCCGACCAACGGTATGTACGACTTTGAAGACGTACTCTTTACCGGCGACATCTCCAATCTCAGCGGCGTGAGCTTCTTTGTGTTCGACAACTTGAACACGCCGGGCGCCGGGACCTTCGCCGATCCCGGCACCGCAGCCGAAGCCGAGGCAGCGACAGCCGATGTGCTGGTCATGATCGACGCGACC
Source organism: Phycisphaerales bacterium (assembly GCA_022360095.1). Taxonomy (GTDB): domain Bacteria; phylum Planctomycetota; class Phycisphaerae; order UBA1845; family UTPLA1; genus JAKSDK01. Next base: position 5,040 of record JAKSDK010000152.1, read on the forward strand.
GTCGGTGGCGCGAGCAACAACATCGACCTCGTCACACAGGGCGATGGCACCCTGGACCTCGACGACGGTCAGGCCCTCGTCGGCATGGTGGCCAATCAGAGCATCGATTTGGCTCCCCTCGGCGTCACCACCGCCGGTGGCCCGCCGGTGAGCTTCCTGTTCACCGGCATCGGCGGGTCGACGATCACGGCGTCAGGCACGATCGATACGGTTCTGCCGACACTCACCAGCAGCGGGGCGAACAATACCCTCGAGCTTGCAGGTTCGGCCGGCATCCAGGGCGCTCAAATTGCCAACACCGGCAGCGGCATCGGCTTCAACGCCACCGCCGGTGGAACGATCACGGTGCAGGGCCCGGCGAACACCGTGAGCACAGCCACTGGCACCGGCGTTAACATCGCGAACACGACCATCGGCACTAACGGCGTCACGTTCCAAAGTGTGTCCTGCGACGGCGCCATCAACGGCATCTCTCTGTTCAACACTGGCGATACGGGCGGCGGGTTCACCGTGACCGGCAGCGGCGGCGACTGCGAGGCGGCCGCGGGCAACTGCTCCGGCGGCACGATCCAGAACACCACGGCCGATGCCGTCTTGCTGGACAACGCAAACGACGTGACCTTGACGCGGCTGAATATCGACAACCCCGGCGAGGACGGCATCGGCGCCGTCGGCTGCTCCGACGTGGTGCTGACCAACGTCCGCGTGACCAACGTCAATGCGGCCACCGGCGACGGATTCGAGGCGACCGAGCTCGGCGGCGTCAACCGGATCGACGACTGCCGCTTCGACGGCCTGGGCGCCGCGGCTGAGTCCGCCGTCGACATCGATAACATCAACGTCAACATGACCTCCTTCACCATGACCGGCAGCACGTTCGCCGACCAGAACAACAGCGAGATCGTCGTGCACATCGAATCGCTCGGCACCGCGAACTTCAACGACGTCACCATCGGCGGCCCCGTCGCGTCGGACCCGACCGACACGACGCTGGACGTGGACGGCAACCACTTCTCCGGCCTGAGCGGGGCCGCGGTCTCCATCGCCTCATCCGGCTCCGGCACGGTCACCAGCTTGATCCAGGGCAACGTTTCCCGCGACGTCAATCCGTTTGGGATCGGCGCGATCGGCGCGTTTGCGTCCATGACGGCCACACACAACACGACGATCTCCGACAATCTGCTCGACGACGTGCAAATGTTCGGCGGCGCCGCATCGGCCATGAGCGCCGGTGTGTTCGACACCGCAAGCATGGCGGCGATCATCTCCGGCAACCAGTTCCGCGATCTCGACGGGGACAACGACGTGCTCGTCGACGCGCGAGCGATCAGCGTGTTCTCCTTGCAGACCGGCGGCGGCGCGGTCGACATCACGATCGACAACAACCGGATCGACGATGTTGGCCGAGAGGCGATCTCCGTCTTGGCCGGCAATCAGACGCCGGACATGGACGTGCGCATCCGCGGCAACAATATCGGCGCAGGACCGGACGGCCTGGCGAACGCCGGCGGCGACGACCTGCCGGTCGGCCTTACGAACCGCGACGCGGTCTCCATTAGCTGCGAGAATGACGCCAATCTGGACGTGCTGATGACCAACAATCAGGTGGTCGGCGACCAAACGAGCCGGGAGGTTCTGGCGGTCGAGGTCTTCGGCGACACGCCCGTGCTGAACATCACGGTCGACGATTCGCTGGGCGCCAACGTGTTCCACCAGGTCAATGGGCTCGGCGGCAACGTCGGCTTCGACACCGGCGGCATCGCGGCGGAAACGCTCTGCATCAACATGACCGGCAACACGGTCTCGGGCGTCAACGCCATTGAAGTTAGCGAAGACGGTATCGCGACCGTGAACGTGACCCAGACGAGTGCGGCCAACCTCTCCACCGTCAATGGCGGCGCCACCGTCACTGTGAACGGCACGCCGAACTTCGGCCAGGCGGCTTGCCCGCTGCCGAACTTCTGAGCTGTTGAAGGCTTGCAGGGCCCGCATCGTGGATCTTTCTCGGGAGAAAAGGCAGGTCAGAAGGACGTCGGTCCATGAAGATCATCCGAACCGGTGACGACCTGGACGTTGAGGAAAACGCATCTCACCGTCTTCTCGATCAGATCCCCTCGCGTCCGCTGTTTGCTCATCTCGCCATCGATTCCGATCAGAGACCGCGCGAATCGCCCGTGTGGTTTCTTTGGGAAGCACAGGTTGTCTGAATGATCGCCAATGATTGAACCGACATTCGGACATCATTTTTGGTGTGCGCAGCGAAATTCTGCCACGAAAAGGCCCAGGTAGCGTTCGGGAGGGGCGCTCTGGAGTATAAACGAGGCCAAAGCTTATGCCCCCGGCAGCGATAGCGCGCGGCATCAGGGATTCGCCACGGCTTCGACGAATCCCTGGATATCTAAGCCGTCGACTGCTGCATTCTGGTCAATATCGCCGCGGTTGATGTCGCAGTGTGGGAATTCAGCGGCGTAGCCCGCCGGGTCCGTCAGTGCGAGCGCGAATGGGGCGATGTCGGCGGTGTTCACCACGCCATCGCAATTCATGTCGCCGAGCAAGTCGGGCGGCACGAGGGTTACGGTTAACACGGCCTCCGTGTCGAAGTAGTCGTTGAATCCCCGAACCGTGTGTAAGAAAGAACTGATTGGCTCTCCGTCGGTGAGGATGCCGGTCAGCGTCACATTACGATCGATAATCTCAAACGCTTGACCCGGCGTTAGACCGGTGATCGGTTGGCCGTCGATCGCAAAGTCGGAGCCGAATAGGTTGTAGGTGCCGCCGGGGAACGCTTGGACGGATTGACGGTCTACGTCACTCCCAGCGACGTTAACGACGGCGCCATCGAATATGAAAAATCCCCCGAGTCCGAATCTGCCACCCAATATTTCTATGGTGCTGCCGGAGTATGCGCGCATGCTGCTGCTGATGATCCCACCGACAACCGTCATTTGTGAGCGAGATAGCTCGAGATAGTTGAAGACCCGGCCACCGTTGACGCGAATATCTGCATCGACGATCGAAACGGTGGTATCAATCAGGCCCCCCTTTTCTAAGATCAGCGATTGCCCGGCTCTCAATCCCATGTCGAATGGTCCGGAAGCGTTATCGAGGATGATGGGGTCCGTGCTTGCGACGGGCAGTGATACCTTTGTCAGCGTGACGCCTTCCAGCGTGTCCCAGTCGTTCTGTGGACTGACGACGAACGGCCGTCCGTCGCCCAGGACGCCGGTCAGTACGTCCGTCTCCGTCAGCGACACCATTGAGCCTGGAACGGGGTTTCCATTGAGGAGGAATTCGTTACCGATAAGTTCCACGTCACTCCCGGCAGGCGCGAAAAGTCGCCAGAAGCGGCCACCGGAAATGTCCGCCACGCCACCGGCTGCAATCTCGAGTCGACGCCGTGTCAGCCCTGCAGTCATGTTGCAGAATGCGCCGTCCTCGATCGTAGTAAAGCCCATGCTGCCGCCCGTGAGATTCAATACGGCGTCGTCGAAAAAAGTGGTAGCATTTTGGGTGAGGCCTCCATGAAAATTCATCGTGCTGCCTCTAAATATGTTCATGGGTTGTAGAATCAGTCCATCCGTTACGTTCAACGTCGTCTCGACCAATTCAAGACCGCCATGAATCTGCCCACCTTCGAGATGGATGGTTGCATTAACGGCAGCGAAATACTCCGGCAACTCGCCACCGGCTCTCACGGTGAGCATCTGACCGGTGCGCAGGCCCGACGGAATAGCGTCGTCAGGGTCGTCGACGATGATCGGAGTCGTGTCGATCGGAGGAAGGGGGACTGTTGTCAACGAGACACCGTGTAGTTCGTCGGGAACAAGCGGTGACACGATAAAAACCGACCCATTCGCCAATATCGCCGTAAGCACGGAAGATGACTGCTCGTTGACTGTGATAGTGATCTCGCTGTCGAGGTATGCCTGACCATCCAGCATGAATTCACCGCCGATGAGTTCAATGCCGTCGCGGCCCGTGAATCTCCATGGGAAGGTCCCGCCGGATATCGATACCGGAGCAGAGCCAACGGCATCGGTAAATCCGTCAAACCGCCCGCCGGTGATGGCACCGGAGGCGCCGGAAAAGAGTCGAAGGTGAAACACTTCGCCATCCGTAATGTTGAACATGCAACCCGCATGAATGTAGGTATTACCCAAGTTGCCTCCGCCTACATTCAGTTGGATGTTGGAACTCGAACCATCCGGCTCGCCGAACCGGACGCCTTGCCCGACGATGCCGCCGTCAAAAACGTTGACTTGTGTATCCGATCCGATGACGGTCATGTCTTGAATGGTGCTCGGCGGCACGTTGATGATCTTCTGAGCATGAGTGTTGGCGGCCCCCATGCCGAGTAATCCGATTGCAATCAGACTGATTTGCGCTGAAGTGTGGAATTGACTAGACATTCCTTCCTACCCTTCTAAATCAACAAACCTGTGTTGTTCACCCGGACCGAGGGAGTGTGTCGAGAGAGCTACCTAATCATTCTAACAGCCCGACACTGACGGGCAAGAAATGCTCGTTGGGCGTGTACTTTAAGTGAGATCTGAGCCGTCTGCGGCATTCTGAGAACGCTACTCGATCGCGTCGATGCTCAAGCTGTGCCATGCCATTCTTCTATTCGCCGCATACCTGCCAGCCTCGAACTTTCCGAATTTTCTTAACGCATGCTCCACGCGGCTGAGTTAAGAAAATTCGGAAAGTTCGGGGTTGGCAGGAGAAGGTCAGGGCGGACTGGATACCAGTTGAAACTTTTCCTGGCTGAAATCCACGTTTTGACATGGCCTCGACGTATTGAGTCGTTATTCTCGAATTCGCTTGATTACGTTGACCGTTTGTGCCGTTGATCAGCCCGGGGAGCATCTTGGCGATCTCCTCCAGGCCGTTGAAGTTACAGTGCGTTTATTCTTCTGTATATGAATATGCGAGCACTCTTCTTTGCTTTGTTTGCTGATCAACATCTCCGACGACGAAGATCTCTTTTGTTTTTGCGGTTTCTTTAGATTTGAGCGCTGCCAATCCAGTACTCTGTCCCAGGATTTCTTGGTATCGCAAGTTACCCTCTAAAGAGAAGATACTCAGCACCGATTTTCCAATACTCGACTTGAGCTTACTCAGCACGGCCAAATGGGGAGCGTCACGGCCGCAGCCTGATCCGCCAATGAGCGCTGCTTCCAAGGCTAGACTCTCCGGGTACTCGGAAGGCCACTTGTATTCAAAATCGATTTTCCCCGTATCGTCCATGACTATTATGGAGGAATTCAGTGTGGCGGCAACAAACCGAGGGCGCTGTTCGCCTAGAGGCCATTTCACGAATCGAAAGCTAATCATCGGGCGAGGCGATTTTAGGGTGCGAATCAAGGTGCCATCAGGAAAGAAAAAATGAAGCATATTGTCTTGGGTGAGTCCAACAATCTCCGGAGTTTTCTTGAGCGGTGAATGATAGACCCCGAGATGTTCATACCAACTACCAAGGCCCGTCTCCCACAACGTGCGTCCTTGCGAATTCAGGCACACGATCCCTTTTCTGCGAGCAATGTAGAATTCCATCGATTGCTCGTGACCAAGCTCATTGACTTCTGCCCAGTTGTGACTGTTTCGCGCTACACTACCACCCCCTCCACGGCGCCAGATAAGATTGCCGCTAGAATTCAACAACATGATATCACTGAATCCACCGCCTCGGCAGAGAATCATACCGCCTGATGACTCAGAAAAACGGACTAATTGAGAGTATAGCGAACTACTTGGAAAACGAATTGTGGATATGAGTTTCCCATCATCTAGGGCGACGATGCGACAACCCAGTTGATCGCAGACTCCCAATTTGTTCCCCTCTTTCCCGATGACGGTAATATTTGTGATTGAGGTCATCGGAGTTTTAAAAACGACTCTTTTTCTAAATAATCCCGCTCCTTTCCTGATACCGGAAACCGGCGGGGCTTGCGGCGAACAGGCCACCGCTGAATATCCCATCAGAAGTGCACTCATGCTGGCTACGCAGATTTGCGCTACACGTTTAGTTTGGAACGAAAACACCAGCGTGTTCCTTGATGACAATCCAAAACGAGTGGATCATCCGAATTAATTTTCAGCAACTGAGGTGCAAACCAGGAACCGGGTTCATTGTCTTCCGTTCGAATCCTGAACGATCGATCTTCTTCTGGTCCACCGTCAGAGGTGGTAGGTTAAGAAAGCCGTGTTAATACAAAAACTTGTTATGTACAAGGACCTTTGACCAACCAACAAAATACGTATGATCTTCTTCGACGGTGATGTTATATATCTTAATAGGTTTGTCTAGTTCATCGATACACATTGAATCGATCACGACATTATGTCCCTCAAAATCTACCAGGACATCATCTTCTCTTAAATCAGCTGCTTTTTTCCATCCTAGACCACGGACCCAAAAGGGATGTTCGGGAGTGCAAGAAATCTCTTCGTTATTGACTTGAATGTGAACAAGTCGATTTGTCCAACCTGAAAATGCTCTTGAGATGCAGGAAACGGACATTTCCGTAGAAGGCTGTTTCTTAGAAAGCACTAGATCCCCTGATTTCAGATCTTCGATCTTAACAAATCCGTTATCCGTATATAAGACGGTGCCTTCGACAAAGCAGAAAAATGGGAGATCTGGTATTGGAGGCGGCGGGTTTGGTGGGTTTGGCGGGGGACAACCTGCCGCTGTTTGGGCATCAGCGTACGCGCCGCCGCCGCCGAGTCTAACTAACTGACCGTATGTTTGGGCAACGGCGATACACTTGCATTCACATCCAAACAGATACCAAGCACCGTACCTGAGATTGCATCCAAGAAGCATGCAGTCTATGAATTCCGAGTCACACCGCGCTCTCGTTTTTCCACATGTTCCGTAACAAGCGTCATGCCTGGTGCAACATCCTGTGAGTGTTATTGTGCCACATAAAAGGCTTAAGCACACCCTATCGGGTATAACCACTTCTCTTATTCCTCCATTTGGGCCTGGCCCACACCTCAAACCGAGCGGATCAACCCAATTCGTTGGGTTGCTAACCAGAAGCCGGTATTCATTGATGTCTTCTGTCGGGCTCCGCGATGCAGATGCCGATTTGGAGATTGTCCTGGTTACTGCACTGACTCCTTTGTGGTCATGGTCGTAGCTCGGGGTCTTTGGCGTAAGTAAAGAGGAGTTATGCGAGAGCGGATCCCTGTTCACCCACCGCCCGATGACCGGATCATTGAATCTCGCCCTGTGGTCGTTGAGCATGAGATTGCCAACCGTTGTGGGCGGTGCCGTGTCGAGGGCCATGTGCGGCCGGCCCTGGAACATGAACGGGTTGTCCACGTCGCTGAACGCCCGTGCCACCGTCAGATTGAACGGGTTGGGGTTGTTCCACGTCGGACGTTTGGCGTCGTACAACGTC
>JAKSDK010000826.1 GCA_022360095.1 Phycisphaerales bacterium
GTGATCAACAAAAATTGAGAAGATCTAGATAGAAATATTGTGCTTGATAATTTTTATCTAATTGCCGAATTGGCTAATATAACCAACAAAACTGCGGCTAAAAACTTCATCGCAAGCCTAAGTTACCTGTTCTCGAACCCAGTCTCTAATGGAGCTGACCACATGTTCAAGGTAGTTTCTGAAGCCTACATTAGAATGAAGTTTAGTGTTCCAGGATGACGCGCTTGTTCCATTGGTGCCCACGGGGTTGTGTAACGCAATCAAGAGCGAGTGGTCACGCTTGTGATAATAAGTGTCCATAAATGGGTTTGTTAGACAAGCTGACTCCAGGACCTATTGGATAGAAAGAGGAATTTTAGGATAGTAGTGAAAAACCCGGTACAAAAGTCACAGTGTGTATTTTTAAAGCAAGTTATTAACGTTATTGGTAGCTGTATTGACACGGCTGTCAATCTACAAATGAACCGAACCTTGAAATATCAAGGGACGTTTTTCAGAATCGTGGGGCTTGGGCGTAAGAGTTTCCTCTTTACTCCTTCCACTCCTCCTTCTCCCATTTTTTGGCTCTTGCTCCAACTTTCGCGCAATGACTCAATTGGAAACGCTTGCTACGCAGGCTAGGTTCATGTTCTTGTCTGTATCGCGTTCCCTCTAAATGTCATGGTGCTGGGACCAAATGGAGCTGCAAAAAGTCATTCTTACATGTAGCTACAAGAGCGGTTTTTTTTATCAGCCAAGTACAGTCTACAAACACCGCAAACCGAGCGCCTACTATACACCCAAACAGCGATCAAAGTTGGCTTGTTGGTCGTAACCTGACCACCCTGGCACCACCACTTCTTAGCGGGGAAATAAGGCATGCTTTTACCTCTTTTAACATAACTGCAAAGTTTCTTGACTAATTTAGACGCCGATCTTAGATAAAGCTGGTACAGGAACAAAATAAAAGTTATGTCGCAATACTGCGAATAAACGAAAAAAGAGTCGTTCCGAATACTTACCTGAATCATAGTCTTGTTATCAAAATGTTCCACGAAACACCAGTCATCGAGGTTACGAAATGATGAGAGAGGGGAAGTGTCTGACAGATAGGCCTTTTCTGTGTTATCACCAGGAAATCTCAATTCTTGAAACTCACTCAATTTACTATATGGATGATCCCACAAGTTGGAATAAAACTTAAAACAATCATCCACTTCTCTAAGATCCACAATATCTCCGTTTTCGTCTGCAACCTTGAGCAACATTCCTTCAAAAGCAAACTGCTTAAGGGCACGCTCTAGAAATCCACCAGAGTCCAAATGAGAGTTGCAGAAATGTCGTAGCTCATTTGCGCGTGCTTCACGCTCTATAACATCA
>JAKSDK010000216.1 GCA_022360095.1 Phycisphaerales bacterium
CGTCAGCAACGCCAAATCCTGCGATGGGCACGCCGTAATCAACCGTTACCGGGGTAAGGGAAGGAAGGACGGAACCATCATTCGGATCGCGGGCATAGATCGTTACCGTATTGGGATCTGCCGTCATGAAGACCGGGTATTTGCCGTCGTTCATGCCCACCGCTTCCACCTGAAGCGTGGTACGTTCATGAAAAGGGACGCTCGCATAATTAGGGTCCAGCTGATGAGTACTCTCGCTATCCTGAACAAGCAATGATCGTGTTGTGGCATCATATTCCATATCATGAATGCGATCTTTAATCTCCGGCCGGATCATCCATTCCGGCATACCGTCAGCACCAAGCATATACACCGTATTGGGATCAGAAACTGCTAACAGGGAACCCAGGCCAATATCCTGAGGGATTTGCAGGACGTTCGTTGCGCCGGGAACAAACGTTTTTATCGCGTCGGTCTGCACCAGGTTGGGATCATACGTAAAGATCGTACTGTTCGGATCGTTATGCAGGAAAAGCAGCTTGCCGTCAGCACCGACTTCAAAATCCACGACGGCGTGAGGATCTCCCGGGTATGGATAAGAGGTCACCAGTTCAGGATCAGGAGAAAAGAAAGGCAGGGGATTGTTTGGGTCCGCCGTCGGTGTGGAGGTATGAAGCCCGTCCTGAAAATCTTCCCGGTTGTAAAGCAATACTCCCGAAGGAGTCACCACGTAGCCATGATCGGCACGAAAGCCAAGGCCACGCATGGCCTCTCCTTCACCATACCCCGTCACCACGGGATCAACCGCCGTATCAATCGTTCCGTCAGCGGCAAGCGCGTACGCCGTATGATCAATAAAAACAATGCCCGCTTGGTTCGGATCATCAAAAGAAAGTACTTCAATAGAACTTCCGGGAGTGGCGCGAAAGAGCGTTGCCGTGCCGTCGGGGGCGATCACGTAGGACTCCGTTGCCGTTTGGCCAAGTAATTGATGATTTCCATGATCCCAGCTTCCTTCCACGACGCGGTCCGGCACGCCGGTAATCGGAACCGTACGTACAGGAGTCCCGTCTTCCTGAAAATACCGGAGTTGGTTTTGACTGGAATCTAAATCATACACAAAAACGCCCAGATCACCACCATTCGAAAACGCAGGATCAATGGAGGTGATCCCTTCGGTTTCTAAGGTGAGCGTGTTAGGATCATACGCAGGAAAACTCTTGATAATGCCGGAAAGATCAGCCGTATGAAAAGCAATATTCCCGTTTGTCTGCGCCGTCACCGGAACACCGTTTAAGATATCAATGCTTTCGTACGCAGAAGGCGGATGCAGGATTGTTGATACCGTATTGGGATCAGTCGGAATGGGTTCTAATGGAGTCACAGGCTCCGTGATGCCAAAGTACATGTGTTCAGTGAAGCGCAGATTAGGCGTTTGGTCGCTGATGTGGTAGCGGTCGTGAATAAGGCCCCCCTCATCAAAAACGATGAGCCCAACATCTTCAGAATACGCTATGCCCCGGAC
>JAKSDK010000453.1 GCA_022360095.1 Phycisphaerales bacterium
GCACCACAAGCAATGTGATATTTTCACATTTCGTTACATTTCATCAGTCTTGAACCATACTCAAGGCTCTGAACAGTTCTGTGAACAAAGTTTCACATATTATATGACTAGCCATTGGCCTACTCCCCAACCTCACCCCAACTTCCCTACCCGCCTTCCCCCCGCCCCCCGGTAAAACTTTAGTAATAAGGGACCCTTACCAATCCCCAGAACACGCTTTTGATTCCTTCTTGAAAGATGATCTCCCGGATCAGAATAAGAATGTAGAAAAATGCAAACAGCAAAGTGAGTATTTCAAAAGCAGCTCGAGCCTGTGGAAAAAAGAGACAGTACCTTTGTTTACATCGCTCTCTCTCTACAGGGGTTACATGGATTTAAAGTTTTTACAAGAGGGTACAAAGGTTACAACGAGTTACAAGGGGTTACAGGGGGTTACAAAGGATTACAAGGGATTATACCCAAGCTGATTAATTATGGTAAAGATCAGCACGCGCTGGTTATTGACAACGGTAAAATCAAGATTGTCTGTGTGTTCTGACCTGTTGAGTGGTGCTTGTTTCAACTGTGGTAAGAAGGAAACAGTCATCGCATTTAATAGGAGCAGATGTACCATTGATCCCCATCAAACCTCCAGTAGAGTTATTCAGTGTATCACTGAGTTCATCAACGCAGCCCACTTCCTGTCCAAATTAAATTGAAAAATCTTACAAATATGCACTCTCATCCGTTAAGCCTGAGGACGAATTTTCGACCGGCTTAAAAAAAAATTTGACCGAACACTTCGTTGGCAAGGGACAGTGAAATATTTTCGCTACGCGTCTAAATTTCCCCACGGTTAAAGTCGTTAAGTGTGAACGGAACACCTACACACACGAATTTTCAACCGGTTAAAAATTCGTGCGGTGCCGTGTAAACGAGGCCTACGTCTTTCGAAAACACATCGGGTAAAAGATGGATTACAATCAAACCCCGCTTTACGGATACCCTCTCAATACTGACACCTCATTACAGTCAACTCGCGCCGTACGGACCACTCAGTCGCTATAACGGACACCGCGATAATACGGACAGTGGCTAAATCCAAGGAAAAAATAAATTACAGAGGTTTGACTGAAATA
>JAKSDK010000219.1 GCA_022360095.1 Phycisphaerales bacterium
GACTGATAAATTTGACAATGAAAGGAAGAACCAAAATGAATTCTGGTAATGGGAGGGCTTAACATGAGTGCTACACCGAAATTCGGGAGGGCTTACGTATACATATTTCTAGTTGTGATAAATGATATGACTGTTTATATGTAGGGGTAAATGGGCATGGCTACGGCTTGGATTGTTCCACTTAAAACACAATGAGAGCACAGAGGCAGTCACCTGGTAAGTCTTGCAGCCTCGGCATTATCAAAATACTTGACTGATCGCTTTGCGCCTGCACCAAGAAGTATTGTTCACTACTTGTTGTTAGGCGAGCATGTTTGCCACCCAGTTACATAAAAAGCAGCCATGCTCTCCCAGATGTGATAATGTCATTTTATCCGTGCAAATACACGGAAATGTCGAACGTTTGTGTGTCTTGTCCTTCCAGTATAATTTTTTTCTCAAAGGGCAAACAATGATCTATCTTTTCACTTGAAGTAAAAAATAGGTACGTATTCAAGTATGTGATACATACGTCACGTAGAAGTCAGTCCTGCACCCACTTGAGAAAGTATGTAGCTTCTATTAAGTCGTAATGGTTTCACCACGGGTCTCCTTGACAAATGTTTTTCTTAATTGTCATTCCATATCACTTGCAATTTAATCTACAAAAAAGTAAACCGAAACTGAAACTGGGATGTACCGTAAGGAAGGACAATTTTTGATTCAGTAATGATTTACGATTGTTTCCTCTAGCTTCCAGAGTGCACTACGTGCTGATCCTAAAGATAGGTACAAGCTCTTTCTTCTTTAGTTATTCATCTAATTATTTCTTTGACATGTAACAGAAAATTAGGCAGCTTTTGGTAATTAAAAAGCTTCATCGATAGACTCGTTATAACCACCTTTCACAACATAACTAACAGCATCGCAGGAAAATTTCTCAGTAATTGTCATTTGAGTGGTCGCATTTCTATATTTTATCCACAGACTCAAAGTTAGAGCCATTTTGATGTTTCAATCTCTGTAAATTTGAACTGAATGGCCACATTTTGGAATTTTACACAGACTCGAAAGTTCGAACAACTTTTTTGATAAATAGCAGTGCCACAGTCATAGTTCATCCGGACAGACTCAAAATTTGAACCACCCTGTGCAACTTACTAAACGGTACCACAGAAAGGTACAGTTCAGTTGCATTCATTTCAATCATCACATTTAAAGATTCCATTTACAGACTCAATAGCAAGAACCACCTGTTTCAGTATAGAGC
>JAKSDK010001890.1 GCA_022360095.1 Phycisphaerales bacterium
CCCAGCCAGCAAAAATTTGCATGAAGAACAGATATTTTGAGGAACAGATCCATTGGGTGCCCCTGCATTTAAGGTTAATTACGATCGGAACTTCTTACTGCTTATGAATCCGTAGGTAAAACAAATTGTAACACCGCTGAATAAACACTCATCTTTGGAGGGTGTTTTCTTCGAATTTAAAGACATTGCTTTAACATCATATTCGAAATGCTGAAATGTTAACTCTGAGAAAACTGAGTTCCGTTCTAAAGATAACATATTGAAATATGGGCTGTGACACTTGTTTTTAAGACAAGACGCCTTATTCACCGTAGCCCTGACTAAGTGGACAATCCAAAGTTTACACTCTGTTCACGTGAATACAGAGAGTATTTTTTAGTTAACCAGAGAGTCGCTAAAATTTAAAATCCATGTATACTGTTAATTCCTTTAAAACAGAGAGTGCTCTTTGTCGCAAATACACTCAAACGTCGATCCAGCTCCACATAGATTCCCATTCAAGGTGGTAAGAGAGAGAGATGATCGACTCAGTGTCAAACCGTCATGTTTTTATTTGGCAACGTTAACAAAGTAAACGATGCGATTTTGAGACAGTTGAGCCTTTTTTGACATCATTCAAAGCAAACAAAAAGAATTTTGACTGTAGGTCACGCTATGTAAGTATTCTTCACTAACTCCAGGCTGTCTTCGGTAAGTATTCTTCTCTAGCATGCAATGATATACGTCAAAGTTCTTGTTCACAAATACGAGACTTTACAGCACTGAAACGTTTAAGTCTCTGAGACTTCAACTTTGACCAAGAAAGAGACTTCTAGAATTACACTAACCACTTCCCAGATTTCGGATCGACTTGAAATCATTTCCTGAGACCCACGACGTCGTTGGTGGGATTTGTCAACACTCCGACTTGCCTTATTCTGTCTGCACAGAGTTTAGAAGTTAAACAAAAACAGAGTATGATGGAAAAACGACTGTGCGAGGGGAATTTGATACCATATCGGAGATTTAAATGTAGTAACTGAATTGCCCCGATTTCATTAATCATCACGTATAGAGG
>JAKSDK010001363.1 GCA_022360095.1 Phycisphaerales bacterium
GACACTGAAGGGTGTTAGCTAAAAACAAAAAGGCTGTTGGGAAAATGAAGATTTCGCCAGAATGCAGTGTTTCGTTTCCAGACCGCGTGCCACAAAATAGAACGTTTTATTTTGTTGTTGCAGTCCACCGCCATGTTTGTAGTTGTTTAGCCTACGAACGCAGACGTATTTCTGGTCGTCGCTTCTCTCCACCGCAAATACATCTGCGTTTGCAGGCAAATACTTATTCTCAGCAGCCAATGTCAAAAGTTTAAGGTGATATCAAATTTCATTTATAGAAATAGCGCCATAGGTAAATTTCAGTCCGTAGCTTTCGTTGTGTTAATTCAAGTAGTCAAACTTGATTCCAAGTACCAGTTTTGTACCACTTTCAGTGGTAGCACAAGAAAGCACTGTTATGTACTAAATTTTCAGAATAGTAATCTTTGAAGGTTAAAGCATTGCTGAGTAGCTATCATTTTAATGAACGCACTTAAGAAACTCATTCACTGGCTCAAAGAAGAAGCAACCCTGACAATGAGATAAGTACTTCAAAAGTTAGAATCACCTTGTACAGCATAGTAAACAGTGCCACAGAAAAGTAGTAGCTTTCATTTGAATGGTCTCACCATAGAATTTCATCCACAGACAAAAAAGTTAGAACCACCTTCTACAACAAAATAAACAGTATCACAGGAAAGTACTGCTCAGTAGCTTTCATTTGAATAGTAACACTTTAGGATTTCAACCACAGACTCAAAAGTTAGAACCACCTTCTACAACATAATAAACAGTAGCACAGGAAAGTACTGCTCAGTAGCTTTCATTTGAATGGTCACACTTTAGGATTTCATCCACAGACTCAAAAGTTAGAGCCACCTCTATGCAGCATAATATAAACAGTACCACAGAAATTAACTGCTTAATAGCTTTCATTTAAATTGTCATGTACTTTCCTTGGTATGAAATGAGATTTATCTCTGCAAACAGCAATTGATCATCGCTATTTTCCATGTCATAGGTCACTGCAACTTCTCCTCACCCCA
>JAKSDK010001289.1 GCA_022360095.1 Phycisphaerales bacterium
GGTCTGCGCGTCATTTAGGGCAATCTCAAGATCGCCTGATCGTTCCTTAACATGGTCATTAAATCTATCCCAGCGAGCATTTATGAAGTCCTTAAATCCCTTAATGAACTTCTGGATTTCTCCTCGCGATATTGTTTTAGAGCCGTCATTGCTCCATTTTGATTGCACGAGATACAGCGTGCGATCGGCAGGGTGGTAGTACACGGCATCTATTCCATTATCCCCGTAGCCGTCAGTTATCGAGGAAGCCGCTACGTCATCTGACACCTGCGCGAGGTAGACCAGCGAAAACGCTGCGAGAGACCTCGATAGAAGCTGATTGTTCACATCATCGTTGTGTGAAGAAGTGAGATCGCTGAGGTCGATGATGTCGCCGTATCGTCTCTCCAATGCAGATCGAATTTGGCGAATATGCAGTTCGCTCATTTGTTCATCCTTGCTGAGAGGAAAACGAATTATATTCTGTGACTAGGTTCGCAGCCACAGAAATAGACGGGCGTGCCACAAGGCCGTGCGCCCAGTGACACTTCAGGCTGTGTGGATCCGCAATCTGCCTTGGCGACCTACAGAATTTGTTTGTCGTTCGTGCATTTTCATGGTCTAGCGGTTGCCGACCCGCTACTAGACTCATGTGGCAGACAAGAATTCGTCCCATCCGTATTCTGATACTGCATCGAAGATCAGATGCAATGGTACAACATGATCGAAATAATGCGATGCCTCCTTTGACCCCCCTTAACGTATATACGGTTTTTTTCCATGTGCTTGGTCTCCGCGCATTGGCTGGACCGAAACACGATAGATTACTCACAAGTCTACCCTTTCTTGGCGCGGCACCCATCGGCTGAAGATCTGGGCCCATTATGGTGTGATTTTGTGGGAATACGCTAGAAAGTATGCCATGTTTCACGGTTAAGGAGACCGTGCCTTACGAACTCGAATGGCAACCAACGAAATAGTCAAGTTTCTGAGACAGAAAGACCTCGTACTCCGGAAGGAGTTAGGCGGGGGTGCGTGCGGAAAGACTGTCCTCTTGCACGACCCGGACATTGACGAACTTTTTGTCTGCAAGAAATTCGCACCGCAGTTTGAGCCCGAAGACCTCGACCTTTTCAGCGGCTTCCTTAATGAAATCAAATTGTTGGTTCTCTCAAATCACCCGAATGTCGTTCGCGTGTTCAATCACTACGTGTATCGACAACAGCGGGCCGCATTCATCCTTATGGAGTATGTGAACGGATCGGAGATCGATGAGTTCCTTGACTCGCACCCTGAGAGAGCGTCTGAGGTTTTTGAACAGACAATCGATGGGTTTGCGTATCTTGAGAAACTTGGCGTTTTGCACAGAGACATTCGACCGGGGAACATCCTAGTAACGAATGATGGTCTCTGTAAGATCATCGACTTTGGATTTGGAAAGCGGATAAACTCAACCGGCGACTTCGACAAGAGTATTTCATTGAACTGGTGGTGCGAACCGCCCAATGAATTCGAGCATAATCAATATGACTTTACGACTGAGGTCTACTTCGTAGGAAAACTATTTGAGAAGTGCATTTTAGAGCTGAATATCAACGAGTTCGGATACAAGAATCTTCTGGCCA
>JAKSDK010001068.1 GCA_022360095.1 Phycisphaerales bacterium
AAGGTCGTCTCCTTTGTGCATCCATTTCCATGTCTACTGTTGGTATGGTTGATGATATCTGGTTGTATGCTGCTGGAAGAGTTTAAAATATGAACATTTGTTATAGCTATAGAAGTCAAGAAAATGAGATTCACACGTTCATAGTAATGGGCTCCCTTCAATTTTTCTTAAAACACAGTCTTGACTTTGTATGAGTTGATTTTAAATAGTTACCTGATATTGACTCAAATCTTAAAGTGATGTACAACAGGGCTATTATGCCACCAGGTGAAGTGGAGGAAATGACATCAAAGAAGCTACAACAATATCAAAGATAAATCACAACCTGTTAAGTCTGTAAGTTAATCCACTCAGCTTGAGACATAATGCAAGGAATTGTCTTTTCTCCAGTAGTTTCTTTTGGGCAGGTGGTTTGAGTTCAGCAAAATTGACAAAGTAAAAAGGTTTGAAGGGATCTTTCATTGCGGAGATCATCTAAAGGCTCTACAGAGCTTGCTTGATCTCCTGCCTTGTAGTAATGTAATAGGTTATGTGTGTACAAATGGATGTATGGTAAATAAAGGCACTTTTTCTCTCTTAATTGTTACTTTTATTTTGGGAAAAAAGTAGCCAATGCTTTTCATTTCACAATAAGAAATGGAGCCAAAACCAGGTCTTTGAACCATAGCTAACTAGTATTGTACTGTCAAACTCAAAACTACAAGCTCCAGAAATATTTCTGGAATGTTATTGTGCTACAAGAGAGGAGCAAATCAGGTGTGGGAAACTAAGCCACATGCAGCAACAGTTATTACTGACAGCATTTGTAGTTTTGTGACTTGCTTGGATGTCCTGGTCGTCACTGTGATTGGTCATGAAACAAACATTCCTTAATATTTTAGGTGTTTACAGTTTGGTAAGTTTGACAGTAACTTCAACAAAAATCAGGGCAATACTTCAAACACAACCTAGCCTGTGACTTGTAAGTCAGTTTACTATAGCTTTGAACTTACCCCTGGATAGGATCACTTGCAGAAAGCTGTGTGACATCTGCCAGTCGAACATGTCCCAACAATATCAGCGAAGGACCATGAACTACATCAAAT
>JAKSDK010000936.1 GCA_022360095.1 Phycisphaerales bacterium
GGCGAAGGATCTTTCCCGTGGCACACCACATTTAAGAGTGGTGAAGTCAGAGAAATAACCGTTAACTGAGCACCGTTGTGTGCGATTCGTCAAATACGATTTAAACCAATCAAGAGTTTTACCTTGAATTCCAAACCGATTCGGTTTAGTTAGTAATATCTCGTGATCAACAATGTCGAATACCTTTTCTAAGTCGAGAAACACTACGGCATTGACGTGGCCACGATCGATGTTAAACGCCCAACGGTCAGTGGCGTCTAGAAGAGCAGTAACAGTTGAGTGTAAAGACCGGAAACCAGATTGTTGTTTAGAGATGATTTCTTCACTAATTAAGAAGTTGTATAACTGATCGTACACAATCCTCACGAACAACTTGACGACTAGGGATATGACTGAGATAGGTTGGTAGTTGTTCAAATCAAATGACTCAACCTGTTTAAACAACGGAGTCACTATGGCACATTTCCCGTCGTCAGGAAATATGCCAGAGATTTATTAAAGAGATCTGACTCATAACGGGCCTGAAATAATATCAGCACACTCACGAATCAACCTAGCAGAGATATTATCTAGCCCTGTAGCTTTAGTTTTTGACAATCTATTTAGATGGGTAAAGACAACACTGGTAGAAGTTAGGAGAAAACAGAATTTGTTGAAATTTTCAGCAATATTGTTTAAATAAATAGACCCCTCGTCCGAAGTTAAAGGTATTTCGCGGGCTAGGCTGGGCCCAATAGTTGAAAAATGTTCGTTACAGTCGTTGGAAATCTTGTTAGAGTTACAAATGGGGATGTCATTTACTTTCACTTCCTTTACTATCTGGTTGTTCTGACGACTAGACATGAGGTTGTTAATAGTTCTCTAAGTCCTTCGAGCATTTCCTTCGAGTCACTCCCAGTCTTCGGACTAATCAACATTACAGCTTTATCGTTGTCATAGTTTACCCAACTGTTGATATTCTGGGGTTCCCTTTAAGACTAGGAGTAATCGGAGCCTAGCTATAGGAGAGGGCGTTCGATATGTTTTTTAGGCGAACAGTTCGTTAGGCCAGCAGTTGAGGGGAAAGGGTAAATGGTTCTTGCGATAGATAAATATGATTATGGCATATTTTGAACGTGAGGGTACAGCGAAAGTCTATATAAACTGTGTTTCATTATGAAAAAGTTTTGAAGTGCTTGTAACTTGAAGAGACACTGGCCAGAGTGCATAGGGCGTGTAAATAGAACTTTCAACCTTGTTCTCTCAAC
>JAKSDK010000889.1 GCA_022360095.1 Phycisphaerales bacterium
ATTCTTAATGTGCTTTTGTGAAAACATCGAATAATTCTTAGCTGCAAGTATTTTCGAAAGTTGCTTTGAGCTTGTCTGCTCTGAAATGTAGCCTTTGCTGTCTCCTGCATTTTTTCAGCACTGTCATGGTCATTTGTCTTTCATCTGATTATGTTGTGTGCATTCTACACAGAATATTCATCAACGATGACCAAGCTCTTCCAGATCAG
Organism: Phycisphaerales bacterium; assembly: GCA_022360095.1. GTDB lineage: Bacteria > Planctomycetota > Phycisphaerae > UBA1845 > UTPLA1 > JAKSDK01. The sequence continues at coordinate 210 of JAKSDK010000889.1, forward strand.
TTTGTAGAGTAAACGAAGCGAAACATATGGCAGAGGGAGAAGAAAATGCTTATTAACCTAAACACAGTTTAAGACAACATTGACAATGTGTTTGGAAGTAATAACGAAAAATGACTGATTTTCCGCAAAGTATGTAGTAATCTCAATCTAATTACTATTTTGCGAAATGGCGTTTTTTCAACTTTTTTTTTAGCAAATATGTCCTTTTCGTCTGAAACAAATTGTGTCCACCAATAAAATGATAAATATTTCGAACAGTCTCGGGCCTTCTCATTTTGTTGACCGTAATAGAACTCATTTCGCAAAGTAGTAATTTTTTCCAGAATTACTATTTTGCGAAATGGCGCTTTTTCACCTTTATTTAGCAAATATCTCCTTTTCGTCCGAAACAAATTGTATCCACCAATAAATTGGTCAATATTTTGAAGATCCTGGGCACCTCTCATTTTATTGGCCGTACTAGAATTAATTTCGCAAAGTAGTAATTTTTCAAGAATTACTATTTGCGAAATGGCGTTTGCGTCTTGTCCTTCCCATTTGGGCGCAGGACTAGTACAGCTCCGGGTGCGAATTCTGCACCCGTATCCACATGCATGTCACAGTGCAGGGTTGCTGTGGTGACCAGCGACTCCACCTGCCCTTTACTGTGGAGTGAAAGTATACATAAGTAATGTACTCACAACCTCGTCCCCAGCTTCTTCCCCTATTCGTTCCCGGGACTGTCTGAATATTACCCCGGGAACTCGAGGATGGTGATGTCAATTTCATCTCTGTTTTAATATAAACAGCACAGCTAACTTACCTTTCACAAAACGATACACAAAACTGCTCCGAGATTGTCCCACACCGTAATCCCCAAATTCGTAGCAGTTGTCTATTTTACCGTGTATGTCGTAGGTCAATCCGCCATTAGGCCCTGTCCAGCATTCGCGGTAAAACTGCACAGCAAAGTATTGAAAGCCATACCGTTGGCTTACATTTTCAGCGCACGCGTGAATGATTGCCACGAAGGAAGAATTCATGTTGCGCCAGTCAAGAAGCATGCCAAAGTTCTTGACAAAAATTGGCAGAGCACGTGGTGATTTGTCTTGAAAGCATCCAACGGGCTCAAATGAGCTCCCAGTTGTCCCATCTGGACAAAAAAAAGAACGGAAACTCACAGGCTTTACA
>JAKSDK010001318.1 GCA_022360095.1 Phycisphaerales bacterium
AATACAGTTGAACCTCTCTACAATGGCCAGTCCTTGGGGACAGAAGAAAGTGGCCGTTGGAAAGAGGTGGCCTTTGTAGAGAGGTTTTAAACAAGATGTATGAATTTTTTGTCCACCGGGAAGAAAAAAAGTGGTGTTTGTAGAGAGGTGGCCGTTAGCAGAGGTTCAACTGTACATCTATGCTTGTTCTCTCAAGCAATTAGAATGGGATGAAGCCTCAAGTAACTTCTTTCAACCTGCCAGTTGGGTCTCCTTCAATTTTCCCTAGTTTATAAATTATTTGCTTGTGAAAGAATTTGCCATTTTACAGGGAGTTTCTCAGGGCCCTTTTTCATGCACCCCATCTCAGTTGCACTAACCACTGGATTGTATTGTGATTTATGCATATTTACCTTGTGGATAGTGCGATCCAACTTTTGATCAACTGGAACCTGAATGCCCTGCTGAGTGAGACCAAAATCTTCAATTCCCACCTCATTATTTCTGGGAGTCCGCCCAGTGGTTTTCTCCTAGCGTTTTTTTAAAAAAAGACAAATTTTTGCATTTCAAGATTTAGGGTACAAAAATCTGGGTCTAAAGGAGTGCTTACCATAAAACCTAAACTTCCAAGAATTTCCGATGGAAGTTATGTTAGAAGTCATTTTTTTAGAATCTCCCTCCTAAAATAAAGAATCAGATTTTAGTAGTCCCTTCACTGAAATTTGCATGAACTTAATGGAATGACTCTTGCCTTTTTTTCTCTTTAATAGTTTCACTCTCCTTGCTTCTATTATAATCATTTTTGAGATTCAAAGTGTAACGGAAATGCTATTTCTGTGGTGCCCTGGGAAATTGCTTAACAATATGCTGCTAGGAAATTCAAATGGCAAATTAATCTTCGATCCCTGGTCTTATTATTAATAGTGTGTATATATAGCATTCTTCTCATTGGTAAATTATATTATATGTTGCTAGGGAGAGAAAAAAGATCATTGGATGGACTGGGCTGATGATACATATGACGCACAGTTGATTCAAGACATCAAAGCTCTGTGTAAAGTGTTATTCATGTTTCTTCCTCTGCCCGTCTTTTGGACGCTGTTTGATCAGCAGGGTTCTCGCTGGGTTTTGCAGGCACAACAAATGGATGGTGATGCTGGTAGGAGACTTTTGATGCTTATGATTTTATTAGGAGGAAGATAACAATATTTTTAAATTTCTAAAAGT
>JAKSDK010000864.1 GCA_022360095.1 Phycisphaerales bacterium
GAATATGTGTGAAAATCTTCATTATGAATCGGTATATTTCAAAGAGCTACACAACGAGCAACAATACTATTGACCGACAATATACAGAACGGGGGCAGCCGTTAAATGTCAACTATCACTAGTTCTATAAATGCCTGGGTCATTTAGGCTCCTGTCAATGCTAATTCTACTTTCGTATATAACGAAAGAACTACTGACACTTCCCGGCTAATCTAACCGTGTCATTTATCTGTTACAATCCCTTTTTGTCCAGGTATTAAAATATTAACACCTTCTGACTCTGGTGAATTTATAACTATTGCTATGCTATACTGTCCACTTAAGAAAACGTCCATTCACGAGACCACGTCCACTTATTAGACATGTCTTCCTTTGGTTGAGGAACACTTCGGGGACGGCATTTTTTTGGTACGTTTAGGGGAGGTATTTTTCAGTTGAGGTTGACTGTAGTTAAGACTAATTTAAACAGAAACGTGCCAGTTCAAGAAAAGAGACCATGGCTATGGAGCATGAATTGGGCACCCCCAGTAATGCAGTGCACAGGGTGGATTAAGACTTGCGTTTTTACACTTGCATGAATATACATTGTGATTTGGCGGCGATTGTATTCGTACTTCCAAAGTTAGATTCTGTGCCAGCATCAGTTGATGTGCAATGCTCCAAAAATGACATTTGTATTCTGTAAAAATAAAAAAGGCATAATATACTGTGAAAGATCCTTCAGCTATAAGGCACCTAGTGTCTCTGCTTTGGTATTTCTAAATACTCTTCCATCCCAGTATAGTTTTAAAGTGGCAAAACTAAAACAACTTCGTATATGTACAGATATGGCACCTTTCGGATGTCTACAGTGCCGTAGCAACAGGGAAACTACCAAAGAGAATAATTGCACAGCAAAGCGAATAGTCATAGTCACTTTCAGTTCTATCATGTTGCCAAGTCCACCAGATTTAGGGTGCGTTCCAACATCAGAACTGGCCACCCGGACGAGTATTGAACTGGGCTTTTCGAAAGAGTTTTTGCTTAAGAATGTCGTGCATATTATTGTAGAGTAAAGTGATCTGGCGTGAAATTTTTGATTGATTGTGAAATTCGCATA
>JAKSDK010000253.1 GCA_022360095.1 Phycisphaerales bacterium
ATGTCCTAGTCATAGAGAAGTTGGACCTTTCTTGTAATTTATGCCAGAATTGCTGCAACAGTGACAGATCCAGGCGAGGTGCCTAGGGGGCCTGCCCCCCCTTATTTTTAGACCAAAATGAGGCCCGAAGGGCCAAAAAAAATATTTTTAAGACCGGCCCCCTCCCCCTTATCTCAGAATCGGGATGGCCAGGTCCCCCCTCCCCCCTTATCTGAAGGTCTGGATCTGCCACTGTGCAGTACTGATTCTCTTAAGATGAGACTCTTGTCTTTAGAGATGAGATGCTCATCTCTGGGATGAGACACTTGTCTTTCGAGAAATGAGACGAGATTGGTACATGTAACATTCTTTTGAGCTGTACTGTGGAACTGCATTATTTACAGTTTCAAGTACAGTGAAGGGATGGGATTCACTAGGAACAGAAAACTGACAAATATCTGTCAAAATAGTATTATCTTATGCAAATGTGCATTTTTCACAGTATAACAAAATAATATTGTTATTGGTTTATTCGTAGAGTGTGCATTATTGTTGACATGTAGTGAGCACTGTTGTGTTTAAGTATTGTAATTTTGTCTTGCTGCTGGTTAATAGAGTTGTTCTGTTGGACTTACTCCAGGTGAAAACAACAGGTAAGTTTGATATTTATTTACCTACCATTATCAATAAAGGTAAATTTAAAATTATTTTACATTCATTACAGGGTTGTCATCAAGGTCTGAGGGCCAGAGATTTCCCAGGGTTATTACTATATGAACATGACCCAACCGCTACTTCCATCGGGATTAACAAAGAAGATAGAATGAAAAGGACTTCCTAGCTGTCAATACTGCACCTACACTTACTAATTACTTATAATGTGGCTACTTGAAATCTTACTGACAGCCCTAGAGTGTAGCTAAAAGGATTAATGCTAGACCATGTAGTGTAAAAAGGTGTTATTTTACTGGCTTGATCAAGCCAAAGGCCTAACTCCATTTAAGACTTGTTTTAACAGATAGGTTATTTTGAATGTTTTGGCCTTGATGTAGAGGTAATTAATGGTAGTCTTTTGCAGGTTAAATAAGCCAAAGATCCAACTCCTTTTGTAACTTTTGTAACTTTGATATTCAATGTCGCAGCCTTTTTGGCCATTTACAGAAGATTCACTGTTGCTGGTATGCAAATGATGATTGAATTTTTTCGTTGAATGTTTTAGATGCCTTAGATGAACCAAGTGACAGATCACAAGGGCAGTCAGTGGCAGAGCAGTTTTATGCATCATCATTAAATTATGTAGCTGATCAGTTTGAAACTCATGCTGTAAATATCACTGACAGACTTCAAGAAATGGATACCTCATCTGATGACTTTGTAAGTTTCTTGCATAATTTTTCTGCCTAACCCATTGACCCATAAACCACCTGTAACTGCCCAATCATGTGGATCCACATCCCTTCTGTTTTAACAGTCAAGGACAACATCTTCATCATCTAACTTGTGCAGAAGGAAGAGATCTTTCAAAC
>JAKSDK010000484.1 GCA_022360095.1 Phycisphaerales bacterium
GTCGAATGGTTTTGATTTTTATTTTGATCTATTTTGGATGGCGTGACACCGAAAACTAGCAATAATCACCTGATAAACTTGCCCGAAGCAAGTTCGCTTGTTAACTTGGCAACTGCTGTTCCTTCAGTACGATATCCAAAACTCACTGAATTACGTCTAAAACGTGCCTCTATTTAAACGAGAGTATTAAGCAAGGAACAAACAATTTTGCACGTAACAAAAACGGTAAGAGTTGTGTTGCCAAACCAACTTAACCACGGTAAAACAGAACGCCAGGATTTCCTTCCAGGGTTAATCCCACTAACGGAAAAAGATAAGGTCAAATCACTAGACTTTGTGTTTCAATATATGCCATGAAAATGTTGGCAAAGGAACCTGCTGTCTTGTGCCTCCATCGCGGTACCGCGGGCTTGTAGGTGGTGCTTTCTACTGAACTGGAAAAAAGTTTCTTTGGGGATTAATCTAAGGATTTCCCGCAGGTAATGTGTAGGAATAGGAGGGTTGTCTTTGTAGAAATTTTCCTGATATGCTTCGCAAACTATTTCACTACACTCGTTTTTTTGATACCCTCGTTTTGTGGTACATTTAAGTAATAAAAGACTTATGAAGTCGACTGAAACAAGAAATGTACGATTTTCACCTTTGTCTTTTCAATAGAATAAAAAACTACAAAGTTGGTGGTATCTCAAAGGATTGACTTCTGTGATTTAGGCATTGGTTGTAACATTAACAAAAGAGGAGAAAAAAATACTCTTCTCTCTGAAAACAAATACAAATAATGTCGGTCTATGTTGGTAGTCGGTTGAAATTTTTCCTGTCCCAGTCGGTATTTTTTTTTTCTCGCTTTGTTGGTAGTCAGTAATATTTTTCGTCGTTTGTCGCCAGTCGGTTAACCCCATTCACACCCTCTTCTATGAAAAGTTTGACAATTTATTTTTAAATTAGCTTCACTTGACGTACCTCGATCACTCGATGTTATTTCTTTAGCGTAGCCACCCAATTTAATAAATGGGAGCCCTTTATAGCACAAGTCAACTGTCTCCTTAATGAAACTAAA
>JAKSDK010001522.1 GCA_022360095.1 Phycisphaerales bacterium
AAACATCCTCCGTGCTCAACGAACCATATGCACTCAAAGGTTGCATTTCGTTTTTGCGAATGCATGTCCTTTTGACGTCTTTCCGATCTTTATCGGCACGTTTGATCCGAGTTCAGCGCAAGATCTGAGGTGCTTTGGATGACGACAGTTGGGAGTGTTGGGTCCATACCCTAAGGCAAGGATCCGACTTTTCAGTTGGCGCAGCTGTTTGCCGCAAAACGCCGGGTAACGATCTCTTCAGGTCGTGTACGAACAGAACGGGTGTTGTGGAGACATCCTCGGTCATTGATTTTCCAATCCGCATTCTCGTCAGGTTGGACGGATTTCGCGTCAGCGACAGCAGATAAAATAAAGTTGACTATCAAAATCAAGTTTTATATCAAAAACCGGAAATTGAAAGTCAAGTTTTGTGCCATCCAAAAACCAAACGGGCTGCACAGCCGCGCTTCTGACAAAGGACATGGGAATGCAATCACCGATCGGCGGTTGGCTTGCGCTGCATAATCTGGCTGCGAAGCGAGGAGATGGTCTCACACCGGAATTTCAGACTCTCATGCTGCGGATTTGCAATGAGAGGCAGCAGGTTGATACATGGTCGGACGACATTATCGACTTGGCGAAACATCCGCGCCACCAGGGTGGCACTCCGGCTGCGGCGCGGGATCGACAGAAGAAGGACAGCGCCTGATGTATATCGCCATGAACCGCTTTCGTATCAAAAATGGTTCCGAAACGGCCTTCGAAGACGTCTGGAGGAATCGGGATTCCCAGCTTGAAGACGTCCCCGGCTTCAAAGAGTTTCATCTTCTGAAGGGCCCCTTTGACGAGGACACGCAAACCACACTTTATGCCTCTCACACGCTTTGGGTATCCGAGCAGGCGTTCATTGACTGGACGAGATCAGACCATTTTCGTCAGGCCCATCGCAATGCCGGAGACAATAAGGGGCTCTATGAAGGCCATCCGCAGTTCGAAGGCTTCACCTTTGTCGAAGGTGCGTGATCTGACTTGACTCTTGCCTGAACTGACCAACCTGCATGGATCTTTACAG
>JAKSDK010000521.1 GCA_022360095.1 Phycisphaerales bacterium
ATTTCAAAAACATGTTTCATAATGTTCAAAAAATGAAACAGTTGCTATGCGTATGCCTCCAAGAAACACAAAGTTATGTTTTCAAAATTATTTTAAACAACTTCCAATTCCTTTTGTAGTTTATGCTGATTTTGAATGTTTTACCAAACCAATGAATACTTGTAGTCCTAATCCAGAGGATTCATATACTTATAGCTACCAGAAACATGAGCCATCAGGATTTTGTTTTTATATCAAAGGATTAGATTCTAACACAACATTTAAACCAATTCTTTGCACAAAAACCAACAAAAGTGATCACATCTCTGCGATTTTTGTTTCTAAACTCGCGATAATAACAAATAAGATATATAATGATTATTATTGTCGGCCATTATCTCTTAAATTAACAAAACAAGAACAAGACTCCTTTAATGAAGCGGAGTTTTGTTATATTTGCAACAAAGAATTAAACAGTGATAAAGTTCGAGATCACTGTCATTTTACTGGGAAGTATCGTGGACCTGCTCATAACAGTTGCAACTTACAATGTCGAAAGCCAATGCTTCTTCCAGTTATATTTCATAATCTTTAAGGGTATGATGCACATTTGTTTATTAAACAACTTTCTACCCTCCCAGGTGAGTTAAACTGTATTCCATCGACAGAAGAAAAATAGATCTCGTTTTCTAAAAAGATTAAAGTTGACGAATACAAATCTCATCGTACTGGAGAAACAATCTCAGTGTTTGTTGAGTTACGATTTATTGATTCTTACAAGTCTCTTTAGACGAGTCTCACAAATCTTGTTGGAAATCTACAACCAGATGATTTTCTCAATACAAAGGCAATATTTAAAGAAAACGTAGAGTTATTAACCCCGTAAAGGTGTTTATCCTTACGACTATGTTTCATCATTTGAGACCCTATCTGAGACGCAGCTTCCTCCTAAATCAGAATTCTATTCAAAACTAAATGACGAAGACATTTCAGATTCTGATTAACAACACGCACTAAATGTCTGGAGTACTTTTAATTGTAAGTCTATTCGTGATTATCATAACCTCTATCTCAAGTCTGATGTGCTTCTGC
>JAKSDK010000050.1 GCA_022360095.1 Phycisphaerales bacterium
ACAGTTGAGAGAGAAGGGTGGATGATTCTTGCGATAAATAAATATGATTATGGTTTATTTTGAACGTAAGGGATGCGTACGGCGAAACCTCTATTTAAACTGGTGCAATAGATGTTCTACACAGTGTACTTGTTTGAAGGCCTTTTAGCGCTTAGCCCGGGTTACTTTTTCTTTTGTTCAAAAACATTTCTTCGGATAATTTTCTCTGTTATTTTCAATGAGCATCCAATTATCAACTGTTGACAAAATGAATTACATTATTTACTTGTTAAGCTTTCACATCTGAATTCAAATTTTGCACTAAGCCTGGGTTTTCTTAACCTAGCTTTGAACAACCTGGCCCAACTATTGTTAAAAGCAAACAGTTGACAACGTTTTAGATGTAATCATTAATTTTAATTATTGGGAATTCCACAAGTAAACCATTACTGAAGTTTACTATAAAATGAAACCATTACTGTCAAGGAGTCTTCTTAACTCGTGCTGATATTAAAGACCCAAGCCACATTTTTTTGTGATGAACGTTGAAGGCACAATTAAATGAATTGTGTTTGAACACTGGTTCACTTAGACTATATACACCTCTCAATTTCACACGTTTCAAGTGAATCATCAAAGCCTGCAGTGCGGAATGTGTGTGCTCACGCCAATAGCTTTTTCAGTAATTTGGTCGAGTTTTTTTATTTCAGTGACTTGAGGGGCATTACTGTGGGCTGGTTTATAAGTTTTTCCGAATAAATAACATAGAGCTTAAAATGTTTGTTTGTCCAGTGCTGAAAATATCACAAGTCAGGATGAAAAGGTGCCACCGAGCTTCACATCTCGGTAGAGATGCTTTGTGGCACAACGGCTGCCAAGCTACTACACAACTCGGTAGATTTACTTTGTGTGGCACAAAGGCCGCCGAGCTACTACGCCACACAATAGATTTACTTTGCGGCACAACTAAACACTAAACTCGGTTAGCTTTACTTTGTGTGGCACAACGACCGCCCAGCTACACAACTCGGTAGATTTACTTTGTGGCACAACAGCTGCCGAGCCAAACAACCCAGTTTCATTGAATGATGCATGCAAAAGGAGTCGCACACATTTTCCAAAAACAGTGACAAACCATGCTGAAAATGTGAAGGCTTAATCCAAAGTAAAATTTTGGTGGCTTAATAGAGAGGGGGGCTTATTTGGAAGGGGGGACTTAATAGAGAATTTACGGTATTCTAATTTTGTTATCGTAATTGTTGCATGATAAATGAAACATTTTATGAAACAGAATTTTTATTTATCTCATGATAAATGAACAATTTGAAAAAAACAAGAAAAGTGTGTTAATGAATAATTAGTCAGTTCATGACGTCAAACCGATTGCTCTTTTAGGTTAATTAGAGAAAAGAAAATTGTAGTTTAGCGATGATCTA
>JAKSDK010000703.1 GCA_022360095.1 Phycisphaerales bacterium
ATTGAAGTAGAATATTAAAAAAATTGGCTTTTTTAGCGTAAGGTCCAGTATAATAAAAGTATGGTTACTCTTCAAGTGCTTTGTATTCGATATCGGCTTCGAAATTGAATCATGAATATTTCGATCATTTTGTAAATACTTAAATTGTTTCTTTCCATTATAAGTACATCACTATCCACTCATCCCCTGTTTTTGAGGGAACGGAAAATATATTAACGAGGTCATTTGTCGAACAAGGGCGAGAAAGTCAGACTTTAGTAGAATAATACATCGTTTAAATATTCTGCAGACTTCCCTTCACAAACGATATACTTTATTTTACACAAAGAAATATAAATAACTATGTACAATTCATCAAAAGGTAATTGTAGATCTCAATATAATTTGATGCAAACGGATATCAATAGGTCCCCGAGAATCGTGCCATTTTACAACCCATTAAGAAAATACCGAAGGCCAGCCGCGATCTAAATTTCTAACGTGTTCTCACTTACTATTACGTAGAATTACGTATAGTATAAAGTGGAAAACAAGGCAAAATTTATAAAATAAGTAATTACTGTACATTAACACGTTTTCTCTTTTATTTCATCAAGAATAACGAGTTTCTTTTTGTAGAACACTGGGACCGCTTTTCCGTTTTGAAAAACGAGAACGTTTTTCTGTTCTTTCTTTTTTGTTGAGAAAGACAGTAAAACAAACTAGAAAGCATTGCTGGCGAAGCATCAACGTTTGAACATTGTAAACAACATATTTTGGCTTTGAGGCACCTTACTCGTTTCCTTTACCGCAAAAAGTTCCTCATGTGACCACAGTCAAACGAAAGAAAAATAGCCTAAATCCCCATTAAATTCCACCCCACTACGGGTACACTTAATTCAAATACGTTTTAGGGGGTGGGGGAGGGGTTTCCTCATTCAGAGAAATGCAGTGCTGCAGTTCTCCTCTTTTTGACGCGGGAAGTGACTGTCAGAGGTGGAGCCGGATTTCAGAGATATGAGAA
>JAKSDK010000595.1 GCA_022360095.1 Phycisphaerales bacterium
AAGATATTCAATTAAGCATAACCTTTTCAAAAGAATATTTTGGAAAAATTTGCTAACAGTAAAATAGGTCCGATCATTTTTTAAAAGATCAGGCTCCCCAGACATAAAGACAGGAATGAGCTTGGCCACTTTAGTTTATAAGGAAAAATACCTTTAGGTAACGAAAGATTTAATTATGATTGAGAGAGGGTTGAAAAAAAGATCAAAAGACTTTTTGATGACACGCATAGTGATATTATCACACCCAGGAGCTTTATCTTAATTCCTTGAAAGAACTACAGATGTCCTGCAATTCATCTGGATTGGTCGGTTTGAGAGAAATACTTTCATAGTCGTTATGGAGAAAAATGCGAAAGGATAAGCTAGAAGAAGGAACTTTACTTAAGAAATTTTGGAATTCTCCCTTGAGTAATCCATTTGATTTTTTAACACCATCGTTCTGCTTTTTCACTCACTTAAGAGTGACAGGCATGGTTGGGAGAGGAGAAAACTTGAATTTCAGGCAGAGCACTGAACAGAGGCTTCACTGCTCCAGTCCTTGAGTTTATTTCACACAGTGATACACCTTAGTTTCTAGATTCAAGCTTAATCAAAAAACCATTATGGCATGAGGTATTTATAGCCAACCAGATTTTATCCAAACATACGTCTAAGGGAGGGTAGATGGTGAGTTAATACAACTAAAGGCACACTCTCCACCTGAACTTCTTCAGTTATCTGATAGTATGGTAGAGCTATAGTAGCTCAAACTGGATGGGACAACTCAAACTCCCTGCTAACTCAAACTTGCATGTAGTGTCCCATCTGCCTTGGATTTAACCCACTTTTCAGTCATTCAGTAATTCCATGATAGTTTGGATTAATTAAATAAGTAATTCTCATACGGTATGCAAAGAAATCAGGTTCATGAAAAAATGTTGACGTGTCTTCAACAGGGTATAAATAGTGGCTGAGCAAGGTTTCTCTATAGAACTGATTTATCCGGCCCCTTTACTGCAAAAAGTGTATTTTAACACCATGAGGAGGTATGCAGCCAATAAATATTTAGAAAAAGTGTGAATCAGGATAAGATGAAAAGAAATTTA
>JAKSDK010000579.1 GCA_022360095.1 Phycisphaerales bacterium
AAACCAACAACTGCACGGAGATCTACCAACAGTCAGCAACAAAATCGCCACTCGTAGACTACAACTTGCGGGGCACTGTTATCGCCATCCAGAGCTAAGTACCCAGAAATTAGTCCTATGGGAGCCCACACATGGTCATCGCGGGAGAGGAAGACCGAATACTACCTATATTGACACTCTTAAGGAGGGATACTGGGGCATTCGAAGCAAGTGAGATTGCTGTACTGATGGCTGATAAGAGGCTGTGGAAAGATCTAGTGGTTGCCCGCCTTCTGGCGTCCAAGTAGTAGTAGTAGTAGTAGCACTTTATTAAATAACAGTTGTTTAGATCTATGTTTGAACAAAAAAGAAACAAAACAAAACAAAACAAAAACGACTAAAAAAGAAAAAAAAAGAGGGGATTAAGCAGAAGTCGAACCCGGGGCCTTCGACTCGACGCGAGTTAACCTATAAGGACGATAACTTATACGCGGCGAAAAGTCTAAAATTTAATGCCTTTTAAAGCTGATCGAGCCGTATAAACCGACTGAAACCAGGCTGTTAACAGAAAAAAAAAAAATAATGATAACGCATTTCATGGCAATGAAGAACATTTGCCATACAAAGCCGATACAACTCGTCTGCGAAGTAGGACGTAAGACATATATTTTCTTATCTCGATTACCGCTGTTATTTTGAAGCTAATGGTCAAAAATCACATCAGATCACTTTCCTACACCTGCCAAGTGTCACGCCTAAGGCGTGATTGTCACGCCCAGCCTGCAGATCGACAATTTCGATCTCACGCTATACTCACGCCTGTGTTCCAATTTGTCACGCCTGGTAGAATAGTTTGTGCCATTACAGCATTAACTGACACATTTTGAAAAATATATTAATTATTTAAAGAAACTGGAACCAATGAGATCAATGAATGTGTGGCACTGTGGTGCAGTGGTCAAGGAGTTGCTTGCAAGTGCAGATGAAGCGGGGTTCGACTCCCGGTGACGCTGTTTTCTATTTCGTTGTAGCTTTTTTATCTGTTTAGTCTTTGTTTTCAATCCATTTATTTAAGCTATTTTTCCTTTATTTTTACTGCTGACCCTGCTGATCAAGCACTTGGATCAATATATATTTCAGGCTTATGTCCAGAGTTTTATTTTGGACAAGGGATTTCAACAGCTCTTGATCTGCATACTGGCCAAGCTTACGGCCAGAAAAAACCTTAAGCTGTCAAGACATGCCCCTCCTCTGAAACAGCTTCACGTTAGTTGACATCATAACAAACAACACATAGTACATCACAAACTGTACAAATGTACACCCAACACCCACTGACGGAATTTAAACTTACCTTTTGTACATCGTCTTAATCATAACAATATTATTACCCTAAATTTTCCAAAAAAAAAAAAAAAAACAATGATTAAACGAAACCT
>JAKSDK010001609.1 GCA_022360095.1 Phycisphaerales bacterium
GCCTAAAACTCCCTTTCCCATCCCTTTCAAACGCCTGCCACGCAGGCTACATCTCCAGTTCCCTCCTTGTTTCTTAAGTGGCGAATTAGCTTAAAAGACGAAACTTCGAAAAAATAAAATTTCGCCCTTTAAGCGAAACCAGTAGAAGCTGTAGTTTCATGACCGTGTTCAAGTTGGAATCACTCTCCTATCAAAAGAGAATGTCCCTGTATCCGCTCCCCAGATATGTCAAAATAAAATAAATAATATTCTTTCAGCGCAAGGTTTGCAGTTTTTCAGACCTTAACAAGAACGCCAATGTTACCAAACAAGCTTTTTCCATGTAGCATACACATGTATATATACATTCTTACTTCCCATTTTAACAGCTCGGAGAGCCGCCTTAGTTCCTGAATCTTCTACTAATTATTGGCAGGTCTTTCGTTAAAAAAATTATCCAATGAACACCAGAAGGTGATTCCTCGAGTTTATACTGGTGTACACCTGTAGAAATAATTGCTGCCCCGCGTTTCACTGTAGACACAATAGCAATGTACCCCACAGTCACAATCACCGTAGTAACGATCAGACCTCCCGTCAACTGCCTTCACTCGACAGATGGCTGTATTACACGACCGAGAACACTGTGAAGACAAAACAACACAGCAAATGAAAAAGCGTCATAAAATTGAAGTTTTTAAAGGGGCATTGTCACGTCATGTGCTATGCCACGCCATCTGCTATCTTTTTATAAAGCTAAAACTTTTTTTACATCAATTGAATTTAAAAAATAATGGTGCTGCTGTGTTACTTAAGAAAATACATGTATTTAGACATTGAAACTGTTTCCTTCCGTCAGTTAAAACAGATGGCAAGGATAGACGTGGATTGAAATTTGAAAAAACTTGCTTAATGCTGTGCCAGCAAAAATTATCAAAATACTATTATGGTTAGTGCTCCCTGATGAAATCTGTTTGATTAATACCTCTACACTAGCAGTGAAAAAAAAGCCATTTTAAGCGCACGCGTGATGGCGCGTACTGTCCAATTACTTAGGCATGACGCGTACTGTCCTATTAAACTGTCCAATTAAGGCTGAAATCTGGGCAGTTGATGGCCAATCAAATTTGACAATTTTGTTATAGTTATGATTACTATCACTATCGGCTAACTAGGGTAATTATGAAATTATGTATGATGTCAAAAATTGCAAACGGAAATAGCGTATGTCCGGATACTAGAGGTTCAACGGTGGACTATGTCCACAACAGTCATACCTATATAGGATACAAGATCCTTAGTTAAAAATGTTTTGGAAGTGCTCAAATGCCAATCAAGCTCTGGTCTTCGAAAGTTTCACGCAAGCGGCATTCAACTTTGGAACTTTTTAGCGAACGCCATGTTGGACAATATGTCAAAGATAGATCATTTCATTTTTAAA
>JAKSDK010000259.1 GCA_022360095.1 Phycisphaerales bacterium
CACGTAACAAAATTTGCATAATCGAAAAACACCAAATCGACGCAAGCCACCAACGTATGTATCTGGCAAAGTCTCCCCTTTCTAATGCTTAATTTCTCAGAGATAGACCACCCCTCATCACTTTTTCACTGAACAATTGGGAGCAAATGCCTTAATTTACCTGAGAATTAACGCGTTGTTTGGCAGTCGGGTGTGTGCCTTCCTACACCATGCTCTTTTTTTTGTTAGCGTATATATATTGGGTGTACTTGTAGGACAAGGTCACTCGATGACATCTTCCTCAACTCGTACATTTCGCTCAAATTTTCTTTTGCGGCTTTTTGTTCGCTTGCACTTTGTGCTTCATGCTTTTCTTTATATTCTCTAGTTTCGCTTATTGTCATTAAATCTTCTTTATAAAGCTGTTTTTCCCTTTGTGTGATGACAAATAAGTCGATTGCTTAGGGTTCTTCAGATCTCAGTTAACAAAAATTTAGAATTCCCGTTTAATTTTTTACATAAATGTACCTATGTTTAGTGTGCGGCAATTTATTATATGAAGTCCGCCATTGATTTATTCTGACAGTGTCAACTTTTGTGCTTTGAATTGTAAGTGGGTTATTTGTAATTTTAAGTTATTTTAAACCATCACACAGTTTTTCCGCCTGCCTTACTGTAGTTTCGCTATCAAATAAACAAGATACCTATTCCTGAATTTGTCTGCGTTGTTATACATTAGAGTGAAAATAATTTGTTCTGGTTTCTCTGCAGAGTGATTAGAAAACAATATTATACCGATTTATGATATTCCTTTCCTTTCTTTTTTTCTCTATTTATACCCAGGGTGTATCAACTGCGCTGTAAATGGAGGAGTAGAACTAATTATACGCCATGTTGTTGTTAATTAGATTACAGGCTATGTAGGGCTATATGTAGGGCTATGTATGGCTATGTATGGCTGTGTATTGCTATGTAGGGCGATGTAGGGCTATTTAGGGCTGCGCACGGCCAAGATAGAATGAGCTCATTCTCTTGGCACGGCTATGTGGGGCTGTGTATAACTATGTTGTGCTATGAAGGGCTATGTAGGGCTGTTTGGGGCTATGTACGGCTATGCAGGGCTATGTATGTCTGTGTAGTGCAATGTATGACTGTGTAGAGCTTCGAAAGAGTTGCATCCCATATTGATTAATGTGAAACCAATCATGATGGTTACTACTAAATTCTGGGCCGTCTTACTAGGTGTCCGCTGACCTTAGCCTGCGTGTAGACCTCCCCTATTTCCTTTCAACAATAGAAAGAAGCAAGGCTGAATTTGCAGTCGATAATATATATATATTTTTTGTGTTACCAATACTTCGAAAGGCAAGGCCTTTCTTCTTCATCTCGCAGAACACATGAAAACTCCAATTCGTTGTCTCCAGTATGTGGTGTCTATTCCCATCTTCTTTTTCGGATCGCTACGTTGAGAAATCAAGGATCGTGGCCATAATTAAATAGCAAATTCAGTTACAAGAAATAGAAGGACCGGATCCTTATGGAGGGTCTAGTCAGCTATTTAAAATGTCAGAAAAACGGAAAGAAGCAGGTTGATTTTGCAGTCGGGAATATATATATATATATATATTGTTGCACGAGGAGAAGGGTGCAACAACGGAAAAAGGAAACTTTTGCAGGCATGCTACGCTCTGACCGTAATTTAAAAATTTAATTCATGGTAAGAGCATATAAACAAAAAAAAAGAAGAGGAAAGTTCTTTTTACAGATGCCCTATACCCGCCTATATCACATAATGTGGTTTTCAAAAAGGCACTGCATATAAAAAATAAAATTGCTAAAATACAGTACTAAAAATGAGAATAACTAATATTAAAAAATCAAATGAACTAAGAAAATTCGCACGTAAGAAAACTGAAATCAAATAATCTAGAGCCAACTAGGTATTGAGATTTAACATTTTTAAGTAATGATATTTTAAAAGCGCTATAAAAATCTTTTGATTGAATGATTTCTAACACTTATGTTTCATGTTGAGTGATATTCAAAAATATTTGAATGTCCAATTTTAATCTGCGAAACAGCGCTGTTGCCGTGTCAAGAGAGGCACTTGTATATCATCAACATCTTATTTATTTATAATGAAGCGTGAATTGGTATTCTAACAAAAATGTGGTACTCTACGTTGTTCAGAACAGCCTTTCGTTTTATTTCAATTTGAATAGTTAAAAAGAGACAAGCGATCACGAAGTGGTTCATGAAAGGCAATTTGAAAGATCCAGGGTCAAGTTTAGGCCTCAAGAAGTTGTTTTTGGTTGTACAAATCATAGAGATCAATATGTTTTTATTAA
>JAKSDK010000524.1 GCA_022360095.1 Phycisphaerales bacterium
ACGAAGAGACTCTTTTCCTCATCTCGGTCCTTCTGACTTCTCTTTCTTTTTCTAATCTTTTCATTGGTATGTATTTCTTCCAATATATCAAAGCCTTTTTCTTCAGTCGCCTACAAAAACGAAAGACAGTATAACTAAAAATTAGAAGTACAGCGAAACAGATTAGAGAGGGCACCAAGAAGGTACCGGGTAACGTCTACGTTTAAGGGCCTGTTTACATGGAGGTGGGGGACCCCAGATAGGTTAGGTAACATGTGGCGGGTCACCCCACCTATCATGTAAACGTGATCACATTAAAATGAGAGATTATATGGACAGGTGGGTTACCTCACCTACCTGAGGTCCCCCACCTCCATGTAAACATACACTAAGGTACAGATGTTAAGTGATTTCAAAGAAGAGAGAAAGAGAGAACAAAACGAAACAAAACAACAACAACAACAAAAACAAACAAACGAAACAAATGTATTAGGAGCCAGAATTTTTTCAGTATCATATCTGCTCTCTAGCTCCGAGGCGCCACTATCGCGCGAACAGAGAGCGCAGGGGGCAATGGGACGACACAACGTGCGCCGTGTGATAGCTGCACCAAAAATTCCATGGCTGGATTCTGATTTGAAATATGTCTTCGAGGTCAAAGATATATGGTGGACTGCTCAACAAAAGCGAAACGTGTCTTCCTCACATGTTTTTTTTGGTTGTTGTTCGAGAGGTCGCCATCTTTTTTTATGGTGAGCAAATACCTTAGAATAGTTAAATTTTTTTCGTGGGGAGGGGGGTGAGAGCAGATATGGAGGTGACTGACTCCTTGCCCACAGGGTATGGCACTCGTTTTTTTTATGCGAAATCGAGAAAGCAGTGATCTACATCGACCACCACACAGACAAATAGGGGATCGCGAACAATGTAGTATGCTTCCTTTATAATTTCTGGTTTCTCTATTTTCATGTTGCTACATTACCATTCATTGTGTTCCTCTGCTTGTCTCTCCTTGTCCCATAACGAGATCTGTTGTTCCGTCACATAATCTTGCCAGTGTTTAAAGTATTTTTTGACAAGTAAGGATGAGCAATAGTCTTCTGCTACAAGCTGAAGTCTGAGAGCGTGTTGACCATACTAAACATAAAAGAGAGCTTTGTTAAGAAAAACGTAATACCCCGACAGCCCTAATATCAACACACAAATTCTCTAGACAGATCTCCATACATTTCCAAAAAGAATCAGTTGAGAGAATTTGATCAAAGGTCGAAGTATTTTCTGTTTGGTGATCACTTCATTAAAACCCACAACCTTCTCTCTTGTTGATGCAGTGATGATGTTACGAGGAAATTGATGTTGGCCATTGCCTTAAACGGCTAATCGCCATGTCGAGAGCGTTGAAAAAATGAAATTAGGGAGCTGAAGCCTAAACGTCACCCAAAAAGTAAATTAGCCCTGCTTCAAACTTCCTCGCTCTTAATTCCAACTCTTTTCAGTTGTCAGACTTTGGCGACCTTTTCAAGGGATATGTGTTCCCCCACCTGGGAAACACGTATCCCTAGCAATATGTGTTCCCCCACCTGGGAAACACGTATCCTTAGCAATATGTGTTCCCCCACCTGGGAAACACATATCAATAGCGATATGTGTTCCCCCTTCTGGGAAACACGTATCCTTAGTCAT
>JAKSDK010000678.1 GCA_022360095.1 Phycisphaerales bacterium
GAGCAGTCAGTGAAATCTGTACCCATCAAATTCCGGTGAGATAATCCCTGAATCCATGAGTGAGGAACAAACGGTAGCTTTGCCACTACTCTGCCATCAAAACTGTATAGAGAAACATTAGCAGAAAGAATTTCCATTTTACATACTGGTATATTAAAAAAAATGGTGAAATAAAAAAAATATTACTAATTCAGATATAATAATATTGCATCATAAAAGATACAAATTGCAAGTGACTCTTTAAACCCAAATATCAAAATTGAAATTGTCATTTACTGCCCCTATAAATGTACATGTACATTTCCTTTGGAACCACTGTATCGGTGAGAAGTTATCAAAATATCAATCAAATTCACCTTGTGTGATCTCGTTATTAATTCTTTGATCACTCTCAGGGCTTAAAGGGTTAACTAATGATAGAAAACTTTCAAAAACTCATTAATAATTTATGAAGAAAAAAATTAAAGTTTAACAAGTGTCTTCACATGTGATAAAGACACAGCTAAACTTCACTTCCAGTTTTTTAGACCAAAATAACCCCAAATCTAAATATTAGTCCAAAGATAAGTTGATCTATATCACGGGTTTTGAAGCCATTCAAAAAACACACAGTCTTACATGTACATTATTATCAGGTTTGACATAAATAATGGTAAACTACACTACAGTGTAGGCACTTACATGGAGTTAAACATGCCAATAAGGGCAGTAAAAGTAAAGCCAATAGCAAATATGGACTTCATTTTAACCTAAGCAGGAAATAAGGTATATTCAGGAATTAGTATTATTTCAAGTTAAATGTATGACAATACACCTAAATCAACTGTAAAATGAAAATAATAATAATAATAACAACAACAACAACATAACATTGGCATTTTTTGATTTATTTTCTTTTACGTTTTTAAAATTTTCATTGTAACAAAGCAAAAGTTACATTCCCCATTAATGCTACCTTGAAATAGTACAGTTTGATTCAAAAGCATTTTCATGCACAACTGGAATATTAAAGTCAATCATTGATTTTTATGTGTGGCAGATTCTACTGACACACTACAGAGTAAAAGATTGTTGCTGC
>JAKSDK010000940.1 GCA_022360095.1 Phycisphaerales bacterium
AAAGTGATTCTAAATCTGTATTGTATCTCGGTATCACGATCTTGAAACAGCAATCCAGAAAAGTAGAGAGAATAAGAGAGAAGGATACCAAGCACTTTTACAAAGCTTTAATTCAAAAAACAAGTTGTCGCAAGGATGTAAACTTAAGGGTCTATTTGCTGCCCGTGCGAGTATAAATATTATTGATTGTGGTAAGGGCGCCAATTAAGACTAATAATTTGTCAATAAAGTCGAAGTTACACGCCTATCTAGCGAAATAAAAGCTGTATATGAAGAATTCCTGTAAAAATTACAAAATAGCAATGGATCACTTGATAATGTCGGACGTTTTCTCCTGCTCTCCATTCCTGACGCACACTCCGGTAAATGGACACTGTCAGAGCGATTTGCATTTCTGTTAACATATCCATAACGGCGATTATTATCAGACCTTTCCTTTAAAATGTCTTAACATTGCTTAGCAAAGAAATGATAATATACTTTATATCAAGGCATGTGTTCAAAACATGGCCCAACTTTGCGCGAGCTCTGCTTGCATTTCCGGTTACCGATAACGAACAGAATTAAAATATATACAAACACTTGTGTTGGATAAATCTGGCCACGGTTGCTATCATGCCCATATTGTCACAGTATAATTATCTCTAGGCCCCCTCTATTACAAAATCCTCCGTCCGCCCTTGAATACAAAGTGATCAAAAGTACAGCGTTGCTGCCCTTTTAGAACAAAAACTGAAAATTATTGGCGAAATAGCCTTACAAAAATTATTTGAAATTCAATTAGTTTCATCGAGTTTAACCAGAAGTCCATACAGAATGATGGATCCACGTTGCTTGGTAGACCACTCAATCTCCTGGTTGCTAAACTTAGGGTCAATCTCAGAGATCGCAGCAATTGTCTGTGGTCCAACCTGATAGCTCTCTGGGTTGATACACAGTTGAAGAACGGTTTTGGCGTTTAACTTTTTTTTCCTCAGAGGGTCCTCAAAACTACAGAATTACAACAACAATACCAAAAACATGTTACTACATCGAGGGACGTGGTATATTTGATTTGAGTCATACTTGTTTCCAAATTGTTCTCAGTGTATTATTTGAAATCAAGGCCGGCTGCTACTCTAATTAGATGATCATGATTCAACGATTCTACTTGCAAGGGTTAGGAAATCTTGGGGGTATTCTCCTTGGGCTATCCGTTGAAAAACCGGTATTATGGAAAGGAATGTTTCCCAGTTAACTTGTGATAAACATTAGTTAGTATACTCCTTCTTCAAGGATCGGCGTACCAGTGGTGCATTAACTGGTTATTTGCCTTTACTGCTGTTTTTCTAATTTCGTTACATCCCATCCACTAAACAAAAGCACGAGCACAACGTAGGAAAATTCAATCCCGTTGCCATAAATGACACTAAAAAACTAAAAAAAACTATAGCTACGTTAACACGGCACTGGAAGAATTTTTAACAGGTTGAAAATTCGAACGTTGAAGTGTTTCGCTCACACGAAACCATCTTAACCGTACAGAGATCTTAAGGTGTATGGCCGTTCAAAAAGTTGACCGTCAAACTCGAGGTCGAATTTTTAGCTGGTACGGTCCAAAGTTTGACCGGCGCGGTGTGAGCACCATAAGGCCTTGTTCACACTTCGCAAAATTTTGTTTATTTTGCGAAAAAAAAAAAGTCCGTCAACAATAAGCCATTTCTAGTGGGAACGATTTCCTTTTTTCGCCTGCCAAAATTGTCTCAACTGTCACCAAACTTCAAAGATACCGTCGAGAACATTTGGAGGCCTACATTTTTTTGTCTGGCAACAAAATCCTTCCTTCCTTGAGAGCTGATCCTTCATCGGCTCAACCTATTGGCGTTTCTAATTACACGAAAAATATCGCTTGACTCAAAATTTAATTTCGTTTTGCATACGCCGAACTCCATTTTTCGTGGTAGTGCGAACCTGTACAGGACCCAGCCGTCTAAATTTGTGTATGGAAAAGGCGTGGGCTGCATAGATGCACAGAGACTCAGTTAGGGGACGCCACTTTGGATTAGCAAAAGTAACGCACTTCGCACGACCAGTTGGAACAGCTACAGGCAAAAGTTAAAATTTAACTTGGTGCGCCAGTTTTGTGTGAACAGAGCAAAATAATGAGCGGTTCCGTGCGAAAGAAGTGTGGCGGTAAATTCTTCAGCCAGTCAAAAATTCGTCCAGTTGCCTTGTAAACGTAGGCTAAGGAAGATACATGAAGCGTTTCAAGTTGCCTTTTGGGTTTCGCGTAGCA
>JAKSDK010001742.1 GCA_022360095.1 Phycisphaerales bacterium
ATGGTTGCCAGCGATTTTTTCTGCAAGAAGGTCTGGACGCCGTTGGGTAAAAGGAACGGGTATGTGCTGGTGGTCCTGCACCTAGGAACCCGGAAGGCCTGGACCTCACCGATGGCATACCACCCCGATGAAGCCTGGGAGAAACAGCAGGCCCGCAACTTCATGATGTGGCTGGAGGACCACGGGCTGCAAGCCAGCTTCTGCTTGCATGACCGCGACACGAAGTTCACGAAGGGCTTCGACTTGTTACTCGCTTCCGGCGGAATCAAAGCGGTTAAGACGCCGGTCATGGCCCCGAACGCCAATGCCTTTGTTGAGAGTTGGGTTGCTTCGATCAAGCGGGAATGCCTGAGTCAATTCATGTGCTTCAGCCGATCACACCTGGACCACATCGTGCATGCCTACGCACGGTTTTACAACGAGCATCGACCGCGCCAGGGGCTCGGGAACCGGACGCTGAGCTTTAAACAAGAAGCAGAGCAACCGGCTGAACCGAATCATTTCACACCCATCGGGCGCATCGGTTGTCAGTCCGAACTCGGCGGGTTGCTCAAGCATTACTATCGCCAAGCCGCTTGAGCAGATCCGCATTACCCCAGCCGTGTATTATCCGTTCAGATGAGCTAATAAACGAAGTATCTAATGCGCGCCTACATTACGGTGCACATCAAGAGCGTTCAAGGCATTTCAACATTTTACCTTGGCTACTCTGCGTACTTTCGGTTGCTGCGACCGTTACGCCACTTTTGTAGGCGGTTTAAGCAGGCACATCTTTGGGGCAATCGAATAAAACATCACTCGATCCTGCGAGAGGAACTTCGACTCGGCCTTGCGTGGTGCATGTGCTTGTCTTTTCGAAGACTTGCATACTCAATTTGGGCAAACTCTCGGTGAATGTGTTGACCGGTTCGTCTTCACCGAAGCATCCGAAAATCCGGAAATTCTTGTTCCATTCAAGCGCCCAGCCCCACAGCGCACTGTCGGGGCAGAGATAGAACACCACCTTGAAATACCCGTCGGCTAGGATGCCCTGCAGAATCTGTTTCCAGGTTCGAACCTGCTCTGTGAATCCTGCCAACCTCTCGTTGCCCCAATCGTTGCGTCGTACAACTCCGAGGCACCACACATTACCGAGCGGCCATAATCCGTGGCCTTTCTCAGGCTTGAATGAGAGCATGTAGTAGAAAGCCCGTACGTGGTACTCCGCCAACAACGCGGCCCGCTCGAAGTCGAGTTGTGGTGCACTGATCAGCTCGAATTTCATCGTGACGCCG
>JAKSDK010001099.1 GCA_022360095.1 Phycisphaerales bacterium
CACAAGACAGGTCTTTACATTGTAGGATTTGGGGCCATAGGGAAAGGTCATTTCCAAGCGTGTGCTCTGCATCGTTTTGGGCTTTTTTTACTTCCAGTTGGAATAGTAGAGCTTGCTGTAGCGATTTGCTTTAAGTTCCTAATTTCTTTCAAACTACTGTGAAGCTTTGTAGCTACTGAATTAGAGTCTGGAAACAATAGCTACACTTCAGAAATGCTGTTTTGATGATGTGACGAGATTCAATATAAGGGTTGACTTAATATGAAGTCAGAGGAAATTGTCTGACTAACTGAACCTATTTGCTTTACATTTAGAGGAAGAGTTGAACCTCTATTAAGTAGCCACCTTCAGGATACCCGCATGTGGCCGCTCAATGGAGGTTGGCTGCTCAATACAGGTTTGCCCTGAACCGGGTCATAAATTAGCATAATCGGTAGCAGAAACATCACTTTATTTTAAAACAGACACGCAACAGGGCCAGCATTACTGGTCCACAATCGTCGTTACCTTCTATCTTGGACTGTTTTCCTTCATTTATATTCTTAAACTAAAGCCAAACTTAATCTGTCAAGTGCTTGATGGCCTCTTAATAGCATTGACAACAATGGGAAAACTGTCATTGGGATGGCAAAAAGATGGCCATGGTCACTTATTAGAGGTGGCCACTGAATATTCAGTACTTTGATGGAGGGTGCCTGCTTAATGGGGCCTCAACTTTTGTGGGGTAGAAAAAAACCCCTGCAAATGAACTTTGAAACAAACATTTTGACTGTTTCAGTTTTCAATTCCTGGGAGGTACTGGGCAAACTAAGCAGCTTGAGAAACGTTTTCCTGCTGGCCAGAATATCAGAGGCCATGGGTTTAAAACTTTTTCTGGGTTAATGTGCAACTGCTTAAATTGATCTTCATTTGAGTTTTTGTGCAGTTCGCGTCATTGTCTTTCCAAGTATCAAACCTGCTCAGCTACATGTATGAGTTATTAAGCAATAGAAAACGTTTTCCATGTTTGCATAGCCTGATATAAACACGCGAGGGGTTGGGAGAATTCGAGACCGTTATGCAAACCCGAGACAAAGTCGAGGGTTTGCATAACTGTCAAGAATTCTCCCAACCCCTCTTGTGTTTATATCAGGC
>JAKSDK010001541.1 GCA_022360095.1 Phycisphaerales bacterium
ATGTGTTGTTCTCTTAACGCCGTGTTTTAACTGGGAATCGTGGCGTTACAATATTCATAGGATTCAGAGTTGATTATGATCCGTATAGAGCCGTAGACGGCGAAAAGATTTTAAACAAAGCTATTTGCTCTGTCCTCTCCGACAAGTTTTCGCTATCTTAACTGAATATGGGCTAAAATTAAGCTGGTCGATACGTAGATGAGAGCCGGGGAAAAACTGCTCAATGCGTTCTTCATATTTTTATAACATGTAAAAACAGTAAACTTAACTTTAACGACGCACAGCTGGTCTTGTTTTTTCGAAGTTCTTATTGTACAATGCCAAAACAGCATTAAATATACTCTCCTTCGCACCCTTTCGGCCGTCATGTTTACTAAACCTTGCAACTGACAAACAGTTTACTACCGTCTCCGACCCGCTAGAATTGCAAATTTTGCGCGAAGACCAAACTGCAACGGAGATTCTTTTCCAGTCCTATGCCGCGACTACCACTATAGATCACATGACCTGTTGGCTTGGATATCACATTACGACAGAGGACATGTTCACAAGATAGGACATGAGTTTTCGGTGATCAATTAACAAGTCAGCGGTAGTTTGGAAAATGAAGAGAGACTTCCCGTTAAATGATCAAGCTTCCTGTCGGGACCCTTCCGGTTGACTTGTGACCTTATTTACTTATGTCATATTTTCACAATCCGGTGGAAAACCAGACAACCGAGATGAAGGTTTTCACCCGTCAATTATGTATTCCTCTGTGGACGAAGTGAAGGAAAAAGATATTGCATTTCTTCCAGGAAATTTTGACAATGTTTGTTGTTCGAAGACGCGGAAAGTCTAACTGATTTGATCTGATCTTCTTTGAATTCGACCTCGTTCATTCAAACATAAACAATACAGGGGGAGAATTTTTATTCAGTGTCCCCAGTGTATACTATCATGTATGAGGTAACACTTACATATCTGTAATAAATCACCATTTCAACGTCAAAACTGAAAATCAGAAATACTAGACCTCAGGCTGATTTAGCAATAGCTCTGTTGGTGTTGTAGTTTCGCTGCACACAGCGAGATAATACATCAATGTAACTCCCAGGGAAGAAGGGGGGGTACTCCGGAGTTCAAGTTCCGATTCAATTGACGG
>JAKSDK010000557.1 GCA_022360095.1 Phycisphaerales bacterium
GACGAAAGGAGAACTAGGAGACAAAGGAAAACGGGTAAAGAATCAGATTTTAAGTTTTTTCTTGAAATTAAAGAATATTCTCCTTTTTGATGTTAACCAGTGACCATTGTTAACGTTTCAGGGCGCAACTGGGATGCCATGTCGGCCAGGTAATCCTGGACGAAGAGGAAAAAGGGTAAGAATTAGAATTACTACTTGCGAAGGTAGTTCCGGTAATCAATCGGGTTTTATGATTGTTCTCCTTCTATCTGTTCATCAGCTCATGCTGATCATCGTCATCGTCATCATCATAATCATCATCATCATCATCATTTATTTGCCTTGTCTCGATCACAGTGCAGGTTTACAGCTACGTTAGCTTTGGCGTGGAGACCTCAAGAAACCACCAGGCTTATAAGAGTAGTTGATTTATATAATGGGGACTTGGTCTATTTAAAAGTCGCGTAGATATCCAAGCCGTTTTCAGGCGTCAATGATTGCTAAATTTCTGCACTATTTTCAAACTACAGTAGAATTCATAATCGACGAGCTTTTCTCAGTTATCCGTAGCTATTAAATGAAAGGAAATTCCTACAATGAAAATGCAAAGCTATGAAGAATTTTGCTTAAAGGGCTAAAAGAAATGGGCAAAAGCCCATCCCCTCTGATGTTTCTTCCATTCTAGTTTATAAAAAAAAATTGTGATCGACGTTTCCCCTCGTTTTTCTCACTAAATCATGTAAAGAAAAAGATAGAATAAAGTTAATTGTATGTCGTGCGCGTCAATGGATGGTTTTTAACTCTTGTTTTTAACCTGATCGCAATAAACAGAAGCAAGACGAAAGACATATGAGATAAGACTTTCAAGTTGTAATTGAAGATTTCACAATAAAACTTGTCCTTTAGGAGCATTTACTCCTGTATCATGAAAAACCATGTCTCTCAATCTTATTTATTTCAGGGACCGTTCGGCGACACTGGAGCAGCAGGGGGTGCAGGCATTGTGGGTCCTCGGGTCAGTAAAAGC
>JAKSDK010000749.1 GCA_022360095.1 Phycisphaerales bacterium
GCACCCCTCTTCGTTGTCCTGAAGCGAAAGTGTCAGCATGGTTGTGGCAGGTCCGCAATCAAGGCACAACGGGCCGATAAGCGTTAAAGATCTGCCCGGCGTGCACGCGTGAACCGTGAACCAGATGATTCCCCCGCCCTCTTCCGTTCTTTCAATCAGGTGACCGCCAAGTCGGGTATCGAGCGATACGATTGAATTTGACGCTGCAACATGAAAGTCGGGCAGCCACCAGTCGTTGGTTTTCACGGTCATTGCATCCCAGACCACGGCCGCAGGCGCTCTCAGCTGAAACTCCAGGGTATATTCAAACGCCCGAACCGGCAACTCTTTACCGATGCTCATTTCCCGCTCCCATGATAATGAACAAAAATCGTATGGACTTCCAGGTTGCGCTGACGTGACGATACCGCAGCTTTGCGCTATCGGTAAGGCATGGCAACCGAATCTCACGATAGTGACATGCTGACAGGCGCCAAGGGCAAACAGCTAACACTGGCCAAATTCGCCGAACGGCTCGCTTGTGGAGACCGGGCAACGCTGGCACGTGGGATTACGCTGGTTGAATCCAAGCTCAGCAGCCACCGGCATCAGGCACATCTTCTAATTCAAAAGCTGCTTCCCCTCACCGGCAAAGCCTGGCGCCTGGGAATAACCGGTGTCCCGGGTGTCGGAAAATCAACGACAATCGATCAGTTGGGCAGCAACCTGACGGGTGCCGGCAAGAAAGTTGCCGTACTTGCCGTGGATCCATCGTCGAGCCGAACCGGGGGCTCCATTCTGGGCGATAAGACCCGGATGGCGCGTCTGGCCACTGACAAAAACGCCTTTATCCGTCCGTCTCCGTCTTCCGGCACTTTGGGCGGCGTGGCGGCCAAAACCCGCGAGACCATGCTTTTGTGCGAAGCAGCCGGCTTTGATGTCATTCTGGTTGAGACCGTGGGGATCGGCCAATCGGAGACCACGGTTGAGGAGATGGTGGACTTTTTTCTGGTCCTGATGCTGCCCGGCGCAGGCGACGA
>JAKSDK010001517.1 GCA_022360095.1 Phycisphaerales bacterium
CAACATGTTGTACTTCTTTGCCATCCAACCACCACCTTTCTCTTTTACGCTCAAAGCTCTCGCTATTCAACATTCAACTTTCTATCATCCAACCGCAATCCAGTCATTAACGAAGGAGCGCAGGCTCACTAAACTCGCTCAGGTGAACGAAACAGTCAAGTACTTCATGTAAGCCTCATGACCTTACCTGAAGTACCTCACTCTGGGATTAAAAATGGACGATATCTCATATTTGTTAGACTGTGTTCATAATATCCTCGACATTTTAAATAGAGTTCAAGGCGTACAAAATGGCCATGGAGATTTTCAGCTTCTTGTTTGTAAAGTAGATTTTCTGCAGAGGATGTTGGTAAATCTAGACATCGATGATTTCATAACAGAAACAATCGGAAGAGCTCATAGTTTGCTGGTAGAGATCGAAAGAACTGAGAATTCTTATGGAGGTTATAGCGCTAGCGTGCAACAAGATGGTAGATGTGGAAGACCCTCGTACGTGATAAGCAAGGAACAGCTCTCATATTTAATTGAACAAGGTTTTACATTGCAAGAGATTGCTAATATGCTTGATGTAAGTTGCAGAACAGTTAAGAGAAGAATGATGTCATATGGACTCAGTGTGTCAGGTACATACTATTATTTATGATAAACCATGGCAATTACATTATACATGTATTTGTCTTCATATCAAGCGATTATTCCACAATAGCAGTGAAATCCCCTTTCTGTCCAGTGGTCTTTATAGGACCATGGATAATAAAGTGTTTTTGTAATAACCCCATACATTTATTATGCATGCAGCAGTCTCGTACTACTTCATACAACAAGTTTATAACAATATAGTTAAAACATGCATGCACAATAAATGTGTGGGGTTATACGGTAATCTTACTTATACTGTCTGATCATGCTAGGGACATACAGTACCATTGACGACAATCAGCTTGATGAACTTACTAGACAAGCATGTGATGAACATCCTGGAATAGGAATCAGGATTCTTAAAGGTTTTTTGCTGAGTAAAGGATTCCGTGTCCAACGTGAAAGGATCCGTCTATCATTGTTGAGGATTGACCCCATTGGTATAGTGCAAAGGTGGAAATCAACTGTCAAAAGACGCCAGTACAACGTGAAACATCCGTTGTCATTGAGGCATATAGATGGCAACCATAAACTTATTAGGTGCCTATTATAGTTTATAGTGTTTAAATAGAATAAAAGATCATTGCTATAGTGTGGTATAAATTTTGACAAAAAGTGTAGGGCTTGTGCAGCATTCCAACTGTCAAAGACTATTTTGTTTCTGGATTAAGAAAAAATTAACATAGCACAAACACAAACAAGAGTACATTCTAACATTTTGATCTAGGCTTGATAGAAAAAATCCCTGTTCTAATCACATTTTGCTTCTGGTTATTTGACAATGATAACAGTGATAATAATGATTAAATAATTATAAAATGCCAAAAATTGCATTCACTATAACCCTACCATGAAAGTTGTAGCTTGTGTCCCTGTTACAAACTACTGTTTGCACAGAACCAACTTCTACATTTTCTTGTTTTGAAGGTGGAGAATAGTAGTACATGGTGGAATAGATGGCTATTCCAGAGTACCAGTTTACCTCAAAGCCTCAAGTAACAATAGAGCAGACACTGTTTTGGCTCTTTTTCGCAATGCAGTTGCAGAGTTTGGCCTGCCATCACGTGTGAGATCAGACAAGGGTGGTGAAAATGTTGATGTTTCGACATACATGCTAAGTCATGTTCAGCGAGGACCAGGAAGGGGTAGCATGTTAACAGGTACTTTCCCGTGGGGTTGTTTTTCTAACAAAGTATTTCTACTTTGATTTCATAAAACTAGGGTATAATAACAAGTACCTTTTTTATTCCGTTTGTGAACCTGTAGGTAAAAGTACTCACAACCAACGAATTGAGCGACTTTGGCGGGATGTGTTTGCAGGATGTCTCTCCCTGTTTTATGACCTTTTTTATGACTTGGAAAGACAAAATATCTTACACCCAGACAATGAGGGCCATTTATGGTGTTTGCATTATGTTTTCTTGCCCATAATTAACAAACACCTGACTAACTGGAAAAATGCTTGGGTCTATCATCCAATGAGGACAGAGAGAAATAAGTCTCCTATGCAACTATGGATCAGAGGCTTGCAGGAAGCATGGGGGTCACAGTCCTTGGAAGATGAGGTTTTTCAGGTACCGTATGAAGCTAATAC
>JAKSDK010001886.1 GCA_022360095.1 Phycisphaerales bacterium
CGGATAAAAGAGGGTTCAAAAAATGTGTTAGACCTCATTGGCCTGCTGCTTACGTGATTTTTGAAAACGATTTAATGGAAGGGATTAATAGAGCCTGCAAAGCAGGGGTATTATGCTGTGCGATCGATTTGCACTTTCGACGGACCGAGAGTTGGGACGAGTCAAAAAATGATTCCTAGGGACGTCGCCTGCCCCACCTCACCGGGTCGCGCGTTAAAAAAACGCCTTCTCTGTAGTCTAGGATTTATAAAACAAGTGGTACCATGCCGTAAAAAATGACTGATGAACAATACAAATTCCTTGCTGTGATACAAATTTTTGGGCAATTTAAGGCCGGAAGAAAAACGCATGCAATTAGCTAGAGTATTTTTTTTCTGGAGAGAAACAGAATTTCGTTTAACGCAAAGAGTTTGGCCGCCGGCTAGTTAAGTAGCCACGTGACCATAATATTACCTGACAAATCACGCTATGATTTGATGGTGAAAATTAACAAAAAGGCATAAATTCAGCTGGCTGGATAGACTTCTTCTATCAAGAATCTAAAGTAAAGGTAAGCTTCTTATTTACCAAGAACAGATAAATCGGAAAATGACTTGTTTTTGTTGTGCGTCAAACATCTTTTAGTATGCATTGATGTTAAGTGAACATTTCACCAGAAGAGCTATCAAATATCACTC
Source organism: Phycisphaerales bacterium (assembly GCA_022360095.1). Taxonomy (GTDB): domain Bacteria; phylum Planctomycetota; class Phycisphaerae; order UBA1845; family UTPLA1; genus JAKSDK01. The sequence continues at coordinate 678 of JAKSDK010001886.1, forward strand.
AGATGATAAGCACAGTAAGACTTGCTGAAAACGCTGATTTGGAGGCGTCAAAGCAAGACTAGCTAAAAAGGATGACAGCAAACAGCGCTTTCGAAATTGGCCATCTTTCGGGTCGTAATGGAGTGAGAATGTTACCGTAAAAGCTACAAAATATCGCTTAGATGATAAGCACCATAAGACTAACTGGAAACGATGATTCAGAGGCGTGTGCCAGTATTTTGACAAGTGACGTCTTTTGGGTCGTAATAGGATCAAGTCAAAATTTCACCGTAACGGCTCCAAAGCGTCGCTTTGACAGTAAGACTAGCTGAAAGCGATAATTTTAAGACAGCTGACAGCATTTTTTAAATTAGCCATCTCTTGTGTCGTGATGGGGTTAAGTGAGCGTTTCACCGTAAAAGCTTTAAAATGTCGTTCTGATGATAAGCACGATCAGACTAGCTGAAGGCGATAATATTAAGGCGTCTGACAGTATCTTGCAGAGAGGCTATCTTTTACGTCGTAATAGCGTTATGCGGCTTTTTTATAGACGTCTGAGAGCATTTTGCAAATTCGTCATGTTTTGAGTCGTAATGAGGTTAAGTGAGAATATCACCGTAAGAGCTCCAAAATGTCGCTCTGATAATAAGCACCATTGCAGGCGTCTGATAGCATTTTCCCAATTGGCCATCTTTTTGGTTGAAATAAGGTTTAGTGAGAATTTGACAGTAAGAGCTCCAAAATGTCGCTCTGATGATCAGTACCATAAGACTAGCTGAAACCGATGACCTCGCGGAGCATGACAGTATTTGGCCATCTTTTGGATCGTAATTGGGTCAAGTAAAGATTTAACCCTAAGAGCTCCAAGGTGTCGCTCTGATGGTAAGCACCATAAGACTATGTAAAAAC
>JAKSDK010001108.1 GCA_022360095.1 Phycisphaerales bacterium
GTAAACCATAAAATGTGCCTTACATGCTGATTAAATGTCAATATTGACTAATACCCCTCAATAAGATGTGAGAGACTCAGCTCTACGACGCTAAGTCTATGATCTCCTGGTACCTCTTTTGACTTAATTCCATAATAAAGATTGAAAACCCTGCGCAGCGTAGTTACTCAATGTTAATTTGAAAATCGACGCTGTTATTTTAAAAGAGTCCTAACCGAAGTTTTAGCAATGCTGCCTTCTTCAGGGTATACTGAAGAAGGCAGCATTGTCAAAACGTCGGTTAAGACGTCGATTTTACCATTAATTTCATAACCTCTTGATGTACATTCCTCCCAAAACTAAGAAAATTCCTGACCAAACACCCGAATTTTCTTACGCATGAGCGGCAGAAGCATGACCCTCTTCTTTCCAGGCACAGGAGCCAAACATTTAAATCATATAATGGAAGATTCCAACCACAATTGTTTAAGAAAAATCTTAAAACCTCTAAAATTAACTTTTAGTTAATATTAACAGTATTAAAAAGACATGTGGTCATATGGTTCGCTGTCGCTGTCGCTGTCGGAAATTGAACGAAAATCCTTCGTCTTTGTTGGAAGTAAGAAAAGGCGGTTAGCGGTGTGCTGTAAATGAGAAACCACTACACTTCTGAAATTAAGAATTTCTCAGTTATCAATTCGCGTATCGAACACCTATCAATCTCCATTCACAACTGTATCCGCGTTCAACAACTTTACACCAACTGACACGATAAATCATGGAGGCATGGTGGTCCACTGTTAAGTGCGTTTAACTTTCGATTCGAAGGTCGGTAGGTAGAACCTGGTCTCTGGTCTCTACACACTCATGCTGTTTACTTAAACAAGAAACTTTATCCTCGATCACATTGTCTTCCTTCACGCAAGTGTGTAGTGGGTACGAAAATCATAATGCTGGCCAAGAACAAATTTGCGATGTACTAACAATCCGCTTATGGAGATGTTGTACCTTTACGCTTGTCGTATCAGGCTACGGACACCAGAGGTAGGTAGTCTACTATGTTGAATATTAAGCCTCGTTGGTGTCTTCCCTTTATATTACTCTGCATAACTGTCTTCCTCCATACTAATGAGGGTCTTAGCTATTGCTGGTCTGCCCTCAAGTAGTTACTTGGCCGAGGATGATATAAATAGTCGAGTA
>JAKSDK010001202.1 GCA_022360095.1 Phycisphaerales bacterium
CAAACCTCAGTAAATCTTAGCAATTTTGCAGAGCTCTATCTTTGTTCGCTTAGGACTATCACTTTTAAACTTTTCAAGTTCACGTAATTTCAAGGCTCTCTCTCCGGTGGTGTTGACAGATTTTCCTTAACTGGTCCATATATGTCAAAAATTGAAAAAAACCCTTAGTATATTAACAAAACAAATGTATGGACTCAGTGTTCATAAGAATCCCCAATAGGGTCTTAGAAAAAAGACCTTCTGTGGGTGCAGAGGTATGGATATTTCTGGATCCTTCACATAATGCAAAATATGCAGATCCCATACTCACAACTTTAAAGAAAAAATGAATAGAAAAAAAAAAGAAAAACAACCAACAAAGGTACCTTGAGAGTCAACTTTTGAGTTCCTGCAGGAATAAAACAATAAAGTAACGTATTTTGAATAATTATCAAAAATTGGTCAAAAGCAACTGCAACCCTAAAAGTGCGTGTCTTTTGATCCTGGAGTGTCAAACATGTATAAAAATAATAAAAAGTACATGTAATGTCAACTCTTCTGGAAAATAGCTATAGGAGAGCGTGCCCAAATCTCCCCTTCCCCTTCCCCTATTAATGCCTGCCATGCAGGCTATCCTAGCTATCCTTCATCACCAGGTTTCAAGGCACATTTTTGTCATGAGTTGTATAAGAATGCTCAATAAATGTGTGTTGATATTTGGACCAAGAAATTTGATGTTTAGCTACAACAGAGAAAATTGCAGAAGCTTGAACTCTCACCAGCACTGAAAAAACCACTTTCACTTGCAATCAAAACATTCCGTTTGGTTGTATCCACAATTGCACATGTTATGTTGACTGGTGTAGTGACAATGCTGCTCAGTGATACTTGAAGTGTGAAGAGCTGCCCAGGACGGAACACACTCGGGGCTGTTATGAAGTATGTGCTGTTGAAAAAGAATGCATAACATTAAATTGTTTACAGTGACACCCAACCAGCTCAGTAACCCTGCCTGTCAGGGGCTAACTTAGAGAATTGCCAGTTTTGTTTTATTTCTATAGCTGAGCCTATCCAACCTTTTGACTATTAAAAATTGGGACATTTTTTTACCATAAGCAAATAATACGAGCACCAAAGGCTCAAGCAGACCCGGGGGAAATAACAATTCCAAACATACAAGGCACATTTACGAATTACACTGTTTATGTAACATTTTGGTAGTGAAAAGTCCTAAGATTAATATTTTCAACCCTTCCACGTTTAGGAAAATGTGTTTTGTGACGCCA
>JAKSDK010000114.1 GCA_022360095.1 Phycisphaerales bacterium
CCATAGCCTTAGTCAAGCGAGTCTGAGGGTTTCTTATGGTATGACCCTCATCTAGGATGACACGTAACCATCTAATCTTGTGAAGTGGGGAATCATTCTGCAAAGAAAGTAACGTGGAATGACTGAATGTGCCTTGGCGCCTGTTCATGAAGGTCCTGATTATTAAATAGCCCAGAAAGCTGTTACTGGCATTACATTAAAGATAGGGGTTTCAATAGTTTAGCAGATAACATACTCAATCGTCATTTAACAGAAACGCGCTTTTATTCTTTTTTGACGATTTGATTTGAATATTTGACTCCCGGCTGGAAAAGACAGATCAAAGGGGACAGACATTAAAGGCAAATGCTAGAGGCCCTTTTAACCGAGTTCAATAATTGTCTTATCACTCGATCACGGAAGCAATCTGTCATTTTCACGCAAGAGTGATCGCAAGAAGGAGGAAAGAATCGTTTCATTAATGAGCAGAATATTATTAATTTTGTAGGCAGTTATTTTATTTGCAGGTCACGTGGCGGGCTCTTGGCCAACAAAAAGGAAGAAAAATTTGCATCTAATGATAACAAGCCTTGCTTGTATTCAGACACGTCATGGAAGATTTTGCAGAATTGAGAGCTAGCATGATATGGGATTGATCTTTTGAAGCATGCTAGGCACCTTGGGAAGAGTGAAGAAGAGGATATGCCTGACTTTTTTGGTCAACGATCTCCATGGCCTCTTGCATTAAAGATACTGCAACCTGCCCTTGTTCCCTTAGGCATATGGGTGCCTGGGTACAAGCAGCTGCTAAACTATATGCAATGACTCTGTGGATGGCTAGCCTCAGGGTTCGTACCTGTTCTTGAACAAAAAAACCAAGTACTTTTCAAGGACATTCAGGGACATATTTCCCATTTTTCAAAGACTCCATTCAGTGCAAAAAAGAGCCTTGAGTCTATGTCTTTTTTAGTTCTTTCCCAACATGAGCAATTTTATACTGAAAAGTCTTTCTGTGTTCGTTGGGTTGGATAAAGTTAGCACCAAAATTCAAGGACTTTCCAGCACTCACTGCAATTTTCAAGAACTTTCAAGGCCTTGAATTTCTATTTTAAAATTC
>JAKSDK010000161.1 GCA_022360095.1 Phycisphaerales bacterium
GCGGTTTGAATTTCCCTATATGGCCCAGCTGCGGCATGGCGGCGCCAAAAGACCGCCGCCGAAGGCCGAAAGTCTTCAGGATGATTTTCTGGAGGCGATCAAAACGGTGCTTGCCCAAAGCACCGCCACTGTTCTGATCGGCGGAAAATCCATGGGAGGACGTATCGCGACCATGCTCGGAGGCCGAAATGATCTTGATGCGCGGATCGCGGGGATCGTCTGCCTCGGATACCCTCTGCACCCGCAGAAAAAACCGGAACAGTTGCGGCTGGCGCCACTGCTGGAAAATCGCTTACCGCTTCTTGTTGTCCAGGGTGAGCGCGATCCGTTTGGCACCAAGATCGAGTTTGATGCCCTTTCCCTGCCGCGACCGATCAAAACCGTATGGGCTGAAAACGGCAATCATGACCTGGCACCAACGGGCCGGGCACCCGCAACCTGGGAGGGCAACCTTGCACTCGCCGCCGAGGCGACAGTGGATTTTGCGCGTTTACTGAGCCGATAGCCGGAGATTTTCCAGGCCCTATGTCGTTGTCAGATCTGACCCCACGTTTTTTGGGCCCCGGCGATTGTAGATGGACCTGAAAACAACATTGACGTCTTTGCCAATGCCGATCAGGGATGGAACCAGGAACAGCACAAACAATGTCGCCGTGCCCAGTCCGAACACAATCGTGATCGCCATGGGCATCAGAAACTGAGCCTGGACGCTCTTTTCAAACAGAAGCGGCAGCAGTCCGAAAATCGTGGTTACGGACGTCAGAATCACGGCCCGCAAGCGATCACAACTTGCCCCGATTGCGGCGGAGCCGACCTGCTGGCCGTTCCTGAGCCGTTCATCAAACCGGTCCATCAGAATGATCGAGTTATTGACCAGGATTCCGGCCAGGCCGAGCAGTCCGATCAGACTGAGGATGGTCAGATTGTAGCCCATCACGTAATGACCCATAACCGCACCGACGATGCCGAACGGAATGATCGTCATGACGGCAAACGGCCGCCAGTAATCGCCGAAGATGCCGGCCAACAGCAGATAAATCATGATCAGCGCAACGATGGCGCCGACCCTAAGATCCGCAAAACTCCTTTGCCGTTCTTCGGCTTTGCCTGAATAGCCATAGGAGATACCGTGCCTGTCGGCCAGCGCCTGCATGGTTCCGTCTTCCAGTTTTTCGACGATGGCGGCATTGGACGTAATGTCGTAATTGACATCCGCCGTGACCGAAACAGACGCCTTGCCATCGTCACGCTGAATGATCGAAAAACCCTGCCTGTCTGTCAGCTTGACAACTTCCGTCAAAGGAACGAATTCACCGTTTTCTGCGCGCAGGTTCAGGGATCGGAGCGACCCCGCGCCAACCCCGTCCA
>JAKSDK010000616.1 GCA_022360095.1 Phycisphaerales bacterium
AACTGCAGCTGGAGCTAGGCGAAATAATGGCTAAAAACATAGCACAGACAGCAAGATGCATGACAACTCTGAGGGCGCCGTCTGCTTTTTGGGGAATATTTGCGGAGCTGGACAAACCTAAACGCACTCTATCGAAGATAAACTTAACATCGATGCAGGTAAGCATGTTTCAGGTATGTTTTTAAACTGGGAATTATTTTTAATGAATAATGAAGCAATTAATGAATTCGGCTTTCGTAGGATATGAAGAATTAAGTAGATCTCGGAGGGTGTTATCCGCCTCGGCCTTCGACCTCTGTGGGTAACACCCTCCCCATTCATTAATTGCTAATTATTAAAATCTCATGAGTATTACAAAATTAAAAGGCTATCTAAAATTCACTGCTCAAAAAATTGCCTAAAAAGGAATGTCTTAATTGAATTCTTAAAAGTTTCTAGTCAAGAGATTCTATATTGAGTATTTGTTAAGGTACAGCCCGTTTAACAAATGCGACCTTACTGTCATCTTACCCTTCGATGGCTCTTATAAAGTACTCGAGTTGGATTTATGATAATACGGGTAAGAGGACTTGCATGTTATGGCTAGAAGAGTACTGATATATACAGGGTGCGAGGCCTTGAATGGCTTTGAAGACTTAAAATGTGCGCGCGCTTATACTGGTAGCTACTCGTAGCCAGTTTACCTTATCAGTCATAAAGTATTATCATTAAAGTTCATGGTATCCAATAAAGGTCTAGCGGTAGCGTTTTGTCACGCGTTGCAACTTAGCTATTTGTTCTTTAGGAAGGCCTTATGGCAAGCCATTGCAGCAATCTAGCCTGCTCGTGATGAATGGGTGTACGAAATGCACGTAAGCTGTCTCTCGATGAATGCTTCTTAATGTCTAATAGTATGCAAGTAGAAGAAAGCTGCTTTACACACGTTTGTGATATCATCACGCATACACAGATTGGAGTCAAGACAGCAGCCTAGATTTTTACAGTTACGAGTTAGGTTTTATGACCCTCTTTTATATCTGAACTACTAACTTCTTCGATGTTCATAGCCTGCAGTTTGGAAAGTTTCAACCGAGACCCAATAATGAAAAACTCGGTCTTATCGTCATTAATAAGGAGTCTTTCATGGATCAGCTAACGCCTTCCTCTCTCTATGCTGGGATGTGCTGCTGATAGGCTTAAAACTCAAATAAATCTGTGTGTCGTACGCGTAGCAGTGCGCGTGTGAAAGCTGATTGTCAACCACCTTAAATAGCTCGGATGCATATATGATGCCCAGACATGACCCTTGTGGTACACCTCTGTCCATACTAAGGCGCTTTCAGAGAGATTCGTCGATGGAGACTCGCTGCGAACCATTCCATGTAACAATTTAGTCTGATCAGAGTCAATTCAAATGTTGAATGTTCTAAATACTACGACAAAAGAAGCTTCTTTTATTGAATGTCTTCATTTAAATGTCTACTTGGGTCCTTTAAACCGAAATATCCAGGCCTAGAAACATACTTTGTCACTGACCAATCTCCTTGTCCACTCCCGCTCAAACTTTTCAGAATGGAGTGCAAGAAAAGTTCCTCGTTCTAATCCAACACTGAGTATTTTTAAGTATTTATACTGATGGTAGAGACCTAAGGAAAACTTAAAAAGAAAGTCTAATGGAAAGGACTCCGTTAAAGTTAGATCATCAGTCCAAACTATTCGATTTCTTATGAAGTCTGGATACTTATAGTTTCTTAATACAAAACTATTGTCAATGATACCATTTCTGCACAAGTCACTTGACAGATAAGTACGAAATACAAACTTAATTAATGAACAGGTCACTTCCAAACTCCATTCTAGCGTACTTCTCGTGAACGTTGCAATTAGTTGAGTCACCTTTTCCTCATCCAACAGAGACGGTCGGTACTTGTCAAGCACACTCTTAGGACAACCAAACTCTTGGAACATTCTCAGATGCCACCACTTCATTAAATAAAACAACCCCATCTGTGAAATCCTCAAGATTTTTTTGTACCTCACTTTTAATTTAGCCACGCCACTCGCCTTTTTAATATTATAGGCCATATCTATCATCCTTTTTAAGTGAATATGAGAATAACCATGTTGAATTCGACTTAAACACTTTTTTATGTCGTCATTAAAGGACGAAAAGGCCTGAATACCAGGCTCAGATGGTGCTATAATAGTCCATTTTCGCCATATTAAATTAGATTGACGCACTATCTCTTCAAACACGTCCTGTAACGACGAGTATGAAACGATGTAATTATTCCTCCATGTCCAGTCAAAGTCACAGTTAAAATGCCTTTGACTTTGCTGTCTGTCCTGGAATTTAGACCAAAGTGCAAATACGAAATTGTGGACGTCAGGCCTCAAACTTAATTCCAGACTATTGGTTATCCAACCGTTCAACCTTTCAAAGATGATGCTATATTCAACATCCTTTGCTGGAAACATACTTTTACCACCATGTTCCTTAATTATCGTGGCGACCTCCCTCCATGGATTATAACTGCTAACATTGGTTTCAAAGCTAAAAACTTCCGCTAAGTAAAGTGGTGTGATCCCGTCTTTGTTCGGACAATTCACGTCCAACTGATGACGTTGCTTTTCTTTTAATATCTCTTGTATGAACTTAACCAGTCCGCGAGAAGCTGCCAAATGGTATACAGTCATATCTGATTTGCTCGAGTCACAAACAATCTGAAAACCGCGAGTTTTGATGGCATGGTGAAGAAGCTCGAGAGCCACAAGAGATGCATTATCGTTCCTACTTGACCGTTCATTTTCAGGGAAGGGCAAAATGCTTCCTCCTGAGTGCAGTATTGCGAGAGTAAGCGCGTCATGTCCTTGTGGGGACAATAAGGACGGGTTTGCACCAAGTTTCAGAAGGCTGCGAACACCTATTAAGTTGGCTCCTTGT
>JAKSDK010000239.1 GCA_022360095.1 Phycisphaerales bacterium
AGGAAACAGGAAAGTATTTTTGGAATCAAGTTTGATTAAGCCTGGCTGCAGTTGATAAATTTGACCAAGAACGAAATTTGAATCATACTGGACATGAAGTATACAAGTGTGCTAGGGTTGCTGGTCACACTAAAAAGTTTGTTTTTCAATGGTTTAATAGCTGCTTAAGGCCATTTGTATTTCATTTGTGCATAATTCTGTATTATTTTCTTGTTTACAATATACTTTTGAATTTGTATGTTACGTAAATGTTTTATGTTGTATTACTGTTCACAGTCCTCTATTTTTCCGAAAGATCGTCGAGAGCCAGCGCTTTGCGTTACGGGCTGCCATCTTGCATGAGTGTCATTTCTCACCTACAGCTATAATCCCCGACGCCCACCCCCTAGGTACATTTGAAAATCAAGATAGCCTTGGCGGTAAGACGCGGTAGCGCTAAACGATCTCACGAAAAAATAGGGGACTGTGAACAGTCTAATGTTGTATCTGTAGGATATATACATAGCAATGTCTGGTTTCAATTATGTAAGACTTGTGAATGTTTAGTTTCTTTTGAGTTCTTTAGTATGTCTTGCATGGGTAATTTTCAGTGACCATTTCATTACAAAAAGCAGTTATTATCAAACAAAAATATTTGCTGGGTTACTTATTTGTTTTCTTGCGACCTCTCTGCTAGTTTTTCAAGGGCAGTGAATTAATTTTTTTTCAAATACCTATCTTCATTGCACAGTATTAGTGTACAAGATAAAAAATAATGATGATTTTATTATATTTTAAATTTACCCGGACAATCTGTCCAACTGTAAGGCTCAATATTGGAGATAGCTCAATAAGGTGTTTAGAGAAGAATACTGATGTACACCAACAAATTCAAACTTTAATAGTGAAAACAGATCATCTGGCCTTGAAACTGGGCAGCAAAAAATAAATGCCATAGCAGATGATGAATTACACAACTTGATATTAATCTGAAGTAGAGAACTGATAATATTAGTCTAAAAATGATGTCAGTGCTATCATCTGAGTTG
>JAKSDK010000935.1 GCA_022360095.1 Phycisphaerales bacterium
ATGACAGAGAAGTTAACCAGCTGCATCGCTGTTTCCCTTGCATATGATTGTGCGTCTGTTATTACCATGGAAACATTTACTTACAGAAAGCAATGTACAAGATCTGGTTCTTAGCTCTCTTTTGGTGAACTGCCTAAATGTATTACTCGTAGTCCTGACAAAAGTTTTAGACACATCCTTAATGTCTGGTCACTCTCCTGATGAATGAAAGTGCGCACGGGTTGATTCACTTTTGAAAAGTCTGGATAAGAATTACTGACTCATCAGTAATGTTCAGTACTTTTCTAAGATAATAGAAAGGGCTTTAGTCGAACAAACTCATGGACACATGGTTCAGCACCACATCTACCCAGTTTTACAGTCATCATATCGCGCTGGTCACGGTACTGAAACAGCTTCGTTGAAGGGTTGTGAATGACATCGTGCTTTAAATGAATTCAGAATGTGTCACGTTTTTTGCATTCTTAGACCTTAGTGAGGCGTTTGACGCTGTTAACCATGAGATCATCGTTATTCGGTTGTAAAACAAAGATGGACTCCAGGGGACGATTCTGAACTGGTTGAAATCATATTTTTGTAATAGAAGTCAGCAGGTAACTGTCAGTGGAACGCTTTCTGGATGCTTCAAACTGGATTGCAGGGTCCCTCAAGGTTCCTGTTTAGACCCTCTCTTATTCACCATTTATTCACCTCAGTTGTTTGACGTTATAGAAAAACACCTTCCATGTGTTCATTACTTTGCTGATTATGCACAACTATATTTAAGTTTCAAAGCAGATGGCCAAGTTACTCAAGATGCTGCAATGCGGGCTATGGAAAAGTGTCTTGCTGATATTCTAAGATGGGTGATCAATGAATGATAGACTCCTACTTAATGATGACAGGTAACTGAATAAGCTAAATAAGTGAGACATTCTGACGGCACGGTTTGGAGGCGTGCTAAGGCTCGTGGGAGGACAATTTATGTTTTTTTTAGCGCGGGATTTGTGGCATTCTACGTCAGCTCAGTGGTCGTGTTCGCGTTCGTTTCGTTTTCCATAGTTTCCTTTCCGATGGTTTATATTCTTACGTGTTCAGATCTGTATA
>JAKSDK010001383.1 GCA_022360095.1 Phycisphaerales bacterium
ATGACAGAGAAATTTCCGGCGGATCGGCAGAACCCAGGTAAACGTATCGTCGTTGGGCAGGGGAAAGTCCGGGCCGTGCTTGCAGGTTTGTTTGTTGCCGCATCGACGACACCCGCATATGCGTATTTGGACCCCGGATCGGTTACCTTCATATTGCAAGCTCTGGTCGGCGGTCTTGCTGCGATCGGTGCAACGATCGGCCTTTATTGGCATAGGTTTCTGAGCTTCTTCAGGGGCAAAAGTAGCGCGACCGACGAAACGGATGCGGACACTCAAGAAAAGCTGGAATCCGGTTCTTGACGATCGGCAACGTATCGGGAGCGCAAATCGACAAAGGATCGTTTAGGGACCCTGCCGGCCGCGTCTGCCAAATCGATGATCGCATTCTGCGCCTACTCAGTCCGGAAGGACTTACCCAGTTTCGACAGATTAGAGACAAAGCATTTTGGAAAAAAGCGCTCGAAAGCAGCTTGATCGTCAACACGCGTGAAATTCCTCTTGAAGACTACAAAGACAAAATAAGAAACATCCCCTTCGAGACCGCAGCGATTCTCGAGCACGAAAAAGTGCCATTCGTATCCTATCCCTTCGAGTGGCCATTCCGGCTTCTGAAACGAGCAGCTCTTCTTCATTTAGACCTGCAGCTCGCGGCGTTAAAAGACGACATTAATGTGAGCGACGGCACCGCGTTTAACGTGCAGTTTGTCGGAAGCAAACCGGTGTTTATCGATGTTCTGTCGTTTCGCCCTTATTCGAACGGTGACTATTGGGACGGTTACAGCCAGTTTTGTTCCAGTTTCCTGGGACCCATGTTGCTGTCAACCTATCGCAACATTCCCTTCGGGCATATCTATCGAGGTAACCTGACCGGCATTCCCGTTGAAGTAATATCTCAGCTTCTGCCCCTGCGTTCACGCTTGAAGTTTGCGACACTCGTGCACATCCATCTACAAGCACATCTCGCACGGCGAGTGAAAGCGAGCGGCACCCCATCGGCCATCGCAGCGCAGAAATCAAAACCGTTACCCAAAAAAAGCTTAGTAGGCCTCATTACCAGTCTGCGTCGTGTTGTTGAGAAGCTGACCGAAAAGGGCGTGGCGGAAACCGTTTGGTCTGACTACGAGTCAAACAATTCCTATACGGATGAAGAGTCCCAACTAAAACTTAAACTCGTCACGGATTACGCCAACACATACAACCCCTCA
>JAKSDK010001066.1 GCA_022360095.1 Phycisphaerales bacterium
GACGGCATGGCAACGGCATGGCAGGCACGGATCGCGGCTACCGGATTATCCGTTTCACCATGAAATGTCACGTTGTCGGAGTTTGCGGCAATATTCTCAAGGTCCAATCTGCTTGGGCCATCACCGTAGATGTGAAGCTCCAGGTCGTTCCTGCCTGCTTCCCAGAAAGCCTGCAGCAAGATATCGAACCCTTTTTGCACGCTCAATCGTCCAAGGGCGCCAATGACAACTTTGCCTTCGGGCCGCGGCGCATCGATGCCGAAGAAGGGTGAGAGATCCACACAGGACGGAATGCACAATAGCTGCAAGGGTTCACAATAGCCCTTTCGCAACATCCAATCATGTTGCGGTCCGCTAACGCAAACAACCCTGTCGAAGAGCGAATAGGCCGCGCGCAGCAATGTATCGAAACGCTCACGCTGACTGACATTGGCTGACAGGAACCGTTCGCAGTAGCTGTGCTCGATGTGGATAATCCGGGTTTCAGGATGCCTCGCCCGCAGCTCGGTCAAAAGCGGCATGTTTGCCCAACTAATCGACAGATGCGACACAATAATGTCTGCGCGAATCGGAGGCAGAGACAGTTGTCCGCGTTGCACGGCGACTATGTGGTGATGGCCGCAGGCCGCAAGCTCCGGACAATCATTTATGTGACTGAGCATCCGGCTGATCCCGCCGATGCTCTCATCATCTGTCAAGTGAACAATAGCTTTTATCATCGTCAACTCCTGTGTACTAAGCAGTGGATTTTCTGAGAAAAACGCGTTCGGCGAGGCCGTAGGGCGCGCCGCCAAGAAGCGCGAGCGCAAGCGCCGCTCCAATCGTGACGCCGGACTTCACCGGCTCCTCGAGAAGCGGTTTGAGTGAGGCCCGCAGAAACCGCCTGCAAGCGCTCCAGGCCTGCCTTCGATCACGCAGCGAGATTGCCCGCCGGCAAAGGTAACGCCACTGGTAGGCCTCAGCGGTTTTTTTGTGAGGCTCGAGGAGATGCGGCGCGATCGCAGTCAGCTTCTCGCGCATCATTTTCCAGCTCGCAAATTGCTTCTCAATATTGGCTGAAAGACCCGTGGCGTGGACCCGATAACAGGTCAGCAGACCCTGGATGCCCTCAATCTTCCAGTCCTGGGTGACGGCAAACCGCAGCCAACCCTCGATATCGTCAGACTGGCGAAAGTTCTCATCAAACCACCAGTCCCTCTTATTCTCCTCAGCCGGGCGA
>JAKSDK010000862.1 GCA_022360095.1 Phycisphaerales bacterium
AACATCACCCTGCAGTGTCCATGCAGGAGGAGTGGTACAATGTATTATCACTCATCCACTATAGCTGCTATTTCTCTTCTGGGGTAACTTTAAAAATCCTTGCTTCTTAGCGTGAAGCTTCATGTTTGTGTTGTTGTGTTCATTTATGAAAATGAAAACTGGCAGTGTTGTTTCTGCCTTCTGTCACGCCACTTTCCACCATGCTTTGATCACATGCTGTAATGTAACCCAAGGGGGGTACATTACTTAAAATATCATGGTCAGGATATATTTGATTTTAGTCAAGGCCATGTGACCAAGAATCAGCCAATGGCTGTCTCTGTTTAGTTGAGTGAAAGTCTATATTACTCCTCAACTAGTCAAACCGTGATATTTATGTGTAATACACCTGCTTGTCATGAATGTATCAGTTTCAACAATAGTATTGGCTTTTTCATAATGTGTGCCGCAAAACTTTTTTTCAAATGATGGTGATTGACAGTCTTTATTATACAATGTCTATTATTTGATGGCCATTAATTTAATTAAGGCTTGGTGTATGTTGTAGGTTCTTTCTCTATTTATTAATTAATTATTGTAATTAATTTACCGGTATTTGTTTTATTTGAGATCATGTTTTTGCCTTGGTACAGGACCCATTTTGCTCTAGTTCATGGTCGATTCTCCACAAACACATTTCCAAGCTGGGAGCGAGCACATCCAAACAGGTATTATTAAGTTGTTAGGATGTGAATAAATCAATTTAAAATTTGGTTCCTGTGAGCTCAAGAGACCTGTAATGCTTCTCTGCCTTTGTGTACTCCCTTACTTTTAGGAAAGGTGAAGTATTCATTGTGATGGGAGCTGATTATTATTTCTAGGAGTAATCGGCTCCTGATGGAGCTGGAGAATCCTAATCTGATCTAATTTTTTTAGATATTAGGCCATCCTCTTTTTTTTCTCCATTTAGCATCATCTCACCTACCCAAATTTTTGCATTTTCAAAAAAAAAAGTAATGATGTAGTTAAACATTTTTCACTTGGAATAATTCTTTTAATCTATCTGAAAAATGATCATAGTATAAACAGCATAGAAAGAAACAGGAACATTTTTTACAGCAAATTGTGCATATTGTTATTAAATCCAATTATGTGAAAGTTAAATTGTAACGTCGTCCCAGGGTACCAGGGCCTCCTATTCCTAGACTTCTT
>JAKSDK010000326.1 GCA_022360095.1 Phycisphaerales bacterium
AAGCCGGTTTACAAATGAATAATCTGCATCGTTCATTATTGACCTAAAATGACCTGATCTGCTGCCATATTCAGATGATTTTAAAATATTATTATATGTTTACCAAGAACACATACATCAGTCAATCTCACTGCCACTTTTTTCTTTCCAAATTCAAGTGTCTTGATAGCATTTTCAACAGCTTCCTCATCACTCATTCCCTGATGAACAAGCTGCATACAGGTCTCTACAAAACTGAAAACAATAACAAACTATAACTATTTCAAGATTAATTATTACTTTGCATGGAAAGAACAAGGTCAGTCCAAAAAGCCTCAAGGTTCTTCATAAATTACATATCACAAATAAAGTCCATCTGATCCTAATGAAACTCTCCTCCAAAGACAAAATACCCCAGGGGAGGGGATCACTCCCCAGAGTGGTCTATACAGGGAGGCTACACACGAAAGGGGTACACTGTACCTTTTTCAATACCCTGGGTGCCAGAGACTTTTCAAGCGCAGTTTCCCGTTTCAGTCAAGCCGAAGGCCGAAGACGTGTCGGCATGCAGCCGATGAAGCTCCTTGTCACAAGCGAGAAAAAATCTGTGGTACCCAGGGTACTTTTTCTAGGCTTTACGTACATGTATATCAAATGGTAGGGAATTCACCAGTTGAAGTATATGAAAGAGTAAGAACATCTATAATTTTTTAAATTAAGGTATTTAACAGTGCCATAATTTAAAATGTTTCAAAAACATACCTTGTGGGTATATCATTTTAATAAATTAAAAATTACCAAAACAATGATAAGAAAACTTCCTGATTTGGCAATTTATCCTTATTAAGTAGGCATGTTAAAAAAGATACCATTTTTCAATGGAAGTTAAATATGAAAGGGCTACCATTTTCATCAAAGGAGGTATTTTAAAAGGTAAGGTGAACTTTATTGGGTAGCCACATCTACCCCCCACCCACAGGGCAAAATACAGCATTTTGAGCTGCAATTTTGGATCATGCGCTTGTCCTAGCTAAGACACAGTTTTGCTAAATGTTGTTTCAATGCACCTTACCAATTTCAAAATGAACTAAATCAGACCACCCATAGGAGGCCATGCTGCCAAACACAATCCAAGATGGTGCATCACCAAGTTGTCTTTCTACAACTTAAACTGAAGGACAATTTCCAGTAGGAGAAGATGGACTTGATGGGCTCAGATAATGGTCACCAACTATGTCTGCCTTACTAGGTTCTGCGATTCACATATTTCTACCAGTAGTTAATACAGGACACTGTCCAACTCCAAGGAATCACCCAGGTATTATAGCTTCAAAAACAATTTGGCTTAACAATAATATTGAGCCATAGTTTGTTAACAATTTGGACATTAGTCCTGTTTCTTTCCCTGTCGCCATGTAAGTCACGGTGGCGGATTCAATAAAAAATTATTCACTCCCAGGATAAATATTACTTTTGCAGTATTACAATGATATCAGATATACATATATTATTTTCTAACTTTTGAGTCTTTCTATGGATCACCATAATAGACATCAAGTCTGAAAAGTGATTTTGACAGCAAGGATGTGTTTATTGCCAGTTACCTGTCACAGTGGGAAGGGGATGTATCTTTCCACAGGTACAATGGCTGATTGGTTTGAAATTGCTCATGGAACTGCCTGATAAAAATGAAGAAAAAAACAGTTCAAAAGAAAGACCTACATGTGGGAAAAGAGGGTTAGTAAAAGAAAAACTACTTTTTCTCACTAAATTTGGGGTTGATGATAAATTTATCCTCTCTTGTCTTAATCCCTTTGAAGACTTTCACCAGTAGGTAACAACTGTAGGTGAGTTTAGCTCAAGTTAACTCTGCTTTAATGCAGTCCTTCCTGCCTTTCGTATGTACATCATGTGGTTCTATGTTACAACCACTGGCAAAAAGCTTGAAACACTGTAACTGTTTAAACCAAAAAATGTTGTTAAAACGGACTTCACATGATTCCTGCCTCCTTCCCTGTTATCATTATTGAAAGTGGTAACAATTCCATGAAATACATGTATTCAAAACTTGCAGGGACAACTACGAAAGGAGGAGGGGGGGAAATCTCTTGCACTTGCAAGAGTTCTTCCTTGGTGATGCACTGAATTTGGAAAAACAA
>JAKSDK010001158.1 GCA_022360095.1 Phycisphaerales bacterium
CGTTCATATACTTCAACCATTGAAATCAATACCATTTCATATACCTGAGGCCTGAAAAAGGTACCTCTTTTGGGCAGAGCCTCCCCACCACATTTGTTTTAATTATTATGAATAGCCCTGTGATGCAATGCCAATTTATAATGGCTCTGAAGTAGAGCACAAATTTCTTCTTCTGTACCCCCAGTGAAGGAACATATATTATATTAATCCTAGAATTACAGTTTGGCCACTGAAATTCTCATTGTAGGAAACAGAAGGGCTGAAAGCAAGGTTTTTGCCAGAAGGGTGTACAGCTGTCCTATGGATGCCCAATTTTGAAAGAAATACAAGGAAAATTCCCTTAATATCTTATAATTTTATGGGAAAACATGCCTTCTGGACGGCCAGTTTTCAATGTCTGGCTAAAAGCCTGCTGAAAGGATACGTAGTCTCTACTGTAGTGCAAAATGTTTTATGTTAGATTAACCATAATCATTATTTGAGGATCAGGTCAATGTGCTTAAGTAATTGTTTTATGTTTTTGCTCAACATAATTTGGTCTGACAAGCATTCCATTTTCATCCTGATTACTTCCAGTTATTGTTTACAGGGCATTTTCTACCCAGTGAGAGTTGTCCATAGTGTAATGAAACATTTGTACACAAAGACCAGTCATATTTGACCTTTGCAGTCTTGGTTCCTCATTGAGGTCTAGACAAGTATCTGTGTATTACTTTGCAGATGGTAATCACTAGGGTAAATTTTGTCTTCGATGCAGGCTACTTTTTAATATGCTGAGGTAATTTCTTTTTTTATTTTTTTTTGCAGGGATCCTGATGGCTTGAGATGTTTTTATTATTTAGTTCAAGATCTCAAGTGCATGGTGTTTTCACTGATTGGGCTTCATTTCAAGATCAAACCCATCTAAATGATGGCTCATGTAACATCTCTATCATGAACTCTATTTAAGTGTTTTGTAGTTAACGCCTCCTACAGTTGCTTGTCAATGCCTTGTGTAAGTTTGTCGCGAACTGACTTTTTGCCTTTGC
>JAKSDK010000628.1 GCA_022360095.1 Phycisphaerales bacterium
AAGATAAATTACAGTGATTTCAAAAAAGCTATTAATAAAAGCCATGACCATAATTCTTAGTACGATAACGTGAACCCTTCCAGGAGTATGGTGTTAACCTATTTTGTGAAAGGAAGTAAGGCATGATGTTTCTCTTAAAAAACAAACATCTTTGATCAGTTGTGGCCACGGTATCAGTGCAGTTTTTCAAATTAGTGTCAGCCCATGGTCAGCTTAAGCGGGTGGCCTACACGAACACTACAATTTTTAGTGTGTAAAAAATCATGAGACAAAAGGTTCCTGAGATTTAAAAGGGTTCCATATACATGATCCACAAAACATATTTAGCACTATAAAGCTAATAAATTGACGGATCTATTCGAAAAAACCAACCGTCTCCTATGCGTAACTTTTAAACGCAAAAAGGACGGTCTGTCTACAGGTCCTTATTTTAAGTCGGTATTTAACTCGTACCAGTCAGTCGTTTGACTGACAAACCTAAGGCCAACGTTGCGCCCTTTTTACTGCCAGAAAATTTTTATTCAAACATTAAGAGAGGTTCCTAATGTCACGAGCATGGATTCGAACCCACTCCTAAATGGCCTAATTAAATACCAAGGAACTTTCAATAAATGCAAAGCTTAACTGAAAAGCGTGTGTTTATTCTAATGTCCTTCATCTGCAGCCTGTCGGTACGGTAAAACAACCAAACTGTAACATGCTTTTCATCCATTTTTTTTCGTTTTCTGTACTTCCTAATGACGCTCGAGAATCCAATGTTCTCTTTTTTGAGAACTTCTGAAATCTTCTTACACTGTTTTAACTTCTTATGGACTTTGAGAAATCTTTTCACTGTCTTTTTCTGGTAACGTTTGGCCTATTTGAAGTCCTGGTTTTCCAAGGAATCCGAACATCTAGTGGGTTATGTCTTTATCATTCTAAATTGTCAACATACCTCTTCTAATCTTAGTGTCAATAACAGTTTTTATTACTGATAACTAATAACATCACCGATAACATCATTGCATATTTTTATGTACAGTCAAACCCCGTTAATTGCTAGTTTGCACGTGACGTCACGGCGGCCATGTTGCTGGTGTGTCGGTTGTCAAAAACAAAAGCATTTCTCTCCTCTGGGAACTAAAACCCTATTTTCAAGTAAATTGTTCAACAAAAAATTCTATTGTATTGACCACCAACACACCAACATAGCCGCCTTATCACGCGGTTGCAAGCCAAGAGTACGGACACTGAGGGGGGCGATAGAAAGAGTGCTTGTAAACGGAGTGTCCGTATTAAAGGGGTTGAATTTAGAAAAAATGTAAGGGCTTTCTTTCCCCAGGGACAAAGCAAACTGTCCATAATAATAAGGTGTCCGTATTAAGCGGGTTGAATTTAGAGAAAATGCAAAGGGTTTCTTTCCCCAGGGACAAAGCAAACTGTCTGTAAT
>JAKSDK010000736.1 GCA_022360095.1 Phycisphaerales bacterium
ATCTTTCACTGGGAACAGCTTTGTATCCCTTGCGAGCACTTCTGTACTGATGTGTCTAAGTGGATCATAATTGTCAAGTATGTAAAAGCCACGACCGAAGGAAGCGGCCACCAAATCATTTTCACGCTCCTGGATTTCCAAATCCCTAAAAGCCATTGTTGGAACACCATTGGAAAACTTCATCCATTGTTTTCCTGCATCAAGGGTGAAATACAACCCATATTCAGTACCAGCAAATAATAGATCCTTATTCACGTGATCTTGAACAATTGTCCATCCGAAATCCCTTGAGGGAAGATTACCATTAATAGAAGTCCAGGTCCTACCTTTATCTGTACTTTTCAGAAAATAGGGTTTATAATCTCCGTATTTATGATTATTGAACACAGCGTAAACAGTGTTGACATCATGTTTCGAAGCAAATACATCTGCGACATAGGCAAGTTTTGGAACGCCCGGAAATTGATCGATCTTACGCCAGTTATTACCACCATCTTCAGTAACTTGTATTATACCATCATCAGTACCTACATATAGCAGATCTTCTTGAAGTGTTGATTCGCTTAAAGAAACAATCGTGCCCAAAGGAGATGTCCATACATTTTTAAAGATGGCATCGATACCCCAAACCTGACCCATCACTTCCATTTTATTTCGGTCCAGTTTTCTTGTTAAATCGTCGCTAACTGGCTTCCATGTATTTCCCCTATCATCACTTCGAAATAATTTGTTTGCAGCGAAATAGAGTCTTTTATGATTGTGCGGGCTAATAATCAATGGAGAATCCCAATTCCATTTTAAAGGCGGCTCTCCTTTCTCAGGTTGTGGTTGAATATCCAATTGTTCTCCACTCTTCTTATCATATCTTATAATTCCTGCATATTGATACATGCAATAAACAATGTTTGGATCGGTTGGATCAATTCTTACCTGAAAGCCATCTCCACCCAACGTATAAAACCAATCGGCATTTCTAATACCAGTCCGATATATTGTTCTGGAAGGTCCTCCAATAGTATTGTTGTCCTGAGTTCCACCATATAGATTATAAAAGGGTTTGGCATTATCTATGCCAACACGGTAAAACTGCGTGATTGGAATATTGTCATGAAACTTCCAGGTTTTTGCGCGATCCCAGCTTTCATAGATCCCGCCATCGCAACCTACCA
>JAKSDK010001736.1 GCA_022360095.1 Phycisphaerales bacterium
AGCTTACTTTCTCTTTTAACTTCGATGTTCTTAAAAACACTTTTCTTGAAAAGTTGAATTAATCCTGAAATGAAGTAACCTAAGATCTGGCTCTATTTTCGTTTCGCTTTTAAAATTACATTCCGGCGGGCAAGGCGAAACGAAAAGAGAGGCCCAATTTTAGCGGTAGCCGTCAGAGAGAATGTATGAGAACCGCTAAAATTGGGCCTGATCTCAGGTTAGAAATGAAGTCACCAAATGCAGTCACCAAATTTATCTAGTTGTAGCAATTATATGTTACAGAACAGGCCTATAACTCATTAGTAAGGTTATGTGTTGAATATGCTTCACCCTGCTGGTCTCCTTTTGAAAAGTAGCACATAGTATCCGTAGAATCAATCCAACATGCTGCTGCTAGGTGGTAGTCATAGAGGGTCAGAATTAAGCCCCGTTGGTGGATAGGTAAGGATAGTTTAGGGATAGTCGCTTTAGGGATAGTCTATGACGTCATCCATTGTTATAGCTCAGAGAAAAAGTGCGTTCCTCCATACTAATGAGGGTTTTCCCGCATACTAATTCGGTATAGGTTTACTAATGGGGGTCTTTCTCCATATATAATTGAGTGGATAGTCGTTTCTTTTCATATGGGAGAACACAGCAGGAACAATAAGCTTGCCTATGCTTGCCCGTTAAGTAACTTGAGTCCGGTTTTTGGACCGTCTATTGAAAAAAAAATACAAATAAGAGAAGCGATATCAGGTAGCAATGTGAGAAACGGCTCACTTTATCTTATTTAGCGCTAAAACTCAGAGATATAAACAAAACACACACACACATACGCAAAGTGGAGCTGAAACTCTTTTTTTCAAGTTTGTTTGACTATTACAAAACCGTTTTGTCCTTTTTATCTCAAGGAAACGACTAACCATTGAAGTCTCAGCATTTCACGCACCATTAGTCCAAATACAAATGTCAGCTCTGTAGTATTATTATAAAAACACACGCAAAAGAAAACAATTAATAACATCACAAGGATCAATTAAAAC
>JAKSDK010001556.1 GCA_022360095.1 Phycisphaerales bacterium
AAACAACATGCCCATTTCAAACAAATATAATTTATTCGTGGCTTTCCCACGAACATTTCGTGGGAATAAAATATTATCTTTTACTTCATAATTAAACAGATTTGAAATGAGCTTAACAAAACGTTAGCATTTCAGAATTGTTTCATGCTCCCTAAATTGCCATTAAGAATAAAGGTGATGTTACACGGGACGATTCGCAATGACGATTTGACACAGCGTGGCAAGATTGTTGTGACATTGTTTCAAATGGTTGCAACATTCTACCAAATTGCAACGGTGTGTTGCACGATTACAACTTTGGTGCTGTGGTCATAAGAAATATCTACTTTGCAAGCGAAGCATAATAGTGCCCAGTCTCCTTTTGCACAATTTGTTTTCGTGCCGCAATCTCTTGAGCCGGGGATTTAGCAAAACCCGCTTCCCCTTACACTTAACAGGACCGGCTCATAGTCGTACAATTTGGAGTTTATTAGGTTCTCCAAGAAGATACTGACTAGATTTTAATACTTAATTTACAATCCATTTAATAACAACAACTTTATTGACTTTATCTTCACCATGAAGATTTCAGTACCAAAACAGTCAATATAATGACAAATGAAACAAAGTAAAGTAAAAGTTAAGTAAGAAAGAAAGGAACAACAACTATATATTGAATAATATATCTGTCTGATTTTAGAAAAAAGTACCTATCTCAGAATCCCAATTATTGGCTAGTGTAGTTTTCTAACTCATTGTCGTACCGGAATGGTCAAGCAGCAAACAGTTTCAACAACAACAACAATTTATTTATTAGCGAATGATAAAATTGAGCTATACAGTAAAACCCCTTGACTACGAACCTTTATTTTAAGAACCTGTTTAGTCTAGAAATTGAAACAAGTCCTTCCTTTCTAAAATCTCTGAAAAAATTTACCCGCACACTTGGGCGAAAGTTAGATCAATCACTATACAGAATCTTCTTTGAAGACATACGTGCATTATCGCTCTAACTGGAGTTTAAATGCCAATGCGGTCAATGAGGTCAATGCTTTAGGTTTTCTTTATAAAGTCATTTTTACATAACGTCTTATTTGGTGTGCAGATTTTATATGAGGAATAAGCTGAACCACTAAATTCTCTTGGCTATATTGTAT
>JAKSDK010001250.1 GCA_022360095.1 Phycisphaerales bacterium
GAGATGTCCTATTGTCTCGAGTTTAGTACCACATCAAAAGCTTATACAGCACGCAAGCATAGTCCACTTTCGAATTCATCGCGGCCGCTGAAGAGAAGCACTGATTTATACCGGGTTAGCCTCGACCTAAGGGTTAATATATTCACAAACTCCAGTCAGAACAAGACCTGTGTACAACTGTTTCAATGTTTTAAAATCAAATTCAGGCACTTTGTCGCCGCTATTTTGTGAATATTTTACTTTAGGTCGAGGCTAACCCTGTGTAAATGAGTCTTCAGTGCGTCTATTAGGCGGCCGCTACGAATTCGAAACTGGACTATTTACTGCGCTTGTTTTTTCCCGAAAATATGGTAATGTTGTGATAACAGTGGCAATAGACTTCTAAAGAGGTAACAGCGTCACACAATACGGCTCAGTCATTGCTGGGTGCATGCCTGTTAAATGATTTAAAAGAAATAAATTTAAAAAAAGTAAAGCGAATCAGAAAACATACGTTTCATACGCGATATACTAAAGAAGAGAAAACCAGTCAACTGCCTTCGGCTTTGGTCATTTGAGTGCATTAGCTCAATTATCGCAGCTTCTTGCACACAAATCTATTGTAAGAATCACAGTTGACATCATTCCAGGAACCCGGAGGCTTGCTTGGTTCGTACTGGCGCGAAGTGAACATGTAGACGCAAGGTTTACTGGAGTCTCCTTGCCGTTCTTGAATGGAGTTCGGCCAGTACTTGAAGTATGGAACTACGTTATCAGACCATAGGAACTTGTTCACCTTTTTATTATACTTGAGTCCAATCCAAACCCGTTCGAGAAATGGCTCGCGCTTTTTAACAAGTTTCATTACGTACTCGTTTTCTTCGAAGCTGGTTATCTGCACTAGCTCTCCCTTCTCCTGTTCGCAGAAGTCTTGGGCGACTCTCCAGGGTTGGGGTTCTTTACTCACAAAGTAACAGTAGCTTTTAAAGTGCGACCAATCACTGGGACAAACTAAAAAAATTTAGAACGCATGGTTGGCTGGCGTTATACTTAGTTATAATAGAGAGGAGAAGTGTGACGTCACTTTACTATGGTAGCACTATTTCTGGATGACAGCAAAACCAACGACGGCAAGGAGAACGGCAAAAAATAATATGTTTACCAAAAACAAAAAAGC
>JAKSDK010000104.1 GCA_022360095.1 Phycisphaerales bacterium
CTATGACACCATCCTATCTATATGACATGTATGACGTCAGCCAGCTAAAAATAAACTATGACATCATCCTATCTTAATGAGATGCATGACGTCATCTGCGTTAATGTATTCCCCCGCAAGCTAATGAAATTCCCCCGCAAAGAAAAGGAGTAACCGGTCCCTCCCCTACTACTAGTTACCGAGGGTAAAATTACAGTACATTAATGTAAGAAGGAGATCCAGGGGAAATCGATTTTGGTTCGAGTAAGCTCGAGGTTCGAGTTTGCGAGGGTTCGAGTCTTCGGGAGTGAACTGTACCAATAAGGTAAATATCACTTCAAAAACCCAATGAAAGGACAGTAACAAAAGTCTAGCCTCCCACGCAGATGTTCTTAGGGATTCGTCACTAGTTTTTGTCCCACAAACGTCTGCTGAAACTGACGAGAGGAAAAAAACGTAGATCAATCACAGCACACTTCCGGATCTGGGAAGTGCACTTTGGGTCTTGAGAAATTTCGCGCGAGACTTTAGAAAAGATCAGAAAGGTCTCACAAAAAGGTGAAGACCTGACAGTTTTAGAACCAAGTACTCAGCTAACTAACACGCCTTCGCACAGAGAGAAATATACAAAAAGCCAACCCCATCCTGAGCCAACCCCTATCTCCTCACGTATCACACTCTACCGAGCTCGTACATTGTGTTTGGCTTGTCAACACTTTGACTTCAACACATTGTCAACAGCACCGATTGGTTCTCTGATAGTCAGCACGTGAGCTCCAGCTGATGGTTGCGAACAATGGGAAAGGAATTTAACCGCTCTTTTCAGCACACGTTGGTGGGGCAGGAACGCGTGACGAACCCCTAAGAACGTCTGCCTGGGAGGCTACAAAAGTTTTTGCTAAAGTGGTTTTATTTAGTTAAGCAAACGGAGAGATAATGGTGTACCTCCGCTTCTTAACGTTTCCAGAAATGATGTAAACAGACTCAATTTCTGGTCGTGAATTTCTCAGACTAAAGGTTGAACTGTTTCCTCTGAAGTCCTCATAACATGATCAGAAATTTACCTGTATAGAACATCAGTAGTAATTACAAAGGAACTACATGTATGAGGCACCGTCATCGGACGAGAATGATTGGCTATAGACCTTTCCCGCATTCCACTCCAGTAAGCAAACATAGAGAAATGAGATCGAGGCTCCTCGGGTGAACAATAGGCCCTTTGTAGTTAGCCATTCACGTGGTAAAAAACCTTCATGCTCCATGATGGAGAGCAAAAGTCGCACTGGGACAGAACAAATAAAAGACGTACATAATTTCAAATGGTAATTTCCTTTGTTAGTCTTGTCCCACTGTGACTTTTGCTCTCCAGCATGGCGGTTTTGTGCCACATGAATGGCTAGCTGCAAAGGACCTATTTTCATACGAATCACTGTAGTTTGTCCACCCGAGTGGTTTCTGCCTTTGTTTACGGGAATGCGGGAAAGGTCTATTTTCCTATTTTCTAGTAACCATAACACAAACTGGACTCTCATCATACACGTAATTGACACAGGTTCATGCCTACAATTTCATCAAACAACAGGATTCACGTTTCCTGAAGCCATCATTACATAAACACTGACTCGATGTCACGTTTTGAACTTCTGATTCATCTATAAGCTTCTATATCACCAATCAAGTTTTCTAACCTCTGTCATAGAGGGACCCTAAGCCTCAAGAAACTCCACCACCACCACAACCAACACCATATAAGTGTGTGTAAAACTTTGCGACTTTACGACTGAAACTATTATTATATCTTTGCTTGCTTCAAACATAACACTTTAAAACTAGGCAAGATTACTAATTTCAGCAGTATCGATGAATAAAAAAACTCCTGGAAAGGACTATAATATTTTAAATCTTAGCATTTTGGGTAGTCGTTACAGGGAATTTAGTTCAACTGAAGTTTTAGATATCCTCAGCTAACTTTACATTCAAGTAGTTTCCAGGCTATTCCAGTAACTGCTGGAAGGCACCTTTGAAGGTATCAGCGGTCTGGGGCCCAACGAAAGGCAATAGATTTGTAGGTTTCCCTTTTAAACAGATATCATAGTGAGGGAC
>JAKSDK010000881.1 GCA_022360095.1 Phycisphaerales bacterium
AAGCGCGCGCGTGATCGCGGGCTTCGTAACGCCCAGTTTGACTGCCAGATCGCGAACCGTGTGGGGCGGTGCTTCCAGATAGACCGTCAGCAGGATCACCATTTGCCGCATGGAGAGATCCGGTTCGTCATCCCGAACAAGATCAAGTGTCGCCTTCTGCCACAATTGCAGCGCTTGCGATGGACGAAGTTCTGTTGCCATCCCGATTTCCGCTCAGACGTTCTGCACTGTTTATCAAAGGATAAACAGACGACCGTTGGAAAGATGCCCCTATCGCGTCTGAATACTGACCTATCCACACGAAGCGGATCAGCCTGACAACGAGGGCACAATTCCTGCTCCCGATTTTGTTTCGGACCCGTTATAGCCCCACCTTACCCGTCAGTGCAATTACGGAAGCAACTGTAAATCAGTTGGAAAATCGATCCCGGATCAACTGATAAAGCGCCCGAATACCCTGAGCCTCGCCCCCCACCGGACCGAAGGGTTTTGCCGTGGGCATCCAGCCGTAAATATCAAGATGGGCCCAGGTTGCGGCATGTTCGACAAACCGTGAAAGAAACAGCGCCGCAGTAACGGACCCGGCAAAGGGGCCACCGGATATATTGTTCGTGTCCGCAATCCCGGACTCCATCATTTTCAGATAAGGCCTCCACAACGGCATTCTCCAGAGCGGGTCTTCGGTGGCACTTGCACAGGCACTCAATTCCGCGGCAAACGTTTCATCATCGGTGTAAAACGGCGGTAATTCAGGACCAAGCGCGACACGTGCGGCGCCGGTCAGGGTTGCAAGGTCAATAAGAAGGTCCGGTGCCTCCTCGTCAGCCAGGGCCAGCGCATCGGCCAGTATCAGCCGTCCCTCCGCATCCGTATTGCCGATTTCGACCGTCAGGCCGGTTCGGCTGGTCAGTACATCGCCGGGCCGGAAAGCGGGACCGGACACGGCGTTTTCGACAGCCGGGATGAGAACCCGCAGGCGAACGGGGATATCTTGCGCCATGATCATCGATGCGAGCCCAAGCACATTGGCCGCGCCACCCATATCCTTTTTCATCAGGGCCATGGAGTTTCCCGGCTTCAGATTAAGGCCGCCGGTATCAAAACAGACACCCTTGCCGACAAGAGTGACCTTGGGGCGGTC
>JAKSDK010000551.1 GCA_022360095.1 Phycisphaerales bacterium
AGTAGACATGGTCCCTTTTAAGTCTACATTGTGTGTCACTTATCTTCTCCATGAAGAAATTCGGGTCCGAGCATGCCTCAACGTGAAACTTGGTATGAGGACATTTCACCTCAGCTAAACCAAAACAATAGAGCTTCCAAAGTCAATAACTTTGACATCGAGTGATGCGCCAAGAACAGGAAATGCTTCGGATACAATGAATCCACTTTTAAGTACAGCAACAGGTGTTTTCCTGTTAAACAACAGTGGTCACCACTCGCAGCAGTTATTTCCCTTAGATATTCATCTTCAAGGAATGTCTTCACTTTTCTTAAGGACTTTGGCACAGAATGATGTTGAATAGTGGAAATACTTTTTCCCAATCTGGCTATGTGCTCATTCATTTCTGCCCTGCTGAACATAGGCATCTTTTCAAGAGACGTACTCCATCTATCAGTGAGATACTTGACAGATGGTTTATTACTAGGATCACCATGTGAGGACTCCGTAATACTCGATGTAGCTCTGACTCCAATGCGTTGCTGTTTTCACTTGGTGTACAGACCAGTTGGCTCGGGATCCACAATATTTTTGTCCTTTCCAATCTTGATGTACTCTTCTACCCTGATAAAGATATCAGATGATTATTAAACTTGAACAAATCTCACAAGTGACTGGTAGAATGTAAGTAAGATGACAAAGCGTTCTCTGTCTTACCTCTTTACAAGTTCAGCTTTGGTTTTGAGGCCTTTGCCTGGATCACCTCTGCATTTCAACCAAAATTTTAGTTCTTTGTTCTTTAATTCAGACAGTCTTCGACCGCAAAGTGACCCTCCAGGAATATCTTGTTCTTCCAGAAACTACATGCTCTACAACATATTTCATGCTAGATAAGAATGCTTCGTGTCACATCGCATCACGTCACTTTGATTTGTTTTGGTTACTGTGGCCTTACTTGCCTTGCTCTGATGCGGTTAGTTACCACTCTGCCCGGGTGGTCCATCATAATGAAAGTCGTGTATTGTTAATTTTTTATAGGCATTTAATATATTGTAAGTTTGTGAAAAGGGAAGAGTCTAATTCCATAAACTTAGAAGCATAAAACCCTAAAGCGTGTAGCTCTGTTCCAATGTAGGGTTTTTTTGGAAAACAAATTAATCAAAATTTAATTTAATACGGAATTACTGATCATGTGATGTACAAGACTGTTGGTGTAAGCAAAGTGGTACAAAGGCAATTGCAGTGTTAGAAAGTTAAATTCGACCAAAATCAGAATGATTCCCAAAATAGCCAGGATGACTTCCTTCGAACAAGAAAAAGTCAACTAATTATCATTAGCAACTTGCAAGCCTGACGAAAGCTAGCGCGCTTAAAAGAGTATGTGTCAACATAATGTGACCTTTTTACCTCTTAGTTTTCTAAGGTTGACAGCAATGTACAAAGGCCTTTTGGAATAAGTCTTCTGTTTGCTCCACTATTTGTAATGTATTTATTGTTTTTGTCCATTGATTATGTGATATAAAAAATGTAAAAGGCTCAACAGTGTGTACTATTCAGTTGGAGAATTGATAAGGACTAGAAGAATCCGTTATTAGCTATTTTTTGAAAGAGGAAGGCCTTCAATTTTATGATTCCATATTTGGGCAAACAATTTCCGTGCTTCTGATTGGACGGCTAAAAAACTCCAGCGTGGTTCTAAATGAATGAGGGGAATTCAGATGCCTCAGGGTTATACGATTCTGACAAACTTGAGGGTAAAGTTGTCTTCAAAGAAACTAATTATTTATGATAATCTTTGAAATTAGAATCCCCAAGAAGGAAAGAAGCTAAGCCTCATTTTTTTACCATACTTAATTGTGTACAAGTCGACCTTTCACAGCCATGAAACCTCTATTCCTCCATTGGATTAAATTTCTATTGGAACCTCTAAACAGGGTACACCCTCAGGAACAAGCCAAGTTTCCCCTGAACAGGGTTGTCACTAAGGGCCGGGGGCCGGGGATTTCCTCCGGCTACTCAGAGCATGGCCCCCGGCTACTTTCGTCGTTAAATTAAACCAAAAGAGCACACCTTTGAAACACACAAAGACTATCCATCAAACTAAATGCAAGTTTCATCTGCAGCAGGTTTAAGTAATTGTGAAATACTCACGTGCAAAAACTACGAAATGTCGGAAAAAGAC
>JAKSDK010000383.1 GCA_022360095.1 Phycisphaerales bacterium
CAGAGGCCATGAGGTTAAAGCTGGTAAAGCTAGACTTTAATCCTTTTTTTGCCGCCGAAAAGCGCGCGCTTTTCGCTACTGGTAGGCTATAACATATAGCCTAGTAGTAGCTCAACCAATCAGAAGGCAGCATTGATAATAGACCACTAGCTGGATTTTACTAAAACGTCATAGTCCGAGATAGCTAACCAATCAGATTGCTTGAATTATCAAGATCACTGAGTGTGTATATACTAATAATAGATATAACTTTTATTCTTAATAAAAGTAACTGCCTTTATATCGATTGTGTAAGGTACCAAATCATCTGACTAATGATATGTCTGATCGGTGGCTTCTTAGGTCCAGTGTGTGTTGTGTCCATTGCTGGCACATACAGAAAAGGGAAGTCATTCGTGTTAAGCGAAGCGTTTGATCAGCCGGGCGTCTTCCCCCTCGGACATTCTATGGAGCCTGAAACCATGGGGATCTGGTTATGGATTGTACCCAGAAAGTATAAGGTTTGGAATTCAAAAGATGATAAATAATAATTATTACTTGGAAAATGAATTTATCCTGAACAAGTACCACAAGTGGCTGGAAGAGACTGAAAGTATTGAGGGTGATGATTTTACGTACATGAGCCTGGGGAGGTCAACGTAGCGAAACTGTACCTTGCATTTGAGATGGGCAAGTTATTTTAGGAATCACTATTGTTGGTGCATGAGCCTCAGAAAACAGTTACGTCACTGGCAGTAAAATTTCAATACACAATTGAATGCACAGCTTTCAAGATTGTTTCGAAACTTTTTATGGTACAACCTCGAAAAAAACTTAAGGGACACTTCCATCTTTTCTTTTTTTTTCAAATTACGCCCATATTCCCATCCCCTCTAAACAAAACCATGTCACGCTACTCCCCCTTCCCCTATTCAATGTTTTTTTAGTCTAAGAAATAACGAGTACAATTCTGGGTTTACCCGCAACAAAATTGAATTAAGAGGGAATTGGAAGAAACCGTAATACGTTCGTTAACATGAAGGTTGCCATTTGTTTTTAGGGCTCTTATCATGTTTTGTCTCTAAAGCTACAACAATTTTCTTCAATCAAATTTACTTATTTCCTGATTCGTATTATGCTGTTAAACTCAGAATTCTAACGGCCAGGAGTTTACAGTGGTTTTACTGGACTCTGAGGGAATTGACGCTGCAAGTGGTAAAGGTTTGGATGATCACCAGATTTTTACCTTAACTGTTCTATTGGCTTCTGTGCTAATATACAATTCTCAAGGAGTACCCACAAGACATGATGTAGAAGGACTGGAGTATCCTTATAACAAATAAAAAAGAGAGCA
>JAKSDK010000794.1 GCA_022360095.1 Phycisphaerales bacterium
AAATACCAGTTTACGTGCCGCGGGGGTTCCAAAATCGTTTTCAACGAAAGTAGCTACACCCATTCCGATACAGAACAACAGTATCAGTACTGTCATGAATTGTGTGGAGAATAAAAAAGAAAAATACTTTTTCATAGATATAACGATAGCACTTCTTGTCAGCAAATGATATAAATAAAAGGGAGTCAAGAACCTAAAGTAAACAGTTCTTCACTCCACAAAGATCTGATTTTATTGGACACAATCAGATATAAAATTGTATTAACTATTCATTCCCCATAGCGGCTTCACGTTCTTCTGCTTCACGAAGCCATTGAGGCAATAAATTTTCTTTAAACGCTTGTTTTTCCTCTTTTAATTTTGCTATGTCGAGTCCAATGAAAGCTTGCGCCTTGCTTTTTGTTTCTATATCAGGGTAAGGAACTTCTCCATCAAAACCCAATTGAATTAATAATCGGGCAAGTTTGATGCGGCCTTCCTGCGCTACTTCAATTCCCTTACTGATAACCCTTCCGATTTCAACAGGTGAATGGAATGAGCCTCCGTGAGATGCAGCAGCATAATCCCAACGCCATTGGGCATGACGAATATCCATGAGTATGTCGTGCATCTGTTCTTGATTAGCTCCCAGGTCCCAAGCCTTTTTTGCTTCTACATGGGCTCTTACCAGAATTTCCTCCAACTTGTCTCTGTTTTCTAAAATTTTACTTTGTCGGTCATAAACATCCGCAATCAGATTTTTTGTTTCTTCTCTGTGGCAAACCTGGCAACTATTGGAAACATTGTTCAATGGAGACTGGATGTGATGATCCGTAAATTTTTGTCCACCCTCGGTCTTGTAAGGCATATGGCAATCAGCGCATGATACACCACGTTTGGCATGAACGCCGGTCAGGTAAACCTCATAGCCAGGGTGTTGCGCTTTCAGCATAGGGGCCTTGCTGAGTGCATGTGTCCAATCCTTGAATTCTATGTCGTCGTAGTATTTTTCCATGTCCTCTGCGGTGAAGCCATTTTTCCATGGAAAAGTAAGATATGGGATACCTTCTTTTCCTGGTATATTCTTATTGAAGTAATACTCAACATGACATTGGGCACATACCAAAGAACGCATTTCCTGATGCGTGGCTTGGTTAATGTCTTTTCCCATGGCTTTAAAGCCTTCAATAAGTGCAGGGCGTGTTATTCTTAAATTCATTGTTTTTTCATCATGGCAATCGGCACAGCCAATAGCATTCACTACCTCGCTTCCTTTGGAAGCCCATTTGCCTTTATAAAAGTTATCCACCCCAATCTCAGCCATGAGCCGTGGTACATCCGGGCTTTTACATGTCCAGCAAGTGCTTGGCATAGGACCATCATCGGGGCCTGTCGGACCACCCGTTCTCAATGAGTTGTGGAGATCACTTACAGCATAAGTATGCCCTCTTCCCTGGTTATAATCTTTCGAAAACCCATACCCAGCCCAGAGAACAACCAATCGAGGATCTACCTCCAGCATATCGATCATAGCATTTCCATTATAGGCACTCCTGAAGGAAGTATCACTATTCTGTAAATAGGATTGATATTCTCTTGG
>JAKSDK010001369.1 GCA_022360095.1 Phycisphaerales bacterium
AAGTTCCTCCCCTGAGCCAATCTTGTAAGTCTTTTCTCAGATTTGACAGTTCAATTCCCACATTATTTCATAATCAAAAATAGGATTAATAGCTGTTCAAGTACCTTCTCTCCTGGTAAGTTGTCCAGAACTTTGCTTGTACATTTTTCTCCATCAAAAAGGACACTGTGGCCAGAATGTCATCAAAATCTATATTTTGTAAAAAACAAGAGGATAAACACGAGTGCACTTTTTTGCCCCCAGCTACATTTATGCTGACATAATGATAGTGAAAACTAAGCAGAGAATATAGACACACTGACACACACTGAAATACATGAAAAGTCAAGATCAAGGGAAGTACCTGTGGATGGTGCAAACTAATTTTAATATTGTATACAGCCAGGACCCACCACTCCTCTAAAAGAATGATTCCTCAAAAACATGGGTCTTGGAAAATTTTAGCCCAATATCAAAAAATCTGAAAAGCAATTGTGATCGGTTTCGAAGTCTCATTTTCAAGTGATTTTGTGTCTTGAAGTCTTGAATTGTGAAACTGGGGTCTCACAGTCTCGTAAAGTCTCAAATTTACGTTTTAAGAACATTTTTACATACTGCATTTCCTTAAAAGAAAATGCCCAGGCGTGTATTTAAAATTTTGGCTAAAAGAACAGGCACTTACAATATAATGGAAGGAGGGCACTTAATTGAGGGGGCACTTATTAAGTTTTTTTTTTTAAACAAACAGTAACTTTATTTTTGCTAAATCTTTCATTAAAAAACAAATACTATAATATTATCCACATAAACCTACGGTCAATGTTAATGCCTTTCATTTGTTAAAACAACGTGAGGGGCAGGGGAGAGGGGTGCTTATTCCAGAGAGGGTGGTTATTACAGGGTGGGCACGTATTCAAGCAGATACGTTATCTTAATACCATAATCACCTTTGATGTCATAGAAGCAATCAGAGCCAAGAATTATATCAGCTACTGGAAGTCTGAATAGATTTGGTGAAAACTGCCCCCAAGTTATTCCAACAACTTTAATTGAATCTTGACCATTCACATGGCAACTGTGATGACAATTTCTCA
>JAKSDK010001847.1 GCA_022360095.1 Phycisphaerales bacterium
AGCACATATCACTAGGGATATGTGTTTCCTGGATAGGGGAGCACATATCACTAGGGATATGTGTTTCCTGGATAGGGGAACACCGAGTAGTAGGGATATGAGTTTTCTGGTTAAGTGGACACATATCCCTAGGGATGTGTGATTTCTTGGTTGGGGAACACAGATCATTAGGGATATGTGTTTCTTGGGTAGGAGAACACATATTCCTAGAGTTATGTGTTCCGCTTTTCATGAGGTAACCGCGTTTCTGTTATCATGGTTGCTATATTACCCATGCTTGGCTTTTTTTTAGTCGGCTTTTACTAAGACTTGATGGCAAAGAACGCAATCTAATCACGCGTGTTTGTTCCCGGTATCACTTGAAAGTTATGCAATGTACCAGCGTCAGAGCAAGAGCAGTTTGAGCATGGATTAGAGGCCTTAATTTGACACTTCCTAAACTTTGGTAATAATTGTTGAATCTCCCTGAAGCAAGAACCCAAACTACGAACACTTAGCGGTCACTTACGGGAGGTTGTCTCTTAAGAGAGTTGAACCACAGGGGGTTTCTTCCGAGAAGAAGTCCGGGCACATCTACTTTAAGGAAGAGAACTTATTGAGTGCAATGTCAAAGTTACGATTTGTGCACTTTCATGTTGTTACTAAAGTTCTTCTTATACTCTAAATAGTATAGTGTACACAGAGATCATAAGAGATCGTAAAACTCGTCTAGTGGTCGCTTACAAGTGGTTAAAAACAATAGAAAATCATTAAACCATCAGCCTCTTATTATTAGAGGTTGCGGTCGCTTACAGGAGGTTGTCGTTTATGAGAGGTTGCAACTTTAAGACTTAAACTGTGTAGGTTTTGGTGTTTTGGATATGTGGTCGCACATGGAGGTTCCACTGAAGTTACTAGTTGTTACTTTTGAGTCTTTGAATAAAATCCTGTGGTATTACCATTCAAAGGAAACTTCTTCACTAGCACTTATCAAAGGTACCATTTGTTTATAGGATTTTTATGAAAAGAGTCGGGTTTTTTTGGCTTTTGATCCCTGTTCAGAGTAAAAGAGTAAAATGCACAGGGCATGTTCTGTACTCTCCCCTCACCTGTGATTGTGCATTGGCTAGTACAGCTGTAAACTATTGTCATATCAAGAGTTTAAGAGTTAAACTTTATTAATACTCTAGTTGGCTTCTTTCAAAGGTTATTATGCACCGTCATCAGATCCATATCGGCAGTATTATCAACAGTCGCAGGCAAACCAACAAGTAGCACAGACCGACCAGCAACTTTCACAAGGAAGGGAAGGTAAATTTTTTTAAGTATAAAATTTATACTTAAAAAAAAAATGTTGTTGTTTGGTACATCGTAAATTTAGATTTCTATTAGAGTTGCAGACAAGTCAATATGTGAAAGCCAAGTACTGAGAGCAAAGAGAGTTAATGTAGTATTACAAAGAGGAATTTAAGCTTTATTTCCAGGCTTGCTAGAATCAAAAAGGAGTTTGGGAAAGTCTAGGTGGTGGCTAGAAGAAATGTCAATTCTTTCACTGGAAAAAGCAAACTTAAAATGCCTTGCTTGTGGTTTCACAATAAGTTCCAAATACCAAAAGGCGTTTATCACATTTGACAGTCAACTGTCTCTAAGACAGACACCATTCGGATCAGCAGTAACTGGTCATTTAGAGAGCTGTCTTTCTTATAGACAGTTGAATAAAATGACTGATGGACTCAGTACTGTATGAACAAAGTTGGCAGG
>JAKSDK010001630.1 GCA_022360095.1 Phycisphaerales bacterium
CCCCATTCTAGTAACTCTATTAAAAATGCGACTCCATTATAGTCAATCCAGTCGTGAAAATGCGACCATATCCAGCGGCACATCCTCATTAGCCTCTTACAAGGAAATACCCCCTCCCCCCGGGAGTTTCGATCAGTCTTCTTTGGTTCTGTTTAAAGGGCGCAAAGTCGAGCTTGCTTTTCGAAATGATGCATGGGTGGCGGAATGCCGAAAATACATCGGAACAACGGGATTGCACGAAAATTTGAGTCGGGGTAACGGGTTTGAAGAACACTAATGGAATCCTCATTTTACATCAAATAGAGAGACAAACAAGCCAAAAAAAAACAAAGAAGACAAGACAACTTCATTAACTTTATTTATATCACACACAAAAAAAGATATTAAACAAACCACCTCAGCTAGACAATAGCTAAAGAGCTAAATAAATCTAGCTGATGAGAAGCGTTATAGATTAATTAAGAATATTACTGAATAGGTTGTTTCATGGAGGCAAAAGTATAAAACAATGTAAAAACAAAGAAAAAAGAAAAAAACGCACATGCACCGACTTGTACATAAAATTAAGCAGAAATAGACAAAGAACTAAAATATGGAACGGTACAAAACGATTGACGGCAAAAAAAAAGGTCAAACACGTTCACTAGATCGAAACTAAGTCAGAGGTCAGAACACGTCCGTCCCCGTGAACTGCCGCTGACCAACAAAGAATTTTAAGCGTTTATATTTTTTCAGTGTACTATGAAGCAGTGTTGATCCCGTGAGTTATTAGGAGTTCGAAGCAAATAACCGCAAATAAGAAAACGGAATGGGAGAATGAACGCAAAAGTAACATGCACACTTCAAAACTTGATAAACTCACATTGCTGGACATTGTATTTAAACTGGACAAAAAATAAGTTAATAGCGACAGCCACTTGAATTAATATCTAATATTAATGTAGTGGATTAAATATTTTCCAGTTACGTCTAGACCGCTACTTGCACCTATAAAAACAAAGGAAAACAGAAAAAGTATTAGATGTGACCGGAACACTTTAGTGGGAGTGAAGGAGTGGCCGATCCAGGGGAGGGGCCCGGGGATCCCGCCCCACCCCTTATTTCTAGACCAAACTGATGCCATACTTTTTTTTGGAGACCCCCTGCCCCCTTATCTCAAGGCGCTGTAAAGTATTACGCTACATACCGTTTTGGGGATCACTTACGTCAGCAGGAGCCAATTAGTAACCTGACGGCAGGCATTC
>JAKSDK010001702.1 GCA_022360095.1 Phycisphaerales bacterium
CTGGCCAAAATCAAGCCCGGTTGCCTTGTCGGCGGCAGCCGTTGCCGGCGTTGCCGCTCCTTTCGCGATCTTGGCGTAGGCCGCAGCCGCGCTGGTTGGATCTATTGTCATGTCCCGCTCTCCCAACTGACCGCCCGGTTATCGGCGCAGCAGCTCCAAGGTTTGTCCGATCATGGTGCGCGTCGATTTGATGACGTTCAGATTGGCTTCATAGCTTCGCTGAGCCTCGCGCATATCCACCATCTCCACCAAGCCGTCCACATTGGACGTTTTGATGTACCCCTCCGCATCGGCTGCCGGGTGACCCGGGTCGAGTTTTTTGCCGAAAGGTGATTTGTCGTGGATGATCTTGTCCAGATTGACCCGGTTAAAGCCCATCTCCCGGTCGAGTTCGTTTTTGAACACCGGGATCTTGCGGCGGTAAGGATCGCCACCGGCCTTATCGGCCGTGGAATCCGAGTTGGCGATGTTTTCCGCAATCACGCGCATACGGCCGCTTTGCGCCGTCATGGCGGCAGCCGCAAGCTTAATCGATTTAAAGAAATCCATGTGGGGCCTCACTTGCTAGCGCTGGCTTCCGCCAAGCGCGATCCTCAGCATACCGATACTTTTTGTGTACAAGCTCGTGGCGGCCTGAAAGTCCGCCTGGTTGCTCGAAATTTTGAGCATTTGATCTTCCAGCACCACCGAATTCCCGCTGGGACTGACCTCCGTGTCGGGCCTGTCCTGCACACGATACGGGCTTGGGCTGCTTGTGGGCGCAAGCGGAATATGCGCCGTATGGGTGGTGCGCGTGGCGACATTGGGGCGCTGGGCGCTGACCATGTCGTCGAACGACAACTCTTTTAGATCTTTTGCTTGAAACTTCGGCGTATTGGCGTTGGCAACATTTTCCGCCAGCACACCTTGACGTGCCTGCAGCCAACCCATCTTCGCCCGAAGCATACCAAAAATCGGAGTACTCAGAAGATTCATAACAATCCGATCTTTTCCTGTTTGTAAGACGCCGCAACGCAAGTCATTGATCCGTATGCTGTTTATCTTTGTTAGGATCTATGACTTTTGACTTAGTGATTTTGTCGGCAACTAATTAAAAC
>JAKSDK010001721.1 GCA_022360095.1 Phycisphaerales bacterium
AGCCTATACAGAGGGTCAACGAGGCATCTTTTTTTGAAGTGACAACTTCAAGAAGTCGCGAGGACGTCAATGGGTTTCATAATGTTACGTTTGGCCCAGGTGGTAAGCCAGTAATATCACGTTGTTTGCTAAGTTTGATTGGTCAGTTATCTTTTCTTCTCATTCCAAATACGGTACTTTCTTTAGTATGAGTTTTATTGCATATTTTGATTGTAAAACATTGACAATTTTCACATTGAAATGTACTAGCCATGGACGTAATTATGGTAGGCATGAATTTGAAAAATTAGCAAAACGTCGAAACAGTGAATGTTGTAACGTGGATTTTTGGCCCGTTCGTAGGCTAGGTTCGTCTTGAAATATCAAATTGTTACAGTAAATCAATGTTAATAAAAGTTTCAGACATAATCATACACTTCATGATGATTGTGATGAGGTTTAAAAAGAATTCTGTCAAGCCGTTTCAGAGAAATTCAAAAAAGCGCTAAAAGTTAAAAAATTAAGGTAAAGTTGCTGTTAGACAGGTACTAGTTTTCAAGATCGCAAGAAGGAAAATACACCAAAATTTCCAAGCATCGAAATATGATGTTTAGCAGCCTTCTGGCGCTATTTAAGATTAATTTGAGTTACTTAGAACTTTTTTTATTAAACATTTCATCACGTCTATTGAAAATATAAAGCTTGAAATATATTTAGACGTTTTATTTGAACTCAAACATTCAGAATTGTTTTTCTTCTTACATACGAAGGTTATTTGCTAGACACGACACAATAAGTTCCTGGTGTCAGATTTTCAGTAGCAGGTAATTCGAATTTTATCGATTTCAAAGTTTTTTGTTTATTGTTGTCATAGTGATATCGACTTTAATAAAAACTGCATTTTGACAAACTTCAATTCATAGTCAATCACTGGTGAAAAGTATGTAGCGATCGGACAAGGATAAAATCACTTTTAAGGTGATTGAAAAACATTAGTTTGGTAGTTTGGTCTCTGTTAGCGAAACACCTTAATATATAGATTTAATATATACTAAAACAGTGGATAGTGTTTTTCGCGAGCTCTGACTGGCTACTCTATCAGTGAATATCCTGCACTATTCACTGATTCACCTCCAGTTCGTCCGAGCGACTGACGCCAAACTCGCGTAAGTTGCG
>JAKSDK010001492.1 GCA_022360095.1 Phycisphaerales bacterium
CCAGTTCTTCAAGAATCCCTTGTTCAGGCAGTGAAACGAACTATGAAGTCCAAACAACAAGATGCAAGTTAGCTGTTTCAGCTGTTGTACCATTGTGTACTTTGTTATTTTGTACAACATCCCGCCGTCAAGATGTCTTACCAGATCTTTTAAACAACTGGAAATCTGGCTGAAAGAACTCATGATATTGATCCCTCATCAAACTCATTGATCAAAAAGTAAAGAAAAGTACATGTCTTATTGGCATCTTGCTTAATTGGATCATGAGCTCTTTGGACAACTTCAGAGCCTGGTTTATAATATGACATGGTACACATTGTACACTTTGTCAATGTGAAGTCCCAGCAGATATCAAGATTAAAGCTTGTGTGTGCTCAGTTCAAAGCTGTGGTAAACGCAGAACGATGAGACCATTTATTTGCCAGGGATGACACTCCCTCTGACAGAAAAAAATTCTTCATTTACACAAGCCAACAGTGAAATTTTTTTGCCTTCAAGTATAGCGATAGTAGAGGTGGTAATAAAATTAATATTCATACACATACAGTGCTTCACAGCTCCAAAAAATTGTTTTATTGGTGAAAACGTCGGTAGCACCTTTGCCTTGTTTTACTTTTTGAAAATTGACTTTTTTTAAGTGAAATTGATCTGACTAATGTTTTTATGTCCAGCTGTTACTACGGTAACATAGAATTCCTTTTCTGTACAGCAATAGCTGTTCTTTCCATGCAGTTAAATTCAGCTTCAACCAAGAAATAAACAGCTTTACAAAAACATTTTGCCAGTAAAGGCTTAATTTCTAGAATTCTGTGGAAGTAAACTAACTTAAGATTCTTTGGTGTTAGTAGTCACTTCAATAAAAGCTTCTTGAAAAAATTACCCTGGTACATTAAATTATACAATTATTTTGTGAGTTCTTTTAACTGAAACTGAACACTAACTGAAGTTTGTTAAACAAAAAATATCTTTTTCTCACAATGGACTTGAAATGTTTGTTTGTTAGCTTAATGAAAAGCATTTTTCTCCATTTATAATTTAATAATAGAATAGGAAAATTTTGTTTTGAGTTATCAAATATGTGCATTAATTTTCTTAAAGTGAAAC
>JAKSDK010000543.1 GCA_022360095.1 Phycisphaerales bacterium
ATTAGTTGATTGTTACAGACCTGTACTGCTGAATTTGCAAGCTAACTTTCTGACGATGTGAGTCTTGCCAGGTCTTTATCACTGTTTTCTAACTGACTGATGATGAAAGAGATATGGTTGACTTGTTGATTACTGGTTCAGACTTCGTTCCCAATCATGACTGAATGAATACAGGGTCAGGGCCTGACTGTTACATTGGCTGACTGACTAATCATCTGACTGGGTTAGTCACTGGCTAAGTGACCGATTGACTGACTCTTCTGGAGAATTGACTACCTGGGAGACTGACTCTATTGATTGAGGGCCAGCTAGAAGACTTAGTGGCCAATTCATTGCCGCAATGTTTTAAAAGGCAGTATATTTCTTTGGAATATGTAAACTGAGACTACGGATGTACTGGCTGACTGTACTGACTGGGGGCTATTCAGCTGACCCTATGACTGATCAAATGACTCAGTATTAACTGACTGACTGTCTTACTGTAACTCCTCAACTCACTGCCTGCTTGAGTCTATTGTGTAGGGTCTGACAACCTGACTCACTGCCTGAATGATTTAGAGTGGACTTCCTGACTGTCTAAGGACTTACTGACCATGTCAGTGACTCACATTAAAAAGGCTGACTGGCTGTCCAACTGTCTGGGGCTGACAAAGTGACTGAATGATGTATAACTGCCTTGTAGACTGTTTTAGGGTTTACTGGCTCATTTGTTTCTCAATGAAGGAAAGAGAGGCTGACTCTACTGTTTGGTGGCTGACTGACCGACTGTCTCAGGACTTATGCAGGCTAATTCTTTGACTCAATGAATGACTTTTGGGGCTGGTAGACTGACTCTGCTGTTGGGGGTTGACTGACTGATCATCTTAGGACTTGTGCAGGTTAATTCTTTGACTCAATGAAGGACATACCAGCTGACACTTCTCTCTGGGGGCTGAGAAGCTAAATCACTGGTTAGATGATTTGGCACCCACTGGCTAACTGTCTTAGGACTTACTGACCAACTTATTGCCTCACAGAAACACTGACTGGCTGACTCTACTGTCTGATGGTTGTCAAACGGACACTGATTGAATGAGTCAGAGCAGACTTATTAACTGCGTAAGGACTTGCTGGCAAATTCATTGTCTTACTGGATGACTTACTGGCTGTCCCTGCTGTCCGGGAACTAACAAACTGACTTACGGGGTTGAATGATTTACAGTAGACTTGCTAACTTTCCTAGGGCTTGCCAGCTAATTCATTGACTCACTTGGTGACTTGTAAACTGGCCACCTTTACTCTCTGGGAGGCTGACAAGCAGACGTACTGACTGAATGATTTAGAGCAGACTTGCTGACTGACTTACGGCATCCTGACTGATACAGTGACTCATTGAAACACTGATTGGCTCAATAACTTGTCTTAGCTGTATAGTCTCGATAGAGTGTATATCTGCTTAGTTCATTTCTTTGGTA
>JAKSDK010001215.1 GCA_022360095.1 Phycisphaerales bacterium
ATCCCTATTGACACTCAGATAAGACAATAAATCCCATGCAAAATAATGTGTGATCACACGTCTGTTCACACACTTTCGAAAGTGTGATAGAAGTGTGATTCCTGGAATCACACTTTTACTCGGCATACGTCAGTTGTGTGATTTCTTAGAATTCATCCTTGAGAAGTGTGATCCATGTAGAAAAGAGTGTGATACAGAAGTGTGATTTAATAGGCAGTGGTGAAAAGAAATCACACTTTCAGGCAAATCTCACTGGAATTGTCTCCAAGGAACTAATGACAAAAATACATAAATGAAAAATTAAATTGGTGCTATACACTTTAGGATAGGTGCATTTTAATGCTTAACTGCTCATTTTCATTTTTAGGATGAATCCTTTTATTATAACAATTGCATGTGCAACAGTCAAACAAAAGATTTGTCCAAAGCTGATCGAAATATATTTAAGTGGATTCAGTAATTGTACAGATGCATTTCAGCATTAATAATGGTTGCATGTATGTGCATATGTTTTTAGTATTCAAGTTGAAAAAACAATAGCGCAAACATCAGGTTTTCTAAATGATGCACTTCTTAGGAACTGAGCACATCACAATAGAAATCATGTACACCTAATTAATTACTGCAAGAACATCATCATACAAATAGGAATTAATGAGCCAATAATTAAAGATCTTCACAGAGGATATTACAGGAAAAAGATCTTTAAAAAATAAAGAAAGAAATTAATAAACAATTACTTGTTCCTTTGATAAAACGGTTAATTTCAATGTTAAATAAAATATATTTGATAAAATATATGATTTCAAGGATGAAAACTTCTATTTAAAGAATACCTGCTATCTAAACTAAACATCCCTTTACTGGTTTTGAAACTGCCAAAGAACATGCAAATACATGTATTATAAACATGGAGATAGTAATTTACTTAAGTTTTTAACTTGGAAATAGTTTTAAGTGAATAATAAAACAATTATTGGATTTGCCTTTTGTAAGAATTTTAATGCAGCTATCAAGGGGGCTCGATCTGCATAATTCTTCCTAAAACAGTGACTCCAAACTGAATGCAAATAGAAGATGTGAAACTAAATAAAACTTTCACCCTTCGAGAACCAAAGGTGCTAAGAAAAAATGTGTGAGGCAAAGGTTAGGTAGAAATTCATTGCAAGAAAGGACGGAGGTTTTTGACCACAAGAATAACTTAAAGAATCAACTAAT
>JAKSDK010000576.1 GCA_022360095.1 Phycisphaerales bacterium
ATCTTGCTCAGAAGATAAGTCCTCAAATACAGTACATGTAGCAATGAGTTAACTGAAAAAGGTTGTTTGTAGGCAGTGTAGATGTGTTAACATTTCATACCTGGAAATCAGGCCCCAGTTGTTGAAAAGATGGATAACTCTATCCACCTGATAAATTGCTATCCAGTGGATAGTGCAATAAAAAAATTATTGGTTTCCCTAATACTTACATGTATCCAGTAGATAGCGATTTATTCGATGGATAGTGCTATCCAACGTTTGAACAACCCAGGCCAGAGGCTTTGAAAAAGTACAAGAAAAGGTGTATGGCTAATACCTGTATCTTCTGCCTTCTTATTTCAGGTATCCAATTCGGAGACTTACAGAAAAAGAGCAAGGTGTAAAAGTAAGTGTCTCTTCATTGATACTGTACAAACATTCCAAATACTGCACTGTGCATGGCAAATGGGCAACCTTTATCTTTAAGAAGTGTACACAGATGTTATAAACTCATCAAATTGAAAACGTATCTGAAATTAATGCAATATCCAACTTGTCCTTTTGCTGTAACTTTCTTTATTTGTATACAATGTACGTGTTCCTGTGCTAACGTCCTGTTAGCCAGTTTCACTTCATGTCTGTAGACGTGACTTGTATTTCTGATAAATTTTCTTTTGGAAATTGTGCACGGAAATGACACCATCAAAAAGTCATTTCCACTGTGTACACTCTCATAGACACTAGCCCCCCATCTCAAGAAATGAGCGATGAGTTATTACAAAAATACTTATGCAGTGTACATGTATACAGTCATGGTTAAGAACTGCACCCTTGGGTTGTCTAAGACATCTACACATTTTTAATATGTGGTAGAATTATGTTC
Organism: Phycisphaerales bacterium; assembly: GCA_022360095.1. Lineage (GTDB taxonomy): Bacteria > Planctomycetota > Phycisphaerae > UBA1845 > UTPLA1 > JAKSDK01. The sequence continues at coordinate 863 of JAKSDK010000576.1, forward strand.
CCACTTTTTTCCCATTCAGTTATCTAAAGAAGTTAAGAAACTGAGAGACTTTGAAGAAGGATTGCTAAAACACTACCAAGAGTACTTGCAAATCTTGGAAACTACTGTTGAGGGTAATTACTAGCTGTTTTTATTTGTTGTTCAGGTTTTCCTTCAAAGTGAACCATTTTTCTTTGTGAAATAAATTGATGCGTTGTTGAAAATCAGTGTTTCACTTTGTGTGTAGACTGCAAAACAGTCCGTATGGTACGCGCGCACGCGCGCGAGCAGTCAAACAAAAGGTGTGGAACGGTTTTTCTTTCTTGCCTCACACGCCCTACGCGCGTGCGAGGCTCGCACGGTTCGCGCGCGTAAGACTCTTACGCCACGCTTCACCGATTTCTTTACTGATTTTGAGGAAAAAACTGACTGTTTTGCAGTCTACTTTGTATGTACAGTGTGATAATATTCTGCCGTAACTGTTTCAGTTAATTTTATTTGATATGATTTTTATGACAATTGCCGTGTTATTCTACTTATTTATTCCTTCATGTCATTCTTAAGATAATACATAGATTCTTAACAGCAGCAATCATTTAACAAAATAAGAGTGACCATTCTTGCTTCCTTTTCTTAAAATAATTATACTTTAAACTTTATTTCCAACAATTTGTCACTGATTATTTATCAGAGGAATATTCTTCTTAATTTGTTATTCTAACCTTCTCGTTGTTGTTGGAGAAATACAAAATACTCACTCCTTAAAAAAGTGGTCTATTTAAAGTTCGTGTTTCCTAATTTCTG